>NZ_JBBEGB010000006.1:0-354672 GCF_037402035.1 Paenarthrobacter sp. CCNWLY172
AACCCCAGCCGAGCGCCTACGTGATTTACTACTAACCACCTAACCAACAGGTGTTGCAACGACTCCTAGAAACCGCCAAGGTGACCGGCCGCCGTCGTTCGCTGTTAAGCGTTGCTGGCTACTCCCAGAGGATTTCGTCATCCACCACGCCGTCTTCGTCGGCCGCGACCACCAGGAGTTCGTCCGTGAAATGAGATCCGAGGGTGAAGTCCAGCACAAAATACCGCTCAGGCTGTCCGGGGTAGATGGCCACGTGGCCGAGCTTGAGGGCCTTCAGGAACACATCATTGGTTAGTTGGCCCTTGTCCCGGACGCCGAAGACCGATTCCAGCTGCTCGTCCTTGAGCTGTGAGCTATGGAAATGCAGGAATTGCTGGGGATTGGTGCCGTCCTGGTCAAGCTCTTCGGCAATCATTTCCCTGACCTGGTCCACGAGTTCGGGCAGGAAGCGCAACCTGTAGTCCACCTTGCGCATGGCGGCCTCATCGAAGTGGTCGTGCGCGGTGACATTGAGGTCCAGCTCCAACTGGTTGCCGGCGAGTTCGTGTCTTGCGACGAAGCAATGTTCACGCCCGTGGTTGAGCTCGATCTCCCCAAAATGTTTGCTCGCTACCTTGCCCATGTGATCAATCTAACCCCATCAACCGGCGGGTTCCAGCACTTGGGGATATTTCACCGGCGCCGTTGCGGGGCCTTGACAGGCGCGGTTTTCAAGGGGTGAAGTCCGCTCTTACCCGGCGTCTCCCGGAGGGTGTCGGCCAGCAGTTGTGTGAACAACTGCACTTGCGCCGTCCGCTTTTCGTTGATGAGCAGTGCGAAGACGTTGCGCGCCAGCCGAATGTCCGGGACGTCAAGGACCACGACGCCGGATGGCCGGTTCCGGAGCGCCAGTTCGGGTACCAGCGAGGCACCCAGGCCGGCGGCGGTCATCTCCAAGCTGGCGTGGAAGTCGTCGCTGTACGCCACCACCCGTGGATGGAGGTTGCAGCTGGCGAACAGGCGCTCGATCACCAGGGCGTCGCTGGTGCCGGGGTGGTGGACGATCCACGGCATGTCGGACAGGTGAGCGGCTTCTATCTCGGCGTCCTCCCGGATTTTCCAGGATGCAGGCAGCACCACCCTGAAGTCGTCGTCGCCGATCCACTGCCGTTCCAGGGAGTGTGGCCAGGCCAGTCCGGACTGCCCCACCTGGTAGACCAGCGCCACGTCCAGTTCGCCGCCGCTGCGCAGTCCCTGGATGGTTTGGGCGGGCTCCGCCACGGAGACGCGGAGCTCAATGCCCAGCCCGTTCCACCGATCGTTCCGGAGGATTTCCGGCAACACGTAGGTGGCAAGGCTGGGAAAGATGCCAAGCCTCAGTTCCTGCGCGGGGGAGTCGTTGGTTCGTGAAGCGGCAGCCATGAGGGCTTCGACGTCTGTCAGTACCTTCGATGCGTGCCGGGTCATGGTCACGGCAGCTTCCGTGGGGACAACGCTCCGCGCCGAACGTTGGAAAAGCTCGACGCCGGTATCGCGTTCCAGCGCGGCCATCTGTTGGGAGACTGCCGAGGCTGTGTAGCCAAGCTGGGCGGCGGCAGCAGCGAAGGAACCCAAGCGGGTTACTTCCATCAGCGTCCGGAGGTGGAGGAGATTGACCATCAGCAGATTTTAGCTGTTCGCCACGCCACATTTTCAAAGTGTCACGACACGCCGTATCCGGGCGACACGCTGGAGATTAAATGTGGCTAAGTAGTCCACAGGGTGTGGATGACATCTCTCAATTTGGCGGAATCACGGACATTTTGAGGGCCCTCGCCTGTGGACGAGCGGTGGATTGAATGACATACTTGTAATACATCATCTTGGGGTTCCAGTTCGACGCTTGCACTACATGTAGTATCGATTTACGGATTGAGCGGGAAACCAGCACAAGACAAAATCAGAGCGTGTTGGCTGTCACGGCAGCCCGCGGGCCGGTATCGGATTCAGTAGCTAGTTCCGGTTGAGCCCGCCAGATACGAAGAGCGACAGACTTCAACTAAGGGGACAGGGATCATGACCGTAACGGTTTACACCAAGCCGGCCTGTGTTCAGTGCAACGCAACCTACCGGGCACTCGACAAGAAGGGCATTGCCTACCAGAGTGTCGACATCTCCCAGGATGCCGAGGCCCTCGAGCGCCTCAAGGCACTGGGCTACATGCAGGCTCCGGTCGTCGTAACCGAGCAGGACCACTGGTCTGGTTTCCGCCCGGACAAGATCGAGGAACTGGCCCAGGCCGTTTCCTCCGTGGCCTAAGTTTCATTCAAACTTCGCCACCACAGCACACTAAGAATTCCTATGTAGTCGAGGTGACTCCCATGGCACCGCTGGCAGCGGCACCCGTACGCGATGCTGCGGAAGCTGTGACCACGAGGAGTCACCTCATCTACTTTTCCTCGACCTCCGAGAACACCAAACGATTCGTCGAAAAATTGGGTACGGATGCGGCGCGCATCCCGCTATACGCCCAGGATGCCCCGCTTCGAGCCCTTGAACCCTTCGTGCTTGTACTGCCCACTTACGGCGGAACAAACGGCGAAGGTTCCGTGCCGAAGCAAGTCATCAGATTTCTCAACGATTCCAGGAACAGGGAACTGATCCGCGGTGTTATCGGAGCAGGGAACACCAATTTCGCGGACAACTACTGCGCGGCGGGAGACATCATCTCCGTCAAGTGCAAAGTGCCGCATCTTTACAAATTTGAACTCATGGGAACGCCGGAAGACGTTCAGCGGGTCAACGAAGGGCTGGAAAAGTTTTGGACACAACTGTCGCAGAAACAGAAGTAACCGGGGGCGCTGTGGACACGGTCAAGAAGCCGCTGCCTGAGGCTTTCAAGGGTTTGGGTTATCACGAGCTCAACGCCATGCTGAACTTGTATGGCCCCAACGGCGAGATCCAGTTCGAAGCCGACCGTGAGGCTGCGCACCAGTACTTCCTGCAGCACGTGAACAACAACACGGTGTTCTTCCACGATCTGGAAGAGAAGCTCGATTACCTGGTGAAGAACCAGTACTACGAGCGCGAAACTCTCGACCAGTACACGATGAACTTCATCCGCGACCTCTTCAACCGCGCGTACAAGAAGAAGTTCCGCTTCGAAACCTTCCTTGGTGCCTTCAAGTTCTACACGTCCTACACGCTGAAGACTTTCGACGGCAAGCGTTTCCTGGAGCGCTACGAAGACCGCGTCTGCATGGTTGCCCTTCACTTGGCACGCGGCGACGAAGACCTGGCCAACCGCCTCGTCGATGAGATCATTGACGGCCGCTTTCAGCCGGCTACGCCTACGTTCCTCAATGCCGGCAAGGCACAGCGCGGCGAGCTCGTCTCCTGCTTCCTGCTCCGCATCGAAGACAACATGGAGTCGATCGCCCGCGCCATCAACTCCGCGCTCCAGCTCTCCAAGCGTGGCGGCGGTGTAGCGCTCTCTCTCACCAACATCCGTGAACACGGTGCTCCGATCAAGCAGATCGAAAACCAGTCCTCCGGCGTCATCCCCGTGATGAAGCTCCTCGAAGACAGCTTCTCCTACGCCAACCAGCTCGGTGCCCGCCAGGGTGCAGGTGCCGTGTACCTGCACGCCCACCACCCGGACATCCACCGCTTCCTGGACACCAAGCGTGAGAACGCCGACGAGAAGATCCGTATCAAGACGCTCTCCCTGGGTGTTGTGGTTCCGGACATCACGTTCGAACTCGCCAAGAAGAACGAGGACATGTACCTCTTCTCCCCGTACGACGTCGAGAAGGTCTACGGTGTCCCGTTCTCCGATATTTCGGTGACCGAGAAGTACTACGAGATGGTTGACGATTCCCGGATCAAGAAGACCAAGATCTCTGCCCGGGAGTTCTTCCAGACCCTCGCGGAGATCCAGTTCGAGTCCGGCTACCCGTACATCATGTTCGAGGACACTGTGAATCGGGCCAACCCGATCGACGGCAAGATCACCATGAGCAACCTCTGCTCGGAGATCCTCCAGGTTTCCTCGCCGTCCATCTACGCCGAAGACCTCAGCTACGAGACCGTGGGCAAGGACATTTCCTGCAACCTCGGTTCCATGAACATCGCCAAGACCATGGATTCGCCGGACTTTGGTCGTTCCATTGAGACGTCCATCCGCGCCCTCAGCGCTGTGTCCGACATGTCGTACATCAACTCGGTGCCGTCCATCGCACAGGGCAACGCCCAGAGCCACGCGATCGGCCTTGGCCAGATGAACCTTCACGGTTACCTTGCCCGCGAGCACGTCCACTACGGTTCCGAAGAGGGCCTGGACTTCACCAACATCTACTTCTACACGGTGCTGTTCCACGCTCTGCGCGCTTCCAACCGTCTGGCCATCGAGACCGGCCAGAAGTTCGGCGGCTTCGAGAAGTCCACCTATGCTTCGGGTGAATTCTTCGACAAGTACACCGAGCAGGAATGGGTCCCGGCAACGGAACGCGTCTCCGAGCTCTTCGCCGGCCACCACATCCCCACGCAGGATGACTGGCGCGAGCTGAAGGCCTCGGTCATGGAGCACGGTATCTACAACCAGAATCTCCAGGCCGTACCGCCTACCGGTTCCATCAGCTACATCAACAACTCCACGTCGTCGATCCACCCGGTGGCCGCCAAGATCGAAATCCGCAAGGAAGGCAAGATCGGCCGCGTCTACTACCCGGCTCCGTACCTGACCAACGACAACCTGGAGTACTACCAGGACGCCTACGAAATCGGCTACGAGAAGATCATCGACACCTACGCCGCTGCCACGCAGCACGTGGATCAAGGCCTGTCCCTGACGCTGTTCTTCAAGGACACCGCCACCACGCGTGACATCAACAAGGCCCAGATCTACGCATGGCGCAAGGGCATCAAGACCCTCTACTACATCCGTCTCCGCCAGCTCGCGCTGGAGGGCACTGAGGTGGAAGGTTGCGTCAGCTGCATGCTGTAATCAGCCTTTATCGGTTGATTAGTTGCGGCCCCGGCTGCACTCAAAACTAAAGAGTACGACGGCGGGTTTCCACCCGCCGTCGTAGGCTTATCTCAAGAAAACCATCGCTTTAAGGGGATGAAATGACCGAAAAGGTCAAGCTGCTGACACACGTCGAGGCCATCAACTGGAACAAAATCCAGGACGACAAGGACGTGGAAGTCTGGAACCGGCTGGTCAACAACTTCTGGCTCCCGGAAAAGGTGCCGCTGTCCAACGACGTCCAGTCGTGGCACACCCTGACGCCGGATGAGCAGCAGCTCACCATGCGCGTTTTTACTGGCCTCACGCTTCTGGACACCATCCAGGGCACGGTTGGCGCCGTTTCGCTGATCCCGGATGCAATCACCCCGCACGAAGAAGCCGTTTACACGAACATCGCCTTCATGGAGTCGGTGCACGCCAAGTCCTACTCGTCCATCTTCTCCACCCTGTGCTCCACCAAGGAGATTGACGACGCTTTCCGCTGGTCACTCGAAAACGAGAACCTGCAGAAGAAGGCGCAGATCGTCATGGACTACTACCAGGGCGACGATCCCCTGAAGCGCAAGGTTGCCTCCACGCTGCTGGAGAGCTTCCTGTTCTACTCGGGCTTCTACCTGCCCATGTACTGGTCCTCGCGCGCCAAGCTCACGAACACGGCCGACCTCATCCGCCTCATCATCCGTGACGAGGCTGTGCATGGCTACTACATCGGCTACAAGTTCCAGAAGGGCCTGGAGAAGGTTTCCGAGGCCCGCAAGCAGGAAATCAAGGACTACACGTTCGAGCTGCTCTTCGAGCTGTACGAAAACGAAGTCCAGTACACCCACGACCTCTATGACGGAGTCGGCCTGGCCGAAGACGTCAAGAAGTTCCTGCACTACAACGCCAACAAGGCGCTCATGAACCTCGGCTACGAGGCGATGTTCCCGGCGTCCGTTACCGACGTGAACCCGGCCATCCTGTCGGCCCTGTCCCCGAACGCCGATGAGAACCACGACTTCTTCTCCGGCTCGGGCTCCTCCTACGTGATTGGCAAGGCTGTCAACACGGAGGATGAGGACTGGGAGTTCTAAGCAGCAGTTGTTTTTATTGAGGGCGGGCAGCGAGCAATCGCTGTCCGCCTTTCTTGTGTCTGGATCATGTTCTGGAGGGTCGGTGTCCGGGGAGTGGTGGGGCTTTGGAGTGGTAGGTGTGTCCGGTGGGTGTGCTGATGTGCAGGGTGTGGGTGTCTGCGGGCAGGGGTGTGGCGGTCCAGCCGGGGTTTTCCTTGGTGTGGTTGCACGCTTCGCAGAGCCCTGCGGCGTTGTCCAGGGTGGTGGTTCCGCCGGAGTGCCAGGGCACGATGTGGTCGATGTGCCGGATGGGCGCGTCGCAGTACGGGGTGCGGCAGGTGTGGTCCCGGGTTTGGATGAATCGCCGGTGTCGGTGTAGGAAGAGCCGGGCTCTGGAGTCCATGGCCAGCAGTTCCCCGCTGCCGGGCGCGGTGTAGAGCCGCCGGACCCAGACCGCGAAGTCCTGACCCTGCCCTGTCGCGGATTTCGTCCCGGCCCGGCCGTGTGTCTCTTCTGCGCCGATCAGGGTTCTGGCCCATTCCGCGGGGACGATGCCGTAGCCCTGCAGCCTGGCCGGTTCGCTGTCTCCCTGAAAGAGGGTGCGGTCGGTCATGACGAGGTCCAGGTTGATGCCCGTAAACCCGGCCCGGGTGCCGGTGACACGTTCGACCAGGGTGTCGGCCATGACCTGGCCACGGCCCCGGGGATCACCACTGGAACGGGCAGCATCAGCGGACCGGGTCAACGCCGCATACACCGCCACCCCTTGGGCGACCGGGAGCAGCGCGGTCAGATACGTCATGGTGTCCGGTGCCGGGCACAGACTCACGGTCCGTTCGCTCGCGGCATGGCTGGCCCGCTGCGCCACAGACCTCGGATCACGACGGTACGCGGCCGCTTTCACGGCAGCGACCAGGGCCCGGTCACCGAAACCCTCGAAAGTCCCGGCATCGGGAGCGAGTTCCTCATCCACGGCAGCCCGGTCCTCCACCGACAAACACGCTGTTTCCTTTACGAGCAGTGTGGCCCGCCACTCGTTCAACAGGCCTTTGTTCAACGCCGCCAGCGTGTGTGGCATCTCCATCACCAGGGCCTTGGCAAGGCCCAACAACCTGGATCCCCGGTTCGGTGATTCCCGCCGCGCCAACGCCACCTGCGAACCGACACCCTTGCCACGCTCCGCCGCAGGGACTCCGGCCTCGGCTTGCTCGGCCCGCTGCGCCAGATCAAACGCCACAGCAATCTGCGCCTGCAAACCGGAGATGGCTGACTTCATCTCCTCCAACACCCGCAACTGACCGATCAGGTCACCGCTGACAGTGCTGGGCTGAACTGAACTGCCGGCCTGAGCCACCCCTCGAGACAGAGCTGGAAGAGGCACAGCAGAGACCGCCGCCCTCACTTGCCCGTCCCGGATCTGTTTCATGTCCCTACTCTCGCAGGGGGTACCGACATTATTGGGCGGTTTCGGTCAGGCGGCTCTGAACCATCCCAGCCTTGTCCGCGTCTTCACATCAGGGGAAGATCATCATCATCGTCGGAAGGTTCGCCATGGTGCAGTTGGAGAAATTCGAAAAGTACTTGATCGAAGAGTTCTACGATGACTACCGGTCGGGGGATATGTCGCATGTGACCTTCACCCGGCGGGTGGCGTTCATCATGGGCAGCATGACGGCGGCTGCGGCGGCCATGACCTTGGTGGGCTGTGCGCCTGAGGAGGTACCGCGAACCACGGATCCGATGCCCACGCCATCGCCAACAACCATGGCAGGATCTCAAGGGCCAGCCACCACCGCCGTCCCCAATGCCAAGAGCCCACTGTCCGTTCCGGAGGGCGCGGCAGGTCTGACATCGGCCACCGTGAAGTTCGACTCCAACGGGACCGAAATCAGCGGTTACCTCGCAAGGCCCGAGGGCGGCCAACCTGGTCCCGCCGTATTGATCTGCCACGAAAACCGCGGCCTGACCCCGCATATCCAGGACGTTGCCCGTCGCTTCGCCAAGGAAGGCTACGTGGCGCTGGCCCTGGACCTCCTCAGCAGGGAAGGCGGAACGGCGACCATGGATCCCGACGCCGTTCCGGGAGCCCTGACGCAGGCGGGCGCCGCACGCCACGTGGGCGACTTCAAAGCTGCCTTCGATTACCTCAACGGCCAGGACTTCGTCGAAGAGGGCCGCATCGCCATGATTGGCTTCTGCTTCGGCGGCGGCATCACGTGGCAGGCGAGCACCGAGATCCAAGGTCTAAAAGCCACCTCAGCGTTCTACGGTCCAGCCCCTGACCTGGCCAAAGTCTCCGCCATCAAGCCGGCAGTCTTTGGCGTCTATGCCGAGAACGACGCACGCATCACCGGCGCTATGCCCCAACTCCAGGAAGCCTTGGACGCCACGACGGTCAAGCATCAGCTCAAGGTCTACCCCGGAGTAGACCATGCGTTCCACAACGACACCGGTGAGCGCTACGTGGAGGCCCAAGCTACAGCAGCATGGAACGATACCTTGGCGTGGTTCAAGGACAACGTCTAGGCCGCAGCACGCGTGAACCTACCCCTGCAACCGGGCAGCCTCACTCGCCAGCTCGGCTTCCAAGGTCTCGATGCTCGGCAGGCTGGCCACCAACTCGTCAGGCAAGGAATCCGCAAGGGACGTGCGCCACTCCGCAATGCCCACAGGAGCGTTGAATCCACGCAATGCGTACTCGGCCACCACGCTGTTTTTCTCCTTGCACAGCAGTAATCCGATAGTTGGCTTGTCGTCCGGGTGTGCCATGAGGTCGTCCACTGCTGCCATGTACATCCCCAGCTGCCCGAGGAACCCGGGTTCGAACTTCACGGCCTTGAGTTCGATCACCATGTAGCAGCGCAGCTTCAGGTGGTAGAAGAGGAGGTCCGCGAAGAACTCGTCGCCGGCGATCTCCAAGCGCACCTGCTCACCTACAAAAGCGAACCCTTGGCCCAGCTCCAACAGGAATTTCTCCACATGTTTCACCAACTGCAGCTCCAGGTCCCGTTCGGTGTGCCGATCACTCATGGACAGAAAGTCGAAGACGTAGGGATCCTTGGTCGCCTGCTGCGCCAGGTCCGAATCTGCGGGGACCATTGTGGAGGCAAAGTTGGTGATGGCCTGCCCCGACCGCTCGTGCAAGCGGGTTGAAATCTGATGCGTCAACACGTTGCGGGACCAGCCGTGCTGGGCAGCTGCCGCTGCGTACCAGAGCCGCGTGGCGGCGTCGTCGAGTTTTTCCAGCAGTGCGATCTGGTGGTACCAGGGCAATGTTGCAAGCGGCTCTTGCAACATTGGGAAGTCGGGCCAAGCCTGGGCGAAGCTCTTCATGTACCGGAGGTTTCTGGGGGAGAAGCCTTTCGCTTCCGGGAAGCGGGTCCTGATGTCGGCAGACAAACGAGTGACCACTTTGGCGCCCCAGCCCTGCTCGGATTCACGTTCGGCGAGCTGCCGGCCGATGCTCCAGTAGGAATTCAACAACTCGCTGTTGGCCGCTGCCATGGCCCGGGTCCTGCCCACGCGGACTTCCTTCGCCACAGTGTTGAGCAAGGTGGGGTACCAGTCGGGCATGGACGAAGCGGCCGGGACACCCGGAAATGATGCTTCGGTGGCGAGCTCTTGGGACGGCATGGTGCTCCTGTCGGTTGCTGTTGTTGTCACGCTAGGGGGAGGCCCTGACAAAATAGGCAGGTGAGTGAAGCCGGTGAATTCGTGGACCACACCCTGCAGATGGAATCCACCTGGGAGAAAGCTGCTGAAGCCAGTGAACGTCTGGGCGGGGCCCTGAAGGTGTATGGCGCGTCCGTGGGTGCCGTGCGGGGAACGGTGAGGGATACGCTGAAGCGGTACAAGAACCTGGACCATGACGACGTCACCGCCTTGAGTTCGGAGCTCTACGCGGAGCCCGTCTTCGAACGGCGTCTCGCCGCAGTGGTTCTGCTGCAGACCAAAGCAGGCATCCTGGTCAACACTGACCTGACCCGTATTGAAGGTTTCATCAGGCAAGCCGGGACCCGGGAGTTGGTGGATCCCCTGGCCTCAGACGTTGTGAGGCCGTTGGTGGCACGGCTGGAGGGACTCGCGAAGGAACGCGCCGAACGCGTCCTGGAGCGTTGGGCTGCAGATCCGGACCCCGAGCTTCGGCACGCTGCGGCATTGGCGGCAGGCACCGCCACCTCTTGATAAGCACCAGCGACCCGCCTAGCGTTTCCCTCACCACATGCCATTGAGGTGAGAGGCAGGCTGATCGATGAAATCGCTCTGGTTGGACCGGGAGATGCGCTTCACCTCCGACCACATCCCTGAGGAAAAACACTTCGACACCATAGTGGTAGGCGCCGGGCTCACTGGAATGGTGACGGCCTTGCTGTTGTCACGGTCAGGCCAGCGTGTGGTGGTTTTCGAGGCCAGAACGCTGGGTGCCGTGACCACCGGCAACACCACAGGGAAACTGAGCCTCTTGCAAGGCGGTGTACTGTCCGCTTTGCGTGGCCAGTACCCCCTGAAAGTGGTGCAGGCCTACGTGGAGGCCAACAAGTCCGGCCAAGCCTGGCTGACGCAGTACATGGAGCAGCAGGGCACTCCGTTCCAGCGCCGCACTGCGGTGACGTTCGCAACCACGGACGACGGCGGCCAGCGGCTTCGCAAAGAGGCAGCAGTTTCACGGGACGCAGGTTTGAACGTCCACTTCAGCCGTGATGCCGGCCTGCCGTTCCCCGTAGTGGAAGCGCTGGAGCTCGAAAACCAGATCCAGATCAACCCCATGGACGTGCTGGAAACCCTTGCAAGGGACCTTCGCAGGCATGGCGGCATGATCGTCGAGGATCTGCAGGTCCGGAACGTAAGTTCGGAGCAGCCCTTGGAAGTCTCCACGCAGAAGGGTACCTTCACAGCGGACACCGTGGTGCTGGCTACAGGGACTCCGATCCTGGATCGTGGCCTGTACTTTGCCAAGCTTGAGCCCAACCGGTCCTATGCAGCGGCGCTGAAGGTACCGGGAGACATACCTCAGGGCATGTATCTGTCCATCGATTCACCCACCCGGTCCCAACGCACTCAACCCACTCCCAAGGGCGAATTGCTCCTGGTGGGCGGCTACGGGCATGCGGGCGGCCGGGCCGCGTCGCCGCAGTCGCACCTGGATGACCTGCTCGGATGGGCAACAAAGCATTACCCTGGCGCTGAAGTCACCCACACCTGGTCTGCCCAGGACTACCGGGCCACCAATCTCATGCCCTTCTTTGGCAAACTTCCCCGCGGACAGGGACGGATTTTCTTCGGCACGGGCTATAACAAATGGGGGATGAGCAACGGGGTGGCGGCAGCACTGTCCATCACCTCGGACATTCTGGGAGGCCAGTCCGATTGGGCCACCGTCATCCATCATCGCGTCACCTCGCCGAAAGGCGCGGTTGAGGGTGTCCGGCACAATGCGGACGTTGCCCGCCGGATGATCGAGGACAAAGCCAAGGTCAGGAAAAACCCCGAGATCACCGACGAGACCCGCCCACCGGAGGGGACAGGCGTCGTGGGGATGTACAAGGGTGAGCCAGCGGCCGTGTCCACTGTGGAAGGGAAAGTCTGCAAGGTCTCCGCCACGTGCACGCACCTGGGCGGCCTCCTGAGCTGGAACGATGCCGAGAAGTCCTGGGATTGTCCGCTGCACGGCTCCCGCTTCACACCAGAGGGCCAGTACTTGGAGGGGCCCGCCACCCGTCCCCTGGAAAAGTCGGTCGGTAAGAAAGAGAACTAGCCCAGCCGGTCCACGCGCCGCTGGGCTTGGTCAGCAGCGCGTCGTTTTTGGGTAGCCTCCCTGACGGAACGTTTCTTCAGGGATTCCGCAGCTTCAGCGTCCCTGGTCAGGCCAATGAGTTCTGCTTCGAGCGAGGACAGGCGCTTTTTGGCATCCTCAATCTCGGACTTGAGGCGTGTTCGACGGGCCGAGAGTTCGTTGACGACATCCCAGGCTGAGGATGCCTTTGCTTCGGCCTCCGCGGCTTCCTGGTCTGCGGCGTCGAAATCTTTTTGCGCGTCCTTCAACGCTGCCCGTTGCTTGGCTGCCCGGCGATCCGCCAGCGAGGTGGCTTCTTCCTGCGGCGGCTTTTTCCCGGGCGCCGCGGCTTGGGGAGGGGGTGACTCTTTGGTACGGGACGCGGGTTCCTTCTTTGCTGCCGGTTTCGATGCGACCTCCTGTTCGGGGACAACAAGGTCCCCGGGTGCGGCCGCAGCCACCGCATCTGTGAGGTCCACTGCCTCAAAGCCGCTGCCGCTGAGTCCCCGCACCAGCCGGCCTGTGCCGACGGCGGCGGCCGCGCCGGCGTCGGCCATGGCGGCCCGGAGCGTTTGTTCCACGTCGGCTGCTGCCGCGGCACTGAGGGGCGTCCCCAGCTCGGTGGCAAGTTCCTTTGCGGCATGCACGGCCGATGTCAGCTGCCCCTGCCGCTGCTGTCCGAGCTCACGAAACGCTTCTGCGTCTCCGTCCTCCTGGGCGGTTCTGAGAGCAACGCCAAAACGCACGACGCCGTCAATTACCTCAGGCTTGTGAACGGACAGCATGTTGATGGCCCAGGCACCGGCGGCGGGTTTGGGCAGGCCGCCGATCTCCTTGGCCAGGTCCTTTTCTCCATCATCCTTGGCTTTGCGGGCCAAGGCGGTTCGTTCAGCGGTGAAGTCTTTGGGCGGCACGGCGTACAGCTCTTGGGCGGCATCGCGGAGATCCATGGACTCATCCTAGGGTTCACTGCGCCCGGTCCGGTCGACCGAATCCATAATGCGACGTTGCTTAGGGTAGCCTAAGTCGAGTGGATCAGATCATGAGTTTGCCCTTCGGCGTCGCCATCGCGGCGCTCTTCGCTATTGTCATGATCCGCGTCAACGTCACGTACTGGATCGGACGCGGTGCCGTGGCCGGGTTCGCCCACACCCGTTTCGGTAGATCCCTGGAGCGTCCCAAAGCAGCCCGCGCGCAAGTCCTCATCCAGCGCTGGGGGCCGTACGCCGTCGTACTTTCCTTCCTGACCATTGGCCTGCAGACGGCCATCAACCTTGCAGCAGGTGCTGCCCGCATGCCGCTTCGCAGATACCTGCCCGCAGCAATTGCCGGTTCGCTCATGTGGGCGTTGCTGTATGCCACCATCGGGCTGGCAGCCTTGGAAGCCTGGCTTGCGGTTGCGGCGGCATCGCCTGTGGGAGCCGGGCTGGGGGTTGCGGCATTCGCCGCCGTCATCGTCTGGGTAGTGGTGGCCCGCAAGCGTCGTTCTGCGGCCAAATCAGCGGATACAGTGGTCTGAGTTCTACTGCTGGATCGGCGAAAGGCTTGGGTTGACTACTGCATTACCGGAACTGGCGGATGGCGATTTCTACTACGAATCGTTGGGTCAGGGCCGTTACAGGTCCACCATCCATGCCCAAGGTGCGTGGAATCCGCATGAGCAACATATGGCCCCGGCGTCGGGCATCATGGCCGACGCCCTTGCAAGGCATGAGCCCCGGGACGATGTCCGTATGGCGCGGATCAGTTATGAAATCCTGGGGCTGATTCCCGGCGGCGAGTTCCAGGTCACCACCTCAACGCTGCGGCCGGGCCGGACCATTGAGCTCATCCAAGCCGAGCTCTCCGCTGGAGGCCGTGTAGCCATCCGTGCCGCTGCATGGCGCATGGTGACCAGCGACACCAGCGCGGTAGCCGCAGTTGAGGACGAGCCCATGCCGGCCCCCGACGAATGCAAGCCGTGGGAGGGTGCAAGTGTGTGGCCTGGCGGCTATATCCGTTCCTTGGAAATGCGCTTGGCGGAGGGCCACCGGCCTGGATCAGGCAAGGTGTGGATCCGCACCCCGCTTCCTCTGACCGACCATGACGACAGCTCGGATCTTGCACGGTTGATGGGTCTGGTGGATACCGCCAACGGCATCGCAGCCAGGGTCCCTCCCGGCGAAAACAGCTACATTTTTCCCAATGTTGACCTCCAGGTACACATGTACCGGGCGCCGTCCGGTGAATGGCTGGGCCTGGACAACAAAGTCTCGTTCGGAGCGGACGGCATCGGCCTGACGTCCACGGTGCTGCACGACATCAATGGGCCGTTCGGCAGGGCCGAACAGATCCTGACGTTGAGGAAGAGCTGATGCGGGCCGAAGCACCCGCGGCGCAGCTCACCGCTTACCGCCAGCTGGAATCCATGGGTGCGGCACAGGACCTGGATTTTGCTTTGGAGCTGTTGCAGCGCGCCCGCAGCGGGCAGTTGGGCCCTTCGCTTCGCCTGTACCGTCCGCAGCCAACTGTGGCGTTCGGACAAAGGGACGCGAACCTCCCTGGCTTTCCCGCGGCGGAGGAAGCCTGCAGGGAGCTGGGGTTCGAACCCCTGATCCGGAAAGCCGGCGGACGCGCGGCTGCCTATCATCAGGGGACGTTGGTCATTGACCACATTGAGCCGCATCCGGACGCGATCGTGCGCGCGAAGGCAAGGTTTTCGGAGTTTGGTGAGTTGTTGGCCGGCGCGCTTCGCAGCGTTGGTGTCCACGCCGCGGTCGGCGAGATCCCCGGGGAGTACTGCCCTGGTGAATTCAGCGTCCACGGCGAGGACCCTGATTTTCCCGCTCACAGCATCAAACTGATCGGCACTGCACAGCGGGTGGTCTCCGGTGGGTGGCTCTTCAGCTCCGTGATTGTGGTGGAAAACTCCAAGCCCATCCGTGACGTTTTGACGGCCAGCTACGCCGCGTTGGGCCTTGACTGGGATCCTGCTACCGCGGGCGCCGCCAATGACCTTCTGCCCCACCTGGATGTCCAGACCGTGGAGGATGCAGTCATCGAGGCCTACCGCGGGTACGCGGACGTCGTCGACGGCGACTTCCGGAGCCTGGTGGGCTAGGGACGCGAGCCCCTGCTTTCCAGGCCCCGGAGGCTGACTCGCCTTAGGTCAGTGGCCCCGGGCGATCCACTCGTCCAGATGCGGCTTTTCCGCTCCGATGGTGGTGGAGTCCCCGTGCCCGGTGCGAACCACCGTCTCTTCCGGCAAGCTGAGCAGTTTGGTCCGGATGGAGTCGATGATGGTGGGGAAGTCGCTGTAGGAGCGTCCCGTTGCACCGGGGCCGCCCTGGAAGAGCGTGTCTCCGCTGAAGAGTGTCCCTTCGCCGGGCAAGTGGAAGGAAACGGATCCCGGCGAGTGTCCAGGCGTGTGGATGGCCTTCAAGTTGGCTCCGGCAACGGTGAACTGGTCGCCGTCCGCAATTGCGGCATCGGGGTCGACGTCCGGGAACACTGCCCGCCACAGCATCCAGTCGTCCTGGTGCAAATGGATGGGTGCTTTGGTGAGATCCGCGAATTCACCGGCTGAGCGGATGTGGTCGTCGTGGCCGTGGGTCAGCAGGATGGCTTTGACGGTGCGGCCGTTGACTGCCTGCAGGATGGCGTCAGGGTTGTGGGCGGGGTCGATGACAAGGCATTCGGAGTCGTCCCCGACAATCCAAACGTTGTTGTCGACGTCCCAGGTGCCGCCGTCGAGCGAGAACGTGCCTGACGTGACCACGTGGTCAATGGTGAGGGTGCTCATAGTTCAACCACCGATCGGAGGACGGCGCCGTGGTGCATTTTGTCGAATGCTTCTTCCACTTGGTCGATGCTGATGCGTTCGGTGACGAAGGCATCGAGGTCCAGCTTGCCCTGCTTGTAGAGGTCCACCAGCATGGGGAAGTCCCGGGAGGGAAGGCAGTCACCGTACCACGATGATTTGAGTGAACCGCCGCGGCCGAAGACGTCCAGCAAGGGCAGTTCCAGGGTCATCTCCGGCGTGGGGACGCCTACCAGGACGACGGTTCCTGCGAGGTCGCGGGCGTAGAAGGCCTGCTTGTAGGTCTCGGGACGTCCGACGGCGTCAATCACCACGTCTGCGCCGAAACCACCCGTCAGGGCGCGGATTTCCTCGACGGGGTCGCTGTTGGAGGAATCCACTGTGTGGGTTGCGCCGAGGTCCTTTGCCCGCTCGAGCTTCTTTGCGTCGATGTCGACGGCGATGATGGTGGTGGCGCCTGCGAGCGCGGCACCTGCGATGGCAGCTACGCCCACTCCGCCGCAGCCAATGACGGCAACCGAGTCGCCGCGCTTGACGCCGCCGGTGTTGAGCGCCGCGCCCAAACCTGCCATGACGCCGCAGCCGAGCAGCCCAACGGCGGCGGCATCGGCGTCGGGGTCTACCTTGGTGCATTGACCGGCAGCGACCAGGGTTTTTTCAATGAATGCACCGATGCCCAAGGCGGGTGAGAGTTCCGTGCCGTCTTCGAGGGTCATTTTCTGGGTGGCGTTGTGGGTGTTGAAGCAGTACTGGGCCTGCCCGCGGTTGCAGGCCCGGCAGTTGCCGCAGACTGCACGCCAGTTGAGGACCACGCGGTCGCCGGGGGCTACGTCGGTGACGTCGGGGCCCACTGCGCTGACCACGCCGGTGGCTTCGTGGCCCAGGAGGAACGGGAAGTCGTCACTGATGCCACCGAGTTTGTAGTGGAGGTCGGTGTGGCAGACGCCGCTGGTGAGGATGTCCACCAGTGCTTCGCCGGGACCGGGCTCGGGAACCAGGATGGTTTCCAGGGTTGCGGGTGCGCCTTTGGAGCGGACGACGACACCTTTGACTGCGTGGACCATGGAGATGTTCCTTTCGGGCTCGCGGAGAGCGGGCCCTTAAATGCAGCAGGGCCCGCAACGGATTCCCAATCTGTCTATCACAGGTGGCAGACAGCGTGTGGATTGTTCCGTGCGGGCCCTGGAGCGCTTAGGCGTGGAGCGGGCGGTTATGCGGCGACCAGGCGCTTCTCAACCTCCGAAGCGGAGGGGTTGGTAGCCGCGGTGCCGTCGGGGAAGAGGACGGTGGGGACGGTGCGGTTGCCTCCATTGAGCTGCTCGACGAGTTCGGCAGTGCCATCCACTTCTTCGATGTTGATCTCGGTGTAGCCGATGCCCTTGGCGTCCAGCTGCTTCTTCAGGCGGTTGCAGTAACCGCACCAAGTGGTCGAGAACATGGTGATGGTGCCGGAGTCGGGAGTGAAGTCCACAGAGCTCTCCTCAGTAGTGGTGGTTTGCACGGGTAATTCGTTGTTAACAACGGTAACCTGCCCCCTGATAATTCCCGTACGGCCGGGAAACCGGGTTACGTCACGCGCATGCGCTGGTGCGATGTGGGAGGAAAGGGCAGACTGTTGGCATGTGTGGACGTTATGTAATGGCCCGTGCGGTGGGGGATCTGCTTGCCGATTTCGACGCCGAGCTGGAGAACGAGATCGCCCTGGAAAAGTCGTGGAATGTGGCACCCACCGACGCTGTTCCGATCGTATTGGAGCGGCTTGTCGATGACAACCTGAAGCGGCAGCTCCACGTTGCCAAGTGGGGCCTGGTGCCATCGTGGGCCAAGGATCCCAAGGGTGGCGCCCGGTTGATCAATGCCCGCAGCGAGACCCTTTTGGAAAAGCCTTCCTTCAAGAAGGCTGCTGTTGCCCGGCGGTGCGCAGTTCCGGCCGATGGCTACTACGAGTGGAAAAAGGGTGAGGGGAAGAACAAGCAGCCCTATTACGTACACCCGGGGGATGGCCAGGGCCTGGTCTTTGCCGGGTTGTATGAATGGTGGCGGGACCAGTCGGCAGCTGATGATGATCCCGGTCGCTGGCTGCTGTCCATGTCCATCCTGACGGCGGACACCCCAACCGCCGAATCTGCCCGGACGCGTCGCAGTGCTTCGGTGTTTGACGAGCTCACTGCCCTTCACGACCGGGTTCCGCTGCCCATGGACACGGAGACCATGGAAGCCTGGTTGGATCCGCGGGAGAAGGATGCTGCGGGGCTGGTGGAGATGGTCCGTTCCAAGGCGCACGACGCCGCCTCCGGGTGGACGTTGGATCCTGTGGGCAGTGCCGTGGGAAACGTCCGCAATAATTCACCGGAGCTCATTGAGCCGGTGGAAGGCCTCTTCTGACGTCAGAGTGCTTCTGTTACCGGGACCCCGGATTGGAAGTCCCGGCCGTCCGCTTCGCTGAAGCCCGTCATCACATGGCCTTTGCTGAGGCCGTGGATGGCCGACATCGGGAAGTTTCCGGTGATGACGTTGCCGGAGTGCTCTACGCCCTTGATGTCGTAGTTTTCCTCGGCGCTCAGGGAGTGGTTGAAGGAGTAGAAGGAGATAGCCTCTCCATTCATAAATTCGATGCCGAGCCTACGCTGTGAGGAGTAATCCTCACTGGCAGCAACAAGGCCCACGACGTAAGCGCCGGAGCCTGGTATGTTCCCATCGATTTCAAACCTTGCCACCAGGTTGTCGTCCGATGCCGTGATGTTGACCTGCTTCAGGAGTGCGTCATTGGTACTCATGCCACAATCCTGCTCTGTGGACCCGCTGCCGTCCACCCCTTGACTTTCATCCTTCCAGCAGGCGCTGGATGTTCCGTGCCACAGATGCCCTTTCAATATCCTGGCCTTTGCGGGCAGTCAGAAGGTGCATGGCAAGGCCATCTCCGTAGTCGGCCACCGACTCGGCCCGTGCCCTGGCGTCGGGCACCTTCAGAAAGCCCAGGATGCGGGTCAGCCCGGCGAGCATCCGCTCGTGGCCGGCCGCTACGACCTCGGGCTGGTCCAGGGCAAACGCGAACCTCGCACGGGTGAGGTCTGCATTTTCCAGCGCCAGTCCCATGAGGGCGCCGGTGAGTTGGTCCGCCAAGGCCGCCACCGACGTCGGGGTCTCCCATCCGTCCTGCTGGAGCAGGAGGGTGTCCCGCTCTTCGACGCGGTCGACGGCGGCACTGACCAGTGCGGCGCGGTTGCGGAAATAGTTCGAGGTGGTTCCGACGGCCACGCCGGCTTGGGCGTCGACAGCCCGGTGGGTAAGTCCTTTGAGGCCTTTCGCCGCCACGACGGCGAGGGCGGCGTCGGCAAGTTCTGTTCGGCGGTCCGGCATGGCGAAAGTCTAGCCTCAAACCCTTTCGCCACTACAAATGTAGTAGTACAGTGTGGCCATGGAAAAAGTGGACATCATCGGCGGCGGAATTGCGGGCCTGGCGCTCGCAGGCCGGCTGGACACCGGCCGGTTCGATGTCACGGTGTACGAGCAACGGCCGGAACTGCCCACAGTAGGAACGACCCTGGCCATGTGGAGGGAAGCCCAGGGGGCCTTGTCCGAGCTGGGAATTTTGGGAGCCGCCCGGAGCAGGGGAGCCATCATCAAAGCCGGAGCGCTCCGCAGCCCCTCAGGTGAGCCCATCCTGTCCATGGAAGGGGAGGGGCTCCTTGGGGTGTCACGGCCGGAATTGTTGAGGCTGCTGGACTCCGCCGTCCCGGAAGCCGTCCACCGGGCAACTGGGCGCGTGGACCGACTCCCGGGTGACGCATGGCTGACTGTCGGGGCGGATGGGGTCAACAGTGTGGTCCGGCAGGCTTCCTGGGGATCGCGCAGCGCCGCCAGGCCCACGCCGTTCCTCGCTGTCCGTGGAGTCATCCCAGCAACTCCGTCCACAGAAGACATTGGCGAGTACTGGGGACGCGGAGAGATTTTTGGATTGGCACCCACCGGGAGCGGAACCAACTGGTACGCCTCCTTCCGTTCGGACCTCGGCCCGGAGAAAGTGGACGTTGCCCAGGCTCTTGAACTGACACGGAACCGGTATGGCCACTACTCGCCTGCGGTAAGGAAGGTTCTTTCCTTGGCGTCGCCGGACAACTCCCTGGCCCAACGGATTTGGACCACGCCACCCCTGGGGCGTTATGCGCGGGGCAACGTGGTGTTGCTTGGGGATGCCGCCCACGCCATGACACCCAACCTGGGCCGGGGCGCCTGCGAAGCGTTGATCGATGCCGTGACCCTGGGCAAGCTCCTCAATGAAATGCCCAGGGATGCAGCACTCGCCACCTATGGCAGAAAGCGGATACTGCGAACCCAGCAACTTCGCCTGGCATCGTCAATGATGGGCAGCATAGCCCTCGCCCAGGGAATGCAGCCCTGGCGTGATGCCCTGCTGAAGCAGGCAGGCAAGCGGGTACCCCGGTCCAAGGGGAAGGCAGGAACTTCGAAGTAGGTTTTGTCCCAACCCCGGCGTAAACTGGATTTATTCGAACATACATTCGAATACAAAATCCGGCGCAAACGAGGTGAGGATATGGGGCTGTTCAGCGAGTCCGTGGAGGTCGGCTGCACGGAAACAGGCCAGCCACGCACCGTCCACTGGAAAGGGACGCACTACACAGTCTCCAACGACCCCGTCCGGTGGTACGAGCGACGCCAATGGTGGCTGGAAGAAAGCCGCGCCCCCCTGGGTACCGGAGCAGGACTGGTGGACCACGAAATATGGCGCGTCCAACTCCACCCCCTGGATGCAGATGCCCCAACTGCAGACCCCATCACCCTTGACCTTGTCCGCCATGTCAGCAGTGGACGATGGCGGCTCCTTCGCATCCACGACGCTGCGCCGGCACAGGCCGTAGAGCCTGACGAAGCAGCGTGAACCCTTGAGCTTCACCCACTTGCACGTCTCCACGGCCTTCAGTGCGCACTATGGCGTCTCCTGGCCCGACGAACTCGCCCAAACAGCCGCAGCAGACGGCGCCACGGCGCTCGCCTGCACGGACCGCGACGGCCTGTACGGCACCATCAAACACCTCAAAGCCTGCATGGACGCCGGCATCGATCCCATCGTCGGTGTGGACCTGGCTGTATTCGATGACGACGGCGACCACCGCACCCAGGTCGCGGGCCGCGTCGTCGTCCTCGCCCACGGAAACAACAACGGCGCCGGCTACCGGGCGCTCTGCCGCCTCATTTCCGACGCCCACGCACGCACCTCAGGCAAGGCCGGGGGAGCGATCCCCGCCGCAGTCACCCGTGGCGAACTGGCCTCAAGGACACTTGACCCCCACACCCTCAAACCCGTGCTGACAGTCATGATCGGACCGGACTCAGATGTGGGTCAGGCCATGGGAGGCAGAAAATACCTCCGGCCAAGAACACTCTTCAAACAATGGATCGACGCAATGCCGCCCGGCACCATCGTCACCGAAGTAGTCACCCACCTCAGCGCCCCTGGAGAACCGCTCAGCACCGCACACGCCGTGCGCATGCTCAAGCTCGCACTCGAATACAACATCCCAGCCGTCCTCAGCAACGCCGTGCGCTACTGTGCCCAGGACGGCGCAGCCACCGCGGACGTCCTGGACTCAGCCCGCACCCTCAAATCCCTCCCCGAACTCTCGGCAGCGCCCATGCTCCAACCAACAGGCCAAGGCTGGCTGAAAAACGCACACCACATGCACCAACTCGGCAAAGAAATCATGGCCGCGGCAGGGCAAGGAAAAGCGGACCTCCACAAACTGCTCGCCAACACCGAAGCGCTCGCTGACAAATGCCGCATCAACCCCATTCTGGACATGGGGTGGAAGAAACCCGTGGTTCCCGAAGCCTCCATCATCGGCATCGACTGCGACCCCATGGTGGAACTCACCCAGCGCTGCCAGTCCGGCATTACCAGAAGGTTCCCGGGCATCGCCGGACAAGCAGAAAAGCAGCTGCGCTCGCGGTTGGAGCATGAACTCGGCATCATCGCCCGGCTGGGTTTTGCCCCCTACTTCCTCACCGTTGCCGAGGTATCCAGGATGATCCTTGATATGGGCGTCAGGGTTGCTGCTAGGGGATCCGGTGCGTCCAGCCTGGTGAACTACCTGATCGATATCAGCCAGGTGGACCCGATCCGTCACGACCTCATCTTTGAACGATTCCTGTCAGGCCGCCGGTCCACCCTGCCCGACATTGATTTAGATGTTGAAAGCGCAGAAAGGCACAACGTCTATCGAAAGATTTTTGACCGCTTCGGAGCCGAGCGCGTCACCCTCATGAGCATGCAGAACGGATACAGGGCAAGGGGAGCTGTCCGGGACGCAGGCCTGGCGCTGGGAATGGATGATGGCGAGATCGGTGAAATTGCCAAACAGTTGTGGAGATTTTCAGCCCGCAAATTCCGTGAAGCACTGGTTGAGAAACCGGAACTACGCTCCTTTGCAGGCCGGGTTGAGCAAGGAGGCCTGGAAGAAAACCAGCAGCTGGATCTCTTGGTGGACCTTACCGAAAGGTTGGACCGCTTGCCACGGCATATCTCCATGCATCCGTGTGGAGTGATTTTGGGAGATGCGACCCTCCTGGACCGCACCCCTGTGCAGCCCAGCGGATTGGGATTGCCCATGAGCCAGTTCGACAAACACGATATGGATCCCATGGGAATGCTCAAGCTCGATGTCCTGGGCGTGCGAATGCAAAGTGCCATGGCTTTTGCTGTCCGGGAAGTCATTCGCCTTCATCCCTCCAAAGCTGAAGTAGTGGCCGCCGGACGTCATCCTGTGGAACCTGGAGGAACAGGTCCGGACTATATTGCCGACGATGGCAGGATCGATCTCAATGCTGTCCCCTTCGACGACGAACCCACCTATGAGTTGATCCGCAGCACCCACACGCTGGGTTGTTTCCAGATTGAGTCCCCGGGACAGCGGGAGCTCATTGGAAAGATGGCACCCCGGGAATTCAACGACCTCATCATCGATATATCGCTCTTCAGGCCCGGGCCCATGAAATCAGATATGGTGCGGCCCTTCCTTGAGCACAGGCACGGGTTTGCTCCGGAGATCTATCCTCATCCGGACCTGAAGCCGGTTTTGCAGGAAACCCATGGGGTCACCGTGTTTCATGAGCAGATCCTGAAGACGTTTGATGTCATGACCGGATGCGGACTGGCAAGGGCGGATGAATTCCGCAGGGCTCTGGGAGATGAAGTACATGAGCCTGGAGTGGAGAGCTACTTCCGCCGGGAAGCCATCAGGAATTACACGCCCGAGGTGGTGGACAAGGTCTGGGGAACCCTGAAGGCCTTCGGCAGTTTTGGCTTTTGCAAAGCACACGGTGCTGCCTTTGCCGTGCCCACCTACCAGTCGGCTTGGCTCAAGACCCATCATCCCGAGGCCTTCCTTGCAGGGTTGTGGGAACACGATCCCGGGATGTATCCCAAGCGACTCCTGGTAGCCGAAGCACGCAGGCTGGGTATCCCCATCCTCCCCTTGGACATCAACCGCAGCCATGCAGAATACCGGGTGGAGAAGATCCAGCAAGGTCCCCATCAAGGCAAACTTGGCATCCGCCTGAGCCTCACGGGAATTTATGGGCTGTCAGGGGCTGAGCTGAAAAGGATTGTGGCAGGCCAGCCCTACGATTCCCTGGCAGACCTGCGGGCCCGTGCGAGGGTGAGCAAGCCCAACATCAAGAGGCTTGCCCAACTTGGCGCATTTGATGCCCTCCATCAAGACTCCGGTGGAAAAGCCAACCGGGCAGACCTTGTGCAACACCTGCAGGCACTCCAAAGCAGTCCCACCAAAAAAGCCACCGACGTTATTGAGGGGCAGTTGTCCTTTGCCTTGGGTGATGTTGAGCTAAGGAACCTGGCACCTGAACTTCCTGAACCCTCCATGGTAGACAACGTCAGGGCAGAGCTTGACTTGATGGCCGTCGATGTCAGCGAGCACCTCATGGACAGCCACCGGCCCTTGTTGGACAAGCTGGGTGTCACTACCGCGGATCAGCTCCTCGGTCTCCGCAATGGCACAGAAGTGTTGGTGGCAGGGGTAAGGATCGCAACCCAGACCCCGCCAATGCGCGGCGGCAGGCGCGTGGTCTTCATCAGCATCGATGACGGCACTGGCTGCGTGGATTCGGTCTTCTTCCATGAGGCCCAGGAAGAATCCGGGCCCCTGCTGTTTGGGACACGGTTGCTGCTGATCCGTGGAACCACCAGGCGGACAGGTCCCAAAGGCATCAGCCTCAGCGCCACCAAAGCCTGGGACCTGAGCAGGCCTGAAACATTGCCCTTTACCGAGCTCCTGCCTGCCGGGGGCGATCCACCGGATGAATACACCCATCGAGGTGCTCTTCATGGCATCTCCAGGAACCTTGCCATCACTGGTTTGGGAAGCTGATGGACGGCTGCTTCAGGCGTCGGCGCGCTGCTTTGGCCGCCCCCGCGGAAGCAGATACGATTGACGGTGGCTGGCTGTGGTCCCCGTACGCCACAAGCTATGAAGCCTTAACCATGAATAGGAGACACCCGTGTCAGATGCCCAACAGATCACCCTCATCGTCGATGGCGAAGAGACCAAGGTGACGGAAGGGACGACCGGCGCGGAACTCTTCTTCGAGCGCCGCGACGTCGTTGTAGCCCGTGTCAATGGCGTTTTGAAGGACCTTGACCAGGTCCTCACTGAAGGCGCAGACGTCGAAGGCGTCACCATCGATTCCCCTGATGGACTCAACGTCCTCCGCCACTCCACCGCCCACGTTATGGCACAGGCAGTGCAGCAGTTGCGCCCCGACGCCAAGCTCGGCATCGGCCCGTACATCACTGACGGCTTCTACTTCGACTTCGACGTCGCTGAGCCGTTCACCCCGGAGGACCTGCGGACCCTGGAAAAGATGATGCAGAAGATCATCAACCAGAACCAGAAGTTCGTCCGCCGTGTGGTCACTGAAGAAGAAGCCCGCCAAGCGATGGCCAACGAACCCTACAAACTGGAGCTGTTGGGCAAGAAGAACGACGCAACCGACGCCGCGGAAGGCGTCAACGTTGAGGTCGGCGCCGGCGACATCACCATTTACGACAATGTGGACCGTAAGAGTGGCGAGAGCATCTGGTGCGACCTTTGCCGCGGTCCCCACCTGCAGAACACCAAAATCATCTCCAACGCCTTCGCGCTCACGCGTTCTTCGGCGGCCTACTGGCTGGGCAACCAGAACAACCAGCAGCTCCAGCGCATCTACGGAACCGCCTGGCCCACCAAGGAAGCCCTCAAGGCCTACCAGGAGCGGATTGCCGAAGCCGAACGGCGCGACCACCGCAAGCTTGGCGTGGAACTTGACCTCTTCTCCTTCCCGGACGAGCTGGGATCCGGCCTTCCGGTGTTCCACCCCAAGGGCGGCATCATCCGCAAGGCCATGGAGGACTACTCCCGCCAGCGCCACGTGGATGCCGGCTACGAGTTCGTCTACACACCGCACATCACCAAGGGTCACCTTTACGAGGTCTCCGGACACCTTGACTGGTACAAGGACGGTATGTTCCCGGCCATGCAGGTGGACGCCGAATTCAACGAAGACGGCACCGTGCGCAAGCCGGCCCAGGATTACTACCTGAAGCCGATGAACTGCCCCATGCACAACCTGATATTCCGCTCCCGCGGCCGGTCCTACCGCGAACTTCCGCTGCGCCTGTTCGAATTTGGATCGGTGTACCGCTACGAAAAGTCCGGCGTTGTGCACGGCCTGACGCGCGTCCGTGGCATGACACAGGACGATGCCCACATCTACTGCACCCGCGAGCAGATGAAGGACGAGCTCACCACTACGCTGAACTTTGTCCTGGGCCTCCTCAAGGACTACGGCCTGGATGACTTCTATTTGGAGCTATCCACCAAGAACGAAGAAAAGTTCGTTGGTGACGACGCTGCCTGGGAGGAAGCCACCCGCACGTTGTCCGAAGTTGCCGCTGCCTCAGGTTTGGAACTGGTGCCGGATCCGGGTGGAGCTGCCTTCTACGGTCCCAAGATCTCCGTCCAGGCGAAGGATGCCCTCGGAAGGACCTGGCAGATGTCCACCATCCAGCTGGACTTCAACCTGCCCGAGCGTTTCGAGCTCGAGTACCAGGCTGCGGACGGAACCCGCCAGCGGCCCGTCATGATCCACCGCGCACTGTTCGGTTCCGTGGAACGCTTCATGGGCGTCCTCACCGAGCACTACGCCGGCGCTTTCCCGGCCTGGCTCGCTCCCGTCCAGGTGGTGGGCATCCCGGTGGCCGAGGCATTCAACGACTACATGTTCGACGTCGTGGGCCAGCTCAAGGCTGCCGGCATCCGGGCCGAAGTGGACATCTCCTCGGACCGCTTCCCCAAGAAGATCCGCACGGCCAGCAAGGACAAGATTCCCTTCGTCCTGATTGCCGGAGGTGAGGATGCCGAGGCGGGCGCAGTTTCATTCCGCTTCCGTGACGGCAGCCAGGACAACGGCGTGCCCGTGGCCGAGGCGGTCCGCAGGATTGTGGACGCCGTCAAGAACCGCGAGAGCTGACGGAACGGACGCAGAGACGGTGCAGGAGAACACAGGCGCGGCAGCTGGGATTCCGGACGACGCCGACGTAACCGATGATTTCGGACTGGCGGGCGTGCCGGACGCATTTCAGCGCCTGTGGACTCCGCACCGCATGGCCTACATCAAGGGCGGGCAGGATCAATTCAAGAACAAGGACGACTGCCCGTTCTGTGTGGGACCCGCGCGCTCGGACGAGGAATCCCTGATCGTGTACCGGGGGAGGACCTGCTATGTGGTCCTCAACCTTTTCCCGTACAACCCGGGGCACCTGTTGATTTGTCCCTACCGCCACGTGCCCGATTACACGGACATCACTGTGGAAGAGACTGCCGAATTCGCCGAACTCACACAGACCGCCATGCGGGTCTTGAGGAAAGTATCCAACCCCAGCGGCTTCAACCTGGGCATGAACCAGGGCGTGACCGGCGGCGCAGGAATCGCCGCGCATCTTCACCAGCACGTAGTCCCACGCTGGGGCGGGGATGGCAACTTCTTCCCGATCATCGCCCAGACCAAGGCCATCACGCAGACATTGGACGAAGTCCGCAAGCTCGTGGCCGAAGCCTGGCCGGGGGAGTCGAATGCTGAATAGGCATGCGCGCGGCTTTTTCACATCACTTTTCACACCCCTTGCCCGTTGGCTCCTCAGGATCGGGGTTTCCCCTGACGCAGTGACCATGGCAGGTACGGCGGGCGTGATCCTGGGCGGCTTGGTACTGTATCCGCTCGGCCACCTGTGGTGGGGCTCTGTACTGGTGGCGTTCTTCGCCTTCTCCGACGTCGTTGATGGCATCATGGCGCGGCTCCAAGGCAGGAGTGGCGGCTGGGGCAATTTCCTGGATTCCACCCTGGACCGTCTGGCTGATGGCGCGATCTTTGCCGGCATCACCATCTGGTTCTTCACCCATGGCGAGGATCCCGCGATTGGAACTGCCGCCGTCGTCTGCCTTGTCCTTGGCATGGTTGTCTCCTATGCCAGGGCAAAGGCGGAGTCCTTGGGATATCAGGCCAGCGTTGGCATCGCTGAGCGGGCCGAGCGTTTGGCGTCCGTCCTGCTCATCACCGGCCTGACCGGATTGGGGCTTCCGCCCGTGGTGCTGTTCGGGACCTTGATCCTGCTGGCGCTGGCCAGCGTTGTCACCATCATCCAGCGGATGTCCACCGTGCACCGGCAGGCCATGGCCGAGGCCGACGGTACTGCTGCGGGCTAGCGGCTAACAAGCCGCCTGTCCGCAGGGAACTGGCATACGACCAAACTCGTCCCCCGCGGGTTGTGCACCTGTCCTACCACGGCGTCCTTTGTTGCCCGTCGGAGCGGTAATGAATGTACTCCCACCATGGAACGTGCGACTACTATTACTAGTACTTGGTCACCTTGACCTGAAAACCCGGTGTGCTCTGATTGCGGTCGTGTGGCTGCGCGTGCCTCCGGCAAATAGGTCGTTTATCTACCCATAGGGGTTTTTGTGTCTACACCAGATGTAAGCAACGAAGCCGGTTCGTCCGCGAACAGCGTCACGGGCAGCAGCCGCGTCAAGCGGGGCATGGCTGAGATGCTCAAGGGCGGCGTCATCATGGACGTCGTTAACGTCGAGCAGGCCCGCATCGCCGAGGATGCCGGTGCCGTCGCCGTCATGGCGCTCGAACGTGTCCCGGCCGATATCCGCGCCCAGGGCGGCGTGTCCCGCATGTCCGATCCCGACATGATCGATGCCATCATCGCCGCCGTGTCCATCCCGGTCATGGCCAAGGCCCGCATCGGCCACTTCGTCGAAGCCCAAGTCCTGCAGTCCCTCGGCGTTGACTACATCGACGAGTCCGAGGTCCTGACCCCGGCGGACTACATCAACCACATCGACAAGTGGAACTTCACCGTCCCCTTCGTCTGTGGTGCCACCAACCTCGGTGAGGCATTGCGCCGCATCAACGAGGGCGCGGCGATGATCCGTTCCAAGGGCGAGGCCGGTACCGGGGATGTTTCCAACGCCACCGGGCACATGCGCAAGATCCGTTCCGAGATCGCCAAACTCGCCGCCCTCCCCGAGGACGAGCTCTATGTTGCGGCCAAGGAATTGCAGGCCCCGTACGAGCTGGTCAAGGAAGTTGCCGCCACCGGCAAGCTGCCCGTGGTGCTGTTCACCGCCGGTGGCATCGCCACCCCGGCTGATGCTGCCATGATGATGCAGCTCGGCGCCGACGGTGTGTTCGTTGGTTCCGGTATCTTCAAGTCGGGCAACCCGGCAGAGCGCGCCGCCGCCGTTGTGAAGGCCACCACGTTCCACGACGACCCGGATGTCATCGCCAAGGTCTCCCGCGGCCTGGGCGAAGCCATGGTGGGCATCAACGTCGACGACATTCCCCAGCCCCACCGCCTCGCAGAACGCGGCTGGTAAGAGTTAACCGTACGACGGCGGCCGGTCACCTTCCGAGGTGACCGGCCGCCGTCGTTTCTATTCCAGTCCCCGTCGTTTCAGGAGGGGTTCCAGTTCTGCGTCGCGGCCCCGGAACGCCCGGAAGGACTCCAGGGGATCACGGCTGTTGCCCCGCGAGAGGAGTTCGGATCGGAAATGGGCGCCGTTGGCCCGTGTCAGGCCGCCGTTCTCCTTGAACCATTCCACAGTGTCCGCATCCAGTACTTCGCTCCAAATGTAGGAGTAGTAGCCGGCTGCGTAGCCCGCGCCGGCAAAGATGTGCTGGAAGTAGCCGGTCCGGTACCGCGGTGGAATCAGCGGATGGGCAACGCCGGCCCCGGCAAGGGCCTTGGCTTCGAACGCTATGACGTCCTCTGGAACGTCCGCCTCAGCCAACACGTGCCAGGCCAGGTCCAAAAGGGCAGCTGCAAGGTACTCGGTGGTGGCGAATCCTTCGCCCCACAGCAGTGAGTCATTGAGTTTGTCCACGGTGGCCTGGGGGAGGGGTTCCCCGGTGGAGTAATGACGGGCGTAGTTGGCCAGGACTTCGGGCCACATGATCCACATTTCGTTGACCTGCGACGGGTACTCCACAAAGTCCCGGGGAACGGATGTGCCGGAGAAGCGCGGGTAAGTGACCTCGGAAAACAGCCCGTGCAGTGCATGGCCGAACTCATGGAATACGGTGCGGACCTCGTCGAGGGTCAACAGCGTGGGCTCGCCGGGAGCAGGTTTGGTGATGTTGAGGTTGTTGATCACCACCGGCTTTGTTCCCAGCAGGCTGGACTGTTCGACCAGGGAATTCATCCACGCGCCACCCCGCTTTGAAGCACGGGTGTAGTAGTCGCCCAGGAACAGTCCGATTCCGTGCCCATCCTCGTCACGCACTTCCCAGATGCGCACGTCCGGGTGGTAGCCATTAAGGTCGGACCGCTCGTGGAAGGTGATGCCGTACAACTGGGTGGCAGCATGGAAGACGCCGTCTGAGAGGACACTTTCCAAGCTGAAATAGGGGCGCAGCGCTTGCTCGTCAACTTCGAACTTCTCTTTACGGACCCTGGCGGAGTAGTAGGCCCAGTCCCATGGCTCCAGGTCATGCCCGGCGGAAGCGGCCAAGGCCTCGGCCTCGGATTGCGCGTTCCGGACCGCGGCAGGGGCCAGTCGGCCAAGCATGGCCTCCACATCGCCGAAATGTGGTGCGGTCTGTTGGTCCACTACAAGCTCGGCATAATTCGTGAAACCCAGAAGGCGTGCCTTCTCCGCGCGCAGCCGGACAGTAGCAGACACGAGGTCCCGCACGTCCATGGCCCCACCGCTGATGCCGCGTGCCAGGGACGCTTCATACAAACGACGCCGGATGGCCCGGTTCTCCAGCGACGCGATAGCGGGCTGGTTGCTGGGCTGGATGAGTGTCAGCAGGTACTTGCCGTCGTGCCCTGCCGCTTTTGCTGCCTCGCTGGCCCCTGTGACGTCTTCGGCCGGCAGCCCGGCCAGGTCTCCGGCGTCGTCGAGCAGGAGCGCAGCGGACTTCATGCCGTCCTTGACCCGCTGGCCGAATTCGGTTCCCAACCGCGAGAGTTCTGCGTTGACATCCCGCAGGCGTTGTTGTCCAGGGGCATCAAGCTGGATCCCGGACTGCCGGAACTCCTTCAGGTATTCTTCGACCAACCGGGAGGATTCCGGGTCGAGATCGGAGACGTCGATAGCGGCGAACCGTTCATACAGGGCACGGTTCATGTACACGGCGTCCTGGTGCGCTGAGAACTTGGGTGACAACCCGGTCTCCAGGGCCTTGATGTCATCGGAGGCATCGGCCGAAACCACAGTGAAAAACGCTGCAGCAGCCCTGTCCAGAAGGAGCCCGGAGCGTTCCATGGCTACGGCCGTATTCTGGAAGGTTGCCGGTTCGGGGTTGTCCGTGATGGCTTGGATGTCCTGCAGGTGGCTGGCCAAACCGGCATCGACAGCTTCGGCGTAGTGCCCAGGGGTGAGGCTGGCGAACGCCGGAAGTCCATACGGCAGGGGGCTGGGGCTCAGGAGGGGATTGGTCATGAAGTGACTCTTTCACGTAAGAATCGTGTCCTCAAGAGCGGCACGCCCGGGCGTGCAGCTCATCCGCCGTAGGATGAAAACCATGGGGAACATCACATCTGCGGCAGAACGGATCCGTCGTTCACGGGCCATGCTCGTGACAATCACCGCCTTGGCTGCATTGTCGCTGGGCGCCTGTGGCGTCATTGCCGAGACTGATAACAAGGACCGCAGCACGGCGGCCTCTGCTCCCGCGTCGGAGTCCCCAAAGCCAACCCGCACTCCGGCGCCTAACCCCACTCCCGGCAAAGGCCCAGCGTGCCCCGCACTTCGTTGTACCTCCATCACCGTGACCGGCGACATGCTGGTCCACACCCAGTTATGGCAACAGGCAAGGGCCGACGCCGCGGCGGCCGGCCTTCCCGGGTACACATTCGTGCCCCTCCTTGAAGGACAGCGGCGCTATATCCGCAACAGCGACCTCGCCATCTGTCATCAGGAAACACCGGTGGCGACGCCCGAAGGGCCCTTCTCGGCCTATCCGTCCTTCAACGTCCCGCCGCAGATCATCACCGCCTCCAAGGAGGTTGGCTACCAGGCCTGCACCACGGCGAGCAACCACACCATTGACCGAGGGACCGACGGGCTTCTGCGGACACTCGATGCCCTGGACGCAGCCGGACTCAAGCACACAGGCTCCTACCAGACCGAAGCGGAGTCCAAGGAAATCCTGATGCTCCAAACGGAGGCTGCCAAGGTGGCAGTCATCATCGGTACCTACGGCCACAACGGCCAGATCCCCGAGTACCCGTGGCTGGTGGACGAGCTTGATCCCGCAGCCATGATCGCCAAGGCAACGCAAGCCAAGGCGTTGGGAGCGGACATCGTCCTGGGAGTGATGCACGCAGGCGACGAATATGCCAGCGAAGCCAATGCCCAGCAGCAGGATGTTGCGCACGCGTTGGTGGACAGCGGGCAGTTCACCATGATCTACGGGCACCACACACACTCTGTGCTGCCGATCGAAAACTACAAGGGCACGTGGATTGTGTACGGACTGGGCAACGGTGTCACCGAGCTGTCGCCCTGGTACGTACTCAATAACGAAGGGCTGCTGGTGAGGGCCCAGTTCAGCCAGAACGCCGCCGGTGCGTGGACCGCCTCGGACCTTGCCTGGGCACCTTCGGTGATTGTCCGCGATCCCTACCGATGGTGCTCAGTGGCCAGCGACGCTCCACAAGGAGTCTGCGCATCACCGGCAGCCGACGCTGCCACTTACCAACGAACCAAAGAAGTGGTTGAGTCCATGGGCGCCGCGACGGCAGGCGCGCATGAACTGCTGATCACCAAGGAGAAGTAGCGCCTACCGCGGCCGGCGGGCGGCGTGTTCGCGCGCGAGGCGGGCGTAGTCGTCGTCGGGCTTGCCCGGTATGAAGGTGCCGTACTTGCGCTCGGCCGCCGTTCGGATGAGGAAGTCGGCTATCGCGGGGTTCTTCGGCAGCAATGAGCCATGCAGGTAACTGGCCACCACATTGTTGTAGCGCGCACCTTCGTGCCCGTCCTTGCTGTTGTTACCGGCACCTTTGGTGACGGTCCCAAGAGGTTCGACGCCGGGACCCAAGGTGGTCTGTCCGCTGTGGTTTTCGTAGCCCAGAATGTCGCCGAACTCGGTGGACTTCATGATCACGTTTCCAATAAGCCGCTCATCCGTGCCGTGGGTTTCGACGTCGAGGATGCCGATTCCGGGAATGATCGGTCCAGCGCTGGTTTTGAAGAACTTGCCGAAAAGCTGGTAGAGGCCGCAGATCACCAGCATGGGGGCACCGCCATCAGCCAGTTCCCGGAGGTGCTCCGCCCGTGCCTGCAGGTCGTCCTGGATGACAAGCTGTCCGCTGTCCTGTCCGCCTCCACCGACCACAATGTCGATGTCCTCGGGAAATTCGTCACCCACGTTGTACTCCAGCAGCTCCGGTGTGTAGCCGTGCCACTTGATGCGCTGCTGGAGGACCAGGGCGTTGCCCCAGTCGCCATAAATGTTCATCTCGCGGGGGTAGAGCTGGAGGACGCGGAGGGTCCCCTTCCCGGGCTGTGGCGATTCGGGCTGTGTCTCCGGCGTTGGCTGTACTTCCGAGGTCATGAGACCACCTCAACTATGGTGATTTTGGCGAGTTCGCGACGGATCGCGAGCATGGAGGTGTACGTGCAGAAAATTCGTTTGGGTTTGCCGCGGGAGCCGTTGATGAAGGTGCGCAGGGCGGCGGTGATGTCCGGTTCCACCACGCCGAAGGGCACTTCGTCGTACTGCAGCCGCAGCGCCATGTCGTAGGCGCGGACGCCCGTGAGGACTTCCACGCCATCCTCGCGCAATGACTCGAACTCCACGTCCCAAAGCCAGGACATGTCCCTGCCGTCCGCGTAGTTGTCATTGATGGCAATCATGGTGGCGTAGCCACCGGCAGGGAAGGACTTGAGCCCGAGCCGGAATCCACTGGGGTTTTTCACCAGGACAAGTTCCAGGGGTTGACCATCCACGGTGAGGCTTTCGCCGCGGCCAAAGGCGGGAGCTACTTCACCCAGGGCTTTGACAAGTTTGGGAGTGTCCACGGGGCCGGTGCCGAGGACCGCGCGCGCCAGCGACAAGGCGGCAGCAGCGTTGAAGATGTTGTAAACCCCACGCAACTTCATCGCGGTACTGACGGTTTCGCCGTCGAACTCGAAATCGGCGTCCTGCGCGCCCACCCGGCGGAGCACGACGTCGGCGTCCGGCAGTTCTACCGGCTCGCCTTCCGCAGCGGCCACCGGAGTTCCCGACGGCGACGGGCCGGAGCCGGTGGTTCGCATTTCGTCGTCGTTCGGGAAAGTGCTGCGCAGCGATTCATCGAGGCCGAAGTACCGAACGGCGGGGTGGTGAAGTGCATCAACGTCGTGAAGGACCTTCGCGATCCGGGCCACGCGGGGATCTTCACGGTTCAGGATCACAGTATCCGTGGTTCTGGAGGCGATGTGCTCCAGTAAGCGGGCAGTCTTATCGATTTCGCCAAAGCGGTCCAATTGGTCACGCAGGACATTGAGCAGGAGGCTGAACCGGGGCTCAACCTTGTTGACGAAATGCACGGCATGCGCTTCGTCGAGTTCCAGGATGGCGATGTCGGCATCGAGCCGTCCGCGCCAGTCAACTTCGCCGAGGAGGGAGGCGGCCACGCCACGGGTGAAGTTGCTGCCGGAACGGTTGGTGAAGACCTTCAGGCCTTGGCTTTCGAGGAGTTCCACCACCATCTTGGTGGTGGTGGTCTTGCCGTTGGTGCCACTGACCACGGCCACGCCGTGGGGGAGTGAGGCCAGCGTTCGCTGCATGAAGCCGGGGTCGATTTTCTCAACCACCAGGCCGGGAAAAGCTGATCCTCCGCCCCGAAGCCGGGACAGTGTGCGGACCAGCTTGCCGAGGGGGACGCTGAAGGAAAGCATGCTCTGTAATATATCCCAGTCATGGCATGGAACCCGGACTGACGGGACTCCCCGGTGGTCGCAGAAGACGCCGCAGCAGGCGCAGCGCACTATGATGGATCAATGACCAACCCCCTTTCCGACGCTTCATCGCGCGTGGGTTCAGGACTCAGGATCGGCGTTCTGGCACTCCAGGGCGACTTCCGCGAGCACATCCACGCTGTGGAGGCCGCTGGAGCCGCCGGCGTGGGCATCCGCCGTCCGTCCGAGCTGGACGATGTTGACGGCCTGATCATCCCCGGCGGCGAATCCACCACCATCGACAAACTGTCACGGATTTTCGAACTGCGCGATCCGATTCAAAAGCGCATCGCAGACGGGCTTCCCGTGTACGGCTCCTGCGCCGGAATGATCCTGCTGGCCGATGAGATCGCCGATCCCGCCAAGGACCTTAACGGAAATCCCCAGCAGACTTTCGGCGGCCTGGACATCACTGTGCGCCGGAACGCTTTTGGGCGCCAGCGTGAATCCTTCGAAACGGATCTCGATTTCAAGGGCCTGGACTTCAGCGCCGGGGAGTCCGGCGTGGATCCCGTTCACGCTGTCTTCATTCGCGGTCCCTGGGTGGAACGGGTAGGTCCGGACGTCGAAATCCTGGCGCAGGTTGATCCCGACCACGCCAGCCACACAGCTGCTTTGCACGGAGTGGCTAGAATTGTTGCAGTGCGCTCCGGCCACCTGCTGGCCACCTCTTTCCATCCGGAAGTGACTGGGGAGAAGCGCGTGCATGAACTCTTTATTCGAATGATCAGAGGAGAAGCGTAAAGCATGTCAGGCCACTCCAAATGGGCGACCACCAAGCATAAGAAAGCCATTATTGATGGCAGGCGTGCAAAGTCGTTCGCAAAACTGATCAAGAACATTGAAGTTGCTGCCCGAATGGGAGGTCCGGACCTCGCCGGCAACCCCGGCCTGGAATTGGCGGTCACCAAGGCAAAGAAGACCTCGGTACCCAACGACAACATTGACCGCGCCATTAAGCGTGGTGCCGGCCTCACTGGTGAGGTAGTCGACTACACGGAAATCATGTACGAAGCACGCGGTCCGCAGGGCTCTGCTCTGCTGATCGAATGTCTGACGGACAACAAGAACCGGGCAGCTTCGGAAGTCCGCCTTGCCATTTCGCGCAACGGCGGCACCATTGCCGACCCCGGTTCGGTCAGTTACCTCTTTGCCCGCAAGGGTGTTGTGGTCCTGCCGAAGAACGGCCTCAGCGAAGACGACATCCTGATGGCTGTCCTGGAAGCTGGCGCTGAGGAAGTGAAGGACAGCGGCGAGAACTGGGAAATCCACTCCGAGCCCTCGGACCTCCAGGCCATCCGCGACGCCCTTAAAGACGCCGGCATCGACTACGAAACTGATGAGGCCGAATTCGTTCCGTCCATGCAGGTGGAACTCGATGTCGATGGTGCCAGGAAGTTCATGAAGCTCGTCGATGCACTGGAAGACCTGGACGACGTCCAGAACGTCTACAGCAATGCGGACTTCAGCGAGGAAGTGCAGGCTGCCCTCGACGCCGACTAGGCGGGGCAGCAACCAATGTTGATTTCAACCAGGAAGGCCCGGACTTGACTCTTCGCGTATTGGGAGTCGATCCGGGCCTTACCCGTTGCGGCATCGGCGTCGTCGATATTGAGCGGAACCGCAGGGCTACCATGGTGGCCGTCGGAGTGGTGGGGACCTCCGCCGACCAGACCTTGGACAAGCGCCTGCTGGTGATTGCCGAAGCGATCGATGAATGGCTGGACCGGCACGAGCCGGACGTCGTCGCCGTCGAACGCGTTTTCTCCCAGCTGAACGTCAGTACAGTAATGGGTGTCGCCCAGGCGTCAGGGGTGGTGATCGCTGCGGCCGCCCGCCGTGGTATTCCGGTGGCCCTGCACACTCCCTCTGAGGTCAAAGCCGCAGTGACCGGCAGTGGCACGGCCAACAAAGATGCTGTCACCAAACTCGTGACCAAGATCCTGCGCCTGGACGCTCCACCCAAGCCGGCCGATGCTGCAGACGCCCTTGCCCTCGCACTGACCCACGCATGGCGGGCAGGCACCGGTATGGGCGCAGCGGGTGGATCCTCCGGTGCCGGTTCGCTGACTCCGGCGCAGAAGGCCTGGGCCGACGCGGAAGCCAAAGCGCGCCGCGCACGGTGATTCCCCGCCGTCCTTGCTAGGGTATTCGTAGATATGTTCGGATAGTCCGCTTGGGCCACAATCATTCAGGAGCCGGGTCTTGATCAGTTTTCTCCGTGGAACCGTAGCCCACGTGGGTTTGTCCACCGCCGTCATTGACCTCAACGGGGCGGGTATGAACGTCTTCGCCACCCCCCAAACCCTGAGCCACCTCAAAGTTGGAACCGAAGCCAAGCTCTTCACGTCCATGATCGTCCGTGAGGATTCCCTCACGTTGTTCGGTTTCGCGGATGATGACGAACGTGAAGTCTTCGACGTCTTGCTCAGCGTCAGCGGAGTGGGGCCGAGGCTGGCACTGGCCGTCCTGGCCGTGCACGAGCCTGAAGCAATCCGTGTGGCAGCGCACACCGGTGATGGCAAGGCGTTCACCAAGGTCCCCGGAATCGGGCCCAAGGTGGCCGGCCGGATCGTCCTGGAACTCGCGGGCAAACTGGTTCCGCATGGCACCGGCTCCGCAACCACTGCTGCCCAGACTGCCACCAACGCCGAGTGGAAGCCCCAGGTAGTCGCTGCCATGACCAGCCTGGGGTGGTCCGAGAAGGACGCTACGGGCAGCATCGACAAAGCCATGGCCGACTCTCCGGAACTGGTGGAGGCCGGTAACGTGGCCCAGATCCTCCGCGCCACTCTGCGGTGGCTGGGCCAGGACGGCGCACGCGCCGGCAACCGCGTAGGCAACCGTGGCTGAGCAGTCACTGGTCAACGGGGGAGAGGAACCGGAAGAGCGGGTCATCGAGGCCGCACTCCGTCCTAAGAACCTGCATGATTTTGTCGGCCAGCATCGCGTCCGTAAGCAACTGGCCCTCGTCCTCGAGGCCTCAAAGATGCGCGGACGCAGTGCCGACCACGTCTTGATGTCCGGCCCACCTGGCCTGGGCAAGACAACTCTGGCCATGATCATTGCGGCAGAAATGAACGCGCCCTTGCGTATCAGCAGTGGTCCTGCCATCCAGCATGCCGGAGACCTCGCCGCCATCCTCTCCTCCCTGTCCGAGGGAGAGGTCCTGTTCCTGGATGAAATCCACCGGATGTCCAGGCCGGCAGAGGAAATGCTCTATATGGCCATGGAAGACTTCCGGGTGGACATTGTGGTGGGCAAGGGAGCCGGCGCTACGGCCATTCCCCTGGAGTTGCCCCCGTTTACGCTGGTAGGAGCCACCACCCGTGCCGGCCTCCTGCCGGGACCGTTGCGTGATCGCTTCGGTTTCACAGGTCACCTCGAGTTTTACTCGGTTGCTGAACTGGAGCTTGTCCTTCGCCGATCTGCAGGCCTGCTGGACCTGAAAGTGAACTCGGCCGGGTTTACGGAGATCGCCGGCCGGTCGCGTGGTACTCCACGAATCGCCAACCGTCTCCTTCGCAGGGTTCGAGACTGGGCCCTGGTTCACGGCATTGACCAGATTGACGCCCGGTCTGCTTCAGCGGCCTTGGACATGTATGAAGTGGATGCCAGGGGATTGGACCGGCTGGACCGCTCCGTGCTGGAAGCCCTCATTACCAAGTTCAATGGCGGTCCTGTGGGATTGTCCACCCTGGCGATTGCCGTTGGCGAGGAGCCGGAAACGGTGGAGACCGTAGCCGAGCCGTTTTTGGTGCGTGAAGGACTGCTGGGTCGCACGCCGCGCGGCCGTATCGCCATGGCTTCAGCGTGGACGCACCTCGGTTATGCCGTGCCGGCCGGAGTCTTCGGTCAGGAAGCACTGGCACTCTTCGGCGAGGATGAAAACCACGCCGAAAGCGTAGATACCGTCGGTTAACACGCCGTGTTCAGCTTTTCCCTCTAGACTGGTATGACGCTCGGCACGTTCGAGTCCTTGATCCATGCAGCCGCCCGCGGATCTGCCAGGGACGTTGCCGTGAACCAAAACGTAAGTACAGAACGGAACTTCCCTGTGGATCCAATGACCATATTGCTGTTCGTCATGCTTGGACTCTTTGTCTTCATGATGTTCCGCCGCAACAAGAAGACCCAGCAGCAGCAGGCTGAAATGCAGTCCAAGTTCGCTCCGGGCGTCGACGTCATGACCAGCTTCGGTCTCTTTGGCCGCATCGTCTCCATCGACGAAGCCGAGAACAAGGTTGTCATCGAACTTTCCCCGGGTAACGAGGCCACGGTTCACCGCCAGGCCGTCACCAAGGTAGTCGAAGCGCCCGCTGAGGAAGCCCCGGTTGTACCGGACGACGCTTCTTCGCTGACTACCGCAGATGCTGAAGCTCCTGCCGCAGTTGAGACGCCCGAAGAAACCATTGCGCGCCTCAACAAAGAGGACAAGAAGGACAACTAGGATCGTCAGGCGCGGCACCCCCGCGCAAGGCAACTTCTACGGCAGCTGAGAGCCGCCGGCAGACGCTCACAAGCGTTGGCCGGCGGCTGTCCGGCGATAACAGGAAGATCGATAATGGCACGGACCGGCCCCAAAAATTCAGCCCGCAGGGTGCTGACCTGGCTTGGAGCAATATTCGTTGTACTCACCGCTGTCCTCGGTGGCGGAGTTTTGACTGGGAATGCCAGCTGGGCACCCAAGCTTGCCTTGGACCTCGAGGGCGGTACCCAGATGATCCTGGCGCCCAGGGTTGACGGATCCAGCGAGATCAACGAAGAGCAGCTCAACCAGGCAGTTGCCATCATCCGTCAGCGGGTTGATGGCTCGGGTGTTGCTGAAGCAGAGATCAGCACCCAGTCCGGCCGCAATGTTGTGGTCAGCCTCCCGGGTACACCGTCCAAGGAAACCCGCGACTTGATCCAGGCTTCGGCCGACATGAACTTCCGGCCTGTCATCACCTACGGCGATCCCGCGGCCGTCCCGGTGGAATCACGCACACCGGATGACCAGCTGAACAAACCGACGGCGGAGCCGGCCAATGCGAGTGATGTCAATTGGATCACCCCCGAAGTCCAGAAGGAATTTGAAGCACTTGACTGCGTCAATCCTTCGACGGAAAGGCGTGAACGCTCCGATCCGGCCAAGCCCCTTGTCACCTGCGAAGCTGCCACAGCCAAGACTCCGGCCCTCAAGTACATCCTTGGACCGGTAGAAGTCCGGGGCCAGGACATCAGCGATTCCACTTTCTCCCAGGTGCAGGGCGCCCAGGGTTCGGTCACCAACTCCTGGGGTGTGAACATCGTCTTCAACGGGGATGCCACCGAGAAGTTCAAGGCCGTCACCGAGCGGCTCAACCAGTACTATGTGGCGGCCCAGGCGCAGGGAACTGAAGATCCCAAATCCCAGTTCGCCATTGTCCTGGACGACAAAGTCATTTCCGCACCGCGTTCCCTGGCAGTGATCACCGACGGACGCCCGCAGATCACGGGTGACTTCACGCAGGCTACTGCCAAAGCGCTGTCCGATCAGCTCCGTTACGGTGCCCTGCCCATCAGCTTCGAGATCCAGTCACAGGAACAGATTTCGGCCACCCTGGGTGGGGACCAGCTCCGGCTCGGGTTGTTGGCCGGCATGATCGGCTTGCTGCTGGTGGTGGTCTATTCCCTCTTCCAATACCGGGCCCTGGGCCTTGTCACCATCGCTTCCTTGGTGGTGGCCGGCGTCTTGACCTATCTGGCCATCGCGATCCTCGGCTGGACCGAGAACTATCGACTCTCCCTCGCCGGCGTGGCTGGCTTGATCGTGGCCATCGGCCAGACCGCTGACTCGTTCATCGTCTACTTCGAGCGTATCCGCGATGAACTGCGCGAAGGCCGCGGACTTGTATCCGCCGTCGAAAACGGCTGGAAGCGGGCCAAGCGAACTGTCCTTGCCTCCAAGGCGGTCAACCTCCTTGCTGCCCTGGTGCTTTACTTCGTGGCTGTCGGCAACGTGCGCGGCTTCGCCTTCACTTTGGGCCTGACAGCCCTCGCCGACCTCTTGGTCGTGTTCATGTTTACCCACCCCATGCTGCAGGTTCTGGCGCGCACCAAGTTCTTCGGGGAAGGCCACCGATTCTCGGGCCTTTCCCCGGACCGTCTTGGGGCAGTTCCCTTGTACCGTGGCGCGGGCCGGCTCCGTACACCTGACGAGAAGCCCCCGGCTGTCCGTGCGCGGAACACCGGCGCAGTGGCTGAAGCTGAACGTCGCATGACCATCGCCGAACGGCGCCTTGCCGAGAAGGGCCAGTTGACTGGTTCCTCCAAGGCAACCAAGGAGGAGAAGTAATGACTACGAGCTTCGCAACCTTCGGCCATGAGCTGTACACGGGCAAGCGCTCGTACAACTTCGTCAATTCGAAGAAGATCTGGTTCATCATTGCGGCCGTCGCGGTGGCCCTGTCCATCCTCATTCCGGTGGCCAAGGGCGGTTTCAACCTTGGCATCGAGTTCCGGGGCGGCTCGGAGTTCACCGTCTCCAACGTGAGCACCACGGACGCCAGCCTTGGCGAAAAGGCTGTGCACGACGTCGTACCCGGCGCCATCCCGCGCGTGGCAAACGTCGCGGGCAACACCATGCGGATCCAAACGGACCAGCTCACCGATGATGAGACCAACCGCATCAAGGACGGCCTTACCAGCGCCTATGGCGTTACCGAGAATGAAGTGACGTCCAACTTTGTGGGTCCCACCTGGGGTCAGGATGTCACCAGGCAGGCACTCATCGGCCTGGTGGTGTTCGTTGGTTTGGCGGCTGTCCTGATGGCGCTGTACTTCAGAACCTGGAAGATGTCGTTGTCGGCCCTCGTGGGCATGCTTGTCACAATGTTCACCACAGCGGGTGTCTACGCCTTGAGCGACTTCGAGGTGACGCCGTCGGCCATCATCGGCTTCTTGACGGTCCTGAGCTACTCGCTCTACGACACCGTTGTGGTCTTCGACAAGATCCGCGAGAACACGGCCGATATCTCGACTTCCACCCGCCGTACATTCGCCGAAGAGGTCAACCTGGCCGTCAACCAAACCCTGGTCCGCTCCATCAACACCATGATGGTGGCCGTGCTCCCGGTGGCAGCGATCCTCTTCATCGGCGCCGGTCTCCTGGGTGCGGGCACGCTGCGTGACCTCTCGCTGGCGTTGTTCGTCGGTATCCTCATCGGTACGGCAGCCACCATCTTTATCGCGGCGCCCCTGTACGCCTGGTTGCGCCAAGGTGAACCGGAACTCGTAAAGCAGGCCAAGAAGGTAGCCCACCGCCGGGCCGAGGTCACCGTCTAGGCTCTGGCAACTCCTCTGTTTGACCAAGGAGCCGGTCCGCGCAGTTACGCGGGACCGGCTCTTTGACTTGCCCGTCCCATGCGTCATGTGCTGCCCATTTGCAGAAGCATTCACTGACGGGAATAGACTTAGAGAATTATTCGGTTGTGAGGGGTACTTCTGTGGAAGAACGTGCGACGTCGGCACCACCGGCGGGCGGGGAAGACGGCCACAATGCTGTGGCGGTTCCAGCAACAAGCATGGCTGGACGGACTGCGGGAGCTGTTCCGGTGGATACCCCTGGCGCGCGTCCAACCTTCCCGGGCCGTCGGGAGCGTACACGTTCCCGTTTGGCCCGTCTGACCGGTCGTGGCGTGGCTCCGTATTCTCCGATCCTCGAACCTTTGCTGCGGACAGTGCGGGCCAACAACCCCAAAGAGGACTTTGACCTGATCCAGCGGGCCTTCGCCGTAGCGGAGCGAAGCCACCAGGGCCAGAAACGCAAGAGTGGTGATCCCTACATCACCCATCCGGTTGCCGTGGCCACCATCCTGGCTGAACTCGGAATGACAGGAACCACCCTGGCAGCGGCGTTGCTTCACGACACCGTGGAGGACACGCCCTACACACTCGCTGACCTGACGAGGGATTTTGGTCCCGAGGTTGCCATGCTGGTGGACGGCGTGACCAAGCTGGACAAGGTCAGCTTTGGCGAAGCCGCGCAATCAGAGACCGTCCGCAAGATGGTTGTGGCCATGGCCAAGGACATCCGTGTCTTGATGATCAAGTTGGCCGACCGCCTGCACAACGCCCGTACGTGGCGCTTTGTCTCCGCTGAGTCTTCCTCCCGCAAGGCTCGTGAAACGCTGGAGATCTTTGCCCCCCTGGCTCACCGACTGGGCATGAACACCATCAAGTGGGAGCTCGAAGACCTGTCCTTCGCTGCCCTGTATCCCAAGGTGTACGAGGAAATCGTGCGCATGGTGGGGGACCGCACGCCGGAGCGCGAGAAGAGCCTCAGTGTCATCCGCAACCAGATAGCTGATGATCTGCGCACGGCCCGGATCAAGGCGACCATCACCGGGCGTCCCAAGCACTACTACTCCATTTACCAGAAGATGATCGTCCGGGATAAGGACTTCGACGACATCAACGACCTCATGGGCGTGCGCGTCCTGGTGGACTCGGTCCGGGACTGTTACGCAGCTCTGGGTACCCTGCATTCGCGATGGAATCCCCTTCCGGGGCGGTTCAAGGACTACATCGCCATGCCCAAGTTCAACATGTACCAGTCGCTGCACACCACGGTGATCGGCCCGGGCGGCAAGCCCGTGGAGATTCAAATCCGAACCCATGAGATGCATCGCCGGGCCGAGTACGGTGTGGCAGCACACTGGAAATACAAGGACCAGCCAAACCGCACGGCGCAGGGCCCCGGCAGCCCCCGCGATGGGGACATGGGCTGGTTGCGGTCGTTGGTGGACTGGCAGCAGGAAACGTCGGACCCCGGCGAGTTCCTGGACTCGCTGCGTTATGAGATCAATGCACGCGAAGTCTTCGTCTTCACCCCCAAGGGTGAGGTCATGGCCCTGCCCGCGGGATCGACTCCCGTCGATTTTGCCTACGCCGTCCACACGGAGGTCGGCCACAGGACCATCGGCGCCCGCGTCAACGGCAAGCTGGTCCCGCTCAACAGTGAGCTGAACCATGGCGACTGGGTGGAGATCTTCACATCCAAGGCCGAAGGAGCCGGTCCCAGCCAGGACTGGCAACATTTCGTCAAGTCGGCACGCGCACGCAACAAGATCCGCCAGTGGTTCACCAAGGAACGCCGCGAAGAAGCAATCGATCGCGGCAAGGACATGCTGACGCGGGCCATGCGGAAGCAGAACCTGCCCTTGCAGCGCCTTATGACGCACGACGCCTTGTCTGCGGTGGCCGAGGACTTCCACTACGTAGATATCTCCGGGCTCTACGCAGGGGTGGGCGATGGACATACCTCCGCCCAATCCGTGATGGAAAAACTCGTCGAGCACTTGGGCGGCCACGAGACTCCGGATGAAGACCTCGACGAAGTCAGCATTCCGACGCAGGTTGCCAAGTCCAAATTCTCGGACTCCGGAGTCATCGTCCGCGGTGTGGGCGACGTCTGGGTCAAACTGGCCCGTTGTTGCACACCCGTTCCGCCGGACCCCATCCTGGGATTCGTCACCCGTGGCTCGGGCGTCTCCGTCCACCGGACCGATTGCACCAACGTTTCGGGGCTCAGGGACCAACCGGACAGAATCGTGGAAGTGGAATGGGCTCCCACGCAGTCGAGTGTGTTCCTGGTGGAAATCCAGGTGGAGGCGTTGGACCGTAAATCCCTGTTGTCCGACGTGACGAGGATTCTGTCCGAAAATCACGTGAACATCCTCGCTGCCTCGGTCCACACCTCGAGCGACAGGGTTGCCATCTCGAAGTTCGCTTTCGAAATGGGCGACCCCAAGTACCTGCACCACGTCCTGAATGCCGTACGCCGCATTGATGGCGTCTTTGATGTCTACCGCACCACGGGTAACAGGCGGCGCAGCTAGCCGGCAGCAAGGTGTGCAAGGGTGGCCAGCGCACGCCGCTTGTGGGGAACGCGCGGTGTTGCCTCCACGGCCAGCGTGAGGAGTCTCAACCGGATTCCCAGGTCGTCCTTGGCCAGGAGACGCCTCAGGGCAGGCAGGGCGCGGTCACTTTCCACATGCAAGGCGATGTCAGCTGCGGTGCGGAGCGGGCTGCTCACCAGCATCCCGCCCAGACTCACTACGTCCATTTGACCAAGCCGGACCTCGTGGAGGCTGCAGGCGGTGCTTCCGCGCAGACTTGAAATGCGGTGCTTCGCATCAACCAGGAGCGACAGGCGCTCCGGAGGGTTCGCGCAGCCGTAGATCCACGCGGCCGTGAGGCGGCCGGCAACTACTTTGGTTCGGATCCGTTCCGGAACTGTGAGGGCTGCTGCGCGGGCCCGGAGGCGATGGGTGACAGCGGTGCCCGGCGAGGCGTAACTCTTCCCGTAGAGCGGCAGCAGGATGCCGTCGAAGGCCATGCCCTGGAGTTCGTTCCACGTGAAGATCCGGTGGGGGGAGTACAGCTCTGGGATGGCCGGCTCCGATAGGTGCGGGGCGGCGGCAGCGGGGTCCATCCACTGATCATTCCGCGCCGCCGCCGAAGCAGTACAGGCTCCGTTCCGGTTATGTGGATAACTGGAACGGAGCCTGCGGTAGTGCCTTGCCAGAAGCGCTAGGCGAGATCGCTTGCAGAGCGCTGAATCTGGTCCAGCCACGCCTGGCGGGCCTCCAAGGCCTCGCGGGCAGTCTTGATGCGGCGCTGGTCGCCTGCCTTTTCAGCCTTCTCGAGGTCATCCTTAAGGCCGGCGATGGCAGCTTCGAGTTGCGAGAGGGCGCTGTTGGTGCGCGCCTTGGTCTCCGGGTTGCTCCGGCGCCACTTCTCTTCTTCGGCTTCCTTGACGGCGTCTTCAACCTTGCGGAGTCCGGCCTCGATGCGACCCATGTCCCCTCGCGGAACCTTGCCGGCATCTTCCCAGCGGTCCCTGATGGACTGGAGGGCCTTCTTGGCTGCGTTGAGGTCCTTGATGGGAAGCAGGGCCTGCGCTTCAGCTACCAGCTGCTCCTTGACCACCAGGTTGGCGGTGTATTCCTGGTCGATCTGGTCGTTGGCCGCCTGGCGGTTGCTGAAGAAGACATCCTGGGCGGCGCGGAAGCGGCCCCACAATGCGTCGTCATCCTTGCGGCTCGCCCGGGGGGTGGCTTTCCACTGGTCCATCAGCCTGCGGTATTCACCGGCGGCGAATCCCCAATCGGTGGAAGAGGAGAGGGCTTCAGCCTCGGCGATCAGCGCTTCCTTGGCGGACTTCGCTGCTGAATTGTTGCTGTCAAGTTGTGAGAAGTAGGCGCGGCGGTGACGGTCAAAGACTGTGCGGGCCGAACGGAACCGCTTCCACAATGCGTCCTCATTGCTGCGGCCCAGGCGTACACCGCTCTTCTGCGCCGCCTTCCAGGTTTCAAACAACTCGTTCATGCGGGCGCTGGAGGTCTTCCATTGAATCTGGGCAGGATCCTGTCCGGCAATGGATTCGGCTTCGGATACTATTGCTTCGCGTGCAGCGAGTTCGCCGGCCCGCACAGCCTCGTGTGCTGCCTTCTCCGACTTTTCCAGCTCCACGATCTGGGTGGAAAGGGCATCCAGGCGTGCTTCCGCAGACCGGATATCGCCCACCATGGTGCGCTCTGCAAGCTGTTCGCGGAGATGAGTGACGGTCTTTTGCATGTCCGTGGCCGGGGCCTTGGACTCAACACGGTGTTCCAGCAGGACCACCTGGGCAATAATGTCGTCGAACTTCCGGGCGAAGTAACCCAGGGCTTCGTCGGGACTGACCCCCGGGTACTGGCCGACGGCGATCTCGTCACCATCCAGCGTCAGGAACACGTGGCCATCGCGTTCGGCGCGACCCCACTTGGCTGCCTCGGCGAGCGACGCGGCGGACACGGCCGGGGCAGCGGGAACGACGGCGGCGGGAGCCTTGGGGCGGGCCGCAAGCGCTGCAGGTGTTGGGGCAGCGGACGGGGCAGGTCGCGGTGCGGCCGGCTCACTTGCGGCTGCTTCGGCCTCGGGCGTCGCTGCAGGTTCCGGTTTGTCCCCGGCTGCTGTTTCGGCCCCGGCTGCTGCCTCATCAACAGGCGCTGGTTCTTGTGCAGCTGCCGGCGCGACGGAGGTTTCCACATGGTCGGGGCTGGTCGCCTCGACTGCTTCTTCTTCGTTGGCCACTACTGCTGTTTCGTCGGATTTCTGACTGTCTGTCACCGCTAAAAGTCTTTCGCTTGGAGGGACTGCTCAGGTAATGCACCCCGGGCCGGGGCCTGGAGCTGGTTACTTCAGAGAAAACGAGTCTATCGTGACAGGTGCCACAGGGGCGCCGTCACTGGTGCTTTCGCCGGTTTTCAGGCCTGCGGCGGCGATGTTGGTAACTACGTCCAGCCCGCTGGTTACCTTGCCCACTACGGTGTACCCACCGGCCGTGTCAGCAGGAATGGTGGTGTCCTTGTAGACGATGAAGAACTGGTGCCCGTTGCCATAGGCGTTGTTCCCGCTGCGGGCCACGGCTATCGTCCCCGCAGGGTACTTGTTGTCTGCGGGCGTGTTTTCCAGCGGACCCCATCGGTAGTTGGGGTCGTCCGCGCCGTCTTCGGACGGGGCGCCGCACTGCAGCAGCCCGAAGGTTTCCGAGGTCGTCAGGCGGTGGCAGAACTTCCCGTTGTAGTAGCTGGAGTCGCTGAGTGACTTGAACACTGCCGCGGCCTGGGGTGCAGCCGTTCCGTTCAGTTCAACGCCGACCACTCCGCTGTTCAACGCGAGCTCGCCGGTGAACGTTTTTCCAGCGGCTGTGTCCGGGCTGGGAATGTCCGAACTGTTAGACGCAGACGGCGAAGCGGACGGAGAGCTGAGCCCGGCTTCTGCGGCGGCGAACTCCGCTTCGGTGGGGTTGGAGCTGAAGACCGTCAGTTGCAGCACGACGGCCAGAACCACCGCTGCGGCACCTGCGCCAACGGCGATGGTGTTGTCGCGTTTGCGCCGCTTGCCCTGTTCCTGCCGCAGGGCACGCTTGGCTTCCATCTGCCTGATGCGCCGTTTCGCTTCGCGGTCATCCCGCGACCTTGTTGCCAAGAGTCCTCCTGATTGTGTCCACTTCCGGGGCCGCCGACAGGAACCCGGGCATGCTGCATTAGATGTGCACGCGCGGAAAGCATAAACTGGCTGCCGCACATAGTTTATGCATGACCGGCTGGACGCCCGCCCTGTAAACGCCGTACGGGCGTTTTAAAGCTGTGGGTCCCATACCAGCGTCAGCTTTCTTCGAGGAGACATTTCCACCATGGCACGTACCGCCTCCCTGTCCGGATTCCCCGAGTGGCTTCCCCAGGAGCGGTTGGTGGAGCTCCACGTGCTGGATACGCTCCGCAAGACGTTCGAGTTGCATGGGTTTTCGTCCATCGAGACCAGGGCGGTGGAAACTGTGGGGCAGCTGCTCCGCAAAGGCGAGATCGACAAAGAGGTTTACGGGCTGAGCCGGCTCCAGGATGACGAGGGTGAGGCTGCGAAGTCAGATAAAGCGGATCCCAACGCCTTGGCCCTGCACTTCGACCTGACTGTTCCCTTCGCCCGTTACGTGGTGGAGAACGCCGGCTACCTGGCGTTCCCCTTCCGCCGCTACCAGATCCAGAAGGTGTGGCGTGGCGAGCGGCCGCAGGAAGGCCGCGCCCGTGAGTTCACCCAGGCGGACATCGATGTGGTGGGCGACGGCGAGCTTCCGTTCCGCTACGACGTCGAGATTGCCCTGGTCATTGCCGAGGCATTGAGCGCGTTGCCGATTCCGGATTTCCGGCTCCGGATCAACAACCGGAAGCTGGCCGAGGGTTTCTATCGCGGGATCGGCCTGGCGGACACTGCCGGGGTCCTGCGCAGCATCGACAAACTGGAAAAGATCGGCGCTGCGAGGGTGGCAGAGCTGTTGAAGAGCGAGCTTGGTGCCACGGACGAGCAAGCCGGACTGGCCTTGGAACTGGCTCGTATCCGCACTGAGGACACCTCCTTCGTCCAGCAGGTCCGCGCCCTGGGCGTCACCGATGAGCTCCTGGAGGAAGGGCTCAACGAGCTGGAGCAGGTCATCCAGGCGGCCGTACAGCGTGCCCCGGGAAAGGTGGTTGCCGATTTGAGCATCGCCCGCGGCTTGGATTACTACACCGGAACTGTCGTCGAAACCGTGCTGGTGGGCCATGAGCAGCTCGGTTCCATTTGCTCCGGTGGCCGCTATGACGCCCTGGCCAGCAAGGGCAACCGCAAGTTCCCCGGCGTCGGCCTTTCCATCGGTGTGACGCGCCTCGTATCGCGCATCCTTAGCCAGGAACTGGCGACGGCATCGCGCTCGGTCCCCACAGCGGTCCTGGTTGCCTTGAATACGGACGACAGCTGGTCTTCCGCGCAGGATATCGCGGCACAACTGCGGGGGAGGGGCATCGCGACCGAAGTTGCTGCAAAAGCCGAGAAGTTCGGCAAACAGATCAAGTTCGCCGACCGGCGCGGTATCCCGTTTGTGTGGTTTACCGACGACGACGGCAAACACCAGGTCAAGGACATCCGCACCGGTGAGCAGGTTGACGCCGACCCCGCAGAATGGACGCCGGCGGAAGAGGACTTGCACGTCCGCGTCACCACCGCCTGATACCGGCATCGCTTGTTCCGCCGTTTGGCGGGAGCCGCGGCCGGGGCGGGTAAACTCGGACGGGACCGCCATTGCAGCGGTCCCTATAAATTTCATGCTGAAAGGAATGCTGTGCTGCGCACACATGACCTCGGATCACTTCGCTCCGAGCACATTGGACAAACCGTTACCCTGGCCGGCTGGGTGGGCCGCCGCCGTGATCACGGTGGCGTTGCATTCGTTGACCTGCGTGACGCGTCCGGTGCCGCCCAGGTGGTAGTCCGTGAGGAAGAGGTCTTCCATGGCCTGCGGAACGAGTACGTCCTGCAGGTGACGGGTACCGTCAACAAGCGTCCCGAAGGCAACGAAAACCCGGCTCTGGCGACGGGTGACATCGAGGTGATCGCTGACAAGGTGGTCATCCTCAACACCTCTGAGCCACTTCCGTTCCAGATCGACGAACACGTTGAAGTTGGCGAGGAAGCACGCCTTAAGCACCGTTACCTGGACCTTCGTCGTCCCGGCCCCGCCCGCAACATGCGTCTGCGTTCGGAGGCCAACCGTGTGGCCCGCGAACTGCTGCACCAGCGTGGCTACGTCGAAATTGAGACACCCACGCTGACGCGTTCGACGCCGGAAGGCGCCCGCGACTTCGTGGTCCCGGCACGTCTGGCGCCGGGTTCCTGGTACGCCCTGCCGCAGTCGCCGCAGCTTTTCAAGCAGCTGCTCCAGGTGGGTGGCTTTGAGAAGTACTACCAGATTGCCCGTTGCTACCGCGACGAGGATTTCCGTGCGGACCGCCAGCCGGAGTTCACCCAGCTCGACATCGAAGCCAGTTTCGTGGACCAGGACGATGTCATTGAGCTGGGCGAGGCAATCGTCAAGGCTCTGTGGCAGCTCATCGACGTCGAGATCCCCACCCCGATCCGCCGCATGACGTACCTGGATGCCATGGCCAAGTACGGCTCGGACAAGCCGGACCTGCGCTTCGGTGTGGAGCTGACTGAGCTTACGGAGTTCTTCAAGGACACCAACTTCGGCGTGTTCAAGGCACCGTACGTCGGCGCAGTGGTCATGCCCGGCGGAGCTTCGCAGCCCCGCCGTACGCTGGACGGCTGGCAGGAATTCGCCAAGCAGCGCGGACACAAGGGCCTCGCCTACGTGCTCTTCAAGGAGGACGGCGAGCTCGCCGGCCCCGTTGCCAAGAACCTCACGGAAGAAGAGCGTGCCGGACTGGCCGACGCCGTGGGCGCCAAGCCTGGTGACTGCATTTTCTTCGCCGCCGGTGAGAAGTCAGCGGCACGCGCCCTGCTCGGTGCTGCCCGCGTGGAAATTGGTCACCGTACCGGCCTGATCGACCCCAACGACTGGGCGTTTGTCTGGATCGTGGACGCTCCCATGTTCGAGCCCGCCGCCGCAGCTGTCGCTTCCGGTGACGTAGCTGTGGGTGGAGGGCAGTGGACGGCTGTGCACCACGCGTTCACCTCGCCCAAGCCGGAATTCCTGGACACCTTCGACCAGGACCCGGAATCCGCACTGTCGTATGCCTATGACATCGTTTGCAACGGCAACGAGATCGGTGGCGGTTCCATCCGTATCCACCAGCGCGAAGTGCAGGAACGGGTCTTCCAGCTCATGGGGCTTGACAAGGAAGACGCCGAAACCAAGTTCGGCTTCCTGCTGGAGGGCTTCAAGTACGGTGCACCTCCGCACGGCGGAATGGCCCTCGGCTGGGACCGCGTTGTTGCTTTGCTCGCCGGTGTGGAATCCATCCGCGATGTTATTGCGTTCCCGAAGTCGGGCAACGGCTACGACCCCCTGACTGCCGCTCCTGCACCGATCACTCCGCAGCAGCGCAAGGAGGCAGGCGTCGACTTCAAGCCGGAAGCCAAGCCTGCAGCCAAGCCGGAAACCACCACCGTCTAAACGGTCACCCAAAGGCTCTCCACTCCGGTGGAGGGCCTTTGGCGTTTCTCCCCCAAGACTCCCTCAACGAAAGGTGCTGCCGGATGCTCGAGCAAACCGTGCTGGAAACGCTCATGGATAAGGCCTGGCCGGCCCTTGAGCGTGAAGACCTTGTTGGCGAAGGCACGGTGAAGTGGGTGCTTCGTGCTTCGAACGGGGTGACGCAACGGGCCAATTCTGTGTGGCCGGCCAACCCGGCAGACAGTGCAAAAAGTGCAGGCAGTGCAGAAAGTCATGCAGTGGCCACCGGCCTGGAGTCTGCCGCTGACCTTGAGCGATCCGTCACCGCCGCATCGGAGTGGTACCGGCGCCGCCGTCTGCCATTGATTTTCCAAGTGTTCGATGACTCCCGCAGTGCTGCCCTCAATGATCTCCTGGACCGCCGCCGCTTCACCCGGCAGTCCGAAACGAAGATCATGCTCCGCGGCCTGGACTCATTGCCGTCCTGCCAACCGACGGTGGAGATGCTCGAACTGCCTTCTGAGGAATGGCTCAGTCTCTGGTGGTCCGTCGATGGCCGCGGGGGTGAGGCCGAATTATCGGTCGCTCACAGTATCCTCACCGGCTGCCCGGCGCTGTACGCAATGGTGAGGGACGACGACGGCGTCCCCGCCGCCGTCGGGCGCCTCGCCCTGGTTGATGGCTGGGGTGGTATCTACGGTATGGCGACGTCTGCCAGGCACCGCCGGCGCGGATACGCCGCCCAGGTGCTGGCCGCGTTGCTGCATGCCGGTGCCGGGCGGGATCTCAAGGGGGTCTGGCTTTTGGTCACGGCCGCCAACCACGGGGCACAGGCGCTGTACACGCAGGCTGGATTCGTGGACCACGGCAGCTACGTGTACCGGCAGGCTCCCCTGAAACGTGCCCTCAGCGGCTGCTAACCCGCCGCCGCCGGATCGGTCACAGTAATCCGGATCGAGCAGGCGTCTGCTGCCGCTTTCTGCAGGGCCGCGGATTTGATCTCCTGAATGTCCAGGAATGCCAGCCGTGTGCGGCCTGTGAAAGCCTTGAGGGCGGGCTGCGCAAGGACCTGATCCACCAAGGCCCTGTCTCCGCCGGGCACGATGTACTCCATCAGGTGCTCCGTGAAGATCCTGGCCGCATGTTCCGCCGTGGACCTGGCATCGATGAATCGGTTCCCGCTCTTGGAAGCGATGATGGTGGTGCCGCTGGCCGAGGCCACAGCGTAACCGCCGCGCCGGACCAGCACCAGGCCCAGCCCGCGTTCCTGGGCGGCCAATGAGGCGAGGCGGTGGAGTTCGCTGCTTCCCCGGCCGGGGCGTCCGTCGGATGGCCATGGCGCCTTTAGCAGCGCGGTGGCTCCGTCGGCTGCGCGCAGGAGGAGGCCGCCGTCGTGGAGGTCTTCCACCACGGGACCGTGGCCGGCCGCGAACCGTTCCACCCAGCCCGGCAACCTGGTGGCGGACACCAAGGCGGTCCGGATGGCCTGGTGGCGCGGGGCAGATGCTCGGCGGTCCATGGTGGATGTCTCCTTTGCTGGAACTATGAGTAGCCTATCCATGTGGAAGATCTCTTTGGTGCCGGTGCTGACAACGACGACGGGTCGGAGGAACCGGCGGTCTCGCCGCATTCGCCCGGGGGGCCTTCCGACGCGCACTGGATGGCGTCCCAGCGCAGTCCCCTCGCAGTGCGGATGCGCCCCCGTACCTTGGACGACGTCGTGGGGCAGCAGCACCTGTTGGGCCATGGTTCGCCTCTCCGGCAGCTGGCAGCCGGGGCCGAAGCTGCCGGTCCTGCCGGACCGAGCTCCGTGATCCTTTGGGGGCCTCCGGGGACGGGAAAAACCACGCTGGCCCATGTGATCGCGCGGGGTCCCGGAAGGAAGTTCGTGGAATTGTCTGCGATCACCGCAGGCGTCAAGGATGTCCGGCGCGTCATGGATGAGGCCTTGACGGCCCGCGACCTCTATAAGAAAACTACCGTCCTCTTCCTGGACGAGATCCATCGCTTTAACAAGGCCCAGCAGGACGCCCTGCTGCCGGGTGTCGAGAACCGCTGGGTGGTGCTCGTCGCCGCCACCACGGAAAACCCGTCATTCTCGGTGGTGTCGCCCCTGTTGTCGAGGTCCCTGTTGCTGACGCTGAAGCCGCTCACCGATGACGACATTGGGGGACTGCTGCAACGTGCCGTCGCCGATGCGCGCGGCCTTGCCGGACGTGTGGAGCTCAGCCCGGAGGCGCTGGACCATCTGGTGCGCCTCTCCGGCGGCGATGCCCGCAGGGCGTTGACCGCGCTGGAAGCCGCTGCCGGGGTCGCGTTCGGTGACAGCACCGCCGTCGGGCCTGAACCGGACGGTACCGATGCCGTGCCGGGGGAGGACGGCGACGCTGGACCAATCAACGACGACGGCGAGCCGGGGCTCGCCGGCGACGGCACCCCTGACGCTCCGGTGCTGGTGGAACTGCGCCATACCGAGCGTGCCTTGGACGCCGCGGCGGTTCGCTATGACCGTGCCGGGGACCAGCATTACGACGTCGCCAGTGCTTTCATCAAATCCATCCGTGGCTCGGATGTCGATGCCGCGCTGCATTACCTGGCCCGCATGCTTGAAGCGGGCGAAGATCCACGGTTTGTTGCACGACGCATCGTGATTTCCGCCGCTGAAGACATTGGAATGGCCGATCCCACAGCGCTGCAAACGGCAGTGGCGGCAGCCCAGGCGGTGCAGTTGATCGGCATGCCGGAGGGGCGGATCGTCCTCGCCGAAGCTGTGGTCCATTTGGCTACCGCGCCGAAATCCAATGCCGCGTATATGGGCTTGAACAAAGCGGTGGCTGATGTCCGGGCAGGGTTTGGCGGTGGCATCCCCATGCATTTGCGGGATGCGCATTACCCCGGGGCAAAACAATTGGGGCATGGCAAGAGCTACAAGTACGCACATGACGAACCGCACGGTGTGGCAACCCAGCAGTACCCGCCCGACGATTTGGTGGGGAAGGACTACTACCAGCCCACCAATAACGGAGCCGAACGGGATATTGCCGCCAGGTTGGAACGGCTCCGCAAGATAGTGCGTGGGGAGTAGGCAGGGGCGCCCATTCCCCTCGAAGGCCCACAGGCGTCAACCACGTTGTGCATGGTACGATTGATCCTTGTCTGGCATGGCCCGACGCACAATCCCACTGAAGATTCCTTCAACAGTGCTGTGCGCCCGGGCTAGTAGCAAGAGGCAGCGGTTGGCCGATGCTCTCCCTGATGGAGGCCAGTAACACTGACACACCGCAGTAATTGGAAGGACACAAGTGGCTAACAACACTCGTGCTCGCCGTACCGCACGCCTTTCGCGTGCACTCGGCATCGCTCTGACCCCCAAGGCCGCCAAGTACATGGAGCGCCGCCCGTACGGCCCCGGTGAGCATGGCCGTGCCCGCAAGAAGCAGGACTCCGACTACGCCGTACGTCTGCGCGAAAAGCAGCGTCTGCGCGCCCAGTACGGCATCCGCGAAGCCCAGATGACCCGTGCCTTCGAAGAAGCACGCCGCACCAAGGGCCTGACCGGTGAAAACCTGGTTGAGCTGCTCGAAATGCGTCTGGACGCCCTTGTGCTCCGTGCAGGCTTCGCCCGCACCATCGCACAGGCCCGCCAGCTGGTTGTGCACCGCCACATCATGGTTGACGGCATCCGCGTGGACCGCCCGTCCTTCCGCGTTGGCGAAGGCCAGCTCATCCACGTTCACAGCCGCTCCGAGGTCATGCCCCCGTTCCAGGTGGCAGCTGCAGGCGCACATGTTCTGAACAACGTGCCGCCGTACCTGGACGTCAAGATCGAGGCCCTGCAGGCACGCCTGGTTCGTCGCCCCAAGCGCTCTGAGGTCCCCGTGATCTGCGAAGAGCAGCTCGTCGTCGAATTCTACGCTCGCTAAATTCAAGCAGCGCATACAAAGAAGCCCGTGGCACATGCCGCGGGCTTCTTTGTATGTAAGGTACCGGTCCAAAGTGGGTAAGGTACTTGGGAGGCCTTGTCCAAAGCCGTTCAGCGGCTGGTGCAGGGCAATGCAACAACCCTAGGAGAAGAGTTCTATGTCTGGTGGCGACATCGCCGGCCTCATCGCAGCAGGAGTCTTCGCGCTCCTTGTGTTGTTGTTGGCTGTGCCAATCTTGAAGCTGGGTGGCGTTTTTGACGAGGTCCGCACCTCCATCCGGTCCATCAGCGACGGTGCAACCCCCTTGATGGATGAAGTGACCGCTACGGTTACCACCACCAACCAGCAGCTGAAGAAGGTTGACGGGATCGCCTCGAACGTCTCCGATGCCTCGGCCAACATCTCCGCGTTGTCCTCTCTGGTGGCGGCCACGGTGGGTTCTCCCTTGATCAAGGTGGCTGCCTTCAGCTATGGCGTACGTTCCGCCTTCGCCGGCCGTCGTGCACCTTCCTCCGGCCGCCGCAGCCGCTGACCTGCGCAGCAGCTGCCCTATACAGTCGCTGAATAAGAGGGAGAAAGAAACCAATGAAAAGAATTGTGTGGATGGGCATCGGCGTCGCCATCGGCGTCATTGCCTTCCGGAAGATCACTGAAGCCCAGGCGAACATCGGTCCTGAGGGCTTGAACCGTGCCGTGGGCCGGATGGCTGATGGCTTGTTCGATTTCGCCGACGCGGTCCGGACGGGCATGCACCAGCGGGAAGAGGACCTTCGGGCGGCGTTGGGGATTGACGACGCCGGAGCAAGCCGACGCTAGCGGAGCGGTTCGCTCCCACGCCCGCAACAGGGCAGAATGGAAAACTGCGGAACGGCACCAGCCGGTACCGCGCACATGACGTGCAGTGAATTGAGAAGGGTAAGTAATCAGCTAATGAAGTCGCAGGAGATCACCAAACGCTGGGTGGACTTTTTTGTCAGCAAGGGCCACACCGCCGTTCCCTCCGCGTCGCTCGTTTCCAGCGACCCGTCCCTTCTCTTCACCGTCGCCGGAATGGTGCCGTTCATTCCGTACCTGACTGCGCGCGAAGAACCCCCGTACAGCCGTGCCACGAGCGTCCAGAAATGCATCCGCACCGGAGACATCGAGGAAGTGGGGAAAACGGCCCGCCACGGGACGTTCTTCCAGATGTGCGGCAACTTCTCCTTTGGCGACTACTTCAAGGAAGACGCCATCAAGTTCGCGTTCGAGCTGCTCACCACCAGCGTTGACGACGGCGGCTACGGACTTCCCGCCGAGCGCCTCTGGGTGACTGTCTACGAAGAAGACGACGAAGCCAAGGAACTCTGGCTCAAGAACACCGGCATCCCGGCGGAGCGCATCCAGCGCATGGGCAAAGCCGACAACTACTGGTCCACCGGCCAGCCGGGTCCTGCCGGTCCCTGCTCTGAGATCTACTACGATCGCGGCCCCGCCTACGGCATCGAAGGCGGCCCGTTGGCCGATGAGACCCGGTACATCGAGATCTGGAACCTCGTGTTCATGCAGTACCAGATCGAAAATGTCCGTTCCAAGGTGGACTTCGACATCGTGGGAGAGCTCCCGCAGAAGAACATTGACACCGGCCTGGGCATGGAACGTCTCGCGATGATCCTCCAGGGCGTCGAGAACATGTACGAAACCGACCAGGTCCGCCCGGTCATCGACAAGGCTGCAGAACTGTCCGGCCGGGAGTACACCTCGGCCGAGTCTCCGGAAGACCCGCACCACACGGACGACGTCCGTATGCGCGTCGTCGGAGACCACATTCGTTCTGCCCTGATGCTGATTGCTGATGGCGTTTCGCCGTCCAACGAAGGCCGTGGCTATGTGCTGCGCCGCCTCATTCGACGCGCAGTCCGCGCCATGCGGCTGCTCGGCGTCGAAAAGGCCTGCCTGCCGGACCTTCTTCCCGCCTCCCGTGACGCCATGAAGGGCGTCTACCCCGTGGTGGAGACGGATTTCGCCCGGATCAGCCGCATTGCCTACGCCGAAGAAAAGGCGTTCCTGCGCACCATTGCTTCGGGCACGGCCCGCCTCGAGGATGCCGTGGCGGAATCGAAGGCCGCCGGTGTTCCGCTCTCCGGCGCCGACGCCTTTGCCCTGCACGACACCTATGGGTTCCCGATCGACCTGACACTGGAAATGGCGGAAGAGGCCGGCCTCAAGGTGGACGAAGCAGGATTCCGCTCGCTCATGCTCGAGCAGCGCCAGCGTGCACAGGCTGATGCCAAGGGTAAGAAGGGTGGCCACGCGGACCTCAGCGCCTACCAGGATCTCCTGGGCAAGGGCGAGACCGTCTTCACGGGCTATGACGAACTTGAGGGCGAATCCACGGTCCGCGGCATCGTCAGCGGTGGCCGTGCTGTAGGGCATGCCTCCACCGGCGACGAAATTGAGCTGGTCCTCAACGAAACCCCGTTCTATGCCGAAGCAGGCGGCCAGTCCGCTGACACCGGCCTCATCACCGGCGATGGCTTCGTGGTGGAGGTCCTGGACGTTCAGCGGCCCATCAAGGGCCTGAGCGTGCACAAGGCTATTGTCCGCGAAGGCGAGATTGCCTCAGATGCGTTGGTGCGCGCCGCCGTCGACCGTGAACGTCGCCACGCAGCCGAGCAGGCCCACACCGGCACGCACATTGTGCACGCCGCCCTGCATCAAATCCTGGGCCCTGAAGCTACCCAGCGTGGCTCCTACAACAAAGCCGGCTACCTGCGTTTCGACTTCGCCTGGGGCGAGGGTCTGAGCACAGCCACGCGGTCCGAGATCGAAGAAGTCTCCAACATCGCCATCCGGAACAATTACCGGGTAGACACCAAGGTGATGGGGCTCGCTGAAGCCAAGGCGCTGGGTGCCATGGCACTGTTCGGCGAAAACTATGGCAGCGAAGTGCGCGTCGTGGAGATCGACGGCGCCTGGTCCCGCGAGCTGTGTGGTGGAACGCACGTATCCAACACCTCGCTCATCGGCAGCCTTTCGCTGCTGGGAGAGCAGTCCGTTGGCTCCGGAAACCGCCGTGTTGAAGCCTTCGTTGGCCTGGACGCATTCCGTCATCTGGCCGCCGAGCGGGCCTTGGTGACTGAGCTCACAGAACTCCTGAAGGTTCCCTCCGGGCAACTCGCCGACCGCATTTCCAGCACGCTGAGCAAGCTGAAGGCAACGGAGAAGGAACTCGACCGCCTTCGCAAGGAGCAGCTGGCCGCGGCTGCCGCAAACCTGGTGGGCACTGCAAAGGACGCTGCGGGTGTGCGCGTAGTAGCCCACGACGCCGGTCAGGTCGGCGGTGCCGACGATCTCCGGAATCTCGCCTTGGACCTCCGCAGCCGCCTCGGCTCGGAGGCTGCCACGGTGGCTGTGGCAGGCGTCAGCAATGACCGCCCGGTGATCCTCATCGCCACCAATGAGGCCGCCCGCGAAGCAGGCGTCAAGGCCGGCGCGCTGGTTCGCCTTGCTGCCGGCATCCTTGGCGGTGGCGGTGGCGGTAAAGACGACGTCGCCCAAGGCGGCGGCGCCGACGCTGGGAAGGTCCCTGAGGCCCTCACAGCGGTGGTGGATGCGATAGCCAAGCGCTGACGGTGGCTGCAAGTACTCACGGTGACGTCTACCCCCGGGGCATCAAGCTGGGGGTAGACGTCGGCACCGTCCGTGTAGGCGTCGCCATCTGCGATCCCGACGGAATCCTGGCCACACCCTTCAAGACTGTTTTACGCGACGCCAAGAAGAACTCCGACGTCCGCTTCGTGGTCAAGCACGCCGCTGAACTGCCTGCGGTGCAGATCTTTGTGGGCCTTCCCCGCACCATGAAGGGTGAGGAACGTGCCTCGGCAGACATGGCCACCGCGTACGCCGAACTCCTCGCCAACGAACTGTTGCGGGTTGGTTTGGACATCCCCGTGAGCCTTGTGGACGAGCGGCTTTCGACCGTCACGGCACACCGCAACCTGCATCAAGCTGGCATGAGCAGCAGGAACCACCGTAAAGTGGTTGATCAGGTTGCCGCTGCTGGAATACTGCAGCACGCAATTGACATGCAAAAAGCCAGAGGAACGGACGTTGGCCGCCGAGTGCAGGCACCGGCGCAATCCGATAAGCCCAGCAGTGCCCCAACGCTGCGGGCTGCCTCCGGCCGTGAACCCGATTCTTCTACGAGGGGACTGCAACTGTGAGCCCGGTCAACAACGACCCCTCCAGCGGTACCGCCGGCGGCGGTATGCCGCTGACCCGCAAAGAGCTGCGGGCGCGGGAACGATTCCTCGCCACGCAGAACCATAACGTCGTACCCGTTCCCGAAGCGACCCCCGGGGAAGCCGCTGCTGCGTCCGCGGACCGTGAGCCTGAATTGCCCAGTCCTGTTCCCGCGGTGCCCCCGGCTCCGGTTGCGCCACCTGTGCCGGCTGCTCCACCCGTTCCCGTGTCAAAGCCTGCTGCTCCTCCCGTTCCCGCCGCGCAACCAGTGTCTACAGCGCCGAGTCCTGCCGACGAGCCCACCCCGGCGTCCACTGACGAATCGCCGTCCGTTGAGACTCCGGAGGAAGCGCATCCGGCTGAACCGGATCATGGCGGGAATCACCTGGAGGGCGCTGAAGCCCACGAGGTGGAAGGACATCACCACCCCGGGCATGAGGACTCCGACCCTACGCACGACGTCGCCGGGCATGGGCCCCACAGCGATTTTCATGATGAGCACCACGCAGATGGGGTTCACCACGATGAACACCACCCGGACGATCTTTACCAGGATGAGCACCTCGTCGACGGTCTTCACCACGATGAACACCACCACGACCTCATCGCGCCTGTCGAGCAGACGGCTTCCTCCAAGGCAGCGGTCAAGAAGGCCCGCCGCCGTCGTCGCGTCCTTGCCCTGCTGATCACGCTGGGTGTCTTCGTTGCCGCAATAGCCATCGGGGCCCAGTTCCTCAAGCCCTTGCTGGGCATGGACAAGGTCACCGACTATCCGGGCCCGGGTACGGGCTCGGTCAACATCACCGTGCCCGAAGGCTCCGGACCGAAGGCGGTGGCCGTAGCACTCGTCGAGAACAAAGTGGTGGCCGACGCCGATGCCTTCGTCAAGGAATTCCTTAACGACGGCGGCGAATTGTCCCCGGGCGAGTTCACCTTCCGTACCGAGATGAAGAATTCCGACGCAGTGGATGTCCTGGTCAACAAGGACGCATCCAAGGTGATGTACTTCGCCCTCAGTGCGGGCCTTCGCATTAATGAGTCGCTGGAAGCCATTTCCAAGGGCTCGGGTATCTCCATGCAGGAACTCAATGCGCTCAACCAGGCCCCGGCACAGTTCGGCATTCCGTCCAAGGCCAAGAACCTCGAGGGCTTCCTGGCCCCGGGGGAGTACCGCTTTCCGCTCGGCACGCCGGCCAAGGACATCATCCAAAAGTTGGCCACTACCACGCTGGATGAGCTCAAGTCCCAGGGAATCACGGAACCGGGCAAGCAGTACGACACCGTGACCATCGCCAGTATTGTGCAGGCAGAAGGCGGTCAAGCGGACTATGGAAACGTGGCCGGCGCCATCTACAACAGGCTCAAGCCAAACAATGTGGAAACCAGCGGCCTGATCCAGTCTGACGCCACGGTGACCTACGGACTCGGCAAGAAATCCTTCCATCTCACGGAGGAAGAAAAGGCTGATAAGTCCAATACGTACAACACGTACGCCAATGTTGGGTTGCCGGCTGGACCCATCGGCTCACCGGGCAAGACTGCCATTGATGCTGCGGCCAAACCCACCCAGAACGACTACATGTACTGGGTCACCATCAACCTGGACAGCAAAGAAACCAAGTTCTCCAAGACGCTGGCTGAGCACAACGTCTACGTTGAGCAGTACAACGCGTGGTGCCAGGCCAATCCGGGACGGTGTGTGTGAGTCGTCGTGCCGCAGTCCTGGGGCATCCGATCTCGCATTCGAAGTCACCGGCCCTGCATACTGCTGCCTACGCCAAACTGGGCGTTGACATTGAATACTCCGCAATCGATGTCACCGTGGACGGCCTTCCAGCGTTCATGGGCTCACTCTTCGGCGATGACTCCTGGTGCGGGCTCTCAGTGACCATGCCGTTGAAGTCGGCCATGGTCAAGGAGGTTGACGAGGTCCGCGGCGCGGGCGCCCAGTTGGGAGTCATCAACACCGTGGTCTTTGAACACGACGGCGGAGCGGTGCGACGCGTTGGATACAACACCGATGTCGCCGGGATCGTTGAGGCGGTCCGGTATGCCGGGGTTGCTTCCACGCCCCACGCGGCCATCCTGGGTGGCGGCGGTACCTCCGCTGCGGCCGTTGCGGCTGTCAAGGAACTTGGTGGCAGCCACGTGGATGTCTTCGTCCGTGATGCAGGGCGTGCCGGTGAGGCGGAAGCCGCTGCAGCCGCCGTCGGAATTTCCCTCCGTGTCAGACCGTTGACTGAAGCAGCCACCGCTGTGGCGGGCACCGACCTGGTGATCTCCACATTCCCGCCGCGTGCCGCCGATTCCTTGGCGGATGAGTTGGCGGCGTTGCCGGGAACAGGGGCCGGTGTGCTGCTGGACGTTGCCTACGATCCCTGGCCCAGCCGCCTTGCTGAGGTGTGGCATGGTCACGGAGGCGCCGTAGTCCCGGGCCTTGAGATGCTGATGTACCAAGCGGCCGAGCAGATCAGGCGCTTCAGCGGCTGTGACGTGGATGCCGCCGTCATAGATGTGATGTGCGACTCAGTCGGGCTTCCCCGGCGAGTGTTCTAGAAGCCTTACATGGCAGGATTGGTTATATGTTGCGTTGGTTGACTGCCGGTGAATCCCATGGTCCGGCCCTGATCGGAATTGTTGAAGGCGTGCCCGCCGGTGTTGAACTCACCAGCGCGCAGATCCGTGATGCCCTGGCGCGTCGCCGCCTGGGCTATGGACGTGGTGCCCGCATGAAGTTCGAGCGAGACGAGGTCACCATCATGGGTGGCGTTCGTCATGGCCTGACGCAGGGCGGCCCCGTAGCCATCCAAGTGGGCAACACCGAGTGGCCCAAGTGGGAGCAGATCATGTCTGCTGACCCCGTAGATCCCGGGATCCTTGCCGATCAAGCCCGCAACGCACCCCTGACGCGGCCGCGTCCAGGGCATGCAGATTTCACGGGCATGCAGAAATACGGCTTCGACGAAGCCCGTCCCGTGCTTGAACGCGCCAGCGCCAGGGAAACCGCCACCCGCGTGGCCCTTGGCACCGTTGCCGCACAGTTCCTGAAGCAGCTGGGCGTGGAATTGGTGAGCCACACTGTTTCCATCGCCAGCGTGACTGTTCCCGAGGGCCGCCCCTTGCCGCTGCCCCAGGATGTCCTGGCGCTCGACGCGGACCCCCTGCGCTGCTTTGACCGTCAGACCTCCGACGCCATGGTCGCTGAAGTGGACGCCGCCCATAAGGAAGGCGAAACCCTTGGCGGTGTTGTTGAGGTCCTGGCATACGGACTTCCGCCGGGACTGGGCAGCTACGTGCACTGGGACCGCCGCCTTGACTCCCGCCTGGCTGCTGCGCTGATGGGCATCCAGGCCATCAAGGGAGTGGAGGTCGGAGACGGCTTCCTTACTGCTGCGCGCCGTGGTTCCGCTGCCCACGATGAAATCGTGAAGGATGCTGACGGGAAAATTGTTCGGCAGACCAACCGCGCCGGCGGTATTGAGGGCGGCATGAGCATCGGCGAGGTTTTGCGCGTGCGTGCAGCCATGAAGCCGATTGCTACCGTTCCCCGTGCCCTGCGCACCATCGATGTCAGCACAGGTGAACCCGCCAAGGCCCATCACCAGCGTTCAGACGTCTGTGCAGTGCCCGCGGCCGGTGTAGTCGCCGAAGCAATGGTTGCACTGGTCCTGGCCGAGGCCGTCGCCGAGAAGTTCGGCGGCGACTCCGTAGCCGAAACCCGCCGCAACCTGCAAAGCTACCTCGGCAACATACCGGCCACCCTGGACTCGGTCGGCCGGTAGTGGTTCGCCCGATCCTGGACGGCTGCACCGGCCGTCCCGTTGTCCTGGTGGGCCCTATGGCTGTTGGTAAGTCGGCCATTGGCCAGCAGTTGGCCCAGCAGTTGGGGCTCCCGTTCGTGGATACCGACGCTGTGGTGGTCGCTGCCCACGGCAGTATCGCGGATATTTTCGCGGGGCGCGGAGAGCACGCCTTCCGTGAAATTGAAGCCCGGGCAGTCGCGAAGTCCATCGAGAATGCCAAGGTTCAGCCCGCCATTATTTCTCTGGGCGGGGGAGCGGTCCTGGACTCCGGAACCCAGCAACTGCTGGAAGAATGCACGGTGGTCTACCTCGAATGTGACGCGGAGACCGTTGCCGATCGCATCGCGCGCAACACTGGCAGGCCATTGCTGAAGGGTGATGCGATGACGCGGTGGGAAGCATTGTTCGCTACGAGGCGTCCTGTCTATGAGCGTCTCGCGGACATCGTCATGGACGTCCGTTCAGGATCCGTGGCGGAAATCGGCCTCCAGTTGGAGGAGCGGCTGCGCCAGTATGCAGCCTTGAAAGAGGAAGTTGAAAAGTGAGTAACGAAGCAACTGTCATCAAGGTGACTGGCCAGTCCGCCAATGAAAACTACGATGTCGTAGTGGGGCGCGGCCTTTTGGGGACCCTTCCTGAAAAGCTGGGGGAGCGTGTCCGGCGTGTCCTGGTCATTCATCCCCGGGCCCTCCGCCTGACGGGGGACACGGTTCGCGACGAGCTGGAAACAGCCGGCTTCACCGCGCTGACTGCCGAAATCCCTGATGCGGAAGAAGGCAAGCACATTCAGGTTGCTGCTTTCTGCTGGCAGGTGCTGGGCCAAAACGACTTCACCCGCTCTGACGCCATCGTGGCGGTCGGAGGTGGCGCCGTGACGGACCTGGCCGGTTTCGTGGCAGCCACATGGCTTCGTGGTGTCAAGGTCATCCACATGCCCACCAGTCTTCTGGGCATGGTGGATGCTTCAGTGGGCGGAAAGACCGGCATCAATACAGCCGAGGGCAAGAACCTCGTGGGATCGTTCCACCCGCCGGCTGCCGTCCTGGCAGACCTCGACACGCTTCAGACGCTGCCCAAGAACGAGCTCATCTCCGGCATGGCCGAGGTCATCAAGTGTGGGTTCATTGCTGATCCCGCCATCCTGGACCTGATTGAGAAGAACACCGACGCAGTGATGGACCCGTCCTCGGACGTTGTCCGGGAACTCATCGAGCGGGCCATTACGGTTAAGGCAGATGTCGTGTCACAGGACCTCAAGGAATCCGGCCTCCGCGAAATCCTGAACTATGGCCACACGCTGGGACACGCCATTGAACTCGTGGAGCGCTACTCCTGGCGCCACGGTGCTGCTGTCTCAGTGGGCATGATGTTCGCCGCCGAGTTGTCGCGCAGCGTGGGGCGGTTGTCGGATGCCGATGCAGATCGTCACCGCACCATCCTGGAAAGCCTGGGACTGCCCATCACTTACCGGCGTGACCGCTGGCAGGGTTTGCTGGATGGCATGCGCAGGGACAAGAAGTCGCGGGGCGACCTTCTGCGGTTCGTTGTCCTTGACGGCGTTGCCAAGCCTGGCATCCTGGACGTTCCCGATACCTCCCTCCTGTTTGCGGCCTACCAGGAAATCGCATCATGAGTGTCGCCGTGCGGGAAGGCGTCAGCGACTGGCCAACAGCCGGCTTCCCGGGCGTTCGTACCAATCCCGATACCCTCCTGCCCGTGATAGTCAACGAGGAAGTCATGGAGACGGCACTTGCCGCCTCTGATGATCCCGCTGACCGCATCATGGCATTGCTGTTGGAAAATCAGCCCAACGAGGCAGCCGAACTGTTGGCCGAAGCCCGCTACAAGGATCCCGAGTCGTTCCGACTGAGGATCTTCGAGGCGGAAGTCCACCGTGCCACCAACCGGCTGGACCGCGCCATACAGTTGTTCCGCCACCTCTTGCAGGACGTCCAGGGCAGCTCGAAGGAAGCGATCGTCCACCAGTACCTGGGGCGGGCATACTTCGTCAGCGGGAACGCCCTGGCTGCATCCGAGGAGTTCGCCAAAGCCTTGGACCTGCGCGTCGCCATGGCTGCTGATGCCGCGCTGATCTATTCCTCCGCCGTTGCCCTTCAAAGGGCCCGGAATGTGCTGGAACTGGCTTCCTGACGCACGCGGAAACACGCCCCGCAAGCCCCCGGCGTATTTGCCGGTAGAATGGTTCTTGGATTTTTGATAAATACGCGCTGGCGGGCCGATTGGTACGCCTGCTTGGCATAGATAGCTGGCAGCTAGAACCAGTGCGATAACCAGAGGATACGAGTGGCAACCACAAACGACATCAAGAACGGGACCGTACTGAAGCTCGAGGGCCAGCTCTGGAACATTATCGAGTTCCAGCACGTCAAGCCTGGCAAGGGTGGCGCCTTTGTCCGCACCAAGATGCGCAACGTCATGTCCGGCAAGGTGGTCGACAAGACCTTCAACGCCGGTCTGAAGATCGAAACCGCCACGGTTGACCGCCGTGATTACCAGTACCTGTACCAGGATGGCGAAGACTTCGTTTTCATGGATACCCAGGACTACGACCAGATCACCGTCTCCGGTGCAACGGTTGGCGACGCCACCAACTTCATGCTTGAAAACCAGATGGTCAACATTGCCATCCATGAGGGCACCCCGCTGTACATTGAACTGCCCCCGAGCGTTGTCCTCGAAATCACCTACACGGAGCCGGGCCTCCAGGGTGACCGCTCTTCGGCAGGCACCAAGCCGGCCACCGTTGAAACCGGCTACGAGATCCAGGTTCCGCTGTTCGTCGAGCAGGGCACCAAAGTCAAGGTCGACACCCGCGATGGCAGCTACTTGGGCCGGGTCAACGACTAGTGAGCGCACGCGGTAAAGCCCGTAGCAGGGCTCTTGAAGTACTTTTCGAGGCGGAGCAGCGCTCCGTCCCGGCATTCGACGCCATGACGGCGCGCCGGGAGAAGACTGACCTGGTCATCAACCCTTACACGGTGGAAATCGTCGAGGGTGTTGTCTCCATGCAGGCAACCATCGATGAGTTCCTGGAGACGTATGCCCAGGGCTGGACGCTGGAACGGATGCCGTCCGTGGACCGGATCATTCTGCGGATCGGCGCGTGGGAACTTCTCTACAATGACGAGGTTCCGGATGGTGTAGCTGTCAGCGAAGCCGTGGCCCTTGCCAAGACGATGTCCACGGACGAGTCCCCGGCGTTCATCAATGGACTCCTCGGCCGGCTCCAGAAGCTGAAGCCATCACTTCTCGCTTAAGTACACGCCTGGCCTGAATTCAAAGGACCCGCTTCACAGGAAACTGTGGGAGCGGGTCCTTTTCCCGTTATTGGAGAACTGCTGCCCGCAGGCCGGGGATGTTGCGCAGATGCTCCAACTCGTCTTGCTGGTGAACGTGGACGTCCCGCCCGCTGAGTATCCGCTGCCTGGTGAACGCCAAAGCAGTGGCTCCCTTGATGAAGGCCTTCATCTGGTTTCCACGGCCGCGCGTGGATGCCCAGCGCACCGCCTGGCGCCTGCCGCGCGAGGTGGCAAGCATCTCCACCTCGGCCGGAGTGAACCAACCGGCCCGGGCATACTCCAGGAGGCGTTGGCGCGTGAGTTTTCCTTCAGCGACCCGAAGCAGGATGATGCCCACTGCTGCCACCAGGAAGATGGGGACCTGGACCACGAAGTACTCCGCCAGGAAGTTCTGACCCATGCTGTTCCAACGGTTGTGGAGGAACATCGCGGGCAGTAACCCAATGAAGAATCCCAGTACGGCATAGCCGCTGTGCCACCTCCGCGCAGCAAAGCCCATGATCAGGCCGGTGGTGCCGGTGAACAGAGCGTGGGCGAAGGGTGACATGACGCCGCGGAGGATGAAGATACGGACCAAGTCCGTCCCGGGATCGGTGGAGGAGGCAATTTCGCGTCCAAAGTAGAGGATGTTCTCAGTGAAGGCGAAGCCGGCGGCAATGGTGAAGGCGAACACCACCCCATCCACGGGTCCGTCAAAGTACTTCCGGGCGGCCAGGATCAAGACCAGCAATCCGAGCGACTTGGTGAATTCCTCGACGATGGGTGCTTGGACCGTTGCCATGAAGTAGGTGAAAGCTTCTTCGCTGCTGGTGGGTGCGGCCAGGGCAAAGAGGGGCTGGATGAGCAGCGTCCCGGCGATGGACACTGCGGCACCCCAGGTGAAGGCGAACCACAGCAGCCTTTTTGGTTCCGGCTCCCAGCGATCGATGAGTCGTACCGTCAGCAGCACCACGGACAACGGAATCAACGAAGCAATAAAGCCGATCACGAAGCCTGTCACCCCGGTGTTGCCCAGCAGGAACGGCAGCACCAGCATCAGGCTGGCAAGGGCAAGGACCCCACCAACAATGACCAAGGGGAGTGTGCCCAGCGACCGGCGGGTGCGCGGAGCCTGTGGTGTGGCCCAGGTTTGCCGGGGGAGTGAGGCTGGATTCCCTGGAGCCGGTTGATAGTTTCCCGGCTGTACCCGTCCGATCCACGTGGGGTTGGCGCCAGGTTCCAGATAGGGTCGCGGATAGGGTCGTCCGCCGGGTTGGCCGTGGTGGTTCATGGTCATGGGCAAGAGCCTATTCCACGGCACGCAGTGTGAGCTTAGACTCACGCTTGGGTTGGTCGGGCGGTGCGGTGGCGAAGGGCCCCTGTGGTAGTTTTGAAAAGCAAATATTCCTTTTTTAATTCCGTCCCGTGAGGCGGGGAAAGGGGAGACGAGCGATGACTGAAGTCACTTCAGCGCACGTGCCGTCGCGGGTTGTTCTTAACCAGGCGGACATTGACCGTGCGCTCACTCGTATCGCCCATGAGATCCTCGAAGCCAATAAAGGCTCCCAGGACCTGGTCCTGCTGGGCATTCCCAGCCGCGGCTATCCGTTGGCCGTACGGCTCGCCCAAAAGATCGCAGCTGCGGACCCCTCGGTCAACGCTGAAACGATTGTCGGCCAATTGGATGTCACCATGTTCCGTGACGATCTCTCCCATCAGCCCACCCGGCCCCCGCGCCACACACGCCTGCCGTTGTCAGGGATCGACAACAAAGTGGTTGTCCTGATCGACGACGTCCTGTACTCGGGCCGTACCATCCGTGCTGCACTGGACGCGCTGGTGGACCTTGGCCGCCCCCGGATTGTCCGCTTGGCCGTTCTGGTGGACCGGGGCCACCGGGAACTGCCCATCCGCGCGGACCACGTGGGCAAGAACCTGCCTACTTCCTCTTCTGAAAAGGTCCGTGTCCACCTCGAGGAAATCGACTCTGTGGACGGTGTGCCCGTCAACGAGGTAGTTATCGAGGCCGGCAAGTGAAGCACCTCCTTTCCACCGAGAACCTGAGTGCTTTCGACGCCATCCGAATCCTTGACACGGCAGAAGAGATGTCCGCCGTTGGTGAGCGTGAAGTGAAAAAGCTGCCCGCGTTGCGCGGCCGGACAGTGGTGAACCTCTTCTTCGAAGACTCAACCCGCACCCGCATCTCCTTCGAGGCTGCCGCAAAGCGACTCTCTGCCGACGTCATCAACTTCGCCGCCAAGGGATCCTCGGTGTCCAAGGGGGAGTCCCTCAAGGACACGGCACAGACCCTGGCCGCCATGGGCGCAGACGCCGTGGTCATCCGTCACTGGGCATCCGGGGCCCCGCACCGGCTTGCCGCGACAGACTGGATTGACGCCGCCGTTATCAATGCCGGCGACGGCACCCACGAGCATCCGACGCAGGCGCTCCTGGATGCGTTCACCATGCGCCGGCACTGGTCCAAGGTCAACGGCAGCGAATCCACCGGTGCTGACCTTAAGAGCATGCGGGTAGCGATCGCCGGCGATGTCCTGCACTCCCGCGTTGCCCGGTCCAACGTCTGGTTGTTGAAGACCCTCGGCGCTGAAGTCACGTTGGTGGCGCCACCGACCCTGCTGCCCATCGGCGTGGAGCACTGGCCTTGCAAAGTCAGTTACAACCTGGACGAGACGCTCGAGGCCGGCATTGACGCCATGATGATGCTGCGCGTCCAGGGTGAGCGTATGAACGCGTCGTTCTTCCCCTCAACCCGGGAGTACTCGCGTCGCTGGGGTTTCGACGACGCCAGGCTCCGTGCTCTGGATGACCTCGGCATGAAAGACACCATCATCATGCACCCCGGGCCCATGAACCGGGGCTTGGAAATATCCTCCGCCGCCGCGGATTCGCCGCGCTCCACCGTGCTTGCCCAGGTGCGCAACGGTGTTTCGGTCCGCATGGCCGCCCTTTACCTGCTGCTCTCCGGAGACTCCCGCGAAGCCGCCCACACCTTAAGCCAGTCCAGCAAGGAGACCAAATGATGGCCGAGAATACCTACCTGCTTCGTGGGGCCGCCATCCTCGGTGGCGAAGCTGAAGACCTGCTGATCCGCAATGGCATCATCGAAGCGCGCGGCCAGGGCCTCGCCGCTGACGGCGCTGCGGTGATTGATGCCGCAGGCCTCATCGCCCTGCCCGGCATGGTTGACGTGCACACCCACTTGCGCGAACCCGGCCGCGAAGACGCCGAAACGGTTGAAACCGGTACCCGGGCCGCTGCCTTGGGCGGTTTCACGGCCGTCCACGCGATGGCCAACAGCAATCCGGTGGCTGACACTGCGGGCGTGGTGGAGCAGGTTCACAGCCTGGGCCGCGCGTCGGGTTGGGTGGACGTTCGTCCCGTAGGAGCAGTCACTGTGGGTCTGGCCGGCGAACAGCTCGCCGAGCTGGGGGCCATGGCCGATTCCCGTGCCCAGGTGCGCATGTTCTCCGACGACGGTATCTGCGTCCATGATCCGGTCCTGATGCGTCGCGCCCTGGAGTACGTGAAAGCGTTCGACGGCGTGGTGGCCCAGCACGCGCAGGAACCGCGCCTTACCGCCGGGGCACAAATGAACGAAGGCACTGTCTCAGCGGTCCTCGGACTGACCGGGTGGCCGGCCGTTGCCGAAGAAAGCATCATCGCCCGGGATGTCCTGCTGGCCCAGCATGTTGGGTCCCGCCTCCACGTCTGCCACGTCTCCACCGCTGGATCCGTGGAAATCGTGCGCTGGGCCAAGGCGCGGGGGATCAACGTCACGGCCGAGGTCACGCCGCACCACCTGCTCCTCACTGATGAACTGGTCCGCAGCTATGACCCCGTCTACAAGGTCAATCCGCCGTTGCGTACCGATGCTGACGTGCAAGCTTTGCGTGAAGGCCTGGCAGACGGCACCATCGACGTCGTGGGCACCGACCACGCACCGCACCCCAGCGAACATAAGGAATGTGAGTGGGCCCAGGCCGCAATGGGCATGACCGGACTGGAGACAGCTCTGTCGGTGGTCCAGGAGACCATGATCGAGACTGGACTGATGTCCTGGGCCGACTTCGCCAGGGTGACGTCCTTCACTCCGGCGGTCATCGGCTGTGTCGCTGACCAGGGCCGTCCGCTGGAGGTTGGCGAACCGGCCAACGTCATCCTGGTGGACCCGGCTGCGCGATGGACCGTTGACCCCCATAAAATGGCAACCATGGGCCGCAATTCACCGTTCAAGGGCAAGGAGCTGCCCGGATCCGTTGTGGCAACCTTCTTCAAAGGACATCCCACGGTCCTCGACGGCCGGCTCAACACGCCGTACCGGTACCCGGAAGTCAGCAGCAATTAATGGATAACCAGACACTGACCGTGCTCATCACGGTGCCGTTGATCGTCGTCGTCCTGGCGATGATCTGGCTGGGGTGGCGTAACAGGCTGCGGCGACAAGCCGACGTCGAACGCCTACCAGCGGTGCCGGAGCAGCTGACGCCGGCCACCGTCGTCGCAGATGGCCAGTACGTTGCCACCACCACGGCGGGCGACTGGCTGGACCGGATCGCGGTTCAGGGCCTGGGTATCCGGACCAACGCGGAACTGAGCATCCACGCCGAAGGCGTGCTGTTCGACCGCTCTGGTGCCGCCCCGGTCTTCATCCCCCGCTCCGCACTGGCCGACAGCCGTGAGTCCAGCGGCATGGCAGGGAAGTTCGTCGAAAAAGACGGGCTCCTGGTCATCAGCTGGAAACTCGGTGGCCGGGAACTGGATACCGGATTCCGGTCCAGGCACGCAGCCGACAAGCAGCTCCTCCTCGAAGCCCTCCAGGAATTGATCTCCGCAGCCCCTCAGGCAGATGCCGATAGTGGAAAGTAATAAAGTGACGGATAGTAAAGCAGCCACCACACCCGCCCCCTCAGCAGCAGTGCTGGTGCTCGAAGACGGCCGCATGTTCCGCGGCCGCAGCTACGGCGCGCAGGGAACTGCGCTCGGAGAAGCGGTGTTCGCCACCGGCATGACCGGTTACCAGGAGACCATCACGGATCCCTCCTACGCGCGCCAGCTGGTAGTCCAGACTGCGCCGCACATCGGTAACACCGGCGTCAACAGCGAAGACGCTGAGTCCCGCCGGATCTGGGTGGCAGGCTACGTCGTACGCGACGCCGCACGCCGTCCCTCCAACTGGCGTTCGGAACGAAGCCTCGATGACGAACTGGTGGAACAGGGCATCGTTGGCATCCAGGGCGTAGACACCCGTGCCATCACCCGCCACCTCCGCGAGCACAAAACCATGCGCGCAGGCATCTTCTCCGGCGAGGCTGCCCAGGCCACCGACAAGGAACTGTTGGACGCCGTGCTTGCCAGCGCTCCCATGGAAGGCGCAGCCCTGGCGGAGGAAGTCTCCATCGATGAGGCCTATGTCGTTGAGCCCAAGGACCACGGCTGGGAAGGCGAACCGCGGTTCTCCATCGCCGCCGTCGACCTCGGCATCAAGGCCATGACGCCCGTGCGTTTCGCAGAGCGCGGTGTCCGCGTCCACGTGCTGCCGGCAACCTCCACTCTGGAAGACGTCAACGCAGTCAACCCTGACGGCTTCTTTATGTCCAACGGTCCCGGCGACCCCGCCACGGCGGACCACCAGGTCTCCCTGCTGCGTTCAGTCCTGGACGAAAAGCTGCCGTACTTCGGCATCTGCTTCGGCAACCAGATCCTGGGCCGTGCCCTTGGGTTTGGCACCTACAAGCTCCGCTACGGCCACCGCGGCATCAACCAGCCCGTCATGGACCGCCGCACCGGCAAGGTGGAAATCACCTCGCAGAACCACGGCTTTGCCGTTGACGCCCCGCTGAACGGTTCCACCGTGGCGCCTGAAGAGCGTTACGGACGGGTTGAAGTCAGCCACGTTTCGTTGAACGACGACGTCGTTGAAGGACTCGCCTGCCTCGACATCCCCGCCTTCTCGGTTCAGTACCACCCCGAAGCTGCCGCTGGTCCGCACGATGCCGCCTACCTCTTCGACCGCTTCATCGACCTCATGGCCGACACCAAGTCCAAGGCCACAGACGAAAACTCCACCGAATCCAAGACTGAGGACAAGAAGTAATGCCGAAACGTACAGATCTCAAGAGCGTCCTTGTCATTGGTTCGGGCCCGATCGTCATCGGCCAGGCAGCCGAGTTCGACTACTCAGGCACCCAGGCACTGCGCGTCCTCAAGGAGGAGGGCCTGCGGGTCATCCTCGTGAACTCCAACCCGGCCACCATCATGACGGACCCCGAGTTCGCCGATGCCACCTATGTTGAGCCCATCACCCCGGAGGTGGTGGAGAAGATCATCGCCAAGGAGCGCCCGGACGCCATCCTGCCCACCCTGGGTGGCCAGACGGCTTTGAATACGGCCATCGCCCTGGACAAGAACGGTGTACTGGAGAAGTACAACGTGGAACTCATTGGCGCGAACATTGCCGCCATCGAGCTTGGCGAAGACCGCGAGAAGTTCAAGGGCGTCGTGGAGCGCTGCGGTGCAGAATCCGCACGCAGCCACATTATCCACACCATGGAAGAGGCCTTCGCCGCTGCCGAGGACCTCGGCTACCCGATGGTGGTCCGTCCGTCCTTCACCATGGGTGGACTGGGATCGGGCCTGGCGTACAACGAGGACGACCTTCGCCGGATCGTGGGCCAGGGCCTTCAGTACAGCCCCACCACCGAGGTCCTGCTTGAAGAGAGCATCCTCGGCTGGAAGGAATACGAGCTCGAGATGATGCGCGACAAGAACGACAACGTCGTTGTTGTGTGCTCCATCGAGAACTTCGATCCCGTAGGCGTCCATACTGGTGACTCCATCACTGTTGCGCCGGCGCTGACCCTGACGGACCGCGAGTACCAGAAGCTGCGCGACGTCTCCATTGCCGTCATCCGCGAGGTTGGCGTGGACACCGGTGGCTGCAACATCCAGTTCGCCATCGACCCCGCCACTGGCCGCGTCGTGGTCATCGAAATGAACCCCCGCGTTTCGCGTTCCTCAGCACTGGCGTCCAAGGCAACCGGCTTCGCCATTGCCAAGATCGCCACCAAGCTCTCCCTGGGTTACACCCTGGACGAAATCCCGAACGACATCACGCAGAAGACCCCGGCTTCCTTCGAGCCGACCCTGGACTACGTTGTGGTCAAGGTCCCGCGTTTCGCGTTCGAGAAGTTCCCGGCAGCAGACAACACGCTGACCACCACCATGAAGTCGGTTGGCGAAGCCATGGCCATGGGCCGTAACTTCACCGAAGCCCTGCAAAAGGCCCTCCGCTCGCTTGAGCAGAAGGGTTCCCAGCTGGACTTCAGCTCCGTGCCGGAATACGAAGTCGCAGAGCTCATCGAGAAGGCCAAGCGACCCACGACGGACCGCCTGCACCAGGTGCAGCGCGCCATGCTCGGCGGCGCCACCGTGGAAGAACTCTTCGAGGCCACCAAGATCGACCCTTGGTTCCTGGACCAGTTGCAGCTGCTCAACGAGACAGCCCAGGAGATCCGCAAGGCCGGTGTGCTCACGGAGGAAATGCTGCGCAACGCCAAGCGCCACGGTTTCTCCGACGAGCAGATCGGTGCCCTGACGCACAACAACGAGGCCGTGGTCCGCGGAGTCCGTCAGGCTTTGGGTATCCGTCCGGTCTACAAGACGGTGGACACCTGTGCCGCGGAGTTCGCCGCTTACACCCCCTACCACTACTCTTCCTACGACGAAGAGGACGAGGTAGGCCTGCACGCCAAGCCGTCAGTGATCATCCTCGGCTCCGGCCCCAACCGCATCGGCCAGGGCATTGAGTTCGACTACTCCTGCGTCCACGCCTCCATGGCGCTGCGCAAGGCCGGCTACGAGACCGTCATGGTCAACTGCAACCCTGAGACTGTCTCCACGGATTATGACGTCTCCACGCGTCTCTACTTCGAGCCGCTGACCCTTGAGGACGTCCTTGAGGTCATCGCAGCCGAGGAACGCACAGGCGGCGTGATGGGCGTCTTCGTGCAGCTCGGTGGGCAGACTCCGCTGAAGCTGGCACAGCAGCTCGCCGACGCCGGCGTGCCCATCCTGGGTACCTCGCCGGAAGCGATCGACCTCGCCGAACACCGTGGTGCTTTCGCCCGCGTGCTGGACGAAGCCGGACTGACCTCCCCGAAGAACGGCACCGCGGTGTCCTTCGAGGACGCCAAGAAGATTGCCGACGAAATCGGCTATCCGGTGCTGGTTCGGCCGTCCTACGTCCTGGGCGGCCGTGGCATGGAGATCGTCTATGACGAAGCGAACCTCTCCCGCTACATCGCCAACGCCACGGAAATTACGCCGGACCACCCGGTACTGATCGACCGCTTCCTCGAGGACGCCGTGGAGATCGACGTCGACGCACTCTTCGACGGCACCGACATGTACCTCGGCGGCATCATGGAACACATCGAAGAAGCCGGTATCCACTCCGGTGACTCCGCCTGCGTGCTTCCTCCGATCACCCTGGGCAATAACGTGATCGAGCGCGTGCGCACGGCAACCCGTGCCATCGCTGAAGGTGTGGGCGTCCGCGGCCTCATCAACATCCAGTTCGCGCTGGCCTCAGACGTCCTGTACGTTCTTGAAGCCAACCCACGCGCGTCGCGCACGGTTCCGTTTGTCTCCAAGGCAACGGGTGTGCAGATGGCCAAAGCAGCAGCCCTCATCGGTACCGGGGTCACCATCAACCAGCTCCGCGGCGCCTACAAGATGCTGCCCGAAACCGGTGATGGTTCCACGCTGCCCCTGGACGCGCCGGTTGCCGTGAAGGAAGCCGTGCTTCCGTTCAGCCGCTTCCGCACTCCCGAAGGCAAGGTTGTTGACTCCCTGCTCGGCCCGGAGATGCGCTCCACCGGTGAAGTCATGGGCATCGACAAGCACTTCGACACCGCTTTCGCCAAGAGCCAGGCCGCTGCCAACAACGCACTGCCCACCGAGGGTAAGATCTTCGTTTCCGTGGCCAACCGCGATAAGCGCTCGGTCATCATGGGCGTCAAGCGCCTCTCGGACCTCGGCTTCGAGATCGTCTCGACCGGTGGCACGGCGGACGTCCTGCGCCGTAACGGCATCCAGGCGACTCCGGTCCGCAAGGTGGCCGAGGGCAGCAGCGCTGAAGGTGAAGGAACCATTGCTGACCTCGTCATCGCTGGCGAGATCGATATGGTCTTCAACACCCCGTCCGGCGGCGAAGCCCGCAGCGACGGCTACGAACTCCGCGCCGCAGCAACGTCCATCGGTATTCCCTGCATCACCACCGTCGCCGAATTCAACGCGGCTGTGCAGGCCATCGAGGCCCTGCGTACCTACGAGTGGTCCGTGACCAGCTTGCAGGAGCACGCGGCCAACCTGGCAGCAGCAGTGGAAGCAGCCAATGCCTGAGTCTGCCCAATTGCAGCAGGCGCAGCCGCCGGTCCGGGAGTCTTTTGGCTCCCGGCTGGCGGCCGCCATGGCCTCCCGCGGTCCGCTGTGCGTCGGAATCGATCCCCACCCGCAACTTTTGGTTGACTGGGGATTGAACGACGACGCCGCCGGCCTGGAACGCTTCTCGCTGACAGTGGTGGAGGCGGTCGCTTCCCTCGCTGCCGCGGTCAAGCCGCAGGTGGCACTCTACGAGCGTCACGGCTCCGCCGGCATGGCCGTCCTGGAGCGCACGCTTGCCGCTTCCTCGGAAGCGGGCGTGCTCAGCATCGCCGATGCCAAGCGTGGCGACATCGGCTCAACCATGGCGGCGTACGCGGACGCCTGGTTGCGTGACGGTTCGTCCTTGGCCGCAGACTCCGTGACCCTCAGCCCCTACCTGGGCTTTGAGTCGCTGCGTCCGGCGCTGGACCTCGCTGCGCAATATGGCAGGGGAGCGTTCGTCCTGGCCCTGACGTCCAACCCGGAAGGGAAGTCGGTCCAGCACGTTGGTGGCGATGATTCGGTGGCGCGCAGGATCGTGGCCGCTGCTGCAGCCGAGAACCAGCGGTACGAGGGCACTCTTGGTTCTGTTGGTTTGGTTGTGGGCGCCACCATTGGGTCGGCGCTCGAGGACCTGGACATCGATCTGGGCCAGGTCCGCGGCGCGATCCTCGCACCGGGGCTCGGCGCCCAGGGTGCAACCCCTGCTGACCTTCGTGCGACGTTCGGTGCTGCCTATCCTTCGGTCCTGGCTACCTCCAGCCGGGGCATCCTGGCCGCAGGTCCCTCCGTGGCCGGCCTTCGCGCCGCAACCGAAGAGACGTTGGGCGGGCTTCGGTCGGAGTAAGTTGCCTGGCCGCATTGCGCAACAGCGCCCCTGCCGGTAGGTTCAGGATCAGTCCGCGTGATCTGGATCACAATCGCGATCTGACAGGGGTTTGGCAGTGGGCCTTAAAGAGCTGACACCACAGGAGCGTTCCGATGCGCTGGAGAAGGCCGCCAAGGCGAGGGCAGTCCGTGCCGCCGCCAAGGAACGGCTCAAGCGCGGCGAGGTCAGTGTTGCGGAGCTGATCTCTTCCGGGGCAACGGACGAGGCGATTGCGCGCATGCGTGTGGTGGAACTCCTGGAGGCCCTGCCGGGCATTGGCCCCGTCAGGGCGGCCGGGATCATGGCGGAGATAGGCATCGCCGGATCCCGGCGCATCAGGGGCCTGGGAATTCACCAGGCCCGGGCGCTGGTAGATTTTATGGACACCCAGCAAAGCGTTTGACGCATCTCCCCGAAGGAATCCGTGAGCAAGAAACCCGGACTGACTGTCCTTGCAGGCCCCACTGCCGTTGGCAAGGGAACCGTATCCACCTACATCAGGGACAACTATCCAGAGGTCTGGCTCTCAGTCTCGGCAACCACCCGGGCCGCGCGTCCGGGTGAGCAGGATGGCGTTCACTACTTCTTCAAGTCTGCCGAGGAGTTCGACTCCTTGGTGGCGGATGGTGAATTGCTGGAGTGGGCTGTGGTGCATGGACAGAACCGCTACGGGACGCTCCGCAGTACTGTCAACGCCGCCATCGCCGAAGGAAAGTCCGTCCTCCTGGAGATTGACCTCCAGGGCGCACGCCAAGTCAAGAAGGCTGTTCCGGACGCGAATTTTGTGTTCCTGGCACCGCCCACGTGGGACGAAATGGTCCGCCGCCTGGTGGGCCGCGGCACGGAAACTCCCGAGGAACAGCAGCGCAGGCTGGAAACCGCTAAACTGGAACTTGCTGCTGAACCGGAGTTTGACCACACCGTCATCAATGACGACGTTCGCCGGGCAGCGGACGAGCTTGTTTCACTCATGGGGCTTACCCCGCACCAGCGCTAAGCGCTTGCATTTGTTGGCCCGCTAAAATTTGGAGAATTCGTGTCCACGAACCTTGAAGGCATCATCAACCCGCCGATCGATTCGCTGCTTGAGGCTGCTGATTCCAAGTACGGCCTGGTCATCTTCGGCGCCAAGCGTGCCCGCCAGATCAACGCCTACTACGCCCAGCTCCACGAGGGCCTGTTTGAGTACGTTGGCCCGCTGGTTGACACCAAGCTGAACGAGAAGTCGCTGTCCATCGCCCTGCGCGAGATCAACGAAGGCCTTTTGGTTTCCACGCCGATCGAGCCCGCAGAATAAGTACAGACTGCCTGTTGACGGAGGTCACGTGCGCATAGTCCTCGGAGTCGGGGGAGGGATTGCAGCCTACAAGGTTGCATCGCTCCTCCGGCTTTTTACTGAAGCCGGCCACAAGGTCACGGTCATCCCCACGGAAGCGGCCACACGGTTTGTTGGAGTCGCTACGTGGGAGGCCCTCTCGGGCAACCCTGTGAGCAACAGCGTCTTTGACGACGTCGAGAAGGTCAACCATGTGCGCCTGGGCCATGAAGCCGACCTGATTGTGGTTGCACCCGCCACGGCGGACCTCCTGGCCAAGGCTGCAACAGGACAAGCGGGCGACCTCCTTACCAATACGCTGCTCATGGCCCACGGTCCAGTGCTCTTTGCTCCGGCCATGCACACTGAGATGTGGCAGCATGCCGCAACCCAGGCGAACGTGGAGACGTTGCGCAGCCGCGGTGTGACAGTACTCGAGCCAGCCTCCGGTCGCCTCACCGGGTCCGACTCGGGCCCTGGCCGCCTGCCGGAGCCGGAAGCAATCTTCACGGCTGCGATGGCTTTGACTGAGGTGGCGGATGGCGCCAAGGCTTCACCCGCCGCGGAGCAGCCGTTGGCAGGCCGGATCGTAACGATCTCAGCCGGTGGCACCAGGGAGGCGCTGGACCCGGTCCGCTTCCTGGGCAACCGCTCGTCCGGTAAGCAGGGTGCTGCCCTGGCCGCCGCAGCCTTGGCTGGCGGGGCAACTGTTCGGTTCCTTGCCGCACATATGGACGTCGAACCGCCCGCCGGCGTCGAGCTTGTCCGTGTTGAGTCGGCGTTGGAACTGCGCGAGGCCGCGCTGAAGGCGGCAGTGGATTCCGACGTCGTCATCATGGCCGCCGCTGTGGCGGATTTCCGTCCGGCCGAGGTCTCGGACACCAAGATCAAAAAGGTCGACGGCGAGGATGCGCCGGTGGTGCGTTTGATCCGGAATCCTGACATCCTGCATGAGCTCGTGGAACGCCGCAACGCCGAGGGTGGCAGGCAACTGATTGTCGGTTTCGCGGCCGAAACAGGCGACGCCCAGGGAGACGTCCTGGAACACGCAACGGCCAAGCTCAAGCGCAAGGGCTGCGACCTCCTGGTAGTTAACCAGGTGGGCATTGGGCGCGTGTTCGGCCAGGATGAAAATTCCGTGGTGATCCTCTCCGGTCACGGAGCCGAACCGCAGTCGGCCGCCGGTTCCAAGGCCGATGTCGCCGCTGCAGTGGTTGATCGGGTGGGCGTCGAGCTCACACGGGTCTTCCCGGCGTTGTAACTGAGCCCACACCCGAATTCTTAGCACAGGGACACACGGCAGATGCTGCCGTCCCGCAACCCAGTAAGGTGGTCGAGTGACTTTACCGCTGCACCATGAACACCATGGCACCCCGTCCAAGCTCCGGCTCTTCACTTCCGAGTCGGTCACCGAAGGGCACCCGGACAAAATCTGCGACCAGATCAGCGATGCCATCCTTGACGCGCTGCTGGCCGCTGATCCTGAGTCCCGCGTGGCCGTTGAAACCATGGCCACCACCGGCCTGGTGCACGTGGCTGGTGAGGTCACTACCGACGCTTACGTAGAGATCCCGCAGATAGTCCGTGAGACTATCCTCGGCATCGGATATGACTCTTCAGCCAACGGCTTCGACGGTGCCCGTTGTGGTGTTTCGGTGTCCATCGGCCAGCAGTCCAACGACATCGCAGGCGGGGTGTTCAACTCCCTCGAGGCCCGCGAAGGCCGCCAGGAGGATGACTACGATCTCCAGGGTGCAGGCGACCAAGGCATCATGTTCGGCTACGCCAGTGATGAAACAGCCTCCTACATGCCCACGCCCATCTGGCTTGCCCACCGCTTGTCCGAACGGCTCACCGAAGTGCGCAAGAACGGCGAATTGGCTTACCTCCGGCCGGACGGCAAGACGCAGGTTACCGTAGGGTACGACGGCGACCGCCCGGTTTCCGTTGAAACCGTGGTGATCTCCAGCCAGCACGCCGAGGAAGCTGGCCTTGAGCAGCTTCGGGCCGATCTCGCCAGTTACGTCATCGACCCCGTCCTCGCGGCGTCAAGCCTGGACCTCTCGCGCACGGCCAATATTCTGAACCCGGCCGGTGCCTTCGTCATCGGCGGTCCGGTAGGCGATGCAGGCCTCACGGGGCGCAAGATCATCGTCGACACTTATGGCGGGTTCTCCCGGCATGGCGGCGGCGCCTTCTCAGGCAAGGATCCGTCCAAGGTTGACCGTTCGGCTGCCTACGCCATGCGGTGGGTTGCCAAGAACGTGGTGGCCGCCGGACTGGCCAAGCGTGCCGAAATCCAGATTGCCTACGCGATTGGCCAGGCCCGCCCGGTCGGGACGTACGTTGAGACGTTCGGCACGGAGACCGTGGACCCGGCCCGCATCAGCGAGGCCATCGACGAACTCTTCGACCTGCGTCCGCGCGCCATCATCGATGCCCTGGACCTCAAGCGGCCCATCTACGCCAAGACGGCAGCCCACGGACACTTTGGCCGCGACGAGCCCGATTTCACCTGGGAGCGTCTGGACCGGGTTGCTGACCTGAAGGAATATTTCAACGCCTGATCGCTTTGTCGATTTTGCCGGTGCCATCCGGGGTTACTACTTTGTCGGTGGCCCGTGATTGGCTGGTGCCAGTGAGATGCCCGCAGCGGGTTCCATCCTGCTGCGGGCATCTGCGTTGGTGACGCGCAGCGGTTTTCCGCTTGATGAGTTGGAGGTGAAGTGCATGGCAGGACCCGAGGCCCAGCCGTCCCTGCTTCAACCCTCGCTGCTGCAAGGTTTCCCGGACCGCCTGCCCGTCAACGGCCCGCCCCTGGCAGAAACGGACCCCGTTGCCCGAGTGGTTCTGGAGTCCTCCCTGCCCCACCTGGACCGGCCCTTCGATTACAGTGTTCCAGCTGTGCTGGCCGAAGCGGCTGCCCCCGGGGTAAGGGTCAAGGTCAAGTTCAACGGCCAGGAACTGAACGGCTACATCACAGAGCGGCGCGCGACCTCCGACGCGGCTCACCCGTTGACGGCCCTGCACAAAGTCGTCTCGCCGGTGGCTGTCCTTACCCCGGCCATTGCAGAGCTCGCGGCCAGGGTTGCTGCCAGGTACGCCGGAACACTGAGCGATGTCCTTCGGACTGCTGTTCCTCCCCGTATCGCCAAGGTGGAGAAGGAGTTGCTGTCCGGAGATTCAGATGAGGCCGTGGTGGATCCGGCGCCGGACAGTGATGCCCACGCATGGGCTTCGTACTCCAACGGGGCCCCCTATTTGCAGCACCTCGCCAGTGGCGGCTCGCCGAAGGCTGTCCTCACGGCGCTTCAGGGTTTCGGTCCGGACGGGTGGCCCGCACTTGTTGCTTCCGCCGTTGCTGCGGTGCGGTCCTCGGGACGGGGCGCCGTGGTGGTCGTGCCTGACTACCGGGACTTGGAGCAACTGGAAGCCGCCCTGGAGAGGGTCCTGCCGAAGTCCGACGTCGCACGGCTCACCGCGGACGACGGGCAGACGCCCCGTTACCGGAACTTCCTTCGGCTGCTGAATGGATCCGCCGGGGTAGCCATCGGCACACGTTCGGCTGCCTATGCGCCTGTACGCGACCTTGGCCTGGTGGTGTGCTGGGATGACGGTGACGATCTCCACATTGAGCAACGGGCACCGTACGCGCACACCCGGGAAGTTTTGCTGCTGCGTGCCGAGCAGGAGAACGCCGCGTGCCTCATGGCTTCCCATAGCCGCAGCACCGAGCTCCATCGTCTGGTCGAGATGCAGTGGGCCGTAGCCATTGAAGCGCCACGAAACGTGGTGCGTTCGACTGTTCCGCGGGTCTTGAACACCGCCGACAGTTTCGAGCAGGAACGGGATCCCCTGGCACGGATCGCCCGTTTGCCGGGCTCGGCGTGGCGTGCGGCCAAGGAAGGCTTGGAGCGCGGGCCTGTCCTGGTCCAGGTGGCACGCGCCGGATATGCGCCGTCGCTGGTCTGCGAGACGTGCCGGGAACTGGCCCGCTGCAACGCCTGCCAAGGGCCGCTGGCGGTTTCCAGCGGCTCCGCCATACCTGCGTGCAGGTGGTGCTCCACACCGGCGCCCCAGTGGAGATGCACCCACTGCAGCGGAACCCGGCTGCGTCGTGGCGCAGTCGGCGTCATGCGCACCGCAGAGGAATTGGGCCGTGCGTTCCCTGGCAAGGCTGTGGTGACTTCCTCCGGTGAACACATCAAGGCAACAGTTCCCGATACTGCTGCCCTTGTGGTGGCAACCGTGGGAGCCGAGCCTGTGGCTCCAGGGGGCTATGCTGCCGCTCTGCTGTTGGACGGCAACTCGCTGCTCCGGAGGGAAAACCTCCGGGCGGGGGAGGACACCGTCAGGCGTTGGTTCAATGCCGCTGCCTTGGTCAAACCTGCCCACGAGGGGGGCCTCGTGGTGATCACGGCTGACGATACCGTCGCCACGGGTGCGCTGCTGCGCTGGGACGCGCCGGGCTTCGCATCACGTGAACTGGCGCTGAGGAAGGAACTCCATTTGCCCCCAGCGGTGCGGGTGGCGTCAATTACCGGTACCAGGGCCGACGTCGGGCATTTCGCGGATGCCTTTGAAGCTACCGCGACGTTGCCGTCGGGCAACAAGCTCCGGAAGGCCGGTCCTGCGCCGGTTCAGCTTTACCCAGGGGCCTCGCAGGGCGCCTCCAGCGAGGCAGATGAGGACGTCCGGACGTTGTATTTCCTGCCGTACGGCGACGCTGCGGAAGCCACGCGTGCCCTGCGGGCCGTGAAGGCTGCCAGCGCCGCCAAGCGCACGTGGGGTCCTGTACAACTTCGCCTGGACGGCGTGGACGTCCTCTAGGGGATCCCTAGGCCCGGCGTTTGCGCAGTGCCACGACTTCCTCGGCTGCAGCAAGCAGTTGCCGCGCCGACTCGTCCCAGGTGAATTCGGATGCCCGCTTAACGGACTGGCGGGAGCGCTGCTGCCAGAGAGCGTCGTCACCGAGCGCAGCCACAGCGCCGGCGAACTCCGTAGGTGATCCGGGGTCCACATAGCTGACAGCGTCTCCGCCCACTTCACGGAAGATCGGAATGTCGCTGGCAATGACAGGGGTTCCCAGTGCCATGGCTTCCACCAACGGCAAGCCATACCCCTCAGCGCGGGAGAGACTGACCAGGGCAGTTGCCCTCAGCAGCAGTTCGTCGTACTGGGCGTCGGTGACGCCGTTGTGGAACTGGACCTTGGCTCCGGTGGGAACCATAGCCTCAAGTTCAGACTGACGTTGCGGGGTGATGCGGCTGAGCAAGTGCAGGGTGTAATCGTGCAATCCGGCCATTCCCCGAATCATCGTCTCTACGTTCTTGTACGGCATGAACGAACCCATGTAGAGAAGGGTTTTATCTGCGCCGGAGCCAGGATCGCGCGGCGACTGACCTGGCTGAGGGGCATTGCCGACTATCCGGACGGGCCGTTTGGTCAGTTTGTATTTGGCCATCAACGCTTCAGTGGTTCGGCTGATGGTGGCCACGATATCCGCTCGGTTCAGCAGGAGACGCTGCGGCCAGTAGGCCTTGTGGTACAGCCTCCACAGCAAACGCACGGGTGCGGGCAGGAAGCCAGGGGGTGTCGGGTGCTGGTAGTAAATGAGGTCGTGGAGTGTGAGCACCAGGCCGTACCGGCGGCCGAAGGTGCCCATGGTCTGCATGGGGCACACCACCACATCGGCGTTGAGGGGATTGACCTTGCGGGCTACGAAGAGTTCGACGGGTGACAACGGGCTGTTGACGAGCACGTAGGGGACGTCCGGCAGCAGGGCAAGTTGGCGCTTATCGCTGATCAGCATGGTGACGTCGGCGATTTTGGATGTTGCGGCTATGAGGCTTGAACCGTAGCGGCTGATGCCATCGTGGTGGTCCGTCCTGGTAAAGCGGGCGTCGATGACAATTTTCACGCGGGATGTTCCTCCAGGAAGGTGCGGATGGCTTCTGCCGCCGGGACCGGCGTCTCATAGTGGATTAAGTGCCCGACGCCGGGAATGACTTCCAGCCTCGCGTCCGGAAGGCGCTCCATGAGTTTGTACTGGTTGGGAAGGGTGGCGATCTCATCTTTCTCACCGGCCACAAGGAGCACCGGGAGGGTGAGTTGTTCGGCAACCTCGGCCACGTGTCCTGAGACGGAGGCCTTGAAGGATTCCAGCAGGCTCTTCCTGTCGGCGAAGGCGCTGAAGTAGGCGTCGTGCTGGCCGTGGATGAAACGGCGCAGGGCTTTGTTCTTGGTTTTGGCCATGGTGATGCTCATGATGCGCACGATCGCCCGGTTACGAAGGATTGCGAGACCCAGGGGGCGCGGAAGCCTGGCCGACACCTGGTAGTACAGCACAGCGAGCTTGGTCATGATGCCCTTTGGACCCTCCAGCGCGGGCGCGGCAATGGGGTTGATCAGGATCAGCGGGTAGATGGCGTGTGGGTGCGTCGCTGCGAAGTGGCTGGCGACGATCGAGCCGAAGGAGTGGCCCAGCAACACGGTCTTTGGCCCGAGGCCGAGCGCTGACATGAAGCTGGAAATGAACTGACCGTAGCGTTCAACAGTGTGCTCATCATCAACGAACGGATCGGAGCTTCCGAAGGCCGGCAGGTCCGGCATGATGATCCGCATTTCCGGGAGCTGGTCGGCCACCCGGAGCAACCCGTGGTGGTCTCCCCGGAATCCGTGGATCACCAGGATGGTACGGGTTTTGGGGGTGACGGTGACCGGTTCGTACGTCCAATACGCCACGTTGCTGCCGTCAACATCAATGTCCGAAGCTACAGTCCGCCCTGGAAGGGCTTCGCTGAAGAATGTGGGGGCCTGTGTTCCTTCGGGGGAGTTGGCGGTGTCCACTTTTTCCATGCAGCTGTTCCTAATTCACATTGTCCGGATGCGATCCGGTTCGATGGTGCCGCTCAAGCCCTGCGATGCCGTCCATGTCCGTGGCGTCGAGTTCGAAATCAAAAACGGCGAAGTTCTCTTTGATACGGCCTGCAGAGCTTGCTTTCGGGATGACCAGGTTCCCCAGTTGGAGATGCCAGCGGAGAACAACCTGCGCAGGAGTCCTGCCGTACTTCGCCGCCAGGCGGATGATGGCCGGATCCACCAGTACCTGCCCTCTGCCCAGTGGGCTCCACGCCTCAGTGCGTATACCGAGTTGTTCGTGCAAGGTGCGCAACCTGGTCTGCTGCAACCAGGGGTGCAGCTCGATTTGGTTGACGGCCGGGACTACTTCGGCCTTCTGCATCAAATCGTCCAGGTGGCCGGGTTGGAAGTTGGAAACACCAATGGCCCGGATTTTGCCTTCCCTGTACAAGGTCTCCATGGCTTTCCACGTCTCCACCAACAGTCCACGTCGGGGACAGGGCCAGTGAATGAGGTAAAGATCCACGTAGTCGAGCCCAAGGTTTGAGATGGACGTGTCGAAGGCGCGAAGGGTGGCGTCGTAGCCGTGGTCATCGTTCCAGACCTTGGTGGTGACGAAGAGGTCCTCCCGTGCAAGGGTGTGAACGGATTCTCCGGAACCGCCCGTTCCCCTGTTGGCTTCCGCGGCATCTCCGACTGCGCCGCCGATGGCTCGTCCGACGCCGACCTCGTTGCCGTACATCGCGGCCGTATCAAAGCGCCGATACCCCTCGCCCAGGGCTGTGGCTACCAGTGCTTCGGCGTCCTTCGGGGGCACTTTATAGAGTCCGTATCCCAGGCTGTCCATCTGTACGCCGTTGTTCAATGTCTGCCGGGACGGGAATCTCATAGCAAAGACTCTACCCATTCCTTGCACGAATGCTTCAGGAGTGGCCATTGAAACTGACAAGTCGCCGGGCCGAGGCTTCGTCCAAAATGAGGTCCGTGGCCAGCCCGGCGGCCAGTGCTCCCTGGAGTCCATTGATCTTGGAGGCACCGGACACCACGCAAATGCGGCGCCTGACTTGCCGCAATTGCTCATGGCTGGGGCCCGTGGACCGTTCGTTGAGGGTGATGCCGTCCGACGATCCATCGCTGCGGAAAAATACCGTGGCGACGTCGCCCACCACGTCATCGGCGGCCAGCATGGTGAGGTCGCGTTCATCGAGGTAACCGCCGGCATAGACGTGGCTGGGATAGTCCGAATCCACCGAACCCACGCCGAATATAGCGATGCTCATGCGTGCCTGCAGATCAAGAATGCGTTGAACGCTGCGCTCATTCCACATGGCCGTCTTGGTGGATGCATGATCAAAGAATGCCGGAACAGGAAACTGCTCCACCCGTGCACCGTAGGCGCTGCCGAAGCGGCGCATGATGTCGCTGGCGTAGGTAATGCCGGTGGTTTGCATGTTTCCAGCACCGTTGAGCTGGACCACAATGCTGTCGTGCGTCACCTTCCGCGTGAGATGCCGGCTGACCGCACTCAGCGTCGCACCCCAGGCCACGCCGATGATGGCGTTCGAGTCCACCAGGGGGCCTATTGTTCGCGCGGCCTGCATGGCAACGCGGTCCAGGGTCTCTGCTTCGTTGAGCGTGTCCAACACGGGAACCACATGGACGTCCACTCCATATTGGTTGCGGATCTGGCTCTCCAGTTCGGGTCCGGTGTCAAAAGGGCTCCTGATCTGTACCTGCACAAGGCCGGTTTCGCGTGCCGATGACAGCAGCCGGGACACCGTGGACCGGGACGTTCTCAGCTCCCGGGCGATGGCGTCCATGGTCAGGTCCTGGAGGTAATACATCTGTGCAGCCCGGAGCGCATCCGAGTGACGTGATCGTGCCATCTCATTTCCTTCCTGCACGTTTGTGCAAATAGCTTGACTCCATTTTCCACCTTCGCAAGATTAGTGGTGAACGGTGCAGCAGCGAGTGGCGCGGCGCACGAACCAAGCCCAAGGGAGCAGTTTTGGGACACAACAGGATTTCCGGTACCTCACGGCACACAGAGCGCGACTCCGTCGTTGCGCTGCAGGAGCGGCCCTCGGCCAAGGTACTTATCATTGGCGGCGGCATCAACGGTGTAGGAACGTTCCGCGACCTGGCCCTGCAAGGTGTGGATGTGGCGCTTGTTGAACGCGGCGACTACTGCCAAGGTGCCAGTGGTGCTTCCTCGCACATGATCCACGGTGGCATCCGCTATCTCGAAAATGGCGAGTTCCGCCTGGTCCAGGAATCCGTGGTGGAGCGCAACCGGCTCCTGCGCATTGCACCGCACTACGTCAAGCCGCTCCAGACCACCATCCCCATCTTCAGCACCTTCTCCGGAATCCTTTCCGCACCCATGCGTTTCCTCACCCACAAGCAGGGCAAGCCCAAGGAACGCGGCGCATTCCTCATCAAGGTTGGCCTGAGCATGTATGACTTCTTCTCCCGTGACGGAGGAAGTGTGCCCCGCCACCAGTTCCGTGGAAGGACCCGGGCCCTGGCCGAGCTTCCCAAGCTGCACTCGGGGATCAAGTACGCGGCAACCTACTTTGATGCCTCGGTCCACAACCCCGAACGCCTGACCCTCGATGTCCTTCAGGATGGCGAGAAGGCAGGCCTGGGCGGCGGACTTCCCGGTGGAAGCGCCCGCGCCAGCAACTATGTGTCACTCGTTTCCATGGGCGCGGACGGGGTTCTCCTCCGCGATGAACTGACCGGCAAGGAATTTGAATTCAAGGCAGACGTGATCGTCAACACCACAGGCGCCTGGGTGGATCTCACCAACCAGGCCATGGGTGCCGTCAGCAAGTTCATGGGCGGAACCAAGGGCTCCCACATTGTCCTTGACCACCCGGAACTTCTTGCCGCCTGCAACGGCAGGGAGATCTTCTTCGAACACACCGACGGCCGCATCGTCCTCATCTACCCGATGGGCGACCGCGTCCTGGTGGGCACCACCGACGTCGACGCGGACATGTCCGAAGACGCCGTGTGCACCGAAGAAGAGATCGACTACTTCTTCGACCTGGTAGGACACGTGTTCCCCACCATCAAGGTGGAGCGGGACCAGATTGTCTACAGCTTCGCCGGCGTCCGTCCGTTGCCCCGTCACGACGAAACCCAGCCCGGCTTCGTTTCCAGGGACTACCGGATCGAGCGCAGCGTCCGCACCGGCGATGGTGCGGTAGCCACGCCAGGCGGTAAGGCCGCCGTCGTACTCAGCTTGGTAGGCGGCAAGTGGACAACGTTCCGCGCCCTGGCCGAGCACATGACCAACGACGTCCTGCGTGAACTCGGCATGGAACGCAAAGTCTCGACGGCGAAACTCGCCATCGGCGGCGGCGCCGGCTTCCCTGCCACTGAACAGGGCGAACAGGAATGGATCAAGAAGCACATGGGTCCGGGCCTGGACGCTGACCGGGTTGCCGGGCTGCTGACCCGCTACGGTACGCGGGCTGACGCGGTGATCGCGTACCTCAACGCAGGCCATGACCAGCCATTGCGGTCAACGCGTGAACTCAGCGTCCGTGAGTTGGAGTTCATGGCCGAGCATGAGCAGATCGGGCACTTGGTGGACGTCCTTATCCGCAGGACGTCCCTGGCGTTCCGTGGCTTGGTCACCGGTGAGCTGCTGAACGAAATTGCCGCCGCCTTGGCCGAACCGCTCGGCTGGGATGCTGCCGCCCGTGAAGCAGAAATCCGCCACGCCCAGGAAGTACTGCAGCGGTTCCACAAGGTTGACGTGCACAGTCTCGTAGCCTGAGCCCAAGCAGCGGAAACAGCTTGACCGTCCCAACGTGCGGCAGGGGCGGAATGGGGTAGGTGGGCCCGACAGGGGACCACCACACCGGGACGGTTCCGGAGAGCGGAACCGTCCCAAACGGCCTCTTCACCCGCGAGGGGGCTGATAACAGAAAAATGAGGAGTCAAAGATGTCTCTTGGAATTGTTTTCCTTTCCGAAGTATTCGGAACCATGATGCTGACCCTGTTGGGTTGCGGCGTCGTGGCAAACGTTGCGCTCAAAGGCACCAAGGGCAACAACGCTGGATTCTTGATGGTGACGTGGGGCTGGGGTATTGCGGTCTTCGCGGGCGTTTTCGTGGCTGCAAAGTCCGGTGCGCACCTGAACCCGGCCGTGACGTTGGGCCTGCTGGTCAACGGCAAGGCAGAGTATGCCCCGGACGTAGCCGTCACCTTCGCGTCCACCCTGACGTACTTCGGCGCCGAACTGCTGGGTGCCTTCCTGGGTGCGGTTGTCTGCTGGCTCGCATACAAGCAGCACTTCGATGAAGAACCCCTGGCAGCCAACAAGCTGGGTACTTTCTCCACCGGTCCCGCCATCCGTTCCACCCCGTGGAACCTCGTCACAGAGATCATCGGCACTTTCGTCCTGGTCTTCGTCATCCTGACCTTCGGCGGTACCCCCTCAGGACTCGGCCCGCTGGCCGTGGCACTGCTCGTTGTCGGTATCGGCGTTTCCCTCGGTGGCCCCACCGGTTACGCCATCAACCCTGCACGTGACCTCGGCCCCCGCATCGCGCACGCCCTCCTTCCCATCAAGGGCAAGGGCAGCAGCGACTGGGCCTACTCCTGGATCCCCATTGTTGGACCGCTGGTTGGCGGCGCACTTGCGGGCGTCGTAGCTCTGTGGGTTCCCGACATCATGCCTGCGGTCGCCGGCTGATCCTGCCCGTACCGAACCGCACACACCCTCAATCACCACTGAGTAACCAGCAACGACCATCACTAAGACAAGGACGTCACCATGAATCAATACGTCATCGCCATTGATCAGGGCACCACCAGCTCCCGCGCCATCGTGTTCGACCACTCCGGCAACATCGTCTCCACCGGCCAGATGGAACACGAGCAGATCTTCCCGCAGGCTGGCTGGGTTGAGCACAACCCCGCCGAAATCTGGAACAACACCCGGGAAGTTATTGCCTCCGCCCTGTCCAAGGCGAACCTGACGCGGCACGACATCGCCGCCGTCGGAATCACCAACCAGCGTGAAACTGCGGTTGTCTGGGACAAGAACACCGGTGAGGCTGTCTATAACGCCATCGTCTGGCAGGACACCCGCACCCAGCCGATCGTGGACCAGTTGGCCCAGGACGGCGGGCTCGAACGCTTCAAGCAAAAGGTGGGCCTGCCGCTGGCCACCTACTTCTCCGGCACCAAGATCAAGTGGATCCTGGACAACGTCGACGGTGCCCGCGAACGTGCGGAAGCCGGCGACCTCCTGTTCGGCAACACCGATGCCTGGGTTCTGTGGAACCTGACCGGAGGTGTGGACGGCGGCGTCCATGTCACCGATGTCACCAACGCATCCCGCACCCTCTTCATGGACCTCGAGACGCTCCAATGGGACCAGGAAATCCTGGACGTCTTTGGCGTTCCGGCCTCCATGATGCCGGCCATCAAGTCCTCCTCCGAGGTCTACGGCCAGGTCCACACCTCCCAGCTCCTTCGGGAAACTCCGGTAGCAGGCATCCTGGGCGACCAGCAGGCGGCCACCTTCGGCCAGGCAGCCTTCCAGGCCGGCGAAGCGAAGAACACCTACGGCACAGGCTGCTTCCTGATCTTCAACACTGGCGAGGAAATTGTTCACTCCAAGAACGGCCTCCTCACCACGTTGGGATACAAGCTGGGCGACGCCAAGCCGCACTACGCCCTGGAAGGTTCCATCGCGGTCACCGGTTCCTTGATCCAGTGGCTCCGCGACAACCTGGGCATGATCAGCTCCGCTCCGGAAGTTGAGGACTTGGCTGCCGGTGTCAAGGACAACGGTGGCGTGTACATCGTCCCCGCCTTCTCCGGCCTCTTCGCGCCGTACTGGCGCGCGGACGCCCGCGGCGCCATCGTCGGCCTGACCCGTTTCGCCAACAAGGGCCACATTGCCCGCGCCGCGCTGGAAGCAACTGCCTTCCAGACCCGCGAGGTGCTGGACGCCGTCAACGCGGACTCGGGTGTTCCGCTCACCGAGTTGAAGGTCGACGGCGGCATGGTCGCCAACGAGGCACTCATGCAGTTCCAGGCAGACATCCTGGGCGTACCGGTGGTCCGTCCCAAGGTGGTGGAAACCACGGCCCTCGGCGCTGCCTACGCGGCGGGTCTCGCCGTCGGATTCTGGAAGGACCTGGGTGAGCTCAGCGCCAACTGGAACGAAGACAAGCGCTGGGAACCGCAGCTGCCGGCAGAAGAGCAGGAGCGTCAGCTGCGGCTCTGGAAGAAGGCCGTGACCAAATCAATGGACTGGGTCGACGAGGACGTTAAGTAGTCTGACCTCGACAGAGGTTCCGGGGACTCCCGCCCGCCCGCTTCGCGGTGCCCACCACACCATGGCGCGGAGTCCCCGGAACACCTCTTGGGCGTACGGACGTCTTGCACCCGGCCCACGGGTTTGGTGGGGTAAGGTATTGGTATGCGTGAGATCCTTCTGCTTAGCTAGCCGCCCGGCTTTTATCAGCCGTGCGGCCGCCCCTCCATTGTTGAGGGGCTTTTGTGTGTCCGGGGCTATCCGGGACCGCAGCAGGAGGCAAAACCGCCATCGAAGAACAGAAGAGGGCAGCAGTGAGCGTTCAGCCGGAGACAGAGACCGGAACAGCACAGACAGCCGCAGCTGAAGCGCCTGAAGAGGGCGTCTACAGCTTCGCGGCGATGGAAGCCAAGTGGCCGCAAGTCTGGGAAGACCTCAAGGTCTTTACTCCTGCCGACGACGGTTCGCGGGAACGGCGCTACGTGCTGGACATGTTCCCCTACCCTTCCGGTGACCTGCACATGGGCCACGCCGAAGCATTCGCGATGGGCGACGTGGTGGCGCGATACCTGCGCCAGAAGGGCTTCGACGTCCTGCACCCCATCGGTTGGGACTCTTTCGGCCTCCCCGCGGAGAACGCCGCGATCAAGCGCAACGCGCACCCCAGCGAGTGGACCTACGCGAACATCGACACCCAGGCGGCGTCTTTCAAGCGATACGCCATCTCCGCCGACTGGTCCCGGCGCATCCACACCTCGGATCCCGAGTACTACCGGTGGACGCAGTGGCTGTTCAAGCGCTTCTACGAGCGCGGATTGGCCTACCGCAAGGATTCGCCGGTCAACTGGTGCCCCAAGGACCTCACCGTCCTGGCGAACGAACAGGTTGTCAACGGCGCCTGTGAACGCTGCGGCACACCCGTCACCAAGAAGTCGCTGAACCAGTGGTACTTCAAGATCACCGACTACGCTGACCGCTTGCTGGAGGACATGGACCAGCTGCAAGGGCACTGGCCCGAGCGTGTCCTGGCCATGCAGCGCAACTGGATCGGCCGCTCTGAAGGCGCGCACGTGCGGTTCGTCATCGAAGCCACGGAAGAGCGTGCCGAGCGCGAAGTCGCGGTCTTCACTACCCGTCCTGACACTCTCTATGGCGCAACGTTCTTTGTTGTTGCAGCAGATGCGCATCTGGCGCTGGACCTGGTGACTCCGGAACAGCACGACGAACTCATGGCGTACCGCGAAAAGGTCAAGGCGCTCTCCGAAATTGAGCGCCAGTCCACCGAACGCGAGAAGACCGGCGTCTTCACCGGCCGTTACGCCATCAACCCGCTCAACGGCGAGAAGCTCCCGGTATGGGCCGCTGATTACGTGTTGGCCGACTACGGTACGGGTGCCATCATGGCCGTGCCTGCGCATGACCAGCGCGACCTCGACTTCGCCAAGGCCTTCAACCTGCCCGTCCGGGCAGTGGTGGAAACAGGCGCCGAAGATCCCGCAGAGACCGGCGTGGCCACTGCCGGCGAAGGCACACTGAAGAACTCCGGCGACTTGGACGGCTTGTCCAAGTCCGAGGGCATTCCGGCAGCGATCGAGATCCTCGAGAAGCTGGGAACCGGCGAGAAATTCGTCAACTTCCGTTTGCGTGACTGGCTGCTGAGCCGTCAGCGTTTCTGGGGTACGCCCATCCCCATCATCCACTGCGGCGAATGTGGCGAAGTTCCCGTCCCCGATGACCAGTTGCCCGTCAGGTTGCCCGATAACCTGCGGGGTGAGGCGCTCTCGCCCAAGGGGACCTCCCCGTTGGCCGCCGCCGTCGAGTGGGTCAATGTTGAGTGCCCCAACTGCGGCCGCGCTGCGCAGCGCGATACCGACACCATGGATACGTTCGTGGACTCGTCCTGGTACTTCCTGCGCTTCGTGTCCCCGGACTACACCGAGGGCCCGTTCGATCCCGAAAAGATCAACAACTGGATGCCGGTCGGGCAGTACGTAGGTGGCGTTGAGCACGCCATCCTGCACCTGCTGTACGCCCGCTTCTTCACCAAGGTCATCAAGGACATCGGCCTGATCGAAGCCAATGAACCGTTCTCGGCGCTGCTCAACCAGGGCCAGGTGCTCAACGGCGGCAAGGCCATGAGCAAGTCCCTCGGCAACGGTGTGGACCTCGGCGAGCAGTTGGACAAGTTCGGCGTCGACGCCGTGCGCCTCACCATGGTCTTTGCCTCCCCGCCGGAAGACGACGTCGACTGGGCCGACGTTTCGCCGTCGGGTTCTGCCAAGTTCCTGGCCCGGGCCTGGCGGCTTGGCCAGGACGTCAGCAGCGAGCCGGGTGTGGATCCGGCTGCTGGCGACCGCGTACTGCGCACTGTCACGCACAAGACCATCGCCGATGCCGCGGAACTGTTGGACAACAACAAGTTCAACGTCGTGGTGGCCCGCCTGATGGAGTTGGTGAACGCGACCCGCAAGACCATTGATTCCGGTGCAGGTGCCGCAGACCCCGCCGTACGCGAAGCGGTGGAAGCCGTTGCGGTCATCCTGAGCCTGTTTGCTCCGTACACAGCCGAGGACCTGTGGAACACCCTGGGCCACCCTGCTTCCGTAGCGAATGCAGGCTGGCCGAAGCATGACGAAGCATTGCTGGTGCAGGATACCGTCACCGCTGTGGTTCAGGTGCAGGGCAAGGTTCGCGATCGCCTGGAAGTGTCGCCTGACATCACTGAGGACGCCTTGCGGGAACTTGCCCTGGCTTCGGAAAACGTCCAGCGTGCCATGGACGGTCGCGGCATCCGGACCGTGATCGTCCGGGCACCTAAACTGGTGAACATCGTCCCCGCCTAGCAGGGACAATGCGGCCGCCGGCAGTCTGCCGGCGGCCGGCCATCATCTTTGGAGGTTGCGTGCCTGAGCGAGAACCACCCGCATGGATATGGCTCAAGGAAAGAGTGGCGCGCCTTAGGCAGCCCACTGTGCCGGTTCCAGCAGCTGACGTACCGTTGGCCGCCGTCGTCAAGACAGCAGTAGTCACGGATTCGGCGGCTGCGCTTCCCTCGGACTGGGTCTCGGCCTTTACCGCCGACGGACGGCTCGCTGTTGTTCCCATGCCCGTCATGGTGGGGAACGAAATTTATGGCGAGGGCGAAGACGACATCACCCAGACTTTATCGCTGGCCCTGGCCTCGGGTGCCTCGGTGAAAACGTCCCGGCCATCACCCGGACAATTCGAGCAGGCCTACCTCGCTGCCCAGCGTCGCGGTTTCGAGTCAGTGGTTTCCATCCACATTTCGTCCGAGCTCTCCGGAACCGCCGATGCTGCCCGACTGGCTGCGGCCCGCGTCAGCATTCCGGTGGAAGTGGTGGACTCCCGCACGGTGGGCATGGCGCAGGGCATGGGGGTCCAAAGTGCCGTGGTTGCTGCTGCCGATGGGCAAGAGGCTGCCGAAGTCCGTGGTTTCGCCGAGCGGCGCATGGAGCGCACCAAGGTCTACTTCTACGTGCCCAGCCTGGAACAGCTACGCCGTGGTGGGCGGATCGGTGCGGCAGCGTCCCTGTTGGGCACGGTCCTCGCCATCAAGCCCATCCTGGCCGTCGACGGCGGCAAGATCGTTCCGCTGGAAAAGGTCAGGTCCGCCGTGCGCGCCGTAGCTCGCTTGGAGGAGATCGTTGCAGCGGATGTTGCTTCCCGCCCGCACGGACAGCAGCGCCTGGCAGTACACCACTTTGGCAACCAGATGGAGGCCGAAGCCCTCGCCGCCCGGCTGAACGAGAAATGCCCCGACTGCCCGCCGCCGCAAATCAGTGCCTTGCCTGCCGTCCTGGCGGCTCATGCCGGCCTGGGGGTTCTGGCTGTCATTGTGGGGGAGAGCAGCACGCCAACGGACTGATCATCCGGCGGTTTATCCACATAGCCCATGTGGGGCGGACTGACCCTGCGGCGCCGGCCATAAGCTCATTTCATGCCACGCTGGAACCGGGATTCGTCCCCAGATGCCGCAGCGACGGCAGCACGGCAGCGCTTTACCTCCCGATTGGCCGGAGAGACCCTGGCTTCTCCGCTGTTGGAGTTGCCGGACAATTATCCTTCTGTTCCAGTTGGCGACGAGGAAGACCCCGGAGACCTCCTTCGCAGATCCCGTCTTCGATGGCGTGCCCCTTGGCGCGTAGCGGTACTCCTGGCGGTGGTAGGGGCAGGCCTCATCGCGTGGCATTTATGGCAGTCTTCCTTGGGCCAGCCAACATCAGAACCGTTGGATTCTTCCACGTCTGTTGGCCCCGTTGTGCCGGGTTCGTCAGAATCGCCGCAACCGGTGGGTTCGGAGTCCCAGGGGAGCCTGATTGTTCACGTGGCGGGGGCCGTGCAGCAGCCCGGCGTCGTCACTTTGCCGCTGGGTAGCCGCGTCTTCCAGGCCATTGATGCCGCCGGGGGTGCAGCGCCAAACGCCGAACTCGGCGGGCTGAACCTTGCCGAGGTGCTCAGCGATGGAGCCAAGGTTGCCGTTCCAGTAGCGGGGGAAGCCCCGCGGGGCGCCCCGTCTGCGATTGCTGGCAGTACTGGCACTGGCAGTTCCAGCGGCGGGGCCACGAAGGTCAACATCAACACTGCCACCTTGGAGGAGTTGGGGACATTGCCCCGGGTGGGGCCCGTCACTGCCCAGCGGATTCTGGACTGGCGGAAAGACCATGGACCGTTCGCCTCGGTGGACGAACTGGATGCCATTGATGGGATTGGGCCCAAGCTCATGGAGTCCCTCAAAGACCTTGTGACGGTGGAGGGTGGCTGAGTCCGTGGGAGGTCCGGAAGCGGGAAAACGCATAGACCTGAGGCTCGTGCCGGTGGTGGTGGTGACGTGGTCTGCAGCGCTGGCAGGTGGCCGCATGGATGCGGTCTGGTCGGCTGTGGTGGCGGTTGCACTGGGCTTGTTTGGCGGAGTGTTCCTGGTGGTGGGGCATCGCCAGGGGCCGTCCGGAGTGCGGCCCCGAACACTGTGGGCCACCCTGGCCCTCGCGTGTGTCCTGGGCGCTGCTGTTGCGGTTCATTGTGGTGTCATCGCCGACAACCGTGAGAACGGACCACTGGCCCCGGCGATGGCCGCCGATGAGGGGGTCGTCGTTCACCTTCTCATTACGGGCAGCCCCACACCGGCGCCTGCACCTGCGCCTTCAAGTGACGACAGATGGATGGTTGATGCGGGTCTGATTCATCTCACGTCCAAGGGAAACGTGATACGTGGAACTGCCGGCATCGTTGTGTCGGGCGGTGCTGCCTGGCGGAATGTACGGGCGGGGCAGAGCGTCAGAACAACCGGAACGCTGAAACAGGTGCGGGAAGGGCAATCCGAAGCTGCGCTTCTCAGCGCGTCCTCTGACCCCGTCGTTACCGGATCCGGGTTCGATGCCCGACAGACAGCGGCCGACGTACGGAAAGGGTTTGTCTCCGCTGCTGACTGGCTGCCTCCGGACGCGTCCGGGCTGCTCCCTGGAATGGTGACGGGCGATACCAGCGCGCTGCCGGAAAGCCTGGAGGCGGCAATGAAGACTACGGGAATGACTCACTTGACGGCGGTCTCGGGAGCCAACTGCAGCCTCATTCTGGGTGGCTTCATTTTGTTGGCACGGTGCTTCCGGTTGGCGCGCCCGGCAGCAGGGGCTTTTGCTGCGTGCGGGCTGGTGGCATTCGTCACCATGGTGGGGCCGGATCCCAGCGTCCTACGGGCCGCAGTCATGGGGACAGTGGGGCTGGCTGCCCTGGCGGGTGGGCTGCGCGGACGGTCCTTGTCCTTCCTCTGCCTCGCCACAACCATCCTGCTGCTGTTGGACCCGGCCATGGCGGCCAACGTGGGGTTTCTCCTCTCGGTTCTGGCGACGTTCGGAATTGTGCTGCTGGCGGCGAGAATTGCGTCGTGGATCCCTTTCTGGGTGCCACGGTGGTTGGCTGCCGGGGTTGCCGTGCCGTTGTCTGCCCAGCTGCTGTGTGGCCCGGTGATCGTGGCACTTCAGCCACAGTTCACCACATTCGCGCTGATTGCCAACGTGGTAGCAGGCCCGTTGGTGGCTCCGGTGACGATTTTCGGCACAATTGCCGTACCTTTGGCCACACTTCTTCCCTGGCTCGCGGTGGTGCCCATCGCTGTCTCCGGGACCTGTGCTGGGTTGGTTGCGGGAGTGGCGCGGCTTTTTGCCGGCCTGCCAGGGGCTGCCCTGCCGTGGGCAGAGGGGCCGGTTGGAATAATGGCCATGGTGCTCTCATCCTTGGTGACCGTCCTGGTTGTTTGGATGGTGCTGCGCCCTGCGCAGGTGATGGGTCACGTCATGGGACTTCATGGCGCTGTAGTGGCGCTCCTTGATCGCTTGGTGATCGTCCGGGGGCGTAGGTGCGGGCTGCCGACGGAGACGCCGCAAGGATCTGTGCGCTGGCGTTGGAGAGGGCCTTCCTGGAGACCAAGGCTGACTGGGCAGAAGCACAAAACCAACTCAGAGGTGAAGAATTGGCGACGCACCTAATCTGCAGCCCTCGGCCGCCTGCACCGAGCCGCCCCCAAGGGGCGAGAAGCGGTTGTACGCCGCCAGGGTGTCAGGCACCCCCGAACACCAAATTCCACCCCCTGCAAAACATGGCAGACTTGAATCCTGCAAAGAAACGTCCGGAAGGAACCACCTGTGGCTGCTGCCCAAAATACCCGGGCCAAGAGCGTCGCGGCGAACACCGTCAGCTGGCGGGATGCGGCACCGGCCGCCGTCGTCCTGGTCATGGGACCAGAAGAATATCTCGGTATCCGGGCCGTGGACGGCATCCGGGCCCAGGTGCGAACCACCACCCCTGATGTCGAACTGAGCAGACTCAACGCGGGCTCCTACGAGGCCGGATCCCTGGCGATGACCGTCACGCCATCCCTCTTCGGTGAGGGGAAGCTCATTGAGGTCGATGGCCTCGAGGCCATGAATGATGCTTTTCTGGCGGACGGACTGGCCTACCTCCAGCACCCGGACCAGGACGTTGTCCTGGTCTTGCGTCATGCCGGGGGCGTTCGTGGCAAGAAGCTGCTCGATGCCGTGAAGTCCGCTGGCTGGCCCGTCATTGATTGCCAACCGTTGAAGAAGGACTCTGACAAAACCGCGTTCGTCGTCTCCGAGTTCAGGGCCGGAGGGCGACGCATTGAGGGCGATGCTGTCCAGGCCCTGGTGAACGCAGTGGGCGCAAACCTTTCCGAACTTGCAGCAGCGTGCAACCAGTTGATCGCCGACGCCACTACCGCCGTGACGGCGGAGACCGTTGAACGCTACTACGGCGGCCGGGTTGAGGCGACGGCCTTCAAGGTTGCGGATGCTGCGATGGCTGGTAATGGGCCGGTGGCACTGTCCACGTTGAGGCATGCCTTGGCCACCGGGGTGGATCCGGTTCCCTTGGTTGCGGCACTGGCGGCCAAGCTGCGGACGCTGGCCAAAGTTGCAGGGGCCAATGGTTCTCCAGCCACCATCGCCAGGAATCTGGGAATGCAGCCGTGGCTTGTTGAGCAGGCGCAGCGGGATGTCCGGCGATGGACTCCCGAGGGCCTGATCCGTTCCATCCAGGTCATCGCAGAAGCGGACGCGCAGGTGAAGGGTGAGTCGCGGGACCCTGTCTACGCAGTGGAGCACGCGGTGACTGTAATTGCCATGTCAGCCAGCCGACGTTGATGCCGGTCAGCGGCGGCATCGCCGCCACTGATACAGCCGCTTAAACCCAAAGGCCGGCACCCAACGGGTGCCGGCCTTTTGATCAGCTCAGTCGAACTGGAAAAACCTTAGAGTGCGTTGACCTTCTTGGAGATCGCAGACTTGCGGTTTGCAGCGTTGTTCTTGTGAATAACGCCCTTGCTGACAGCCTTGTCCAGCTTGCGGCTGGCAGCAGCAAGTGCAGTTCCAGCAGCATCCTTGTCAGCAGACTCAACGGCGGTGTTGACGGCGCGGATGGCCGTCTTCAGCTCGGACTTGACTGCGTTGTTGCGCAGGCGAGCCTTCTCGTTGGTGAGGATGCGCTTCTTCTGGGACTTGATATTAGCCACGTATGAACTCTCTTTTTAATGCGGAAATGGTCTAGAGGGTTTTCAGGTTGGCCATCGACTGAGCGGCGTGGGGATGCCTATGGCAGCCAACCATGTATGGCCGTCGACCTGCACGGACACACAGCTATAAAGGATAGCAGAAAGTCCGGGCTCTTCGGGAACTGGGCCCCCGATCCGGCTATTGCCGTTCTTGAAGGGCCCGTGCGACCTCCCGGAATTGCGGTTTTCCCAAAACGGCGCCTTCGCGCCGGATCGCACCAGGATCGAGGCGGATAATGCGCCCAACGTTGATTTCGCTGGGCCTGCCCTGCCGATCCCAAGGGCCGGTTCCTATATCAACATAGTCGTCCGCGCGTGCGCCATTGTCGTGGTCCTTGGAGGTCAGCATAAGACCCAACAGCCATTCGCGATCCCGGCCCACCAGGAGTACGGGCCGGTCCTTGCCTTGTGTGTGGTCCTCTTCGTAGGGAACCCAGCTCCAGACAATCTCGCCGGGATCCGGCTGACCATCTGGCTTGGGGGAGTAGCTGACCTTGAGGGAACCGCGAAAATCGCCCGGGTAAGAACCTGGCTGGCGTACGACGTCGGACTGCCGGGTTTGTGTCCTGCGGGCACCTGACGGTGTGGCTGCTTTAGTGCTGTTGCCACCGAGGGCTTTGAATGATCGCAGGATGAGTTTGCCCAAAGGGCGCAAGTCGAAAGCCATGTGACAACGCTACAGCTGCGTGGAGCTGACACCTGGGCAGGCAATGTACGGCGAAGCGCAGGTTCATGGGAGACTAGAGGATCAGATGCGCGGCGTGTTCCGGCTGGCCTATGCCCAGCTCCGGGAATTGCCGTGTGAGTGTCGACAGTAAGGATCCTGCGTGTCTCCCATGGCCCGCACCGCACCGGTGCCCGCCGCAACAGATCCGGCCATCATCCGGAACTTCTGCATCATTGCCCACATTGACCACGGTAAGTCCACCTTGGCCGACCGCATGCTGCAGTACACCGGCGTCGTTAAGCAACGCGACATGAAGGCCCAGTATCTGGACCGCATGGATATCGAACGTGAGCGTGGCATCACCATCAAGTCCCAGGCTGTTCGCATGCCGTGGGAACTTGATGGCAACAGCTATGCACTGAACATGATCGATACTCCCGGCCACGTCGACTTCACCTATGAGGTTTCCCGCTCGCTCGCCGCTTGCGAAGGCGCAGTGCTGCTGGTGGACGCGGCCCAGGGCATCGAGGCCCAAACCCTTGCCAACCTGTATCTGGCAATGGAGAACAACCTCACCATCATTCCTGTGCTGAACAAGATCGATCTTCCGGCTGCCCAGCCCGAGAAGTACGCGGCAGAGCTTGCCAACCTCATTGGCGGTGACCCCGAGGACGTCCTCAAGGTCTCCGGCAAAACCGGTGTGGGTGTTGAGGCGCTGTTGGACAAAATTGTCCGCGACCTTCCTGCTCCCGTTGGCGATCCCAATGCGCCGGCCCGCGCCATGATTTTCGACTCCGTCTATGACACGTACCGCGGCGTCGTGACGTACGTCCGCGTGGTGGACGGCATGCTCCACCCGCGCGAACGCATTCAGATGATGTCCACCCGGGCAACCCACGAGCTCCTGGAGATTGGTGTCAGCTCTCCGGAGCCCACGCCATCCAAGGGCCTGGGGGTCGGCGAGGTGGGATACCTGATCACCGGCGTGAAGGACGTCCGCCAGTCGAAGGTTGGCGATACTGTCACCAACCTGGCCAAGCCTGCCTCGGAGTCGCTCAGCGGCTACGCCGACGCCAAACCGATGGTCTTCTCAGGTCTCTACCCGCTGGACGGAACGGACTACCCTGTCCTCCGCGACGCCCTCGAAAAACTGATGCTTAACGACGCCGCACTGGTTTACGAACCCGAGACGTCCGCAGCGCTGGGCTTCGGTTTCCGCGTCGGGTTCCTCGGTTTGCTGCACCTGGAAATTACCCGTGAGCGCCTTGAACGTGAGTACAACCTGGACCTCATCTCCACGGCTCCCAACGTGGAATACGAGGTGACACTGGAGGACAAGAAGGTCATCCATGTCACCAACCCCAGCGAGTACCCCACGGGCAAGATCTCCGAGGTTCGCGAGCCTATGGTTTCCGCCACCATCCTGGCTCCGAACGAGTTTGTTGGTTCCATCATGGAACTCTGCCAAAGCCGCCGCGGCCAAATGCGCGGCATGGATTACCTGTCCGAGGACCGAGTGGAACTCCGCTACTGGATTCCGCTGGCCGAGATCGTGTTCGACTTCTTCGACCTCCTGAAGTCCAAAACCCGTGGCTACGCCTCACTGGACTGGAAAGCCGACGGCGAGCAGGTTGCAGACCTTGTCAAGGTAGACATCCTGCTGCAGGGCGAACAAGTGGATGCCTTCAGTGCCATCACCCACCGCGACAAGGCCTACGCCTACGGTGTCATGATGACCGGCAAGCTCCGTGAGCTCATTCCGAGGCAGCAATTCGAGGTGCCCATCCAGGCGGCCATCGGATCGCGAATCATCGCCCGTGAGAGCATCCGGGCCATCCGCAAGGACGTTCTTGCCAAGTGCTACGGCGGTGACATCACCCGTAAGCGCAAACTGCTGGAAAAGCAGAAGGAAGGCAAGAAGCGCATGAAGATGGTGGGTCGCGTGGAGGTTCCCCAGGAAGCATTCATCGCAGCACTGACCACCGACGAGTCCAAGGACAAGGCCAAGAAGTAGATGCCCAGCGTCCTACCATTGGGCGATCCGGCGCCTGCGGACGGAGTACTTCCCCCGCAGGTGCTGGATGGCGTCGAGCACCGCAACTTTGGGCTCTACGTCCATATCCCGTTTTGCGCCGTTCGCTGCGGCTACTGTGACTTCAATACCTATACGGCCACCGAGCTTGGCGGCGGGGCTTCCCAGGATGCCTATGCCACAACTGCGGTGTCCGAACTCGACTTTGCGGCTCTGGCACTGGACGCCTCAGGGGTGCCCCGGCGGCGCATGAGCACAGTCTTCTTTGGAGGCGGTACGCCCACGCTCCTCCCCGCGGAAGACCTTGCACGAATCCTGCGGGCCGCCGTCGACCATTGGGGGCTTGAGCCTGGTGCCGAGGTAACCACCGAAGCCAATCCGGATTCCGTAACCCCTGAGTCCCTGAAGGTGCTGGCCGATGCCGGATTCACCAGGGTTTCGTTTGGCATGCAGTCGGCTGTGCCGCACGTGTTGAAGGTCCTTGACCGGACCCATACCCCCAGTCGTGTGCCGCTCGTGGTCCAGTGGGCCCGTGAGGCCGGACTCGCGGTGAGCCTGGACCTTATTTACGGTACGCCGGGGGAGTCCATGGCGGACTGGCGGTTGTCCCTTGAAACAGCACTGTCCTACGAGCCTGACCACATCAGCGCCTACGCATTGATCGTGGAGGACGGCACCAAGTTGGCGGCCCAGATCCGCCGCGGCGAAGTGCCCGGAATTGACGACGACGATCATGCAGCCAAATACGAGTTGGCTGATTCGTTGATCTCCGCAGCTGGTTTGAACTGGTACGAGGTCAGCAACTGGTCCCGGACACCCGATCAAGCGTGCCGGCACAATCTGGCCTACTGGCGCGGCGATGACTGGTGGGGCATCGGCCCCGGTGCGCACTCCCACGTAGGAGGTGTCCGGTGGTGGAACGTTAAGCACCCCACAGCGTACGCAGGACGGTTGGGTGCGGGAAGCTCACCGGCGGCAGGCCGGGAGACCCTCGACGCCGAAACCCGGGAAGTCGAACGCATCATGCTGGAAGCACGGCTCGGTACAGGGCTTGAAGTAGATGCCTTGGACGCGGTTGGCCGCCATGCAATGGCAGGGCTGATCGCCGACGAGCTGGTTGATCCCGTGCAAGCGTTCAAAGGCCGGTTGACCCTTACGCTGAAGGGCCGGCTGCTGGCTGACGCCGTAGTCCGGAGGATTCTCCCCGACTAACCCCCCAGCCGCTTGAATGGCTGGGGGAGGGCTACTTGACCCAGCGCAGGTTGAGCTTGTAACGGTGCGGCTGGCCGTGGTTGACGCGGATTCCGGCTGAGACGGAGAAGCATGTCAGGGCTACCCAGATGCCAGTGGCGATCACAGCAAAGATGTTGCCTACTACCGGCAACAGCACCAGGATGTTGGCCAGAACCGCAGCGATGGTGGGAGGCAGCGTGAAGTTCAACGCCTCCTTGGATTCCTGTGCCGTGAACGGTCCGCGGTCACGGAAGATCAAGTAGATCAGGAGAGATGGCAGGCATCCGAGAATACCGCCAAAGTGTGCCAACGTAGCCCACTGCCTGTCCTCGCTGGCGGTCAGCGGCAGCGCATTTGCAGGCGCGCCATGGTACTGGGGCTGGCCTGCGGCGCTGCCCGGTTCTTCAGGAGCGTTCTCTGCCACGGTGTGTTCCCTTTGCTGTAAAGATAGTGCGGTGTTGCTGTCCCAGAATACCGGCCCCGGCAGGCTTCCCGGGACAAACGCCACGATGACACGTCAGTTGCTGCTGCTTTGAGGCCAAAGGTCAGGGAACTGTGAGGAAGTCGATGACTTCCTCCACGCGGCCCAGCAGCGAGGCCTCAAGGTCGGCGTAGCTGCGAACCGCACCAAGAAGACGTTGCCAGCCCAGTCCTACATCCTCAGCGGTCTCGTGAGGCCACCCGAAGGCGGTGAGAATCCCGGTCTTCCAGTCGGTGCCGCGGGGTACGGACGGCCAGGCCTCAATTCCCAGAACTTTGGGCCTGATGGCCTGCCAGACATCGATGTAGGGATGGCCGACAATCAGGACGTTTCCTGCGGCGCCGGGCACAGTCATGGCGTCAGCTGCGATGCGGGACTCTTTGGAGCCGGCCACGAGGTGGTCCACCAGGATGCCGAGGCGCCGGCCGGGCCCGGGGTTAAAGGCGGAGATTGCCGACTTGAGGTCATCGACTCCGTGCAGGGGCTCCACCACAATGCCCTCGACGCGAAGATCGTCGCCCCAGACTTTCTCGACGAGTTCGGCGTCGTGTTTTCCCTCCACCCAAATGCGGCTGGCTTTGGCCACCTGGGCGCGTTGTCCTTCAACCTTCACCGAACCCGACGCCGTGCGACCGGCCTGAACGGGCGGCGTCGATTGTCGGGGGGCCGGGGGCATCAAGCGGATGGGCTGCCCCTCGAGCAGGAAGCCAAATCCGAGCTGGAACGACTTCGTCTTCCCCCGCCTGTCCTCGAGGGACACGATGTGCATGCCGCCGGTCTTCTCGACCCGGGTGACTTCGCCCACCCAGCCTGATTGGACATCTTCGAGGACCATCCCGCGTTGTACAGCTACCTCCGGCAGTTGCCGTTTGGCGGGAGCTGACAGATCCTGCGGACCCCACGTGTCGAAAGCCAAGGAGTTCCTACCTTTTGTGCTGGGTTGAATTGTTCAGTGTTGGTTTGTGCTGGCTTGGGAAAGGAAAGTTCAATGCTAGCAACGGGTTGGCTCATACTAGACTGGTTAGCACTTGGGCATGTTGAGTGCTAAGTGGACCCGGTCTCAGAGACCACGGCAGTCGTCAGGAGGTGGAGCAATGAGTGAGCCACGCAAATTGGAAGTGCTGCGTGCCATCGTTGAAGATTACGTGCATTCACGGGAGCCTGTTGGATCGAAGGCCCTTGTTGAACGGCACCATCTTGGAGTTTCAAGCGCCACCATCCGTAACGACATGGCCGTTCTGGAAGAAGAAGGCCTCATTGCAGCGCCCCACACCAGTGCCGGTCGCATTCCCACCGACAAGGGCTACCGCCTTTTCGTCGATCGCATCTCCCAAGTCAAGCCCCTTTCGGCCGCCGAGCGGAGGGCCATCCACTCGCTGCTTGAAGGCCCTGATGATGTAGACGACATCCTGGAGCGCACGGTAAGGCTTCTGTCCCAACTGACCAACCAGGTCGCCGTCGTGCAGTATCCGCACTCCAACCGCGCCTTGGTACGGCATGTTGAGTTCGTCCTGTTGGCACCACAACAAGTGTTGGTGGTGCTGATTGCCGATACCGGCAGCGTCAGCCAGAAGGTCATCGACGCTGGTTCGGACGTGGGCGACGACGCTTTGATGCGATTGAGATCCCGCTTCCTGGGCAGCATCGCAGGGACGCAACTGGCCCTGTTGCCGCAGGTGCTTCCGTCGGTGATTGCCCTGTGTCCGCCGGAGCTTCGGGGGCTGGCCCAGACGTTGGCCAACGGACTGCAGGCCTTGAGCGACAACAGCCGCGAAGAACGCATCCTGATGGCCGGTACGGCCAACCTTGCCAGGTCCAACGTGGACTTCCCCTTGAGCATCGGTCCGGTGCTGGAAGCCCTTGAGGAACAAGTTGTCATGCTTCGGTTGTTGTCAGACATGGGGGATGACCCCAGGGGCGTCACCGTGAGTATCGGCCGGGAGAATCCCTACGACGGATTGGCTGAGGCTTCCGTTGTGGCCACCGGATACGGTTCCGGTGCCAAGGTGGGGATCCTGGGCCCAACCCGCATGGATTACCCCACTACCATGGCCGCAGTCCGGGCCGTGGCCCGTTACCTTTCACGCATTCTTGGCGGCTGAACGCCGTCCCGAAGAAACATCCGCAGTACAACAAGGAAGAGATACCGACTTTGAGCAGCCACTATGACGTTTTGGGAGTCTCGCCGGAAGCCACCGGGGAAGAGATCAAAAAGGCGTACCGCAAGTTGGCGCGGAAACTCCACCCGGACGTAAACCCAGGTGAGGATGTCGCGGAGCAGTTTAAGGCCGTGACCCATGCTTATGAGGTGCTGTCCGATCCCCAGAAGCGCCGCGTCTACGACGCCACCGGCAATGAGAATGGAACGGACAGCGGGTTTGGCGGCGGATATTCCGGCCAGGGCTTCGCGTTCCAGGACATCTTCGATACGTTCTTTGGTGGCGGCGGCGGTCACGGCGGGCCGGCCTCCCGTGTCCGACGCGGCCAGGACGCACTTATCAGTGTCCGCATTGACCTGAAGGACGCCGTTTTCGGCGTCAACAAGAAGCTCGAAGTGGACACGGCCGTGACCTGCCCCACCTGTGACGGCAGCTGCTGCCGACCGGGCACCCACCCGGAACGTTGTGACATCTGTGGCGGCAGCGGCCAGGTCCAGCGCGCTGTCCGGTCCATCCTTGGCCAGGTCATGACCGCTGCCCCCTGCGGTTCCTGCGAGGGCTTCGGAACGGTCATCAAAGACCCCTGCAATGAGTGCAACGGCCAAGGCCGCATCCGCAGTCGCCGTTCCCTGACCATCAAGGTTCCTGCCGGTGTTGCCACCGGTACGCGCATCCAGTTGTCCGGCCAAGGCGAAGCAGGACCCGCAGGCGGCCCGTCCGGCGACCTCTACGTGGAGATCCGCGTCAACAACGATTCCATGTTCATGCGCGAAGGCGACGACCTCCATGCTACCCTCAGCGTGCCCATGACGGCCGCAGCGCTGGGTACGGAGTTGCAGTTGGATACTTTCGACGGCGCGCAGGACATTGATGTGAAGGCCGGAACCCAGTCAGGGGAGATCATCACCCTTCGGGGCCTGGGCGTCACGCACCTGCGTGGTTATGGCCGTGGCGACCTTAAGGTACACCTCCACGTTGAAACGCCGAGCAAGCTGGATCCTGCGCAGGAAGAATTGCTGCAGCAGCTCGCCAAGCTTCGCGGGGAGCAGTTCACTGAAGGAAAGCTTGTGGCCAGCGGCGGAATGTTCGCCAAGCTTCGGGACAAGCTCGGTAACCTGTAGCGGTGAGCAACCCCGTTTTCTTCACGTCGGCCGGCAGCCTCAGCGATGTCATACCCGGCGGCACGTTCGTGCTGGAAGGTCCAGAGGCACGGCACGCGGTTACGGTCAAGCGACTTGGTGTGGGAGAGCCCGTTGACATAGCCGATGGTGCCGGCGCGCGGTTGACCGGCACGGTCGCCGCGGCCGGGCCCGCCGGCCTCGTCGTCACTGCCTCCGACATGGCCTTTGAAGAACAGCCGGACGTCCGGCTGGTACTGGTCCAGGCCCTGGCCAAGGGCGATCGCGACGAACTTGCCATCGAAACGGCCACGGAGCTCGGAATCGACGCTGTGCTCCCGTGGCAGTCAGAGCGTTCCATTGTTCGATGGAAAGGCGATCGCGCAGCAAAGGCCCATGCGAAGTGGGAATCAGTGGTTGCTGCCGCCGCCAAGCAGGCCCGGCGGGCATGGATCCCCGAGGTGCGGACCATGGTGGACACCGGGTCCCTGGCGAAAGCCGTTGCCCAGTCTGACCTTGCCATCATCCTGCATGAAGACGCCAAGAATCCTTTGCGGACCATTCTTGTAGAGCTGGCGGCAACCAAGGCCACCTCACCCCGCGAGGTGCTGTTGATAGTGGGGCCCGAGGGTGGGATCTCGCCCCGCGAAGTGACGCGGCTCAGTGATGCCGGCGCCGTGACGGCTCTCTTGGGGCATCATGTCTTGAGGTCGTCGACGGCGGGACCTGCCGCCGTCGTGCTTGCGAGCGACATCCTGGGCCGCTGGTAGCGCTGCAGCCGGGCGGCCTTGGTCCGCTTCCGGCTCCGGGCAGCTACCGACCGTGAACAGCTACCCGACCCTGAACAGCCGCGTGTCGGTGCTTGTCGCGATGATGTCTCCGGCGCTGTCCACCTGGGAAACACGTACCTCATACTGGCCGGCCTTCAATGTCGCGCCAAAAGTGAACAACCCATACTGCCCGGGTTCGCCGGTGGCTTGCGTTTGGCCCGTGAGAAGGCTGGTCTTTTCGCCCTTGCCATTGTCCTGCAGTACCTGCCAGGCGATGGGCTTGGAGCTGTCAGTGCTCCGTCCGTTGAACTTGACCAGTCCTGTGGGCAGGGTGGTCTCTTCCTGCGGATCGATGATCCAGAGCGGGGCAACCAGGGAGGCGTCGCGGGTCATCGGCTCCCCCAGCTGCACTTGCCCGAACGCCATGTAGTCCTTGTGGCCATCAACCAGGATGACCACTTGGATCTGCTGGCCTGAATTGATGAGCCCTGAAGACGAAGCTGCGGCCGTTGCCGTGTAGACGAGTTGCTGCACTGCACGCTGCGCCATGCCGGCATCCAGGTTTGAGTTGAAAGCATCGCGGGAAATATCGACTGTAATGACGTTTTTGCCGGAAATGGACGTGGCCAGGTTGGCGGGTTCCTGCCAGGGAGTGAAGAAGTCATGATCCAACGGCTTTTCCGCCATCATGATTTTCAGGGCGGTGGTTACAGGATTTCCGTCGCCGGAGATGTCCCGGAACTCGCGGTAGAGGTAGACCTCTTCCTTGCTCCGCCCGATCCAGTAGACCGGGATCTTGGTGGAGGCCTGGGTGGTTTCCAGCGGGGCGTTGCTGGCCGGGGCTTCCTGGACGGTCAGCGGCGGCGGGGTGGAGGTGGCTTGGGTGCCGCCACCGTTGGCGATGCAACCGGTCAGCAGGAGGACAGCGAGCATCGCCGGCACGGCAACAGCGGACTTGGTCCGCTTGTTCGCGCCATGATCGTTGCTGGCTGTTTTCTTGATGGGTTTCCTGTCCTGCCCTGCATGGTTTGGCAGCCATTTGTCGGCTGGGGTGCGGGGTTGTGTTTTCACCCGCAATGCCAGCTTGGCACATCGTCGACGGCGGTCGGCCGGGTTTCCGGGGGAGGGCGCCAACTGAAACATGATTGATACCGGCTTGATGCCGAGTTGAGACAAAATGTCCGCATCAGCCCCGGGGTGCCGAATGAGGCTGCCGGGGGAGGTTCATCGCGGGCGGGCTGGCGTAGGATTGGAGACATTCCGGCATCAACGCGGGCAACGAAAGTCCGCAGAGAATGTCGAATCGATGGCGTTATTACAGACCAACCGGAGGAGAAAAGGCCCGCGGGCCAGCACTATGAGTGAATCTTTGAACGGGCGGCTCAGGACCGGAAACGGCAACCAGCCGCCCAACGAGTTCCCGCACACATTACCGGGCACACGCACGGAAGTCGTCACCTTCGACAACTCCGACCAGATGGTTCACTCGCTGGGCAGCCATGACGAAGCCCTGAGGTACATCGAGGAACAATTCCAGGATGTCAGCTTCCATGTCCGCGGCAACGAGCTCTCCATGACCGGCCCCTCCACCGTCATTCCCCGCGTCATGCGCCTCCTGGAGGAAGTCCGTGGGCTTGTGGCGAAAGGGACCGTGGTGAGCCCGGACATCCTTCAGCAGCTGGTGTCCCTGTTGAGGGCCCAGTCGGTGCAGAACCCGGCTGATGTGCTGACCCACAACATCCTTTCCAGTCGCGGCAAGACCATCCGTCCAAAGACACTGAACCAGAAGAACTACGTGGATGCCATCGACGCAAACACGGTGATTTTTGGCATCGGTCCAGCTGGCACGGGCAAGACGTACTTGGCCATGGCCAAGGCCGTGCAGGCGTTGCAGATGAAGGAAGTCAGCAGGATAATCCTGACGCGGCCTGCGGTGGAGGCGGGGGAGCGGCTCGGTTTCCTGCCCGGTACATTGAGCGACAAGATCGATCCGTACCTTCGCCCGCTGTATGACGCCCTCCACGACATGATGGATCCGGAATCCATCCCACGGTTGATGGCTGCAGGCACCATTGAGGTGGCACCGTTGGCGTACATGCGCGGACGTACGCTCAATGACGCCTTCATCATTCTTGATGAAGCGCAGAACACCACACCGGAACAGATGAAGATGTTCCTGACCCGCCTCGGCTTCGGTTCAAAAATGGTAGTCACCGGCGACGTCACCCAGATCGACCTTCCGCTGGGCGCAACGTCGGGCCTTCGGATCGTCCGGGAGATCCTGACAGGCATAAACGACGTCAATTTCTCCATTCTTGAGGCGGCCGACGTAGTCCGGCATCGCCTGGTGGCCGACATCGTGTCCGCCTACAGCACCTGGGATGACGCGCACCGCAAAGACGCGTCAGGCACACATTACAAACGTGGAGAACGTCAATGAGCATTGAAGTCAACAACGAGTCCGGTGTGACGGTGGACGAAGCCCAGCTGGTGACGTTGTCCCGCTTCATCTTCGAACGGCTCTACATCCATCCGCAAGCGGAGCTTTCCATTCTCCTGGTGGATGAACCCGCCATGGAGAAGCTTCACATCGAACTGATGGATGAACCCGGGGCCACCGACGTCCTGTCAGTGCCCATGGACGAGCTCACTCCAGGCACCCCGGATAAGCCAACCCCGCAGGGAATGCTGGGCGACATCGCCATCTGCCCCCAGGTGGCCGAGGTACAGGCCCGCAATGCCGGTCACGCCACCCAGGATGAGATGCTGCTCCTGACAACCCATGGCATCCTCCACCTTCTGGGATTCGACCACGCCGAACCCGAGGAAAAAGAAGAGATGTTCGGTTTGCAGCGCGAACTGCTGTCTGAATTCCTGGGCAAGGATGCCCCCATGGAGACCATGCAGTGACCTGGATCATCCTGGTCGGCATGGCGCTGGTTTTCCTCAGCTTTGTCGCCCTGTTGACGGCTGCTGAAGCCGCGTTCAATTTCCTTCCCCGGCACGAGGCCGAACAATCAATTGTGCGCAGCAAGGGCAAGGCCCTGAGCGGAATCCTCAAAGCTCCCATTGCCCACATGAGGGCCCTGCGATTCTGGCGTGTGTGGTTCGAGATGGCCGCTGCAGTAGCTGTGGCGGTAGTGCTGCACAGTTTGCTCGACAACGTCTGGCTTGCCGGGCTTGCTGCTACCGGCATCATGGCCGTCATCGGATTCGTGCTGGTGGGGGTGTCGCCGAGGCAGCTGGGGAGGGCCCATTCCGGTCCCGTTGTTCGCTTCACGGCTCCGCTGATCCGCTTCCTCTGCTGGGTTCTCGGCCCCATTCCCGGGTGGCTCGTGGCCCTCGGCCAAGCAGTGGCTCCTGGCGCGCCCAGCGGTGATGACGCATTCGTCAGCGAAGAAGAGTTCCGCGAATTCGTGGACCGCGCCGCAGAATCGGACATGATCGAGGACAACGAGGCTGAACTCATCCATTCGGTCTTCGACTTCGGCGACACGTTGGTCCGTTCCGTCATGGTTCCCCGCACAGACATTGTCAGCATCGGTACCGGATCGGACCTCGAGACAGCCATGGGCCTCTTCTTGCGGTCGGGCTATTCCAGGATTCCGGTCATCGGTGAGAATACCGACCAGATCCGCGGAATCCTTTATTTGAAGGACGTCGCCGCGGCCATGTATCGAGGCGAACCCGGACTGCAGGCGCACGACGTCGACTCCCTCGCCCGGGACGTCCGCTACGTTCCTGAATCCAAGCCCGTGAGTGACCTTCTCAGGGAACTGCAGCAGGAATCCACCCACGTGGCGATCGTGATCGATGAGTACGGCGGTACCGCCGGACTGGTGACCCTTGAGGACCTCATCGAGGAAATCGTGGGTGAAATCGTGGATGAATACGATGCCGCGGCAGAAGAAGCAGTGGACCTCGGTGACGGTACGTTCCGGGTCAGCGCCCGCATGAGCATCGACGACCTCGGTGAACTGTTCGACATTGACCTCGACGACGACGAGGTGGACACCGTAGGCGGCCTCCTTGCCAAGGCCCTGGGGCAGGTCCCGATTGTCGGCAGTTCAGTTGATGTGGATGGAATATCGCTCAGGGCGGATAGGCTTGAGGGTCGCCGAAACAGGGTCAGCCACATCATTGCGGCAGCCATGCCAAAGGAAGACACTGACTTTGAAGACCTACTCGATGACGCCGACTCAACGCAACAGGGAGTTCCACGTGAGCAAGCAAAATAAGAAATTCGATGCCGATAATGACTTCGGTGGCTTCCACGCAGGCTTCTCTGTGCTGGTGGGTCGGCCCAACGCCGGCAAATCGACACTGACCAATGCCTTGGTTGGCCAGAAGGTGGCCATCACCTCGGCCAAGCCGCAGACCACGCGGCACACCATCCGCGGTATTGTCCACCGCGAGGATGCGCAGCTGATCCTGGTGGACACCCCTGGCCTGCACAGGCCGCGCACGCTCCTGGGTAAGCGGCTCAATGATCTTGTGGCCGATACCCTGGCCGAAGTGGATGCCATTGGATTCTGCCTGCCGGCGAACGAGAAGATCGGCCCCGGCGATAAGTACATCGCGGCTCAGTTGGCAGCCGTGGGGAGGAAGCCGATCGTTGCCCTTGTCACCAAAACCGACCTTGTTGACCGCCAGGCCTTGACCGAGCAATTGCTCGCTGTCGCTGCTTTGGGACGCGATGTCCTGGGGGAGCAAGGTTGGGCAGACATCGTCCCCGTTTCAGCGGCCGACGGATTCCAGGTCTCCACTGTCGCGGACGTATTGATCAGCCACATGCCGTCATCGCCCCCGCTGTACCCCGACGGTGAACTGACGGACGAGCCCGAAGCAGTCATGATTGCGGAACTTATTCGAGAGGCTGCCCTGGAAGGTGTCCGCGACGAACTTCCCCACTCGCTGGCCGTAGTGGTGGAGGAGATCGTTCCCCGTGAAGGTCGAACCGAGGACAACCCGCTCCTGGACGTTCGGGTCAACCTCTATGTTGAGCGGCCCTCCCAGAAGGCCATCATCATCGGCAAGGGTGGCAGCCGGCTGCGTGAAGTCGGTACCAACGCACGGAAGGGCATCGAGACACTTCTGGGCACCCGAATCTACCTGGATCTGCATGTTAAGGTGGCCAAGGACTGGCAGCGGGATCCCAAGCAACTGGTCAAACTCGGGTTCTAGCGGGCAAGACACGTCCAGGCATTGTAGAGGCGCGATAAGGAACTTCCCAGAATCGGCAACTATGATGGCGGGAATCCACGTGTTTGAGGAAAGGTAAACCGAATAGTGCGACGTCGTGACGCCCGCCCACAGGGCACCGGCACCGCTGACCCCGTTGCGGCTCGCCACGGTGAGGATGCCGAGGGCACTCCCCGCCACATGAAGGCCCGCAAGGGACTTCCGTTGTGGTTGAAGATTGTTACTGGCGTGGTCTCTGTGGCCCTGGTGGCAGGCGTGGCTTTTGCTGCCTTTTGGTTCATCCGGTTGCAGAGCAACATCACCAAGGCTCCGCTGAGTGCAGGGGAGACCCGCGACAGCGGTGAAACCCTGGCCAATGACAAATCGGACCGCCTGCAAATCCTTATTCTTGGTTCTGATACCCGTGACGGGAAAAACTCGGAGTACGGAAGCACGGAAGACTCCACCGGCTACGGTCATTCGGACGTCATGATGCTGCTGGATATCTCAGCAGACAACAAGCGCGTCAGTGTCATGAGCTTCCCGCGTGACCTGCTGGTGGACGTGCCGCAATGCACCGATCGGACAAACAACCAGACGTTCCCTGCCCGCAGCGGTGTGATGATCAACGAGGCCATGGCCGAGGCGGGCATCGGCTGCGCTGTTGACACCGTCAATAAATTGACCGGTTTGGAAATCGACCACTTCATGATGGCGGACTTCAACGCCGTCAAGGAGTTGTCCCACGCTATTGGCGGCGTGAATGTCTGTGTCAGCGACCCCGTCTTTGACCCGGACTCCCGCCTTCGCCTGCCCAAAGGTGATTCCCTGGTTGAGGGCGAACAAGCCCTGGCTTTCCTGCGGACCCGCCACGCTTTTGGCGATGGAGGCGACCTCGGTCGTATCAAGGGACAGCAGGCTTTCCTCTCGTCCTTGACCAGGAAGCTCAAAGACGAAGGAACGTTGGGTAACCCGCAGAGGCTCCTCCAGATTGCCGACGTGGTCACCCAGAACCTCACCGTCGATGAGGGCCTGGCATCCGTTCCGTCGCTGCTGACCATCGGAGGGCGGTTGAAGGACATTGATGTTTCCAAGGTTGCGTTCGTGGCTGTCCCGACCCAGGCAGCAGCAGTTGATCCGAACAGGCTGGAGCTTGTGGAACCGCAGTCATCCCAGCTCTTTTCAGCTTTGCGTGCCGACCTTGACCTGACCACACCCGGTGCCACCTCGTCGCCCGCTGCCAGCGAAACTCCTGCACCGCAGCCCACGGCGTCGACTCCTGCGGTCCCCGCCTACGACAAAGCGATCCAGCCGGTGGCAGTGGCCAACGGCAGCGGAGCAGCCGCGCGGGCCCAGGAGATCATGTCGGTTCTGACAGGCGGTGGCTTTACCCAGGCGGTTTCCTATTTGGCAAACCCTGTGGACCAGACAGTGATTTACTACGGGGCAGGCTTCGCCGATGTTGCTGCAGACGTGGCTGCGCTCTACGGTATTCCGGCGGCCCAAGTGCAGGAGGCTCCTGGCGTGGCGGGGGTTCAGCTCTATGTGGGTACGGACTTCGCCGCCGGCACTACCTACGGAGCAACCTCCGTGCCATCGGACGTCGTCAACCAGACCGCGAGCGATGCCGTCTGCCAACAAGTGAACCCGTTGTACATCGACCAATAGTCAGTACTTGGACCAGTATCGGGCTGCGAGGCAGCCATACACTGAAGAGGCCGGGCCAGTTCTTTACGAACTGGCCCGGCCTCACTTTTCCCTTCTTACCAGATGCTGACGCGGTCTCCGGATTCCAACCACATGCCGTCTCCGGCGCCGACACCAAATGCTTCATGGAACGCATCGAGGTTGCGGGCGATGGCGTTGGTGCGGAACTCGTTGGGGGAGTGCGGATCGGTGGCAAGCCGTCGGATCGCCTCTTCACGGCGGATTACCTGGCGCCAGCCTGCTGCCCACGACATGAAGAAGCGTTGCTGGCCAGTGAAGCCGTCGATCTCCTCAGGCTCTTTGCCTTCCAGGCTGAGGAGGTAGGCCTTGTAGGCAATGGTCAGGCCGCCGAGGTCGCCGATGTTCTCGCCGAGGGTGAGCTTGCCGTTGACCTTGTGTTCTGGCGCCGCGTAGGGGGAGAGGGCGTCGTATTGAGCCACCAATTTGGCCGTGAGGGCTTCGAACGCGGTCCGGTCCTCATCAGTCCACCAGTTGCGCAGTGCACCGCTGCCGTCGAACTGCGATCCTTGGTCGTCGAAGCCGTGGCCGATCTCGTGGCCTATGACGGCACCGATTCCGCCATAGTTCACAGCGTCATCAGCATCTGCCGTGAAGAAGGGCGGCTGGAGAATTGCGGCCGGGAAGACGATCTCATTCAGCATGGGGTGGTAGTAGGCATTGACCGTCTGCGGAGTCATCAGCCACTTATTAAGGTCAACAGGCTTGCCGATCTCGTCCAGGTGACGGTCGACGTCAGCATCATGTGCGCGCTCCACGTTGCCCAACAGGTCGGATGGATCGATGACCACGGCTGAGTAGTCGATCCATTTTTCCGGGAAGCCAATCTTGGGGCGGAAGGCCTCCAGCTTCTTGAGCGCTTCCTTCTTGGTTTCCTCGCCCATCCATGCCAGGGAGGAGATGCTGTCACGGTAAGCCTCGATCAGATTGGCAACGAGCGTCTCCATCCTTGCTTTGTGGCCCGGGGGGAAGTGCCGCTCCACGTATATCTGTCCGACGGCTTCGCCAAGCGCAGCTTCGACAACGGCAACTCCACGCTTCCAGCGTTCCTTGTTCTGGGGCGTGCCGCTGAGTGTAGTGCCGTAGAACTCGAAGTTGGTGTCCACGAATTCGGACGAGAGGTACGGGGCCGCCGAACTCAGCACCCTCAGTGTCAACCATTCCTTCCACGTTTCCAACGGCTCGGACTCCAGCAAGCCTGCTGCGCCGGCGAAGAAGTCCGGGGTGCTGACAACGATCTCGTTTCGCTTGGCTGCGTCGACACGGGCTGCCTGGAACCAGGTCTCCAGCAAGGGGAACAGTTCCGTTGCTTCTTCTGCCGTCTTGAGGTTGTAGGTCTTCTGGGGATTCCGCAACGTGACGTTGTCCCAGTGGTGCGCAGCCAAGGCAGTTTCGAGGGCGACGATGCGCACTGACGCTGCTTCGGCGTCCTTGATTCCGGCGAGGGCGAGCATCTTGGCAACGTACCCGGTGTAGGCCGAAACGATATCGGCAAACTTTTCTTCCCGGTAGTAGGACTCGTCCGGTAGTCCAAGGCCGCCCTGCCCGATATACAGGAGGATGCGCTCGGGGTTGCCGGCGTCAGGGGCCGGGTAGATTGAGAAAAGCCCGGAGACGTCGGAACGGAAGAGGCGGCCTATCAGGCCGGCCAGTTCCTGGGTTGATCCCACGGCGTTGACGTCCTCGAGCCGGCCCCGGATGGGGTCAAGGCCTTTGGCCTCTGCTGCGGCCTCATCCATGAAGCTCGCGTAGAGTCCACCCACCTGCTGCTCGACGCCGGTTGCCGACTCTCCTTTGCCTGCAGCTTCTTCGATAATTGCTTTGACGGCCAACTCGGCTCCGTCCCGCAAAGCGGTGAACGTGCCTTCCAGCGGCCTGTCGTCAGGGATGGTTGTGCTGTTGAGCCACGCGCCGTTGACGTGTTGGTAGAGGTCGTCCTGGGGCCGGACGCTGTGATCGATGTTCGAAAGAGTGATCCCCGACTGTGGCACTGTGGCTCCTTGTGTGGACACAGCAGCCGGCGTTGCCACCGTCGCTGCGTCTGCATAGTGGACTTTGCATGAGGTGTTGCACTGTCATCATACGCATCGTGTTACTGTGATTTTGTGCGTACGGCGATGCTTCTTCTTAGCTGCCGCGGCGGGGCCTGAAAGCTATCTGAAGCTGGGCCATCCTCGCCGCGGAGTTCCGTTGTGTCCGGCTAAGCTTTCATTTAGTTCTTAGAGAAAAGGCCACACGTCATGCGTAATGCACAAAAGCCCTCCGGTATGCCGATTCACCGCTACCTGCCATTCCAGGACCAGATCACCGTAGAGGTTCCTGACCGCACGTGGCCGGACAAGGTCATCACCAAGGCCCCGCGTTGGTGCGCGGTTGACCTGCGCGATGGTAACCAGGCACTGATCGACCCCATGAGCCCGGCCCGCAAGCTGAAGATGTTCCAGCTGCTCGTCAAGATGGGCTACAAGGAGATTGAGGTCGGCTTCCCCTCGGCATCGCAGACCGACTTCGACTTCGTACGCCAGCTCATCGAGGGCGGCCATATCCCGGATGACGTCACCATCCAGGTCCTGACCCAGGCGCGTGAACACCTGATCGAGAGAACCTATGAGTCACTGGTGGGCGCCAAACAGGCGATCGTCCACCTGTACAATTCCACGTCCGTACTGCAGCGGCGCGTCGTGTTCAACCAGGACGAGGATGGCATTCTGGACATCGCCCTGCAGGGTGCCCGACTGTGCAAGAAGTACGAAGAAACCCTCGAAGATACGCACATCACCTATGAATACTCGCCGGAGTCCTTCACGGGAACCGAGCTGGAGTACGCTGCCCGGGTATGCAACGCCATTGCCGACGTCTTCGAGGCTTCTGCCGACAACCAGGTCATCATCAACCTTCCGGCCACTGTGGAGATGGCAACCCCGAATGTCTATGCCGACTCCATTGAGTGGATGCACCGTAACCTGCACCCCCGTGAAGGCATCATCATTTCCCTGCACCCGCACAATGACCGCGGTACGGGCGTGGCCGCTGCCGAACTGGGTTACCTGGCGGGTGCCGATCGGATTGAAGGCTGCTTGTTCGGCAATGGTGAGCGCACCGGCAACGTGGACCTCGTAACGCTGGGGTTGAACATGTTCGTGCAGGGCGTCGACCCCATGATCGACTTCTCCGACATCGATGAAGTCCGCCGCACCGTTGAGTACTGCAACCAGCTGCCTGTCCCGGAACGTTCTCCGTACGGTGGTGACCTCGTCTTCACGGCGTTCTCAGGGTCGCACCAGGACGCCATCAAAAAGGGTTTCGAAGCGCTGGAGAAGGACGCTGCGGCGGCGGGTAAGCCGGTGGATGACTTCACCTGGCAAGTTCCGTACCTGCCGGTTGACCCGAAGGACCTCGGCCGCAGCTATGAAGCCGTGATCCGGGTTAACTCGCAATCGGGTAAGGGCGGTGTCGCCTACCTGCTGAAGAACGAGCACAACCTGGACCTGCCCCGGCGCGCCCAGATTGAATTCTCCGGAGTCATCCAGCGGCGCACGGATGCAGTGGGTGGCGAGGTCAGTGGTGCACAGCTGTGGCAGGTCTTCCAGGATGAGTACCTGCCGTCCGACGAAGAGCAGGCACAGTGGGGTCGCTATGCGCTGGGAAGTGTCAGCACTGAGACCGACGAGTCCGGCGCCATGACCATGAACGCAACCCTGCGGATCGACGGCGTGGAGGTTCGGCGGACTGGCCACGGCAACGGACCCATCGCTGCTCTGTTGGACATCCTGCACCACGACGGCGTAGACGTCCGCGTGCTTGATTACAGCGAGCATGCCCTGTCCGAGGGCGGCAGCGCCAGTGCAGCAGCCTACGTCGAATGTGCCGTCGGCGAGCGGGTCCTGTGGGGCGTGGGCATTGACCCCAGCACCACCACGTCATCCCTCAAGGCCCTGATTTCGGCCGTGAACCGCGCCGTGCGGGACTCCCGGGCCTAGGGTATCCAGCGTGTGGTGACGGGAAATACCGTCACCACACGGTCCGGTGGTCGCCGAGCGGGCCGATCATAGTGCGAAGATTAGTTGTGGCCAATCCGTCGTTTGCAGCACGGTCCTACAGGGACGATGCCGTGGTGCTCCGTACCCACAAGCTGGGCGAAGCGGATCGCATCATCACTCTCTTGACCAAGCATCATGGCCAAGTCCGCGCCGTCGCCAAGGGTGTGCGCAGGACCAGCAGCCGTTTCGGCGCTCGTCTGGAGCCGTTCATGGTGGCGGACTTGCAGCTTGTCTCCGGGCGGACGTTGGACATTGTGACACAGGCGGTGGCCAAGGGCGCCTATGGAAGCAGTATCGCGGCAGACTATGGCAGGTTCACGGTGGCCGCTGCCATGACGGAGACCGCCGAAAAACTCACGGATGCCGACACGGAGTCGGGGACCGCCCACTACAACCTGCTGGTGGGAGCCTTGGCTGCCTTGAGCCGTTCAGACCATCCACCCGAACTTATCCTGGACTCCTATCTGCTGCGCGCTTTGGCCACGGGAGGGTGGGCGCCGAGTTTCACCGATTGTGCCCGTTGTGGCCGGCCGGGACCTCATACGGCCTTTGCCGCCCCGGTTGGCGGTATGGTGTGCATCGACTGCCGCCCTCCTGGTTCGCCGGCGCCGGCAGCGGAGACAGTGGTGTTGCTTGGTGCATTGCTGACAGGCAACTGGGGCGTGGCTGATGCATCGGATCCCCGGCATCGGCGTGAAGCCGCAGGACTGGTTGCCACGTATTTGCAATGGCATTTGGAACGGGCGCTGAAATCACTCAAACACGTGGAGCGAAGCTGACAGTGGCACTTGGTAAGAAGAGCAGGACAACAACGGCCAGGACGGCACCGGTCGTTGCGCCGTACGGGCACCCCTCCGGTGCAGTGCCGCCGGGTATTCCCAGTGAACTTATTCCGCAGCACGTGGCAATCGTCATGGACGGCAATGGGCGGTGGGCAAACCAGCGTGGACTTCCCCGCATCGAGGGTCACAAGGCCGGTGAGCCTGCCTTGCTTGATGTGATGGCAGGGGCCATCGAACTGGGAATCAAGTACGTCAGCGTGTACGCCTTTTCAACCGAGAACTGGCGGCGTTCGCCCGAAGAAATCCGCTTCCTTATGGGATTTAACAAGGATGTACTACGACGCCAGCGGAACCAGCTTGACGAATGGGGCGTGCGCATCCGATGGGCCGGAAGACGCCCGCGGCTTTGGGGTTCTGTCATCAAGGAACTTGAAGAAGCCGAGGAATACACGAAGGCCAACGACACGTGCACGTTGACCATGTGTGTTAATTACGGCGGCCGCGCCGAGATTGCCGACGCCGTCTCTGCCATTGCCCACGATGTCGCCGAAGGGCGTTTGAAACCCGGATCTGTATCCGAGAAAACCATCCAGAAATACCTGGACGAACCCGACCTCCCGGATGTAGACCTTTTTCTTCGCAGTTCGGGGGAGCAGCGGCTCTCTAATTTCCTCCTGTGGCAGTCTGCCTATGCGGAGTTCGTCTTCATGGACACGCTGTGGCCGGATGTCGACAGGCGGACGCTGTGGGACGCCGTCGAGATTTATGCCAAGCGCGACAGGCGCTACGGAGGGGCCGTGGACGCGGCGCCCGCCGGCAAATAGCACGCCCCCGCTACATCAGTAGGGGTACGCAGCGAGCCATACAGCCACGTCGCGGTATGCCTGCTGACGGACGGTACGTCGTGAGAGAAAAACATCATGAAGCGCACCTGGATACCGGAAGACGGCGGTGCGGCGGGCAAGTCCAAGAGCCCTCCGTGAGGTTTCCTCTACGTCGATGACCGCATCGGCCCGCATCAGGTCAGCTGTCCACTCCGCTTGGATCCTTGTCCTTCCGGACAGCAGGACCAGGACGGGAGAATCGATGGCGAGCTTTCGTTCCACCGCGGCGTGCCCGGCCAGGACGGCTTTGGTCCACCCTGCGCGGATAGGGAACGAGGTCCGCGGACGCCACAGGGGATCCAGTATCCATTCACCATGTGCTTCATTGCTGACGCTCTCCCAGTAGGCAGGCATCTCAGGAAAGCGGAAGGGGCGCTTGGGGTCCGTACGTGCAAAGGGTTCCACCAGGTGCATGGCAATGCTGCGGACCAGACTGCTGCCCTGAAGCTCCAGCCACGGCGAGTTCAGGACCAAGGTGCCCAGCCGGCCTGGGTTGCGATCGGCCCAGAGTGCCCCGATCAAACCTCCCAGGGAATGGGCCAGCATGTGGATGGTTGGCGTGGTGGTGTCGCCAGTCCGTTCAGCCACGTCCCGTTCAATTTCCACCAGTGCTGCTGCCAGGTCCTCGTCATAGGCGCTGAGGTCCGTGATGTATCCGGGCGTCTGTCCAGGCAGCAGGCTGCGGCCGAATTTTCGGAGGTCCACTGCGTAGAAGTAAAAACCCGACGCCGTGAGGTACTCAGCCAATTCGGTTTGCAGAAAGTAGTCGGCCCAACCATGCAGGTAAAGAACAACCCTTGGCGCTCCACCTGGATCGGCCGGGACTGGACGGCGTCTTCTCTTTGTGAAGGACGACAGGAAGTCAAGGACGCCATTCTGGGTGGCTTGCGGCGCAGGTGGAGCATACCGGATGAGTGTGGCGTGGACGGGACCTTCCTCGTCAGGCTTCAGTGGCAGGTCCATGCATTCGTAGCCATGGCCCAGGACGTCCCGCCGCCACCTGGTTGCCCGGGCCTCCGTGGTGTTCATTGGTCCCCTTCCTGCCGCTCTGCCGTCACATCGTTCTGCATGAATCCCTTGATCCACCGCGCAAGCCGCGCATAGGCGTCTTTCCGCACTGCTGGTGCGGAGAGGAAGACGTCGTGGAGGCCGCCGTCGATGCGTTCCAGAGTGACGCTCCGGCCCAGCGCCATGGCTCTGAGCGCAATAACCCCAACATCCAGCACGGCATCCGAACGGCGCATTGACTCCTGCCACACCATGCCATTGGCGCTGGCCGAAGACGTTAGGACGAGGACAGGCACCTCGAGGTTCAGCCCGCGGGCAACTTGGGAATGCCCGGCAAATACGGCACTGAGCCACCCGGCCCGGACTGGGAAAGCCAACGGTGGACGATAATTTTCGTCCAGGGCCCATTCACCCTCCGCGGTACTGCTGATGCTGCGGAAGTAGAAACCCCGCTCCGGCAGCTTCAGGACGGTTTCCGGCCTTAACTTTGCTATGGGAGCCACCATGGCCTGCGCAGCCCTCCGCACCAATGAACTGCCGTGCATTTCCAACCACGGGCTGTCGAGAATCAGGAACTGAATGGATTCCGGGTGGCGGCTTGCCCACAATGCGGCCACCAACCCGCCGGTCGAGTGGCCCATCAGGGTCACGCTGCCTTCCGGTGTCGAGGCTGTGTGATGACGGATGATGTCCAGTGCCTGGTTGATTTCGGCGTCATAGTCCATCAGGTTTGCCACGTAGCCCCCCGGCATGTCCGTCGTCAGGCTCCGGCCATGGTTGTGCATGTCAAGGGCGTAAAAGTCGTAGCCCTGCCCGGCCCAGAACCTGGCAAGTTCGGTATTGAAGAAGTAGTCGCTCCACCCGTGCAGAAACAGGACGGCGCCGTAGCGCCTCGGTGCATCCCCGGATTCGCTTTGCTCTGCCCGGTGGCGGATCAGGGTGGCGTGGCGGGTCACGCCGTCAGGTCCTGTGGCATCAACGCCACAGGATTGGAAGTCTGTACCCAGGATGTCAGCCGTCCACTCCATGGCTTTAGCTTAGACACTGGCGGAGGCGTCCCGCCCGGTGGCAGGTCGGCAAGGAAAGTCGAATAACTTCCATGATCCGCGTCACTGTTTGCCCGCGGGATGCGTATATGCCGACGGCATCGGCGGTCACGGGTTTGGCGAGTCGTCCGTAAACCGGAAAACTAGGACCATGCGTGTTTACCCCACATTCTTCAAGCTGGCCTTCTCCTGGATGGATGCCGAAAAGGCACACAAGATCGGCTTCCAAGGGATCCGGGCGGCACATCGCTCGGGCGCCGGCCGGATCCTGGCCCGGCTGACCGCCCCTGACGCTTCGCTCCGGACTGAGGCGTTGGGCCTGACCTTCCCATCCCCGTTCGGCCTGGCGGCCGGTTTCGACAAGGAAGGCCACGGCATAGAAGCCCTGGCCGAACTCGGCTTTGGCCACGTAGAGGTGGGTACCATCACCGGCCAGGCGCAGCCAGGCAATGAGAAGCCCCGGTTGTTCCGCCTGATTGAGGATCGTGCGGTGGTTAACCGGATGGGATTCAACAACGACGGCGCAGCAGCCGTTGCGCCCCGGCTCAAGTCTGCGCGGGCTGCTCTGCAAAGGAAGCACCCGGACGTCCGGCCCGTCATCGGCGTCAACATCGGCAAGACCAAAGTGGTTGAGCTCGAGGACGCCACTGAGGATTACCTCGTGAGTGCACGCAGCCTGGCGCCCGCGGCAGATTACCTGGTGGTCAATGTCAGCTCTCCCAACACACCCGGCCTTCGTTTGCTGCAGAACGTGGAGTCCCTGCGGCCGCTGCTGAGGGCAGTAGGCGACGCCGCCGATGAAGCCGCCGGACGGCATATTCCGCTGCTGGTCAAGATTGCGCCTGACCTGTCCAATGACGACATCGACGACGTCGCCCGGCTGGCGCTGGACCTGAAGCTGGACGGCATCATCGCCACCAACACCACCATTTCCCGGGAGGGGCTCGTTTCGGACGCCGCCAAGGTGGAGTCTCTGGGTGCCGGTGGATTGTCGGGAGCACCCCTAAAGACGCGGTCGCTTGAAGTACTGCGGAGGCTCAAGGACGCCGTGGGTGACCAGCTCGTGCTCATCGCGGTAGGAGGAGTGGAGACCGCCTCGGACGTTCAAGAGCGCCTGGAAGCGGGCGCAACACTGGTCCAGGGCTACACAGCGTTCCTGTATGAGGGTCCATTCTGGGCTTCCAGCATCAACAGGGGCCTCGTTAAGATCCGTAAGAAGGCGCGTTAGGCCCAACCGTCCTGGTGCCGTGCGCCTATAAGGAAGACCCTGCGCCCATAAGGAAGACCCCGGACCATTGGTCCGGGGTCTTCCTGTTGATGAAGGGGTGGGGGCGCTTAGGCCGGGTACTGCCCGCGCTTCACCTGCGGCTTGGGCAGGCGGAGCTTGCGGAACTGAAGGGCGCGCATGCAGCCGTACCAGACGGAACCGCGTTCCACCTCGCCGAATTTCTCGGTGAGGCGCTTCCTGAGCTTGCGGGACAGGATGAAAACATCCACGAAGACGGCAAGGAACATGATCCAGAAGCCAACCAGGACGTAGCTGATGCCGGCGCTTGTGGGCGGAATGATCAGGGAGATCACCACGAACAGCAAGGCGCCGAACATGAGGTATTCACCCAGGCTGAACCGTGCGTCCACGTAGTCACGCGTGTAGCGCTTCTGGGGACCCTTGTCACGGAGGGGCAGGTATTTTTCGTCACCCGTATCCAACGCCTGCCGCATTTTCTGCCGCTGATCCTGGATGGCGACCCTTTCCGCAGCCTTGGAGGCCTTGCGGTCATTGGGAACCAGTGGGCGCTTACGGGCTGCTTCCTGGTCTTTCCGCTTGGGAGTGGGGGTGCCCTTTCCGGCACCGGGCTCCGTGGCGGTGGCGTAGGCCTGGTCTACTACTGATTGAGCGCTGGGCTCTTCCTTTTTGCGTCCGAACACCCCTACAGAATACCCCTCGTGGAGGTGGCGTAGGTTACGTGGACGGCCGTCCGGGGCCAGCGGCGGGTGGCCGCGCCTGCTGTGGACGCCCAAATCACGGCGGTAAAGTGTGGCCATGACTTCAGCACATGCGGAGATCCCGCAGCACAAGCAAGGGCACGCCGGCAATACTCCAGTGGAGGAACTGTCCCGGGCAGTCAACGATTCCTTCGACACCACCCTGGCGTCCCTCAAGCACCTCGTGAGCATTCCGGGCATTGCGTGGGCAAGTTTCGACCCGAACGAACTGGACCGCAGCGCCGATGCAGTCGCTGCCTTGGTCAAGGCCGCGGGCATGGAAGACGTCCGGGTATTGCGGTGCGACAAAGCCGACGGCACCCCCGGTGGCCCTGCCGTCGTCGCGCGCCGTCCTGCCGCGGACGGCAAGCCGACCATCCTGCTGTACGCCCACCATGATGTTCAGCCACCGGGGGACCGGAGCCTCTGGAACTCCGAGCCCTTTGTGGCTGAGGAGCGCGAGGGCCGGCTGTACGGCCGCGGGGCGGCTGACGATAAAGCAGGAATCATGGCGCACCTGGCCGCCTACAGCGCCGTGACCCAAGTTCTGGGTGACGGGTTCGGGCTCGGCGTGACCTTCTTCTTCGAAGGCGAGGAAGAGGCAGGCTCGCCCACGTTCCGTACTTTCCTGGAGGAACATCAGGAGCTCCTGCGGGCCGATGTCATTGTTGTAGCTGATTCCAGCAACTGGAAAGTCGGCGTTCCGGCCCTCACCACCAGCCTTCGGGGACTCGTGGACGGGACTTTCGAGGTGCGTGTCCTGGACCATGCAGTCCACTCCGGCATGTTTGGTGGACCTGTGCTGGATGCTCCCACCCTCCTTTCACGGCTCATCGCCACCCTGCATGACGACGAGGGCAACGTCGCGGTTGCGGGCCTGGTGGCCCGTGACGACGTAGCCGTGGACCTTGCCGAAGAGGACTACCGCACTGATGCGTCAGTGCTCGACGGCGTGAAACTCGCCGGCAGCGGGACCATCGCCTCCCGACTCTGGACCAAGCCCGCGCTGTCCATCATCGGTATGGACGTCCCGTCCGTTGATGTTGCGTCCAACACACTGATTCCGGCCGCCCGGGCAAAGTTCAGCATGCGGTTGGCCCCAGGGCAGGACCCAGGGTCCGCGATGGATGCCCTGAAGACCCACGTCGAATCACATGCACCGTTTGGTGCCAAAGTGACGTTTACGCCGGGGGAGCGCGGCAACGCCTTTTCCACCGACACATCTTCAGCGGCTGCAAGGGTAGCCCTTTGGGCGCTGGGCGAATCGTGGGGTGTACAACCAGTGGAAATGGGAATTGGCGGTTCCATTCCGTTCATTGCGGACCTCATGGATGTGTATCCGGACGTGCAGATCCTTGTGACGGGAGTAGAGGACCCTGATTCCCGCGCACATAGCGCCAACGAATCCCTGCACATCGGCGATTTCCGGCATGCCGTGCTGGCTGAAGCCCTGATGCTGGCCAGGCTGAATGCTGAAGGACTCAGGGGCTAGTGTCGGATTAGTCCTTGGCGGCGCGCCGGGAACAACCAAATGCTGTCGGTGGTTACGACAGGAGTTATAGCTAAGCGTCTGCGCGACGTAGCATTAGGTATAACCCGTAGGTAATTTGGGTAAGGGCAGGCAGCGTTCCGGCGCCGCCGCCAGGAGCTTCATAAGAAGGTAGGCCAATGAGCACTGCAACCAACGAAAACAGCACCGGAGAACAGCTCGTCGCCAACGACGGGTTGGCCACGCACGAGGTCAATCTGACCGACGTCGCCGCAGGCAAGGTCCGCAGCCTTCTGGAACAGGAAGGGCGCACCGACCTTCGGCTGCGCGTTGCAGTCCAGCCTGGAGGTTGCTCCGGACTGATCTACCAGCTCTACTTCGACGAGCGACTGCTTGATGGGGATGCCGTACGGGACTACGACGGCGTTGAAGTTGTTGTCGACAAGATGAGCGTTCCGTACCTCAGCGGTGCCAGCATCGACTTCGAGGACACCATTTCGAAGCAGGGCTTCACCATCGACAACCCGAACGCCGGCGGGTCTTGCGCCTGCGGCGATTCGTTCCACTGATGTGAGCCATCGCCGCATGTCGGCGCCACTCCGGGTGGGTTTAAAACCATTCGGAGCCACGGCGCTGACATGTGCGCGAAAACCGCTTGATAGCGGTAAGCTCTACATCGGGTAGTAAAACTTTTAGTGTGCCCGGTGGGCCTTCGGCCTGCCGGGAGACAGCAACAAGAGGAAGGGCCGTCTGTGAGTTCGCAGAACCGAACCGGCAGCCGACGCATAAAGATCACATCGATCACTGGCTTGGCACTAGCCGGCGCGTTGGTTTTGACCGGATGTTCACCAGAGGTAGAGAAGGGTTGGCTGCCTACAGAGCGCGGCACGACCAACCACACTGACCGGATCATGGACCTCTGGGTCAACTCATGGATCGCCGCCTTGGCAGTCGGTATTATCACGTGGGGCCTTCTGGTCTGGTGCATCATCGCTTACCGTCGCCGCAAGGGCACCACGGGATTCCCCAAGCAGCTCAGCTACAACCTGCCGCTTGAGGTCTTCTACTTGACCATTCCGCTCTTCATGGTGCTGGTGTTCTTCTACTTCACCGACCAGGACCAGCGCGCGATCGATGACCGCTCGCAGCCGGCCGACGTCGTTGTTGACGTCCGCGGCAAGCAGTGGGCCTGGGACTTCAACTACAAAAAGGGTGAGGTCATCAATGAAGACCTCCACGAGGCCGGCGTCCAGGCTCACCTGACCGGCAATGAGGTCAACAAGGAACTGCTCCCCACCCTGTACTTGCCGGTTGGCAAGTCCGTGGACCTGGAGCTGAACTCCCGCGACGTCATCCACTCATTCTGGGTTCCCGCCTTCCTTCAGAAGCGCGACATGATCCCCGGCAAGACGAACTACATCAGGTTCACCCCCACAAAGGAGGGCACCTTCGATGGTAAGTGTGCCGAACTCTGCGGTGAATACCACTCCGAAATGCTCTTCCGCGTCAAGGTTGTCTCCGAGTCTGAGTTCCAGGCCCACATGGACAAGCTTCGCCAGGAAGGCAACACGGGCCTCCTCGGTGCGGAATACGACCGCAACCCGAACCTGAACGAAACCAAGTAAGGGGAGCGACGTGGCTACGTACACTCAATCCGCACCGGGGGTCCTAGAAGCCCCCGTAGTTCCTAAGTCCAAGGGGCGCATCGTCGTCAACTGGATTACCTCCACGGACCACAAGACCATCGGGTACATGTATCTGATCGCGTCCTTCGTGTTCTTCTGCCTCGGTGGCGTCATGGCGTTGCTGATCCGCGCTGAACTGTTTGAACCCGGTATGCAGATCCTGCAGACCAAAGAGCAGTACAACCAGATGTTCACGATGCACGGCACCGTCATGCTCCTGATGTTCGCAACGCCGCTGTTTGCCGGCTTCGCGAACGTCATTATGCCGTTGCAGATCGGCGCCCCCGATGTCGCCTTCCCGCGTCTGAACGCGCTGGCTTTCTGGTTCTTCCTCTTCGGTTCGACCATCGCAGTCTCGGGCTTCATCACCCCCCAGGGAGCGGCTTCCTTCGGCTGGTTCGCTTATGCGCCGTTGTCGAACACCACCTTCAGCCCTGGCGTAGGTGGTGACCTGTGGGTCTTCGGCCTGGCCCTTTCCGGGTTCGGAACCATCCTTGGTGCCGTCAACTTCATCACCACCATCATCTGCATGCGTGCCCCGGGCATGACCATGTGGCGTATGCCGATTTTCACCTGGAACACGCTGGTCACGGCAATCCTGGTCCTGATGGCCTTCCCGCCGCTGGCAGCTGCCTTGTTCGCCCTTGGCGCCGACCGACGCTTCGGTGCCCACATCTTCGACCCCGAGAATGGCGGTGCAGTCCTCTGGCAGCACCTGTTCTGGTTCTTCGGGCACCCCGAGGTGTACATCATCGCGCTGCCGTTCTTCGGCATCGTTTCGGAGATCTTCCCGGTCTTCAGCCGCAAGCCGATCTTCGGCTACAAGGGTCTTGTCTACGCAACCATCGCCATTGCGGCGCTGTCCGTCACCGTGTGGGCACACCACATGTACGTGACCGGTTCTGTGCTGCTGCCGTTCTTCGCCTTCATGACCATGTTGATCGCAGTGCCCACCGGCGTGAAGTTCTTCAACTGGATCGGCACCTTGTGGCAGGGTTCCATCACGTTTGAAACGCCCATGCTTTGGAGCATCGGCTTCCTGGTGACATTCCTCTTCGGTGGTCTCACCGGCATCATCCTGGCCTCGCCGCCGCTTGACTTCCACGTTTCCGACTCCTACTTCGTGGTGGCCCACTTCCACTACGTGGTGTTCGGTACGGTCGTGTTCGCCATGTTCGCAGGGTTCTACTTCTGGTGGCCCAAGTGGACAGGCAAGATGCTCAACGAGCGCCTTGGCAAGATTCACTTCTGGCTCCTGTTCCTCGGCTTCCACGGCACGTTCCTGATCCAGCACTGGTTGGGTGTTGAGGGTATGCCGCGTCGTTACGCCGACTACATGCCGCAGGATAACTTCACCTGGATGAACCAGTTCTCCACCATCTCCTCCTTCGTCCTGGGTGCTTCGCTCCTGCCGTTCTTCTGGAACGTCTACATCACGTGGCGCAGCAACAAGAAGGTAGAAGTGGATGATCCGTGGGGCTTCGGCGCTTCGCTGGAGTGGGCAACGTCCTGCCCGCCGCCGCGTCACAACTTCACTTCCTTGCCGCGTATCCGTTCGGAGCGCCCGGCACTGGACCTGCACCACCCAGAGTTGGCACAGGTCCACACTGCCGAGGCCCCGTCGCCTGCAGCAGCTGTTTTGGGTAATGCCGACCAGAAGGACGTGAGTAAGTGAAAATCGAATCGTGGCTCTTTGGAGCCGGAGTCTTCTTCTTCGTCCCCGTGGCTATCGCCTACGGATTCCTGACTGAATGGTCCGAGTGGGTTGGTGTCCTGGGCATCCTCCTTGTCGGTGGCTTGGCGGGCATGATCGGTGCATATCTTGGTTTCACCGGTAAGCGGATCGGTCTTCGACCCGAAGACCGTCCCGACGCCGAGATCCACGAAGGCGCCGGCGAGCAAGGGCACTTCAGCCCTTGGAGCTGGTGGCCGCTGGTTCTGGGCCTCGCTTGTGCCGGTGGATTCCTTGGCCTCGCCATTGGCTTCTGGGTGACATACGTCGCCGGCGGCCTCGCCCTCGTGGCATTGGTTGGCTGGGTCTTCGAATACAGCCGCGGCGACCACGCGCACTAGCAGCCAGCTACGAGCACACAGAAATGGGCCCCACCGGAAGGTGGGGCCCATTTCTTATTTCTGAATAGGGGCTCAGCGCGCCTCTGTGGCCCCAAGGACGGCCGAAAGAGCGGTCAAAGCACTCTCAACTTCAGGAACGGTTTGTCCGCTGAGGAGCGCGTCTGGAGCGACTTCCAGAAGTACTTCGCAGCCGTGTCCGAAGTCCTCCGTCATCACTTCGAGCAGTGAGCGTGCATCAACAGGTTGCCCGTCGTGCTTGCGAATGGTGACCGGCAGGCCGGTGTCAGTAACTGCGCGGACGAATACAGCTGCAGCACGAGCGTGCAATCCGATTTCCGCGGCAACAATAGCCTTCTGCTCCGGCAACCCAGCTCCCTTGGTAGCCGACGGATCATCCGTCGGAAAATTGTCCATACAAGCGTAGCTCCCTAGGCCCCGTCGCTCCACATGCGCCGTAAGTGGTCTAGACCTGAAGTATCACTGAATTATCCTTGAGGCATGACTCAATTGCTGGACCGCCGCGGTGCCTGAAGCAGCAAGCATCGCAGGCGAGATCGACCGCACCAGTGGCACGCCGATTTACGTGCAGCTCCGGGAGATTCTGCGGGCCTTTATTGCCCAATCCTGCCCGCCAGGTTCTGCGCTTCCCTCGGAACGGGATCTGTCAGAGCGCTTCGGTCTGGCCCGGATGACGGTGCGACAGGCTATTGATGCCTTGGTTGGTGAGGAAGTCATTGAGCGTGTTGTGGGTCTGGGGACTTTCGTGAGGAAGCCCAAGCTGGACCTTCAAGTGAAACTGACGTCCTATAGCGAAGAGATGCAACGTCGAGGTATGGTCCCGGCTGCGAAGGTACTCAGCTTCGAACAGATCGCAGCCAGTGCATTCCTCGCGCGGGAGCTCCAACTGGAGGAAGGCACACCTCTGGTGCGGTTCAGGCGGCTGCTGCTCGCTGACAATGAACCCATGAGCGTTGATGAGAACTTCATACCGGCCCATCGCGTCCCAGGCCTTTTGGATGAAGCGCCGCCCACATCCCTGTACAACGTCCTGAGCGAACGGTTTGGCTTGGTGATGGAGTGGGGCGAGGACATGATTGAGGCCACGGCAGCGTCGCCCTCCACAGCCCGGCTTCTCAACGTCGATGTCGGTGCCCCTTTGCTGAAGATTCAACGGCACGCTTTCGTAGCCCGCGCCATGGTGGACTACTCCGTTTCTTACTATAGGGCTGACCGCTACAAGCTCTGGGTCCCCCTGCAACGCCCAGGAGTGAGGCCTACGCGCAACTACTCATCGGGGTACCGCACTCAGCCCTAGCGCCCGCCAGGACGGGCGCGCCCATACATGTATGGCGGCAGTGCGGAAGTACAGCCGCACAGAGCCCGGGGAAAAGGGTTTACGGGGGTAAAGCTGGTGCACAAAAAGTAGGGGCCCGGTCCATTGGACCGGGCCCCTACTTTTATGCGAGTTCCAAGCGTTAGTGGCTCAGGCTCTTCTGGTCTTCGCCTGCTTCAATGGCTTCATGGTGGCCATGTGCGTGGGCGGCTTCGAGTTCGGCGGGTGTTGCCGGGGCAACACGGTCCTCGAAGAACCACTTGGAAAGTGCCGCGCGGCGCTTTTCCTTGCTGGTGACAACACCGTGTTCGTTCGGCTCAGCCGGCAGGGGAGCCGGTGATTCGAATCCAACAAGCTTGTAGCGCTTGTACTCATCAAGTGGAGCGTGGACCTCGATGAATTCACCGTGCGGGAGACGGACGATGCGTCCTGTTTCCCGGCCATGCAGGGCAATCTCGCGGTCCTTGCGCTGGAGGGCGAGTGCGATGCGCTTGGTCACGATGAAGGCGATGACCGGCCCGATGAAGAACAGTGTTCGCAGCCAGTAGGTGACGTCGTTCAGGGAAACGTGGAAGTGGGTTGCGATGAGGTCGGAACCAGCGGCTGCCCACATCACGCAGTACCAGGTAAAGCCTGCAACACCGATCGCTGTGCGGGTAGGCACGTTGCGGGGACGGTCGAGAACGTGGTGTTCGCGGTTGTCCTTGGTGATCCAGCGTTCGATCCACGGGTACATGAACAGAACCGTGAAGATGATTCCAGCAGGAACCAAGGCCGGAAGCAGCACGTTCAGGGTCAGGGTGCGTCCGAAGATGACCCATTCGAAGTGGAAGTCATTGATGACACCCGGCATGAGGCGCAGGGCGCCGTCCACGAACCCGATGTACCAGTCAGGCTGGGTACCTGCGGAAACAGGGGACGGGTCATACGGACCGTAGTTCCAGATCGGGTTGATCGTGAATGCTGCGGCCATGAGTGCCAGGACACCGAAGACGATGAAGAAGAATCCACCGGCTTTGGCAGCGTAAACCGGGCCGAGGGGGTAGCCGACAACGTTCCCGTCGTTACGGCCCGGGCCGGGGTACTGGGTGTGCTTGTGCACAACCACCATGAAGAGGTGGATCACGATCATCAGCAGGATGAGTGCGGGGACCAGGAGGATGTGCAGGACGTACAGGCGGCCAATGATGGCCGTACCCGGGAATTCTCCACCGAAGAGGAAGAAGGAGATGTACGTGCCAATCACCGGGATGGACTTGATAACGCCATCGATGATGCGCAGGCCGTTGCCGGAGAGCAGGTCATCGGGGAGCGAGTAACCGGTGAAGCCGGCTGCCATCGCCAGGATGAGCAGCACGCCGCCCACCACCCAGTTCATTTCGCGCGGCTTGCGGAAAGCACCGGTGAAGAAGACGCGCAGCATGTGGACACCCAAGGAGGCCACAAAAAGCAGTGCTGCCCAGTGGTGTACCTGACGCATGAACAGACCGCCACGTACATCAAAGGAGATGTTCAGCGACGAGCTGTAGGCAACGGACATTTCTACGTTGTACAGCGGAGTGTACGAACCCTGGTAATGGGTTTCCGCCATGGACGGATCGAAGAAGAAGGTCAGGAAGGTACCTGACATCAGCAGGATGACGAAGGAGTACAGCGCCACCTCACCGAACATGAACGACCAGTGGTCGGGGAAGACCTTTCGGCCGAACTCACGCAGGATGCCGGAGCCACCCACGCGCTCGTCAACGAAGTTGGTGAAACTACCAACCTTGGTCTTCGGAACGAAGGGGGCTTCAGCTGTTGATGAGGCGCTCATGCTCGTCACGCTCCCAGTAACTCGGTCCTACAGGTTCTCTGAAGTCGCTTGTGGCGACGAGGTAGCCTTCTGCGTCAACTGCAATAGGCAGCTGGGGGAGCGGACGGCTGGCCGGTCCAAAGATGACCTTGCATTCCTGCGTGAGGTCAAACGTGGACTGGTGGCACGGGCACAGAAGGTGGTGCGTCTGCTGCTCGTAAAGAGCAACGGGGCATCCGACGTGCGTGCAGATCTTGGAGTAAGCAACGATTCCGTTGTAGCTCCAGTTTTCACGGCCCTCTGAGGGGTGCAATGAATTCGGATCCAGGCGCATCAGCAGGACGACGGCTTTCGCCTTTTCGTTCAACTTGCCTTCGTGGAGCTCATTGAGGCCTTCGGGAATGACGTGGAAGGCAGAGCCAATTGTGACGTCCGAGGCCTTGATGGGAGTGCCATCGGGGTCGCGGGTCAGGCGCTTCAGCTTGCCGCCTTCAGGAGCCCACATGGTGTGTGCCAGAGCATCGTCAGGACGCGGGCCCAAGTCGCCGAAGATGGCGAGAGCAGGCAGCGGGGCAAGCGCAACTGCACCAAGAAGGGTGTTGCGGATCAGCGGGCGGCGCTTGATGCCGGTCTCTTCGACGATGTCGTCGACGATCCGGACAGCTGCCTGGCGATCCTCTTCGGTACGGATGGCGTGGCGCTCTTCAGACACTTCGTGATCGGGCATCAGGGCCTTGGCCCAGTGCACGATACCGGTGCCGATGCCGAGCATTGCGAAGGCCGTGCCTAGCCCCAGAAGGAGGTTTTGGTTACGGATGGTCGCAATGGTGGTGTCGTCGCCCAGATCGATGGCGAAGTACGCCACCAGGAAGACCAGCGTGCCAATGACGGAGGTGCCAAACAGAATGGCTACCTGACGCTCGGCTCGCTTTGCGGCTACCGGGTCCGTGTCAGCCAGGCGCAAACGATGCGGAGGTAGTCCAGGATCCTGGAACTTCTCCACCTCATTCTGACCAGCCGTAGCTACGGTGCCCGAGTGGTTCGGACTGCCGTCACTATGGTTGCCCATAATTCGCCTCATCCTTCTCTCGTTGTCTCGGCCGGGGCCGAGTTATTTTCAGTTTCAAACTGCTGACTGTGCAGCAGAAGTTTTGTCGTGTCCGGATCAGGACGTGCGGGACGTCAACCAGATGGTGAATGCGATGATGACACCCAAACCGGCAACCCAGACGAAGAGGCCTTCAGACACCGGGCCCAGTGCTCCCAGGTCCGCGCCACCGGGGGAACCGTTGGCTTCGATGGTCTTCAGGAAGGTGATGATGTCGCGCTTGTCTTCAGGAGTGACATTGGAATCACTGAACACAGGCATGTTCTGCGGTCCGGTCACCATGGCCTCGTAGATGTGCTCTGCGCTGACGCCGGCCAGTGCAGGAGCAAACTTGCCGCGGGTCAGTGCACCGCCGGCAGCGGCTGCGTTGTGGCACATGGCGCAGTTGACGCGGAAGAGTTCGCCACCATTGGCGGCATCCCCCTTGCCGTCGAGGAGGTGTTCCTCGGGAATGGCCGGGCCTGCTCCGAGGGAAGCAACGTAAGCGGACAGCTGCTTGGTCTGCTCTGCGTTGAACTGGGCGGGCTTCTGCTGGGCCTGCGGTCCGCTCATCTGCATGGGCATACGTCCGGTGCCAACCTGGAAGTCAACAGCTGCAGCACCCACGCCGACCAGCGAGGGGCCGTCCTGGGTTCCGGACGCACCCATGCCGTGGCAGGTGGCGCAGTTGGCGGCGAAGAGCTTGCCGCCTTCTTCTACGTCACTGGCGCTGTAGCTGGTGGTGTCGGCCTTGGCTTGGTTGACAGTTGTGGCAACGGCGTACAGCCCACCAGTGAGGAGGAGGCCCATCAACAGCAGCGCAATGGCTGCCAGTGGGTGACGTCGCTTCTGCGATAGTGCCTTCACGTGGTGGTTCCTTTATTCGATCCTGCGTCGGCTCCGCGAGCCGCTTCTTGAAATTCTGCCTCTTGTAGAAAAAGAGTCAAAGCCGGGCTTACTTGAGGACGTAGATGACCAGGAAGAGGCCGATCCACACAACGTCGACAAAGTGCCAGTAGTACGAGGTGACGATCGCCGACGTCGCTTCAAAGTGTCCGAACTTCTTGGCTGCAAAAGCGCGGCCAATGATGAACAGGAAGGCGATCAGGCCGCCAATGACGTGCAGGCCGTGGAAGCCCGTTGTCATGTAGAAGGCGGAGCCGTAGGCGTTGGAGGACAAGGACACATGCTCGGAGACGAGCATGGCGTATTCCGTGGTCTGTCCGGCTACGAAGAAGGCACCCATGATGAAGGTGAGGACAAACCATTCAGACATGCCCCAGCGGGTGATTTGGAGCGGGCGGCCGGTACGGCGCGGTTCGAGCCGCTCGGCGGCAAAAACGCCCATCTGGCAAGTAAACGAACTTGCCACAAGGACGATCGTGTTGACGAGCGCAAACGGGAAGTTGAGCTTGGCCGTCTCCTCGGCCCACATCAGTCCGGATGTGGAGCGCAGGGTGAAGTACATGGCAAAGAGGCCGGCGAAGAACATCAACTCACTGGACAGCCAAACAACGGTTCCAACAGAAACCAGGTTGGGGCGGTTCAGCGTCGGGTGCGCCGGGGTACTGGGGGCATGGGTCGCAGATGTCACAAGGACATTATGTCTGTAAAAGTCCAGAGTTCCCAATGCAAACCACCGATTCGGGAGACTTTTTCTACAAAGACGCGAAATCGCGCGGAAAAGTTCCCGACCGCGTTCACATTGGTCATCGGCGTGGCAGGGTCGATAGCATCAGTGGGTGACTTCTCCGGCATCGGCACCTGCAGCCAGCAATACCTGGCCTGGGCTCATCTCAGCACTGATCAACGGCGACGACCTTGCAGTGGGCAATACAGAGTGGGCCATGAACACGATCATGTCCGGTGAAGCGACTCCTGCGCAGATTGCCGGGTTCCTTGTTGCCCTCCGTGCCAAGGGAGAGACCGTGGAGGAGCTGGCGGGCCTGGTTCAAGCCATGGTCCAGCACGCCAACCCGATTGAAATCACCGGTGAGAAGCTCGACATCGTAGGGACAGGTGGTGACCGGCTCAATACCGTGAACATCTCCACCATGGCAGCGCTCGTTGCTGCCGGCGCCGGCGCCAAGGTGGTCAAGCACGGCAACAGGGCAGCTTCGTCGACTTCCGGTTCGGCAGACGTGTTGGAGGCCTTGGGTGTTCGGCTGGACCTCTCGATCGAGCAAGTGGCCCGGAATGCTGAAGAGGCAGGAATCACCTTCTGTTTCGCGCAGGTTTTCCATCCTTCATTCCGGCATACGGCTGTGCCCCGCCGCGAATTGGCGGTTCCCACTGCCTTCAATTTCCTGGGCCCCCTGACCAACCCGGCCCACGTACAGGCCTCTGCTGTGGGTGTTGCCAATGTCCGGATGGCTCCGCTGGTGGCTGGCGTGCTGGCCCGCCGCGGCAGCCGTGGACTGGTCTTCCGTGGGGACGACGGACTCGATGAGCTCACGCCTACGGGACCATCCACAGTCTGGGAGATCAGGAACGGCACAGTCACCGAGCAGGTGTTCTCTCCGGCGGAACTTGGTATCGGCCCCTCTACGGTGGCGGATCTGCGTGGGGGTGACGCTGCTGCAAACGCGGGAGTTGTACGCGACATCCTCGAGGGTAAGGCGGGCCCGGTGCGGGACGCCGTCCTCCTCAATGCAGCCGCGGGCCTGGTGTCTTATGCCCCGGACGCTGAGGGAACCCTGACTGAGCGCATGCGCAAGGCATTCGCCCGGGCGGCCGAGTCGGTGGACTCAGGCAAGGCTGCCGGCGTCCTCGCGAAGTGGACGGAACTTAGCCGGAGTGATCTTTAGGGCAGGGAGTCTCTTACTCGAAGCCGAGCGCGAACGCCGCGTCAAGGTCGTGCTGCGAGTAGGCCCTGAAGGCAATGTGGGTGGTGGTATGAACCACAGAATCCACCTTCGATAACTTGTCGGCGATGACGTCGGCCAACTCTTCGTGCTTGGTCACCCTGGCTACGGCTATGAGATCCCATTCACCCGTGACCGAATAGACCTCGCTGATGCCCTGTATGGCAGAGATTTGCTCTGCTGTCTCCGGGATGCGTGAGGCATCTGTCTTGATCAGGACGAAAGCGGTGATCACGTGGGGCCTTTCCGGAAAAGCAGCGTTGCGGACTGTTTCAGCCTAGTGCATCGGCTGGGGACAGGTCCTGTTCAAACGCGGCGTTGCCGCCTCCGGGAGACGCGCAGCCAGAGTGCGGCCAGGGCCCGGTAGCTGAGCAGGAAAATCCCGAGGGAGATGAGTGCGACGATCACGAAAGGCAGGACCACCGTTTGGCCTGTAACAGCCCGGAGCAGCATTCCCACCAGTACTGCGCTGATCCAGACGAGGACGCCTGTTGGCCAGACAGCCAAAGGACTGCGCCAGGCGCGCGCTGCCAGCCACGCAAGGGCTGCTCCGGTCAGGAAGGGCCACGCCGTGGCGAAGGCGCCGGAAACTATGTCTCCGCGGGCGTGCGCGTCCCTGCCAATGGCTGCGAAGACAAGAATCAACAGAACGTCCGCGATGGCTGCGGGGATCCACAGTCGTGAAGGTGAAGGCATGCCCACGACACTATCCGGGGTGTCACCCGTACGCGAAGTCGCGTTTGCTTGAGTGGAGCGTTGTGTGGAGCAACTCACAGGACTAGCGTCTGTCTGGGGAGCAGGGCTTCCCCCGGATCGCTGAGGAGTGCTTCATGCAGAAGATTTCCACCTGTCTATGGTTCGACGGCCAAGCGGCCGAAGCGGCAGAGTTCTACACATCGATTTTTGATGGATCCTCCATGGGACGCATCACGCCCGGGCCCGATGGCCAAGCCCTGACCGTTGAATTCGAGATTGATGGCCGGCAGTTCATGGGCCTCAATGGTGGACCGGCCCACAAGTTCAATGAGGCCGTCTCCTTGATGGTGAACTGCGATTCCCAGGAGGAGGTGGACCGTTACTGGGATGCTCTCCTCGCCGGGGGTGAGGAGAGCATGTGCGGGTGGCTGAAGGACAGGTTTGGTTTGTCATGGCAGATTGTCCCCACGGCCATGTCTGCCCTTTTGGGTGGCTCTGATCCTGACGGGTCGCGGCGTGCCATGGAGGCCATGATGAAGATGCGGAAGCTGGACATCGACGCCCTGCAAAAGGCGTACGACGGCGGCTGAGGACTTGCGGAAAGGGCGCCACCTGGCGCAGTCGGCATTGCCGCACTGTAACGAACGCTGCTCTGTAACCAACCAAAAATCAACCAGAAGGAGACCGACCAATGACAACCCGTCTGAACCCTTACATCTCGTTCCGTGACAACGCCCGCGATGCCATCACCTTCTATCAATCGGTTTTCGGCGGTGAGCTGAATATCAGCACTTTCGGCGACTACCAGGCGAGTGAGGACCCGGCTGAGGCCGGCAAGGTCATGCATGCCATGCTGGAAGCGCCGGGTGGATTGACGCTCATGGCTGCTGATACTCCCAACGGCATGCCGTACAACCCCGGCGATAACATCTCTGTCTCGCTCAGCGGCGAAGCCACGGACGAAAGTGAACTCCGTGGTTTCTGGGACAAGCTGGTGGAGGACGGTACCGTCACCGTACCGCTGGAAACGGCACCTTGGGGTGACACCTTCGGGATGTGCGTCGACAGGTTCGGCATTGGGTGGCTGGTGAACATCGCGGGTGCGCATCAGGGAGGCCGGGCCGCCGAATAGCGTCGCAGCCGATGAAGAATGCCCCGCCCTTTCATCAGGGGTGGGGCATTCGCTGGTTAAGTCACCTCGTCCGCATCCGGGCGGGGTCAAACCGATGTGCCAAGAGTCTCGGCGTGGGCAAGGCCGGGCTCCTGTAGGGATCCCTTGATCCTTCAGTACTCCTGATTCCAGCGTTCCTCGTCCGTCCTTGCATCCCCCATTCACGATTTGTTAGTATGTCAGGACAAACTTACTAGGGGGTCAAGATGCCGCTTGTTCGAATTGACGTAAATGCCGGCAGGGGTCCGGAGGAGCTGGCCGCCATCAGCCGAAGCATCCATGACGCGATCCTCGCTGAGTATGGCATCCCTGAGCGCGACTACTTCCATATCGTCACGGAGCACCCCGAGGGCCAGATCTACGCCCAGGATGCCGGGTTGGGTTTTGAGCGGACGTCAAACGTCGTCATGATCCAAATATTCACCCAGGAGGGGCGGAGTGGGGAAGCAAAGCAGTCCTTGTTCGCGGCGATTGCCGACCGACTGGGTGGGGTTGGGGTCGGGGGTGAGGATGTGTTCCTTGGGTATGTCGAAAACACGGCAAGCGACTGGTCCTTTGGCTTTGGCCGCGCCCAGTACGTGACGGGCGAATTGGCGGTTCCGGGCAAGTAGCCTCCGCTGCCGGGCCAAGAGGTGTCGCCGCCGGCGGTCCGCGGAGTGTGTTCTTCCGGAGTGTGCGGGGTCCATACGTTTCGTTGTAAATATGTCAGTACAAACCTTTGACAGGACATTGATTCTGGTGCAGAGTAGTCATGTGGCCCCGCTCACTGAGGGGTGGCAAGGCATTGGGGCCCAGCGCTCAAAGGTTCAGAGTTCACAAAAGAAAGGTCAACGATCACCGTGACCCACGAACTGCTTACGATCGGGCGCATCAGCGTTGATATCTACCCGAACGACATTGGGGTGGACCTGGAAGACGTGACGTCCTTCGGCAAATACCTTGGAGGTTCACCCTCCAACGTGGCCGTTGCTGCCGCACGTCATGGTCGACGTACGGGAATCATCACCCGCACCGGTGACGACGCGTTCGGTAATTACCTTCACCGGGAACTGCAAAAGTTCAATGTGGACGATTCCTTCGTCTTGCCGGTCAAGGAGTACCCCACTGCCGTGACCTTCTGCGCGATCAAACCGCCGGAAGACTTCCCTCTGTACTTCTACGGCCGGTTTCCCACCGCCCCCGACCTGCAGATCAAGGCTGAAGACCTCGATCTTGACGCCATCCGGGACGCCGGGATTTTTTGGTCCACTGTCACCGGCCTCTGCCAGGAACCCAGCCGCAAAGCCCATATCTCAGCACACGAGGCCCGCCCCCGCACCGGACTCAAGGAGGGCCAGTTCACCATCCTGGATCTGGATTACCGCCCCATGTTCTGGGCCTCGGAAGCCGAAGCCCGCGCCGAGGTTGCGAAGGTTCTCCCGCACGTGACTGTAGCGATCGGCAACGACAAGGAATGCGCTGTTGCCGTGGGGGAGGGAACGCCTGATGAGCAGGCGGACCGCCTGCTGGCTGCCGGCGTCGAAATCGCCGTCGTAAAACTCGGGCCCGAAGGGGTTATGGCCAAGACCCGTACCGAACGCGTGGTGTCGGCTCCGGTCCCCGTGGAAACCGTCAATGGCCTGGGTGCCGGCGATTCCTTTGGTGGCGCCTTCTGCCACGGGCTGCTGTCCGGCTGGCCGCTGTCAGAGGTCTTGGACTACGCCAACGCTTCCGGTGCGATCGTCGCCTCCCGCCTTTCCTGTGCGGATGCGATGCCGACGCCGGACGAGGTCACCTCGCTGCTGGCAGAGCGTGGCCGGTCCATCCCTGGTGCCACCCTTGCAGCCTCCTCCACTTTTGCAGAAGGAGCAGTGCGTTGAACCTCAACGATGATCCACGCCGTTATGAACACCTGAGCCGGATCAGGCTCGAAGACCCTGAGGCTGTTGCCCGCGCTGCGGCCACCCGCCGCAAGCACCCGGGCCTTAAGCACGATACCCAGAACTTCATCGTCGCTGCCGACCACCCGGCCCGCGGCGCACTGTCCGTAGGTTCGCAGCCGATGGCCATGGCTGATCGCAGGGATCTTCTGGACCGTTTGCAGATCGCTTTGGCGAACCCTGCCGTTGATGGCATTCTCGCCTCTCCGGACATCATGGACGATCTGCTTTTGCTGGGAGCCTTGGAAGGCAAGCTCGTTTTCGGATCCATGAACCGCGGTGGGCTGGCAGGCCTGGTGAACGAGTTCGATGACCGTTTCACCGGCCATACCGCTGCCGCGTTGGAGGCGCTCGGTGCCGACGGCGGCAAAATGCTGACACGGATCTGTCTCGGCGACCCGGACACTGTGGCCACCCTTGAATCCACTGCCAAGGCGATCGATTCTCTGGCCGAACGCAAGCTCATCGCCATGGTGGAGCCGTTCCTTTCAGTACGGGATGCGCACGGAAAGGTCCGCAACGACCTTCGCGCTGACGCCGTGATCAAATCTGTCGGCATCGCCGAAGGCCTTGGCTCCACCAGTGCGTATACCTGGATGAAGCTGCCGGTGGTGGCAGAGATGGAACGTGTCATGGCTTCCACCACCATGCCTACCGTGCTGTTGGGTGGCGATCCGGACGGAAGCCAGGAGGAGGTGTTCGCCAGTTGGCAGGCAGCCCTGGCATTGCCCGGCGTTCGGGGCCTCACTGTGGGCAGGACGCTGCTTTACCCGCACGACGGCGATGTGGCCGGTGCCGTTGCGACTGCCGCGTCGTTGCTGAAAACTTCGCCTGTGATCGCCGCCGCGGATGAGCAGACCATGTCAGACCGTATTCCAGTGAAAGTATCGGAGTAGCTAGCAATGGGTACAGCAACCCGTCGGATGACCGTGGCGCAGGCCGTGGTCGAATTTCTTTCCAAGCAATACACCGTGGACTCCATCAACGGTGTGGACTACCGCGAGCGGCTGATTCCGGGCACGTTCGGCATCTTCGGGCACGGCAACGTTGCCGGTGTTGGCCAGGCGTTGAAGCAGTACCAGGCCGCGGACCCGTCCATCATGCCGTACTACCAAGGCCGGAATGAGCAGGCCCAGGTACATCAGGCTGTTGGCTACGCGCGGCACACCCGTCGCCGGCAGACATTCGCGATCAGCACCTCCATTGGCCCGGGTTCCTCGAACTTGCTGACCGGTGCAGCGTTGGCCACCACCAACCGCCTGCCGGTGCTGCTGCTGCCCAGTGACACTTTCGCCACCCGCGCGGCTGACCCGGTGTTGCAGCAGCTGGAACTCCCGTACGCCTACGACATCACGGTCAATGATGCTTTCCGTCCGTTGTCGAAGTTCTTCGACCGCGTTTCGCGTCCGGAGCAGCTGTTCTCCGCGTTCCACCATGGCCTGCGGGTCCTGACGGACCCGGCGGAGACCGGCGCGGTGACCATTTCGCTGCCGCAGGATGTCCAGGCTGAGGCCTTCGACGTCCCGGAAGAGTTCCTGGCCGCGCGTGAATGGCGGATCCGCCGTCCTGAGGCCGAGGATGACGACATCCGCCGCGCCGTGGAGGCCATCCGCGCCGCCAAGCGCCCGCTGATCATTGCCGGCGGGGGCGTCCTCTACGCTTACGCCAACGACGAACTCGCCAGGTTCGCCGAACTGACAGGCATTCCAGTAGGGAACACCCAGGCCGGCGTCGGCGTCCTGCCGTGGGACCACGCGTCCTCCCTCGGTGCCATCGGTTCAACCGGTACGACGGCGGCCAACGCCTTTGCTGCCGAAGCGGACCTGATCATTGGGATCGGGACACGCTACGAGGACTTCACCACTGCGTCCCGCACGGCGTTCCAGAACCCGGACGTGAAGTTCGTGAACATCAACGTCGCCCCGATCGACGCGTACAAACACGGCACCACGCTGCCGATTGTCGCTGACGCACGCAAGGCACTGGTGAAGCTCAACCAGGCCCTGGGCGGTTACCGCGTCGGTGCCGACCTGGAACAGAAGGTCGCTGCCGAAAAGAAGCGCTGGAACGCGATCGTAGATGAGGCTTTCGAGACCCGTTACACGCCGCTGCCTGCCCAGAACGAGATCATCGGAGCCACCAACAAGGCCATGGATGACCAGGACGTGGTCATTTGCGCCGCCGGTTCCCTGCCGGGGGACCTGCACAAGATGTGGCGGGTCCGGGATCCATTCGGCTACCACGTGGAATACGCGTACTCCTGCATGGGCTACGAAATCCCCGGCGGTTTGGGCGTAAAGCGCGCCGCACTGGCCGAAGCGGCAGCAGGCGGGCCTGAGCGCGACGTCGTCGTCATGGTGGGGGACGGTTCCTACCTGATGATGCACACCGAACTGGTCACCGCCGTCGCCGAACGCATCAAACTGATTGTGGTCCTCATCCAGAACCACGGCTACGCCTCCATCGGTTCCCTCTCCGAGTCGCTCGGATCCCAGCGCTTCGGCACGCAGTACCGCGTCCTGGACAAGGAACAGCACAGCTTCGACGCCGGCGAGAACCTTCCCATCGACCTCGCCACCAACGCCGAATCGCTGGGCGCAAGGGTCATCCGGATCGAACCGGGGGAGAACGTCATCGAAGCCCTCGGCGCTGCCATCAAGGAAGCCAAGGCCGCCCCGGAAACCGGGCCGATCGTGATCCACGTCGAGTCCGATCCTTTGCTGGACGCCCCGAGCTCCGAGTCCTGGTGGGACGTTCCGGTCTCGCAGGTCTCTGATCTCGAATCCACCCAGCAGGCCTACAAGACGTACACCGACCACAAGAACCGCCAGCGCAAACTGCTCGGCTAGTCACAGCCCCGCCTAAAAGCCACAGACTACAAGGAAGTCCGCACATGTCGACGACGACCACACTGACCACCATTCACCATTTCATCAACGGCGCTGAAACCACAGGCGAAGGGGACCGCACCCAGCCGGTCTACAACCCGGCTACCGGCCAGGTTTCGGCTGAACTGCGCCTGGCCAACGAGGCTGACCTGAACACCACCGTTGCCGCGGCCCGCAAGGCCGCGGATTCGTGGGGCGACATTTCCCTGGCCAAGCGCACTGCGGTGTTGTTCAAGTTCCGCGAGCTCGTCGCCGCCCACGTGGACGAACTTGCCGAGCTGATCACCGCCGAGCACGGCAAGGTCCTCTCCGATGCGAAGGGCGAGATCGGCCGCGGCCTGGAAGTCATCGAGTTCGCCTGTGGCATCCCGCAGCTGCTCAAGGGCGACTACTCGGACCAGGTCTCCACCGGCATCGATGTCTTCTCCTTCCGCGAACCCTTGGGCGTGGTTGCAGGTATTACGCCTTTCAACTTCCCCGTCATGGTGCCGTTGTGGATGGCCCCGATGGCCATCGCCACCGGAAATGCCTTTATCCTTAAGCCCTCCGAGCGTGACCCGTCAGCGTCCATGCTGCTGGCCAAACTCTGGAAGCAGGCCGGCCTGCCCGATGGCGTGTTCCAGGTCCTGCACGGCGGCAAGGAAACCGTGGACGGCCTCCTGACCCACCCGGACGTGGATGGCATTTCCTTCGTCGGCTCCACTCCGATCGCCCAGTACGTCCACGAGACCGCCACCAAGCACGGCAAGCGCGTCCAGGCCCTGGGCGGCGCGAAGAACCACGCGATCGTGATGCCCGACGCTGACCTGGACAACGCAGCAGACCACCTCGCTGCTGCCGCTTTCGGCTCCGCGGGGGAGCGCTGCATGGCCATCTCCGTCGCCGTTGCCGTCGGGGACGCCGCGGACCTGATCGTGAAGAAGGTCGAAGAACGCGCCCTGGCCGTGAAGGTCAAGAACGGCACCGAACCCGACGCCGAAATGGGCCCGGTGATTACCCCGGCGTCCAAGGAACGCATCGTCAAGATCGTCACGGAAGCCGAAACCGCCGGCGCTGCCATGGTGGTGGACGGCCGCGATCTGGTGGTCCCCGGCCACGAAGACGGTTTCTGGGTGGGTCCCACCGTGATCGACCACGTCAAGACCGAAATGACCGCCTACACCGAGGAAATCTTCGGCCCCGTCCTCGTCGTAGTCCGCGTCGCAGACCTCGAAGAGGGCATCGCGTTGATCAATTCCAACCCCTACGGCAACGGGACCGCGATCTTCACCTCTTCGGGTGCACATGCCCGCAAGTTCCAGCGCTCCGTGACCGTAGGCATGGTCGGCATCAACGTGCCCCTTCCCGTCCCGGTGGCCTACCACTCCTTCGGCGGCTGGAAGAACTCCCTCTTCGGCGACAAGCACATCTACGGCCCCGAGGGCGTCTCCTTCTACACCCGTGGCAAAGTCATCACCTCACGCTGGCCCGAACCCACCCACGCCTCCGGCGCCTCGTACAACTTCCCCTCCAACTGAACCTATCCCCACCGTCGCGAAGGAAGACAACGCCGTCATGACTGATGTCGAGAACAAGCTGATCATTGGTACCGCCCCCGATTCCTGGGGCGTATGGTTCGCAGATGACCCCCAGCAAACGCCATGGGAGCGATTCCTGGATGAAGTAGCGGAGTCCGGCTACAAGTGGATTGAATTGGGTCCGTATGGCTATTTGCCCGACGACCCCACCCGGCTGGCTGAGGAACTGAAGCAGCGCGACCTCAAAGTCACGGCGGGCACGGTCTTCACGGCGTTCCACCGCGGTGCGGCGCAGTACGACCAGGCGTGGGAACCGGCCCGCAAGGTGGCCGAACTCACGGCCGCCCTGGGCGGTGAACACATCGTGGTCATCCCCGCGATGTGGCGCGACGACGTCACCGGCGAAGCTGTGGAGAACGGCGAACTGACAGATGAGCAATGGGCTGACCTGTTCGCAGGCCACAACCGTATGGGCAAGGTCCTCCTGGAGGACTTCGGGCTGCATCAACAGTTCCACTCCCACGCCGACTCCCACGTTGGAGCCCAGCAGGACATCGAGACCCTTCTGGCTGCCACGGATCCGCGGTACCTGAACCTCTGCCTGGACACTGGGCACGCGGAGTACTGCGGCGCGTCCAGCCTGGAACTCATCAAGAACTATCCTGACCGCATTGGATACCTGCATCTGAAGCAGATCAATCCTGAGGTCCTCGCCGAGGTCAACGAAAAGAACATGACCTGGGCGGCCGCCAACCTGGCCGGTGTGATGACCGAGCCGCCGAACGGCCTCCCCGATTTGCGCGCCGTCATCGAAGCGGTCGAGGCACTCAACCGGCCGATCTTCGGCATCGTGGAACAGGACATGTACCCGGTAGCCTTCGACGTACCCATGCCGATCGCCAAGCGAACCCGCAATTACCTGCTGTCCTGCGGATCCCGTACCAGGGTCCAGTAACACTGCCAGCAACAGCCAGCCAGAAGAACTTCACGAAGGACAAATACAGTGACCAAGACTCTCCGCGTTGCCGTCATCGGTGCGGGCCGCATGGGTGCGGACCACATCAAGCGCCTCAGCACCCGCATCCACGGCGCTGAAGTTGCCGCCGTCGTCGATGTCGACCTTGCCCGGGCGCAGGCCGCCGTCGAGGGCATCAATGGCGCCGTCGCGCTGTCCAGCGCCGATGAGGCCCTGAACAACGGCGACGTGAACGCCGTCCTGATCGCGACCCCCGGCTTCCTTCACGAGGAAATCCTGTACAAGGCTTTGGAGAAAGACTTCCCGATTCTCTGCGAGAAGCCCCTGACGCCGGACGCCGAAAGTGCGTGGAAGATTGTCCAGGCTGAACAGGCGTTGGGCCACAAACGTATCCAAGTGGGTTTCATGCGCCGCTTCGATGCCGAGTACTCGGCGTTGGGTGCGATCATTCGCAACAACGAATTGGGGGAGTTGTTGATGCTGCACCACCAGCACCGCAACCCGAGCACGCCTGCGGGCTTCACCAACGAGATGCTGATCAACGACTCCGTGGTCCACGAGTTCGACGCGATCCGCTACTTCACCGGTGAGGAAATCACCTCCGTGCAGGTCCGTCTGGGTAAGGCGACACGCAATGCACCGAACGGCCAGCATGACCCCCAGCACGTACTGCTGGAGACCGAGTCAGGTGTGTTGGCCGACGTCGAAATCTATGTCAACGCAAAGTTCGGCTACCAGGTGGCCACGCAGGCGTCCTTCGAAGACGGGATCGTCAGCATCGGTGGCGACAACGGCCCCTACGTTCAAAGCGCCGGCAAGTGGGGCGGCAACGTCACGCCCGGCTTCGAGGACCGTTTCGGAGCAGCGTACGACGTCGAGGTGCAGGCTTGGGTGGACGCCGCCCTTCGCGGCGACATCGGCGGTCCAACCGCCTGGGACGGTTATGCCACCGCTGCTTGCTGCGAAGCAGGCGTCGAGGCCCAGAAGTCCGGCGAAAAGGTCAAAGTCCGGCTGAACACCAAACCGGATCTTTACAAGTAGGGGATGGGCCATGAAAATCGCACTTGATCCCACGCCGTTCCACCACAGCCACAGCTTGTTGGAGTTTCCCCGGGTAGCTGCAGACCTTGGCTACAAGTACCTGCAGATGACACCGCACGCGGACCTCATCCCATTCTTCAACCACCCCAAGGCAGACGACGAACTGGTGGCCAAGCTGAAAGCAGCGTGTAAGGACGCCGGCGTTGAAATCGCGTCTGTCCTGCCCGTTCTTCGCTGGTCGGGGCCGGACGAGGATGCCCGGGAGGCAGCCGTTCGCTACTGGAAGCGTGCCATCCAGATCGCGGTTGACTTGGGCGTCCAGACCATGAACACCGAGTTCAGCGGCCGTCCTGAGAGGGCCGAGGAATCCGAGCGCGCGTTCTACCGCTCCATGGAAGAGCTGTTGCCGATCATTGAACGCGAGGACATGGACGTGCTCATCGATCCGCACCCTGATGACTTTGTGGAAGACGGGCTGGCAGCCCTGCGCGTCATTCGGGGCGTCAACTCGCCGAACATCGGGATGGTTTACGTTGCCTCGCACACGTTCCACATGGGAAACAAGCCGTTGGAGATCATGCGGGCGGCGGGGGACAAGCTTCGCTTGGTGCACGTCTCCGACACCATGAACCACCACGCCTCCCACGGCCTCCGCTACATCACCAACCCGCCCGGCAATGCCGTCCGCGTCCACCAGCACCTCAAGATCGGCGATGGTGACGTGAACTGGGACGAGTTCTTTGGCGGTCTGAAGGAGATCGGGTTCCTGGACAAGGAGAACACCGTGATGGTCTCCTCGGTCTTCGCCGAGGATGAGAACGGGGAAGATGTTTCCCGCTACCAGCTCAAGACAATGGTGGACTATGTTGCCCGGACAAACTGAGGAGCGGTAGCGAGGAAAGGAAACCATGACCAAGTCTTCTTCCATCGAGACCGACACTGGTCGGACAGCTGCCCCTCCCGCCACTTCCGGGAAGACCGGCAAGCCGTCTGATCCAAAGAAATTCCTCCGCAAGGTAGCGCTGTTCTCCACGTTCGGTGGACTGCTGTTCGGCTATGACACCGGCGTGATCAATGGTGCTTTGCCGTTCATGCAGAAAGACCTCGGCCTGACTCCGCTGACCGAGGGCCTTGTCACCTCAACGCTGCTGTTCGGCGCGGCATTTGGCGCGATCAGCGCGGGCCGGTTGTCTGACCGGTTTGGAAGGCGCAGGACGATCATGGGCCTGGCCCTGGTCTTCGCCTTTGCCACCGTGGGTTGCTCGCTGGCGCCAAGCACGGAGCTCCTGGTCCTTGCCCGTACAGTCCTGGGTCTCGCCGTCGGCGGTGCATCGGTCATCGTTCCCGTGTATCTGGCCGAAATGTCGCCGGCTGCCCAGCGCGGCAGGATCGTCACGCAGAACGAGCTCATGATCGTCACCGGCCAGTTCCTGGCCTTTACCTCCAACGCGGTGCTGGGAAACCTGTTCCCTGAAGAGATGCACGTGTGGCGCTGGATGCTGGTGATTGCCACGCTTCCCGCCGTGATTCTATGGTTCGGCATGCTCGTCCTGCCGGAGAGCCCACGCTGGCTGGCGTCAGCCGGTCGATTCGGCGAAGTCCTGGAAGTTCTGCGCTCGACAAGGAGTGCAGGGGATGTCGGGGCTGAGTTCGACGAAGTGCGGCAGGCGGCCAGGGAGGACTATCAGTCCAAGCTCGGCACGTTCAAGGATCTCGCTGTCCCCTGGATACGCAGGATCTTCGTGGTCGGTCTTGGCATGGCCATCATCAACCAGATCAGCGGCGTCAATGCCATCATGTATTACGGGACCACCATCTTGTCCTCATCCGGTTTTGGGGACCAAGGGGCCCTGATTGCCAACGTCCTCAACGGCATGACGTCCGTAGCAGCCGTCGTCGTAGGCATGTATTTGATGACGCGGGTGCGCCGGAAGCCCATGCTCATTGTGGGGTTGATGGGGACGGCGTCATCACTGACTGCCATTGCGCTTATCTCCCTTGCCTTGCCGGAAAGTACGTTGCGTGGCTACTTGGTGTTGCTGTTCATGGTGACATTCCTTGCTTCCATGCAGGGATGTATTGGAACCGTGACGTGGCTGACCATGTCCGAGATCTTCCCCATGCACGTCCGTGGCATCGGCATGGGTATCTGCGTCTTTGTGTTGTGGATGATCAACTTCCTGATCGGATTCTTCTTCCCGCAGTTGGTCTCGCTGATGGGAGTCTCCGCGACATTCTTTATCTTCGTGGCGCTGCAGTTGTGTGCCATTGTGTGGGTGAAACGCACTGTTCCGGAGACCAAAGGCAAGTCCCTTGAGGAACTGGAGCACCTTTTCAAAGAGAAAGCCGGAGTAACCGGCTGACTGGCAGCATTGCTGTCCTCCGAGGCTGTGCTTGTTGCCAGCCAGGCGGAAAACGCCCGACGCCGGCAGGCATCGGGCGTTTTCTGCGCTTGGAGCAGGGCCTCTTCAGAGTGCAACCACAACATTCTCCAGCGCGCTACGGGCGGGCCGCGTCAAGGACTTCGAGGGCATGGATCCCTTCTGACGCCGGAACTGGTTGGGGGCCTTCGCCACGGATTGCCCCTGCGAACTCTGTGTAGAAGCCGGCGTAGTTTTCCTGCGCGGACGGGACAAGCCCATGCTGGCCCCGCGCGCGCCATAGCTCACCCGGCTCGCCTGATGCCAACACCGTGGCGAGCGTCAGGATGTCCGCATCCCAGCGGCGGTTATGGAAGCTGCCGCTTCCCCCTGTCCCGCAGCCGACAATGCCAATGCGCATATCTTTCCTCCTGTCGGTGTCCCAGGGTAAAAGATGAGGGGGACGGCGCGTTGGCGCTGTCCCCCTCAGGGTCGGGATGTCATGCCCGACAGTTCAAAGCCGTCTAGCCTTGGGCAGGCTTCAAGGAAGCTGAAAGAGCCGAATCTGCGTCCAGCAGAACTTGGGCTGCCACCTGCAATCCTTCGATCCGGCCGAGGGAGACGTCTTCATGCTCGATGTTGATCAGCATCTCAGGGTCCACCTCATGCAGTGCGCGGAGGAACTCTGTCCAGAACCCCGTATCGTGTCCCCGGCCCAGGGCCACGAAGTCCCACGCGGAATTTTTCGGCCATTCGTTGGCCCATTCGTCCCCGCCGAGGTTGGTGCGGTTCTCCTCTGGGGAAAGCCGACGGAAGCTGTTGTCCAGTACGCCGTAGAGTGCAGCATTCTCCGTGTTGACGCGGACATCCTTGGCGGCTGCCTGGAACACCAGCGGCCCCAGTTCGCGGACTACAGCGACCGGGTCCATCTGCTGCCAAAACAGGTGGGAAGCGTCCAGTTCGACCCCGACGTGCGTGGCGCCCGTGAGCTCAATCAGTTTGTGGACGTCCGCGGTGTTGAAGACGATGTTCTGCGGGTGCAGTTCCAAGGCCACTTTTACCCCATGGTCCGCAGCAAGGCGGTCGGTTTCCTTCCAGAATTCCGCGGCGACGCCCCACTGATAGTCGAGTACATCCAGTGCTGCGGAATTCCAAGCGTTGACCACCCAGTTGACCGTTGTGGCTCCGGGCTCACCGCCGGGCAGACCGGACATCGTCACCACGCGGTTCTGTCCCAGGCGTTCGGCCAAACGGATCGAGCGGCGGATGTCTTCGGCATGCTTCTCACCGATTTCGCGCTTGGGGTGCAGCGGGTTGCCGTTGCAGTTCAACCCTGCAATGGAAACCCCGGTTCCCTCGAAAATTCCGAGGTAATCGTCACGGGCGGCATCACTCTGAAGGATCTCGTCAAAAGTTGGGACGTGCACGGCAGGCAGGAAACCGCCGGTGTTGATCTCAATTCCCGTAAGTCCCAGATCCGCAATGACCTTCAAAGCCTCCGGCAGGGGACGGTCATGGAGAATCGCGTTGTAGACGCCGAGCTTCATAGCTGGATCTTCTTTCCGTTGTTCAGGGCGGATTCGGTAACGGCGCCGAGAAGTTCCATGTTGCGTACGCCGTCTTCGAACGTGGCGCAGCGGGGCAGTGATGCTTCATCGCTGAGCCCTGCCACTTCTTCAAGGAACGCGCGGGCCTGGTAACCGAACGCATCGTTCTGGCCGAAGCCGACCTCCGGAGCGTCCATGGCCAGCCCGCCAGTGATGTAGGGGTGGCCTGGGCCGAGGATGACTTGGCGGTAGCCATTCTCGTTGCCGGACCCGTCGGTGAGGAACAGCTGGATTTCGCTGGGGCGGCGCTGGTCGAACTTTGCTGCGCCGTTTTCGCAGAAGACCTCAAACTGGAGGCTGTTGGCGTGTCCTGCGGCGACGCGGGAGACCTCGAAGCTGCCGGCGCCGTTGGCGAACTCTGCGTTGAAGGCTGCATAGTCGTCGTTCTCGACGGCCTCGAAGGTGTCGCTGACGGCAACGTGGTCATGACCCATGACGGCGCTCAGCGGCAGGGGCCGCTTGTCGATCGCGGTGGTCAGGCGGCCGCCGCTGATGGATTTGATGTCGCCGCAGAGGAATTCGGAAACATAGGTCAGGTGGCTTCCGACGTCGGCCAGCGCGCCGGAACCGGGGCCGCCTTTATAGCGCCAGCTCATGGGGGCGGAGGGGCTGAAGCCGTAGTCGGTCCAGTACCGGCCGCTGAAGTGCAGGACGTTGCCAAGAACGCCGTTCTGAATGAGGTCCCGGATATAGGCAATGCCCGGGGTGCGGCGGAAGGTGAAGCCGATTCGGGCCAGGTTTCCGCGGCTCTCGGCAGCCCGCGCAGCTTCGGCCATGGCGCGAGCGTCCTCCAACGAATCGCTGAGGGGCTTCTCACACAGCACGTGCTTGCCGGCGGCCAGGAGGCCTTCAACTACCTCGCGATGGAGCGAGTTGGCAATGACCACGCTGACGACGTCGATATCGTCTGCTTCGGCGATGGCCTGCCACGAGGTGTCATGGCGCTCTAGCCAAAGCGGCGGGCAGCAAGTGAGCCAAATTCGGCGTTGACGTCACCTATGGAAACCAATCGGATCTGCGGCAACACCGGGCTGTAGAGGGTAGACGCTGTCCGGTAGGCCGCCGCGTGGGCCTTACCGGCCATACCTGCGCCGATAACCGCGACACCAAGGCTGTCAGCCATGATTTCTCCTTTGAAATTCAGCCGTGGCGGGAGGCTCAACGGCATTTTGTAGCGCTACAATTTTGTATGCTGACTTTGAGCGTAACTATGTATATATGTCCTGTCAATCATTGCCTGTGCCGTGACCAGGCCCGTGGGGGATATGCCTCATGACTCCACGCATACCCCAGGCTCGACGACCAACCATTTACGATGTCGCAAAGTCGGCCGGCGTCTCGCCGTCGCTCGTTTCGCTGGTCCTGCAGAACCCTGATCGGGTCAGTGACAAGCGCCGCGAGGCGGTCCGGAATGCCATTGCGGAGCTGGGATACCGTCCCAGTCGGGCGGCGACCACGCTCGCGAGCAACCGGACTAAAAGTATCGGGCTCGTCATCGACGACTACCGCAACCTATGGTTTGTTGACCTGCTGCGCGGGATGGAATCCGTCCTGACGGAACCGGGCTTCCAGGTCATGCTCGCTGACTCGCGTCCGGGTGAAAACCGCATCAAGGAGGCCGCGGATGGCTTGCTGGCGATGCACGTTGATGGGTTGGTCATTGCGGCGGAACCTGGGGGCACTGCGCTGGGCGGCGCCGAGGTTCCCACCGTCGTGGCTGGGTGGCGTCATGGCGTGCCGGAGGAGGTAAGCCTGATAACCAACGATGACGATGGTGGCGGCGCCATGGCCGCGGACCACCTGATGCGCCTTGGGCATCGCAGCATCGGACACCTTTCGGGAACTGGTGGCGCCGCTGCCCACAGAAGGGATGGTTTTCAATGGCGTACCCGCCAGGCCGGCATGGATCCGGTGATTGTGGGGGAGGAGGGAAGTACCTCGGAAGAGGACGGCTACGCCTCCGCTTGCTGGCTTTTGGACCATCATCCCGGCATTACAGCGATTTTCGCTGCCAATGACACCATGGCGCTGGGCGCCCTCGGCGCCATAAAGTCCCGCGGCCTGACGGTGCCGGAGGATATTTCGTTGGTCGGTTATGACAATTCGTCCCTGGCAAAGTCGCGCTTTTTGGAGCTGACGTCCGTGGACAACCGCAGCGACATGGTGGGCATGGCGGTGGCGCGGGCGCTGCTGGATCGAATCCAAGGCAACCCGGCGGGTTCCCACAGGAAGTTGATCGAGCCAGCTTTGGTTATCCGGGGAACAACCGCTGTCCCCGCGGCGGGCAGGCAATAAAACCAACGGCGGCCACGTCCAAACATACTAATGTCAGGACAAACTATTGACATTCGTAAGCCAAGTCACCATGATCAAACGTAGACGGTGCTCCGGAGGCTGCAAGGTGGCGGCCCGGGCCTGGGATCAAAGGAGATTATGGTGACTGGTTTTTCGTGGCGCAAAGCAGCACTGGTTGCGGCAGTTGTGCCGATGGTGGCTCTGAGTGCTTGTTCGAGTACCGGCGGGAGGGCTCCCGAGGCTGGCTCCGCCGGTGGGGGAGGCCAGGTGGCCACCACGGAGCGGATGAAGATTGCGTTGATTGCCCACGCACCCGCGGGTGACACCTTCTGGGACACCGTACGGAAAGGTGCTGAGGAAGCCGCGGCGAAGGACAATGTGGAGCTCCTGTACACCTCCGATCCGGAGGCCGGCCGGCAGGCGCAGCTCATTGAGCAGGCTGTGGATCAGAAGGTTGACGGCATCGCCGTAACGCTTGCCACCCCGGATGCATTAAAAGATGCCTTGAAGAAGGCAGCGGACGCCGGCATTCCGATCGTCAGCTTCAATGCGGGGGAGGCGGCCTCCGCGCAGCTTGGAGCGTTTACGCACTTTGGTTCAAATGAAAAGCTCGCCGGTGAGGCAGTGGGTTCGCGCCTGGCAGAGGGCGGATACAAGCACCCGGTATGCGTCATCCAGGCGCAAGGGCACGTAGGACTGGAAGCCCGGTGCGCAGGTGTTAAGGCAAAAGTCCCTGGGACGGAGATCCTCTACGTCAATGGAGCTGACATGACATCGGTGGAGTCAACGGCCACTGCAAAACTGCAGGCCTCCAAGGATGCCGACGTCATCATCGGCCTCGGTGCGCCCATCACCCTGACACTGTTGAAATCAGTCAGCACGGCCGGGAGTTCGGCAAAGGTCGCGAGCTTCGATCTCAATAAGGAGCTCGCCCAAAAGGTTGCCGATGGCAGCGTCCTGTTCACTGTGGACCAGCAGCCGTGGCTCCAGGGTTACGGGGCCGTGGATGCGCTGTGGCAGAACAAGCGTGGCGGTTTCAAAGTCGGCGGCGGGCAGTCAGTGCTCACGGGACCTGCCATCGTTGATCAGTCCAACGCTGCCGACGTCCTGAAGTTCGCTGAACAGGGTATCCGCTAACAGCCAGCTGGCCGGGCCGGCCCAGCGGCCGGCCCGGCAACAAGGAGAATTATCATGACCATCACTCAAAAGCTCACTCCTCCCGCCCTTGATGAGCGGGTCGCCCGCCGCAGCCCATTGCAGAAGATGCTCGGCCGGCCCGAGGTGGGTGCCCTCGTCGGTGCCATCGTACTTTTTATCTTCTTTGCTTTGGTCTCCCCGACGTTCACCCAACCCAACGCCCTCGCCACCGTGCTGTACGGAAGCTCAACCATCGGAATCATGGCCGTTGGAGTGTCGCTTCTGATGATCGGTGGAGAGTTCGACCTTTCCACAGGCGTCGCTGTGATCTCGTCGGCCCTGACTGCCTCGATGTTCAGCTGGTACTTCAGCACCAATGTCTGGGTCGGTGTGATCCTGGCCTTGCTGGTGTCACTGGCCATAGGGTTCATCAACGGGTGGATCCTTATGAAGACCAAGCTCCCCAGCTTCATCGTCACCCTCGCAACGTTCCTGATGCTGACCGGCCTTAATTTGGGTTTGACCCGGTTGATCGGTGGCTCCGTCTCCTCACCGTCCATCTCGAACATGGACGGATTTGACTCCGCACGTGGTGTCTTTGCCTCGTCGGTGAACATCGCGGGCATCGACGTAAAGATCACCGTGTTCATCTGGATCGCCCTCGTAGCCGTCGCCACCTGGGTCCTCATGCGGACCCGGGTGGGGAACTGGATCTTCGCAGTTGGAGGCGACGCGAATGCCGCCCGGGCTGTTGGTGTACCGGTCAAGGCCACCAAGATTGGGTTGTTCATGGGCGTTGGCTTCTGCGGGTGGATCCTGGGCATGCACAACCTCTTCGCCTTCGACACGGTGCAGTCCGGCGAAGGCGTGGGCAATGAATTTCTCTACATCATCGCCGCAGTCATCGGAGGGTGCCTTCTGACAGGTGGCTACGGCTCAGCGGTGGGCGGTGCCATCGGCGCGTTTATCTTCGGCATGGCCAACAAGGGAATTGTGTACGCACAGTGGAACCCGGACTGGTTCAAGTTCTTCCTGGGCCTGATGCTGTTGCTCGCCACCATCGTCAACCTCATCGTCAAGCGCCGCGCGGAACTCAAGTAAGGGGCCAAGGAAATGAATGCAAAAGCAATCGACCAGGAAACTCTGCTTAAGAACGAAAGCGACCCCCTGACCCATACACCTGTGCACCTTCTCTCCCTTGAGGGAGTGGGCAAACACTACGGCAACATCATCGCGCTGAGTGACGTCACCATGGCCGTGGACAACGGCCGAGTGACCTGTGTGCTGGGCGATAACGGCGCGGGCAAGTCAACGCTGATCAAAATCATCGCGGGCCTCCACCAGCACGATGAAGGCCTGCTCAACATCATGGGGGAGGAGCGAAAGTTCGGTTCCCCCCGTGATGCCTTGGATGCGGGTATCGCCACTGTGTACCAAGACCTTGCAGTGGTTCCGTTGATGCCGATTTGGCGGAACTTCTTCCTAGGCTCGGAGCTTACCAAGGGCTTCGGGCCGTTCAAGAGCATGGATGTTGAACAGATGAAGGCCATCACGCTCAAGGAACTGGCTGAGATGGGCATTGACCTGCGCGATGTGGAGCAGCCCATTGGGCAGCTTTCCGGCGGTGAACGCCAGTGTGTCGCGATTGCCCGCGCCGTGTACTTTGGCGCGAAGGTCCTCATTTTGGACGAACCCACGGCAGCGTTGGGCGTCAAACAGTCCGGTGTGGTGCTCCGCTACATCCTCCAAGCCCGCGACCGCGGCCTCGGCGTCATCTTCATTACCCACAACCCGCACCACGCGTTCCCAGTGGGTGATCGGTTCCTGCTGCTCAAACGCGGCAAATCAATTGGCTACTACGACAAGAAGGACATCACCCTGGACGAACTTACGGCTCAGATGGCCGGCGGTGCAGAGCTTGCCGAACTCGCCCACGAGCTGGAGCAGTTGGGGGGCCATGGAGATGTGGTCGAAGCGGTCAAGGCCGAGGTGGCTGACGTCGACGACACTGTGAACGCGGGCGGCCCGAAACACGCCTGACGCGAGCAGGAGGCGGGGTGTTCCGGAGCTTGTTCCGGAGCACCCCGCGTCGCTGTGCACTCCATCCAGGCGGGACTCACGTCATACATCAGAAGGGAACACCATGCCGATCCGTGTAGGCGTCATTGGCGCCGGAATCATGGGCGCGGACCACATCAGGAACCTCTCCACCACCATCGGCGGAGCCGAAGTCACTTTTGTGGCAGATCTCGACGCCGAACGGGCAGCCGCGGCGGCGCCGGCTTCCGCACGCGTCACTACGGACCCGTCAGAACTGATCAATTCCAGCGTGGTGGACGCCGTGGTGGTTGCCTCACACGATGCCACGCACGCCGGCCTGGTTTTGGAGTGCTTCGAGGCGATGACCCCGGTGCTGTGCGAGAAGCCGCTGGCGCCGACGCTTTTGGAAAGCCTGGAAGTGGTGGCAGCCGACGCCGACATGGTTGCCGCAACGGGAACGTCGCTTCTTTCCCTTGGTTTCATGAGGCGTTTTGACCCTGGCTACGTTGCACTCCGGAAAACCGTGCAGGAGAGGTCGCAAGGGGAGCCCCTGATGGTTCATTGCATCAGTCGCAATGCTTCCGCAGCACCCGGAACCACTTCGGAATCCGCCATTACCAATTCAGCGATTCACGAGCTGGATATCATTCCCTGGCTCTTGGACTCGCCCATTGCAGAAGTGTCGTGGCAGGCAGGAAAGTGCACCCGAAATGCAGGAGACGGACTTCAGGATCCGTCGTTCATGACACTTCGTACCGCAGATGGAACACTCACTACTTTGGAGTTGTACCTCAATGCCCGGTACGGCTACACCACACGCTGTGAGGTGGTCTCCGAGCTGGGAACTACGGCGTTGCGGGATACTTCCCTGCTCGGTATGGAACAGGACGGAACAAAGCAACAGGCCATTCCGCCTGACTGGCGTCCCCGGTTCGCCGATGCGTACCGGATCCAGTTGCAGGCCTGGATCTCCGCACTTGCCAACGGAGGAAAGCCTCCGCTGGCCGGCGCGCAGGAAGGACTCAACGCAGCACTCGTTGCGCAGGCAATGATCCAGTCACTGCACCACGACGGTGCCTCTACGAAAGTCAGCTATTCATGAGGCCTGCTTTGCTGCCACAGTCCCGTGTCCCGGAATCCCGGGATGCTCCGGCCTTTCGCTGGGGCATCATGGGACCGGGGTGGATCGCCGAACGGTTCACGGAATCTGTCCAGGCGCATACCGGGCAGGTGATAACCGCCGTCGGATCCCGTTCGCTGAGCAGGTCAGAAGCCTTTGCGGAGTCATTCAACGTACCAGCCGCCTATGGAAGCTATGAGGAACTAGCCACCGCTCCGGATGTGGACATCGTCTACGTCTGTACGCCCCACACCGTGCATCACGCGTCAGCGGTATTGGCGATCGACGCCGGCAAGCATGTACTGATCGAAAAGCCCCTGGGGCTCAATGCCCGCGAAGCGAAGGACATTGCTGCGCGGGCAGGGGCCGCGGGAGTGTTTGCCGCCGAAGCCATGTGGACCTTCTTCCTGCCGAAGTTCGATGTGATCAGGCAACTCCTGGAGGCCGGAACGCTGGGTACCATCAGCACTGTTGTTGCCGAGTATGGTGAGCACTTCGATCCCGCACACCGCATTTTTAATCCCGAACTGGCCGGAGGCCCGCTTCTTGACCTCGGGACGTACCCTCTGGCACTGGTCACGGAGGTGTTGGGCAGTCCACGTCGGCTCCATTCACTGGGTCAGCCCCACGAGACAGGGGTCAACGCCCAATTATCAGCCATCATGTCGTTCGACGGCGGTGCGCAGGCAACCGTGAACACCCACCTGCACAATTTCACACCCACGGCAGCCACGATTGTGGGAACCCTGGCGACTCTGGTGATTGAAGGCCCCTTTAATATGCCGGGCGCGTTCGAAGTCAGATTCCCCGAGGGGCACCGGCTTCGTTACAACGAAGCACGAGGCGGACATTTCGAAGGCCTGCACTACGAGGCTGCAGCCGTGGCCCGCACCATTGCCGAGGGTGGCCTGCAGGCGGGCCAACGAATGCTCGCAGATTCCATTCGCACACTTGAAGTTGCTGACGGGATCCGCCGCCAGGTGGGAATCGTGTTCCCTGGCGAAGGCGACATGACGGCTCAGCCCACCCGATCCTGTAGCAGTACTTTCCCGGAAGGAACATCATGAAAGACATCATTCTCGGCTTGGTCGGCGTGGGACGCATCGGCGTCATGCACGCGAACAACATCACTGCCTTGAACGCGGACCTCAGTAACAAAGGTGTCAACGTGCGGCTTCGCCTCACTGACGTTGCATCTGACCACGCGAGGACGGTCGCGGCGGACCTCGGCGCTGAATTTGTGCCGACTGTCCCGGAACTCGTCGCGTCCGGACTGGACGGCCTGGTCATAGCCACTGGAACAGGGACACACCCCGAGCTCATTCGGGCGGGCGTGGACGCCGGCATTCCGGTCTTCTGCGAGAAGCCGGTGGCAATGAACGTGGCTGATGCGCTTCCGGTGCTGGACTACGTCAGGGACAACAACGGCGTGGTGCAGATCGGCCATCAACGCCGGTTCGACGCGGGCTACCTCGAAGCTCAACGCGCCTACCAGGCCGGAGAACTGGGGTGGATCCATTCGTTGCGTGCCGTTACCTGCGATATGACACCGCCGCCAGTGGAGTTCCTGGCGACATCCGGCGGTCTGTTCCGCGACTGCTCGGTTCACGATTTCGACATCCTTCGCTGGCTGACAGGGCGGGAAATCGTTGAGGTGTATGCCAAGGGTTCCAACAACGGTGATCCCGCCATTGGTGCTGTGGGCGATGTGGACACGGCACTTGCCGTGGTTACCTTCGACGACGGCACCATGGGAACGGTCTCGGCAAGCCGCTACAACGGGGCGGGCCACGACGTCCGCCTGGAGATCCAGGGTTCCAACAAATCAGTCATGGTGGGCTTGGACGCGAAGACTGCCATGGTTTCGGCTGAACCGGGTGTCAACTTCCCGGCGGGGAATCCGCACCAGACCTTTGCCGAGCGCTTCGAGGCGGCATACCGCACCGAAATGGCGGCATTCGTTGAGTTGATTCTGGGGGAGCGGGAGAACCCGTGCACGCCTGAAGATGCCGTAGCAGCATCCCGGGTGGCAGACGCGGCCCAGGAATCGTTGGTCACCGGATCGCCGGTAAAGGTGGCCTTGACAGTCACGTTCTGACGAACGAAAAGCCTCCTCCAGGATCCAAAGGATTCTGGAGGAGGCTTTCTCTTTGCAGCGAAAGGCCATCGGCCGGATCAAACCCCGAACGGAAGCCGTGGGTCGATGTCCTGGCCGTCCCAGCTCTGCCGGACCCAGCCATGGTGGGGGTCGTCGCTGATGAGCCATTCCCGGACCGGTCCGGGACCAGCCATCACGTTGAGGTAATACATGTCATAGCCAGGTGCCGCCATGGCGGGGCCATGCCAGCCGTAGGGAACCAGGACTACGTCACCCGTGCGGACCTCTGCCGAAACATCAATGGGGCGCTCATCAGAGGCATATACCCGCTGGTAGCCAATGGCATCCGCCTCGGAAGGAGCGCCGGAGCCGGCGGCAACCTGGGTCTCGAAATAGTAGATTTCCTCGAGGTGCGTTTCTCCGTCCTTCTCCTCATCATGCTTATGCGGGGGATAGGAGGACCAGTTGCCGGCAGGGGTGATGACCTCGCAGACAATAAAACGGTCTGCTTCCAGGGCAGCCGGTGTCCCGAAATTGTGGACTTGCCGTGAGCAATTGCCGGCTCCACGCAATTCAACCGGCGTCTCAGCAGCTGTTACCAGTCGCGTTGGGTGGGAGGCTTGTGCCGGGGCAGTGGCCACAGCGACGCGACCGCCGTCGGACGAACTGATGGTGACTGCTTTGCCTATGCCTGAATACAAGACGTCAGTGGGACCGTTGAATACGGATGAACGTCCCCCAAGGGGGTGTTCGACGCCGTCCACTGTGACAGTGAATGATCCGTTGAGGGGAACCACAATCCGTTCCTCACTCACCGCTGGAAGTTCGACGGCGGCGCCCGCGGCGAGCGTCGCGACCTTCAGTCCCGTATGGGCCCAGCCGTCCACCACCGTTGCGGAGTCGGAGGTTCCGAGTGAAATATCCCAGTCGCCGTCTGCGGCGGTGCCCAGGGGGTAGACCCAATTGGTCATGGCAGGGGAGTCCTTTGCGTTTAGCGCTGTACGAGGGTCATTTCAAAGCTGTAGGAATCGGCGCGGTACACGTGATGGCCGGTTTCGACCCGTCGCCCGGTGTCGTCTACCGCGGTACGTTCCATGGTGACCAAAGCAGAGTTGACGTCGGTTTCAAGAAGGGGTGCCTGGTAGTCATTGGCGATCATTGCGCCGATCCGCTGCGTGGCCAAGCGGAAGTTCACGCCACCCCTGCGCAGAATCGCATAGAGGCCCTCGGCCGCAAGCATGGCTTCGTCCATGGTGGCGATGTCGTCGCGAACCCAGTTCTCCATCAACGCCAATGGCTTACCGCCCACTTTGCGCAGGCGGGTGAAGTGGTAAACCTTGGAACCGGCCGGGAGTTGCAGGGTTGCCAGAGTTGGCGCGTCAGCCTCCATGTGGGAGAAACTCAGTACTTCCGTGGTGGGTTTCTTACCGTTGTTGGTGAGGTCGTCAAACAGGCTTGAGAGCTCCAGCGGCCGACGGACCTGACTGGAGACCACCTGGGTTCCGACGCCGCGTTTGCGGACCAGAAGGCCGGAACGGACCAGTTCATCCATGGCTTTACGCATGGTGGGCCGGGACAGGTTGAGCTGTGCTGCGAGGTCAATCTCGTTGTCCAGCCGGCTTCCGGGCTCCAGGAGGCCGCTGTGGATCGCGGCTTCGATGCCTTGGACGACCTGATGGTAAAGGGGCACGGGGGAGGATCGGTCGATGTTCAGGCCAAGTTGATTCGCCACTGAATGTTCCCCGCGTTCCCGGCTCAACTCCGCTCCGCCACTACGTACGACGCGCCGAGTATGTCACCCTTTGTTCTTTTGATAGGACATGCTTTCGTTTTTTCGATACTAGCAGGAGTGCAGCAAGGGTCAAGTGCAGCGAAGACGGTTGGTTTCCCTGACTCGGCGCCGCAGAATGTCCTGACGTCAGCCCAATGCTGGCCGCACTAGTGCGAGGTTCGGCGTGAAATAAAGCAGCATGAGGCAAGGCGCGATGCGGCTGGCGTCGGGTCAACGGGGAGGACCTCATTCACCTTACTTTACATAATGTAGATTATCGGCGTTCTAGAAAGGTATCAGGAAGGGGTGAGGGTCCTGCCTGAGATCTACCGCGGAAAAGCCCGCAACGGCACTGCTGGCCGGCGTAAATCTATCGGCCAGCAGTGCTTGGAGCCGTCAGGCACCTACGTAAGCCGCCAAGTGCTTGCCCGTCAGCGTTGATTTCCCGGCCACAAGCTCAGCCGGCGTTCCGGCGAAAACTATCGTTCCGCCGTCGTGTCCTGCGCCAGGTCCCAGGTCGATAATCCAGTCGGCGTGCGCCATCACTGCTTGGTGGTGTTCGATCACAATCACGGATTTGCCCGACTCCACCAGGCGGTCCAGCATTCCCAGCAAATTTTGGACATCGGCCAGGTGCAGGCCGGTGGTCGGCTCGTCCAGGATGTAGATGTCACCCTTTTCGGACATCTGCGTGGCGAGCTTCAGGCGCTGGCGCTCACCGCCGGACAACGTGGTCAGCGGCTGGCCAAGGGTCAGATAGCCGAGGCCAACATCTGCCAAGCGGTCCAGAATCTTGTGCGCGGCCGGCGTTTTGGCCTCTCCTTCATTGAAGAAGACTTCCGCCTCATCCACAGACATTGCAAGCACTTCTGCAATATTGCGGTCCCCCAGCGTGTATTCCAGAACTGATGCCTGAAAGCGCTTTCCATCGCATTCTTCACAGGTGGATTCCACGGTCGCCATGACTCCGAGGTCAGTGTAAATGACACCGGCGCCATTACATGTAGGGCAGGCGCCTTCCGAGTTGGAGCTGAACAGGGCCGGCTTCACACCGTTTGCCTTCGCGAAGGCTTTACGGACGGGTTCCAGGAGTCCGGTGTAGGTCGCGGGGTTGCTCCTGCGCGAGCCGCGGATGGCGCCTTGGTCGATCACCAGCACGCCCTCACGCGTGGCCACCGAGCCATGGATCAGTGAGCTTTTGCCTGAGCCTGCCACGCCGGTCAGAACGCAGAGAACGCCCAAGGGGATGTCGACGTCGACGTTTTTGAGGTTGTTGGTTGAGGCTCCCCGGATCTCCAGCTGGCCGGTGGCGGAACGTACTGAATCCTTGATCGAAGCACGGTCGTCCAGGTGGCGCCCAGTGATGGTGTCGCTCCCCCGCAAACCCTCCAGATCTCCCTCGTAGCAGACAGAGCCCCCGCCGCTTCCTGCGCCGGGGCCAAGGTCAACCACGTGGTCTGCGATTGCGATCGTTTCGGGCTTGTGTTCCACCACGAGCACCGTGTTGCCCTTGTCCCGCAACTGCAGCAACAGTTGGTTCATTCGCTCGATGTCGTGCGGGTGGAGTCCGATGGTGGGTTCATCAAAAACGTACGTCACATCGGTGAGGGAGGACCCCAGGTGCCGGATCATCTTGGTACGCTGCGCCTCTCCCCCGGACAACGTGCCGGCAGGCCGGTCGAGCGACAGATAACCAAGCCCGATCTCCGCGAACGAATCCAAAAGGTGCTGGAGTCCTTTCAGGAGGGGCGCCACTGAGGGCTCATGGAGTTCGCGGATCCAGCCGGCGAGGTCGCTGATCTGCATGGTGCAGACATCGGCGATACTCTTGCCGTTAATCTTCGAAGACCGTGCTTCGGGGCTTAACCTGGTGCCCTCGCACTCCGGGCATGTGGTGAACGTGATGGCCCGCTCAACGAATGCGCGGATGTGGGGCTGCAAGGCGTCCACGTCCTTGCTGAGCATCGACTTCTGGATCTTGGGGATGACGCCTTCGTAGGTGAGGTTGATTCCCTCCACCTTGATTTTGGTGGGCTCACGGTACAGGAGATCGTGGAGTTCCTTCTTGGTGAACTTGGCTATGGGCTTGTCCATATTGAAGAACCCGGAACCGCTGAAGATCCGCCCATACCAACCATCCATGGTGTACCCGGGAATGGTGAGCGCGCCTTCGCTGAGCGACTTGGTGTCGTCGTAGAGTGCCGTGAGATCGAAGTCATTGACGGATCCCATGCCTTCGCAGCGTGAACACATACCGCCCAAGCGGTTGAACGTGGCTTTCTCTGTCTTCGTTTTTCCCTCGCCGCGCTCTACTGTGATGGCTCCACTGGCCTTCACTGTGGGGACGTTGAAGGAGTAGGCGTTGGGTGAACCAATGTGTGGTTGGCCGAGACGGCTGAAGAGGATCCGGAGCATGGCGTTGGCGTCCGTGGCGGTGCCAACTGTTGAACGGGGGTTGGAGCCCATGCGCTCCTGGTCAACGATGATGGCCGTCGTCAGGCCTTCCAGCACGTCCACGTCGGGGCGGGCCAGCGAGGGCATGAACCCTTGGACAAAAGCGCTGTACGTTTCGTTGATCATGCGCTGCGACTCTGCAGCGATCGTGGCGAAAACCAGGGAGCTCTTTCCTGAGCCGGAGACACCCGTGAACACCGTCAGCCGGCGCTTCGGAATCTCGATGCTGACGTCCTTCAGGTTGTTCTCGCGCGCACCCTGGACCCTGATGAGATCGTGGGTGTCTGCGACATGCGGCTCGGGAAACTCTGTGTCAGTGCTCGCGGCAATAGTCATCATTTCTCCATCTGTGGGGCGACGCTGCCCAACAGTCCCCCGTCGGCGTCGCCTGGCTTTCCGTGACCAGCCTCGGTCAGTAAGTTCGATTCTGCCATTGTCTTCCTCCGTTTACTCGCTAAGAATGAAGCATGCCGGTATACGTGAGGTCCCTTGAAACCGCAGTTCCGCCAACAATCCTCGTGCAGCAGCAGGCCCGCGAAGTCTTCGCCTCCCAACCAGGCCTGACACGACTGGGAACGCGCCTGGTCACCACCTGTTTCGACTCGGCGGCAATCGACACCCGCTACACGGCCGTTGCCGAGCTCAGCCTTGATGCCCATCCGGAGAATCCCGAGTTCTTCGACCCCGAAACCAACAGGGTCCTTAGCCCCAGCACCAAAGTACGCAACGAAATTTTCGCTACCGAAGCCACCAAGCTGTTTGTGGAGGCCGGAAAGACGGCGGTTGCCCAAGCTTCCGGTATCGACCTCGACGACATCACCCACGTCATCACCGTGTCCTGTACGGGCTTCTTCAATCCGGGCCCCGATTACAAGGTTGTCAGGGCCTTGGGCCTGAACCCTGCCGTCCAGCGCTACCACCTGGGTTTCATGGGCTGCTACGCCGCGTTCCCTGCCCTCAAAGCCGCCAAACAGTTCTGCGTGGCTGATCCGGAGGCCGTGGTCCTGGTCATCTGTGTTGAACTCTGCTCCCTTCACGTCCGCACCTCCAACGATCCCGACACCATCATGGGTTCGGCCATCTTCGGTGACGGCGCGGCGGCAGCCGTCGTGACGGCCCGGGAACCCGAAGGACCGGAACCGGTCATCAGGCTGGACCACTTCGAAACGGTTCTCACGCCTGTGGGCGAGGAAGCCATGGCCTGGAACATCGGCGACGAAGGATTCGAAATGGTGCTGGGCTCCTACGTACCCCACATCATCGAGGAACACATCACAGGGGCATTGGAACCACTCCTCGCCAAGGAACCCAATCTCGCTGGGCTCCCTTACCGGGATATCACCCATTGGGCCATCCACCCGGGCGGCCGCAGCATCCTTGACAAGGTCGAGTCCAAGCTGGAGCTAACCCAGGAACAATTGATTCCGGCCCGGGAGACACTGCGTGAATACGGCAACATGAGCAGCGCTACGGTGCTCTTCGTCCTGAAGTACATGTTGGGCCAGGCCGCTACCGAACGCGAAGAACGTATCTGTTCCATGGCGTTCGGTCCAGGCCTGACGGTGGAGACGGGCCTCTTCACGCTGGTCTCCCCCGATCTGTGAGTCCTTGGGGGTCCCTTCGGGACAGGGATCTGTCGTCTGTGGAGGAGATGGACAGAGCTGACTGCGACCCCGACCGCCTCACCCGGACCTATGCCAGGTTTCCGGTGGTCAACAGTCTTCTTTCGGGGTGGCGCGGTACCTATCGCCGCAGGATCCGCCCGGTGTTGGCTGCCAAGGGCGCAGCGTCGCTGTTGGACATCGGGTGCGGCAGCGGTGACGTGGCACGGAGCCTTGCTGGGTGGGCCCGGAAGGATGGCTTCCGTCTCACTGTGACTGCGATCGATCCGGATGCCAGGGCTTTTGCCTTTGCCGCGAAGCTTCCCGCGATGGAGGGTGTCACCTACCGTCAAGCACACAGTTCCGAGCTCGTCGCAGAAGGGCTGGTGTTCGATTTCGTCATCTCCAACCACATCCTTCACCACCTCGACGCCGGGCAGATCGCCGGTGTCCTGCGCGACTCGGAGGCGCTCAGCCGCGGCCTCGTCCTCCACAACGACCTCAAACGCAGCAACGTCTCCTACCTGCTGTTCATGACCTTTTTCTGGCCCTTGGGCCTGGGCTCCTTTATCTGGGGCGACGGCCTTGTATCCATCAAGCGCAGCTACACCGCCGCGGAACTGGCATCCACCGTTCCGGCGAGTTGGAGGGTCCAGGCAAACGGTCTTTGGCATCACCTGCTGGTCCACGAGGAGCGCCCGGATTCTGAAACAAGGGAAGAGAATGTTTGACGTAGTGATTGTCGGTGCCGGGCCCGTGGGACTGTTCATGGGAGCCCTGTTGCTTCAGCAAGGGCATCAGGTGCGGATACTGGAACGGAGGGCCAGCCACAGTGACAGTTCGCGGGCCATCGGTATCCATCCACCGGCGTTGGCGGAGCTGGCCAGCGCCGGGCTTGCCGGGGAGTTGATTGCGGCCGGCGTTCATATCCACCGTGGAGTTGCCTACAGCCAGGGGCGCATGGTTGCCCGGCTGGCGTTCGACGGCGACCCCCACTTCCCGTTCATCCTTGCGGTACCGCAGACGGTTACCGAAAAGGTCCTGGAAAGGACCGTCATGGATCTGGACTCCGCGGCGATCGTTCGCGGTGCGGATGTCCAGGAAGTGGTGGATGACTTCAGGTCCGTGCGCGTCTTGGCGGATTCAGCCGTTGGAGGCCTGGAGTTCCGCGCCCGGTTGGTGGTAGCCGCCGACGGGGCGCACTCAGCGATCCGCCAAAGGATCCTGCCGCACTTGCCGTCACGGAGCTATCCGGACTGCTACATCATGGGTGATTTCGCTGATGCCACTCCCCATGGCACGGATGCCGTCCTCTATCTGGAACCGGCCGGGATTGTGGAGTCGTTTCCGCTGCCGGACGGGGTGCGCCGATGGGTGGTGAGGCTGGGGTCACCCGACAAGGGCACGACGGCGGCCGGGCTGGCTGAGCTGATCGGCGCCAGAACGGGCGAAGTTCCGGACGCCCGCAGCAACACCATGCTGAGTGCCTTCGAGGTGCGGTCCCGGCTTGCGGCGCGAATGGTCCACGGCCGGGTGGTGTTGCTCGGCGACGCCGCCCACGAAATCAGTCCGATCGGTGGTCAAGGCATGAATCTGGGCTGGTTGGACGCCGCGGCACTTGCACCGATCATGGATGCTTCATTTGGTGGGGCCGACGTGGGGCGGCTGCTGGAGCATTTCGAACGGTCCCGCAAAAAGGCGGCCCAACGGGCTTCGCGTCAGGCCGGACTTAACATGGCGCTGGGCAGGCCGTTGCCACCGTCGGTCATGGACGCCCGGAACAGGTTCTTCGCAGGCGTGCTCGGGCTTCCATCAATAGCAGGGGTGGTGGAACGGCGTTTCACCATGCGTTAGCTACTCCGGCGTCGTGTAATAGCAGTCGTACGTATCCTGGCTGACTATCAGCCCGTCCCGCAGCTCAAAGACCGCTGTGCTCCTGGCCCTGATGGTATCGCCGCGGTCCCAGTGCGGGAGGTCAAGGAGCAGCGTGGCCGACCAGTTCATCTCGAGTACCACGCGGTCGCCTTCGCTGGTGGTGCGGACCACCTCGAAACGCTGATCGGCAACAATGTCCTTGCTGTGGTCGGCGCCGGCCAGAGTGTCCTGCAGGTTCCTGGTGGAACCTGTTTTGGACAACGCATGGGGCCACTCCGTGAGTTGGAAGTCCTCAGCAAGGTAGGGCCGCAGCTCAGCAGCTCCGCCGCCGGCTTCAACAGTCCTGACGAACCCCAATACGTGGTCCAAAGAAGATGAATCGGTCATTCATCGAGCCTAGCCCAACGCAACAGCCTGGCATGGCGATAGGCTCGTGCCATGAACCATCAACCTCATCACGAGGCCGCGAGCCCAGCCACGGACTACAACCCCACCCAGATCCGGGACGCCGTCCGCAGGTTGCTTGATGCGGAAGAACTTCCCACGATCGTCCAGGCTGGACACCCCGTGCTGCGTCAACTCGCCGCCCCCTTCGATGGCCAGCTGGACGACGTCGAACTGATGGCGTTGGTGGAGCGGATGCGCGAGGTGATGCACGACGCTCCCGGCGTCGGGTTGGCTGCACCCCAGCTGGGCATCCCCCTGCAGTTGGCCGTGCTGGAGGACCAGTACGATCTTGACCCCGCCTCCGCCGCGGTACGGCATCGGGAGCATATGGAGTTTTTCGCCATCGTGAACCCGCAGTGCCGTCCGCTGGGGGTGGAGACGGCCTCCTTCTATGAGGGCTGCCTCTCCGTCAACGGTTACCAGGCTGTGGTGACCCGTCACCGGAATGTAGAACTGAGCTACGTTACGCCCGCGGGTGAGCCAGTGGAGGAATGGTTCTCAGGCTGGCAGGCGCGCATAGTGCAACATGAGACGGACCATCTCCTCGGCACGCTGTACCTGGACCGTGCCGAAATCAGGTCGTTGTCCAGTAACGCGGAGCACTCGGCCCGCTGGGCAACTCCGGAGATCGAGGATGCACGCCGGAGCCTGGGCTTCCTGCGCTGACGGCCAGGGTCAGGTCAAGCGGCCCGCTGGATTAGTGCACCTGGCCCTCCGCCTGATTCGAGGCAGTAGGCAAATGCCGTGCCCACCAGCCAAGGATGTGGTCAAAGCGCTGCTTGCGGTGGTGCGGCGTCCCGGACCTGGACAACTCGTGGTCCTCGCCGGGGAAAACCAACAAAGCGGTCTCAACGCCCTGGGCCTTCAGGTGTGAGTAGTAGCGCTGCCCTTGTTCGATGGGGCATCGAAGGTCGTTTTCGCTGTGCACCACCAGCGTTGGAGTTTGAACGGCACCCACAACTGCCATGGGGCTCTGGGCCGTCATCTGCTCGGGAGTGCCACCCGTGTACTCACCGCCGAAAAACCAGCCGATATCCGAGGACCCCGCGAAGCTGACCGGGTCCAGGAATCCGCGTTCAACGATTGCTGCTTTGAAGCGGTGATCGTGGGCGATGGTCCAGGCGGTCAGGTAACCTCCGTAGGAACCACCCATGATGCCCACCCGGTCCTTGTCCAGCACCGCGCTATGGGCGGCCAAGGCCGCATCCAGAAATGCCAGCACGTCCTGCATGTCCAAGGTTCCCATGCGCCCTTTGATGGCGCGGCCGTGCGTTTGGCCGTAGCCGGCTGAGCCACGGGGATTGCACATCACTACTGCGTATCCGGCGGCAGCGTAGACCTGCGCTTCATCGAAATAAGCTCCCGTGTACTGGGCGAATGGACCACCGTGGATGGACAGCAGCACCGGATGCGGTCCGGGCCCGTCCGGCAGGACCAGCCAACCATGCACCGGGTGCCCATCAGAGGATTCGGTGTCGAGGTGCAAGGGCTCGCTGACGCGGGAATTGTTCCTGAGCGCGGCTGAGAAGTCGGTCAACAAGCGCAGTTCCCCACGAACCAGGGAAGCGACGTCGCCCATGGTTGAAGCGTCCGCGAGACTCACGGCGATCTCACCGTTGGCGGCAACCGTTGCGCCAATGACTACCCGGGCACCATGGACCAGCGGCATGATCTCGCCATCGGCGGGAACGTCGAGCAGTTCAACGCTGCCCAGGGCGGTATTCAGGACAAGCACGCTGGCAGGTCCGCTCGGTTCCAAAGGCCCTGAAACGTCCAGATGTTCTTCATCGGTCAGGGCCGTTGCTTCTCCCCCGTCCACCGGCATGACGTACAGGACACCGTTCCGGGCAACAAAGTCCTTGCCTGTAGTGCCCAGGTCCTGGGCGGTATAGAACAGCCAGCGTCCATCCAAGGAGGCCCGGACGCCGGTGACGGTTTGAAGGCCTGCATTGGATGGTTCGACGACGGACGGCTGGCTTCCGCCGGCCTCCACCCTGTAAACCGAGGTGACAAGATCGTCGTCGTGCCCTTCATGCAGCGCCGCCACGAAGTAGAGGTGCGCGCCGTCGGCAGAAAAGCACGGGGACTCGTGGTCTGAATCACCAAACGTCAGTTGCCTGGCCGCTGGAATCCCGGGCGCAGCAGGTGCTGGCCGTTCGTGGGCCGCGCGCCCACGGGGCGCTACCGCGGGCTCACCGCCCAATTCCGGTACTTCAACAACGAAGACCTGCTGGCGCTGATCGGAGGTGTACCCCACGCCGTTCATTCTGTACTGGTTCGCAGTGAGCAGTCGGGCATCCTCGCCGCCGGAGGTCACACCCTCCACCGTTCCGTAACGTCCTTGTTCCGGGACGCGCGCCAGGAAAGCAATCCGGTGCGAATCGGGCGCCCACACGAATCCTGCCACTCCGGTGTGCTGATCCGTGATCCGCTGCGGCTCGCCGCCGGCAGCCTCCACGACGAATATTTGCGGCTTGCCGTCCGGATCGCTCCGGAGGAAGGCCAGGACAAGGCCGTCGGGTGAGAAGGCAGGCGAACTGTCCCTGAAGCCGCGGGTAATGCGACGCGGGTGTTTGGTGGTGTCCAAGGGGACCGTCCACAGTTGGCCAACATAACTGTCTGCGTCAAAATCCGGCCTGGTGACAGAAACCACCGCCTTGGTCCCATCGGGGTGGATGGCAGGGGCGGACACGGAGTTCAGCAGTGGCAGTTGCTCGGGTTTCACGAGGGTGAGCCTAGCCCGGGAGCCCGGCGCCCGGCACCTGACACTCCGTCCAGCCGTAGGATTGAAGCCATGTTGTCCGAAGCCGTCGCTGCCCTCCGTTGTCCGCTGTGCCAAGGAGCGCTCCAGCTGAAGGAAGATCCGCAGAGGACGTTGGCTTGCGCGTCCGGGCACCTTTTCGACTCCGCCAAACAGGGGTACTTCAATCTGTTGACAGGCAAGGGAACAGTCTTTGAATCCGACACTGCAGCCATGGTGGCAGCACGTCACCGGTTCCTGGACGCAGGCCACTACGCTGCTTTAGCCGCCGCCGTCGCCGAAGAAGCGGCCGGCGCGCTCCGCCTTCCCGGTGCGGTGGTTCTGGATGCAGGCACCGGCACAGGTCACTACCTCCACGCGGTTGTCGAAGAATCCGGGGCTGCTGCGATCGGCCTGGACATCTCCAAGTTCGCGCTCCGCAGGGCGGCCCGGCTCAACCCCCAGGCGGCAAACCTCGTGTGGGACATTTGGCGTCCATTACCGGTGGCTGACAATTCGGTGGACGTGGTCATGGTGGTCTTTGCCCCGCGCAACCCAGCCGAGTTCGCGAGGGTCACCCGCCCAGGCGGGAAACTGATCGTGGTGACACCCCGGCCGGGCCATCTCGCCGAGGTTGCTGCCAGGACAGGAATGCTGGGCATCGAAGAGGGCAAGGAGGAACGTCTGGCTGACACCATGAAGGAGTATTTCAGCCCCGCTGCGGTGTACGGACTGGATGTGCCCTTGGAGCTGACCGGACCGCAGATGGGCGACCTCGCCTACATGGGTCCTGCCGGCCACCATCTCCGGGATCAGGGACAGATGGGCGAGCCCACTGGTTCTGTGTCCACCACCGCGAAATTCCGGATCAACGTCTTTACCGTGCCCTGACGTGGGACAGCGCAGCGGGCTAGGATGGAAGAACAGCGACTGTGATCCCGCCTGCGGGGTCCGGGACCAAGGGGGAATGATGTTTGAATGGCTCGGCGAGAATTGGTGGGCCCTCTGGCTCACGGTCTTCCTCGCGTTCGCAGTGGTGGAAATGCTCACCTTGGACCTCTTCTTCATCATGCTGGGCGGAGGAGCCTTGGCGGGCTTGGTTGCCGACTTCGCCGGCGCGGATTTCTGGCTTCAGATTGTCATCTTCTGCGTGGTTTCCCTCCTGATGATCGCCTTCGTGCGGCCCGTAGCGCTCAAGCACCTTCACAAGGGTCCCGAAGAGCAGCGATCCAACATCGACCGGCTGATTGGCCAGCCCGCTCTCGTCATTGAAGCCGTGAGCGGCACCAGTGGGCTCGTCAAAATTGGCGGTGACGTCTGGAGCGCCCGTAGCACCGCCGGTGTCATCGACGCCGGCGCCACAGTCCAGGTCACCAAAATCGACGGCGCGACGGCGGTAGTCACCTCGCCGGCCGACAACAGCCCGCGCTGACCACGCGCCTTGAATTCACGCGGTTCGGCAGCCTGGCCGGACCGGCGCATCAAACCACGCAATTGGGGAACGAAGGAGATGTATGGACGGCTTAGGAGGAACAGCAGCAGCAATTGTGCTGATTGTTCTCGTTATTTTTGTCATCATAGTGTTGGTCCGCTCGGTAAGGATCATCCCGCAGGCCCGCGCCGGCGTCGTTGAACGACTCGGTAAGTACCAGCGCACGCTGAACCCGGGCCTCACCATCCTGATCCCGTTTGTTGACCGGCTCCTGCCGCTCCTGGACCTCCGCGAACAAGTGGTGTCCTTCCCGCCGCAGCCTGTTATCACTGAGGACAACCTGGTGGTCTCGATCGACACCGTGGTCTATTTCCAGGTCACCGATCCCCGGGCGGCTACGTATGAGATCGCCAACTACATCCAGGCGGTCGAGCAGCTGACAACCACCACGCTCCGCAATGTGGTCGGTGGGCTGAACCTCGAAGAGGCGCTCACATCGCGCGACCAGATCAATGGTCAGTTGCGTGGCGTCCTGGACGAAGCCACGGGCCGTTGGGGAATCCGCGTGTCGCGCGTGGAGCTGAAAGCGATTGATCCGCCCCATTCGATCCAGGACTCGATGGAAAAGCAGATGCGCGCAGAGCGGGATCGCCGTGCGGCCATTCTGACCGCCGAAGGTACCAAGCAGTCGCAAATCCTCACCGCTGAAGGCCAGCGCCAAGCGGCCATTCTCGCCGCTGAGGGTGATGCCAAGGCGGCCATCCTCCGCGCCGACGGTGAAGCCCAGGCCATCCAGAAGGTCTTCGACGCCATCCACAAGGGCAACCCGGACCAGAAGCTTCTTGCTTACCAGTATTTGCAGACCCTCCCGAAGATCGCTGAAGGAAGCTCGAACAAACTCTGGATCATTCCCAGCGAAGTCGGCGAAGCCCTCAAGGGCATCGGCGGCGCCCTCGGAGGGAACAACGGGGACTCCCCCGTAGGTCTTTTCGGTGGCGGGGACGAAAGTAAGACGCCCGCTCCCGCAGCGTCCGCGGAGCATGCACGGCCTGCCGAATAACCAGAGGTTAAGGCTTTACGAGCGGTCAGCCATTCCGGCTGGCCGCTCGTTGCGTGTCGTGGCTTTTGAGTAGTAGGAGATGTTCCGCGTATAATGGGATATTTGTCCGGCTGGTTCAGCCTGGATGGAACATAAAAGCTTGGCCAGGCGTTGCAATTAGTGATGCAAGGTGTGCAGAAGTAGTCCGTAAGGATCGTGAAAACGGCTTACGGCCAGCGCGGGGTTCCTGCTCCGCGTACAGACAGAGGGAGTAATCATGAGCGATCGCAGCCTGCGGGGTATGCGTCTTGGCGCCCAAAGCATGGAAACCGAATCCGGCGTTGAACCGGCACCGCGCCAGCGGGTCGAGTACCGCTGCGAGGACGGCGAGCAGGTCTTCGTAACTTTCTCCTCCGAGGCAGAGATTCCCCCGGTTTGGGTTTCGAAGACCGGCAAGGAAGCTCTTCTGGTCGATGGCGAGCGTCCTGTGGATGCCAACGAGAAAGCCGTCCGCACCCACTGGGACATGCTGCTGGAACGCCGCAGCCTTCCTGAGCTGGAGCAGATCCTTGAAGATCGTTTGAACATTCTGCGTGAGCGCCGCGGAGAGCGCCGCTCGGCTTAGTCTGCAACCCAGACAAAAGCACGCCCAGACCAAGAAAGGCCGGGTCTGGTTCCCTAGGGAACCGGACCGGGCCTTTCTTTTGGAAGGGCTACTTTGCCGTGGCGGGCGTCTTGCGGGTGAGCTTTGCCCAGCGGGCCGCCAATCCCCACTTGGTGACGTTGATCATGGCTTCCACCACAATGTTGCCGCTCATCTTCGACGCACCCAGCTCCCGCTCCACAAAGGTAATGGGGCGTTCCTCGATGCGGAGGCCCAGCTTGGCCACCCGCCAGGCGAGGTCCACCTGGAAGCCGTAGCCGACCGACTCGACCTCATCCAGGTTCAGCGCCTCCAGGGTGCTGCGCTTGAAGGCGCGGTAGCCTCCGGTGACGTCCTTGATCTTCACGCCGAGCATGATGCGGGCATAGGTACTGCCGACACGTGAGATGGCCTGGCGGTAGAGCGGCCAGTTGACCACGCTGCCACCGGGGACCCAGCGTGAGCCCATGGCGAGGTCGGCTCCATCCCTGACGGCATCCAGGAGCAACGGCAACTGTTCCGGCTTGTGCGAACCGTCGGCGTCCATTTCCACCAGGACGTCATACCCGGCGGCGAGCCCCCACTTGAAACCGGCGATATAGGCCGCACCGAGGCCTTCCTTGCCCTTACGATGCAAGACATGAACCTGGTGGTCTTTGGCAGCAAACTCATCGGCCAGTTGTCCGGTACCATCAGGGCTGTTGTCGTCAACCACTAGAACATCGGACTCGGGAACTGCTGCGCGCAGCCGCCCCAGGGTCACCGGGAGCGATTCGAGCTCGTTGTAGGTGGGAATGATCGTCAGGACACGCAAGAAGAGGCCTTTCCTTGATGGAGCGGTCAGTGTGCCGGACCAGCCGTGGCGGCTGGCATTCTGGCGCAACTCTCCATTATAGGACGCCGCAGCGCGCTCCCTGGGCGGTAGTGGCGTGGGACACAGGCGGAGGTGCCGGAGGCGGCATGCCGCGGGCAGGTCCACAAGCCCAGGTCCAGTGGCGCCGGGCAACTGAGTCCCGGACGAACTGTTTTCTGGGTCGCTGCGGACCTGCCCACCTGTTTGCCGCCACCATGAACGTGCTCCGGCCGCGACCGAACCATCAAACCGTGGCTTTCGCCCGCGGGCTGATCATCCGTTGAGCCTCAATGCTACGGACTCACCCCACGCTGTCAACCGCCCGGTGACCTGCGGATCCTGGCATCGGCCCAGTTCAGCAGGCTACTGGCGGCTGGAAATTGATTCCCTAAACCCGGAGTGACCCGTGGGCGAACAGCTCTTGTCCTTCACGGACGGTCTGCAGGCACCGGGGGTCGCTGCCGGTATCCAGTGCGGGCAACAGCGGTGTCCGCGCCCGCGGGTCCGTGCTCCATGATTGGACGCGGCTGTCTGCCACCTGGACCATCAGCTCCTCCACTTCCCACACCGCGAAACTGGCAGGTGCACCGGGCACCAGCTGGCCCATCAGGGGGTTGCGGTACTTCGCGGCGCGCCAGCCGGCGCGTGTATGGCCCAGGAAAGCGGCCCTGGCGGATATCCGTTGTTCCGGGTTGCTGTGTTCCAAGCACGCGCGCACGCTGGTCCACGGACGAAGAGGCGTGACAGGGCTGTCGCTGCCAAAGGCGATAGGGACACCACTCGCGTAGAAGGACGCGAAGGGGTTCATGGCCTTGCTTCGACCTCCCAGGCGCTGCTCGTACAACCCGCCTGGAGCGCCCCACGCGGCGTCGAAGCCAGGTTGCACGCTGACGGTGATGGAGTACTTGGCCAGCTTGTCGATGGCGGACTGATCGGCCAGTTCAACGTGCTCCAGCCGGTGGCCCGCGGCCCGGATCCGCTGCTCCCCTACCTCAGCTGCGGCAACGTCCAAGGCTTCCAGAACGGTGGCGAGGCCAGCGTCGCCAATGACGTGGAAGCCCGCTTGGACGCCAAGCTGGGAGGTTACAGCAAGGTGCCGGGCTGCATCATCCACGGAGAGGTACAGGCTGCCGCGGTGCCCAGGCGCATCGGAATAGTCATCCAGGAGGGCAGCTGTTCGGGAACCAAGCGAACCGTCTACGTTAAGGTCTCCGGCGAGACCCAGGACCTTGGTTCCCAGGCCGCCCAGAATGTTCTCGGCGTGCTCCACAGACGAGGCCAGCTCGCCCCAGTACGGGAGCACTTCAGGGCTGCCACCGAGGTCGTTCCACGACGCTGCCAGTCGCAAGTCGTCCGGGCCGCAGATGTGGGGTGCCGACATTTCAGCCACTGCTACATAGCCTTGGGACGCCGCTTCCTTGAGGGCACGTTCCTGGAGTCCCCGCCGCACCGCTTCGGGAAACTGCCGGGCTGTGAGGCGCGCAGCGGTATGCGCTGCACGTACAACCCGTGGGCCGCCGGAGAACCCGTCCACGCCTTTCAGGCCGGCAGCTGCGGCCAACGATGAAGAAACCAAGGCGGAGTGGACATCAATGCGGGAGAGGTAGACCTGCCGTCCAGCCCCTGCCCGGTCAAGTTCTTCGATGGTGGGCAGCGAGGAGTCGTTCCACGCTGTCTCATCCCATCCGTGCCCGATAATGGTGCCGTCGCCGCCGGCGGTGGCAACGGCGTCGAGCAGTTCCTTGGCTGAGCGCACGGTGGCGAGGTCCACGCCGGAAAGGGCAAGGCCCGTTTCTGTGAGGTGCGCATGCGAGTCCACAAAGCCGGGCGCAAGGAGGGCGCCATGGAGATCGATGATCTCCATGGATGAGTCAGCGATGGACGTGGCGGCTTGCTCGGAGCCCACCCAGGCGACGGTATCGCCGTCCACCACCATGGCCGTGGCAAATGGATCAGCGGCCGTATAAATGGATCCGTTGCGGTACATGGTGACCTTGCGGCCCTCAGCGGTACGGTTGTGGCCGGTTGGCACGCCTGGCTGGTTCATGCGTTGTGCTCCTTGAGCGTTGGAAACGGTCAATCAGTGAAGGGTGGCGCTAGGCCACAGTGGAGTAGGCAACAACGCCGCGACGAACCAGCTCAATGGCCTCACGGCAGATCCTTGCCACTCTGGGGTCGAGTTGGGGGATCTTGGCCAATTGGTCAAGGAGGTCCACTACCTGTTTGGCCCAACGGACAAAGTCGCCGGCGGCGAGGTCGGTTCCGCTCAGGACATCCTGCAGGTGGCGGCCCTTGGCCCACTTATACATGGGCCACATCAGTCCAAGTTCCGGCTCGCCCGTCAAAGGGAGCCTGTAATGTTCCTCGGTATCCTCCAGCTGGGACCATTCGCGGACGACAATATCCACGGCGGTCTCCAGCGAAACACTGGGCATCTTGGGCCGCAGGCCGCGGTCTTCGCGTTTGGCTTGGTAGACCAGCGTGCTGGCCAAGGACGCCAACTCGGCGGCATCGAGATCGTTCAATGCCCCGCGTCGGACCGACTGTGAAATGAGCAGATCCTTCTCGCCATAGATCCGGCGAAGCCGCTGCCCGTCGAAACTGATGCTGACGTGGCCGGCGTCGTTCGTCTCCAGGTAGCCATAAGCGGAGAGCAGATCACACACGCGGTCGAAGGTTTTGGCGATGGTGTTGGTGCGGCTCTGGATCTGGCGGACCAGTCCGTCGGTTTCCTTCCGCAACTTCCACCAGCGCTCCGACCAGCGGGCGTGGTCTTCGCTTTCGCTGCAGCCGTGGCAGGGGTGGGCGCGCAGTGCACGCCTCAGATCGGCGATCTTCTTTTCCTGGTCGGGCATGCGGGCCCCCAGGCCGAAGTCCTCGTGCCTGCTGTTGCGGCGGCTGTGCGGTGCATCTTCACTGATGGCGTGGCGCATGGAGGAGGCGAGGTCGCGGCGGGCCTTGGGCACCTTGGCATTGAACGATTTGGGTATGCGGATCCGCGTCACGGGCGAGACCGGTCCGTCGAGATCGTGCACGCCGATCCGGCGAAGCTGGTTATCCGAGGTCAGCACCGATGGCCGGGGCTCACGGGCATTCGGATCCACTTCTAGAACAACCGCATGGCCGGCCAGCCTGCCGCTGAAGATACTGATGACATCGCCGGGGATCAGCCGGGCCAGGGAATCGGCAACGTGGGACTTGCGGGCGCGCTGATGGTCGCGGGCCGCGAAATTCTCTGCGTCGCTCAGCTCCCGCCGGAGTTTTGCGTACTCGGTAAAGTCACCCAGATGGCACTGCATGGATTTGGCGTAGCCAGCCAGAGACTCTTCGCGCCCCCGCACCTGCCGGGCGATACCCACCACGGAGCGGTCTGCCTGGAACTGGGCAAAAGAGGACTCCAGGATTTCGCGGGCGCGAACACGGCCAAACTGGGCAATCAAGTTGATGCTCATGTTGTAGGTGGGCCGGAAGCTGGAGTTCAGGGGGTACGTCCGCCGTGAGGCCAGGCCTGCCACGGCTGCGGGGTCGGTCCCCGGCTGCCAGAGCACCACCGCATGGCCTTCGACGTCGATGCCCCGGCGTCCTGCCCGGCCCGTCAGCTGGGTGTACTCCCCCGCTGTGATATTGACATGGGCTTCACCGTTGAACTTTTCCAGTTTCTCCAGCACCACGCAGCGGGCCGGCATGTTGACGCCCAGGGCCAGCGTTTCGGTGGCGAAGACGGCCTTGACCAAGCCATCGGCAAAGAGTTTTTCCACCACTTCCTTGAAGGTGGGCAGCATGCCCGCGTGGTGGGCGGCAAAGCCCCTGAGGAGCCCGTCGCGCCAGCCCCAGAAACCGAGGACGTCGAGATCGTCTGCAGGAATTTCGTGACTGGCTTCGTCCACGCGCTGGGCGATGATTTGTTGTTCACGCTCCGTTGTCAGCCATAGCCCGGAGGCTGCACACTGTGCGACGGCTGCGTCACAGCCGGCCCTGGAGAAAATAAACGTGATCGCAGGCAGCAGATCCTGGCGCCTGAGGCTCTCAATGACCTGGGGCCGGCTTGCCTTGCGAACCGGGCTGCGTTGCTCTGACTGCTGGCGTTCATCGCGGTGACGGTCCTGACGGCGGCGGCTGCGTCCCCCGTGGCCAAAACGGCCGCTCATGTTCATGCGGCTCTCGGAACGGGCCATGGCCAGCAGATCCGGATTGACCTCAAACTCAGGTCCAGTGACGGCCTGCTGGACTTTGGCGGCGGAGGAACGCTTGGCATGGACGTTTCGCCGGTCCGTGGGGGCGGGTTCGCTGGCTACCTCGGCGGCCTCGGAAATATCGGGCACCTCAGTCTCCGGCGCCCCGGTGGCCTGGGGTGCAATTTCATCGAAGGTGGTGTCGCCGGCGAAGAGATCAACTATTTCGCGGCCCACCATGACGTGCTGCCACAGCGGTACCGGCCGGTGTTCGGAGACGATGACGTCGGTATCACCCCGGACAGTATCCAGCCAGGCGCCAAACTCTTCAGCGTTGGAAACGGTGGCACTGAGCGAAGCCACCTGGACCTCGCTGGGCAAATGGATGATGACTTCTTCCCAGACTGCACCCCGGAAGCGATCAGCCAGGTAATGGACTTCGTCCATTACCACAAACCCCAGGTCGCCCAGGGTCTCGGAGTCTGCGTACAGCATGTTCCGCAGGACTTCGGTGGTCATGACCACCACAGGGGCGTCGCCATTGATGGTGGTATCGCCTGTCAGCAGGCCTACGTTCGCAGCGCCGTATTTTGATGCCAGCTCCGAGAACTTCTGGTTGCTCAGCGCCTTGATGGGGGTGGTGTAGAAAGCCTTGAGGCCTCGTTCCAGAGCAAGGTAGATCGCGAACTCCCCCACGATCGTCTTGCCTGCCCCCGTGGGTGCTGCCACCAGGACGCCACGGCCCTCCTGGAGGGACCTGCATGCCTCGCGTTGAAAGTCATCCAGGTCAAAATCCAAGGAACGGGCAAAGGCGCCCAGATAGGTTTTGGACTCAGAGGCCCGCTGCGCTGCAGCCTGGTAGCTCTCTGATGGTGATGGAGACCCGGAGATGGAGGACATGCATCAAGCCTAGTGGCCCACGGTCTAGAGATTCTCCAGATCCGATGCCGGGGTGGCGATGTCCGCCGTGGCTTCAGTCTCAGCTGCCCGCTTGATGGCACGGCGTTCACGGCGACGGTCGTTAAGGACGCAGACTCCAATGGCCGCAAAGAACAGGAGCAGCATGGGTGCTGCGAGATAGAACATGCTCATGGCGTCAGCGCCGGGAGCGGCCATCGCAGCGAACAAGCAGACCAGGAAGATGGTAATGCGCCAACTCTTGATGAGTTGCTTGCCTTTGACGATCCCGGCAAGGTTCAGCCCAACGAGCACCACGGGAACCAGGAAGGCGATGCCGAACGCCAGCAGGAGCCTCAGGACAAACGCCAGGTACACCTGGGCGGTGATGAAGTTGGAGGCACCCGACGGGGTGAAGTCCGTCAACACCCTGACGGCATTGGGGAGCACCAGCCAGGCAAGGAGTACCCCGCCGACGAAGAGGGGTACGGCCGCGGCCACGAAGGCCAACGCCAAGCGCCGTTCCTTCTTGTGCAGCCCAGGCACAATGAAGGCCCAGAGCTGGTAGATCCACACCGGGCAGGCAAGGAGCACGCCGAGGAACACCGAGACCTGCACCATGAGGTCAAAAGAGCTGGCCACTCCGTCAAAGTTCAGGGTGGCGGCTCGCCCCTCCTTCTCGTTAAGGTCCTTGATCGGTTTGATCAGGGCCTCCAGAAGCGGTTGGTAGACGATGAAGCCCACCACGGTGCCAAGGATGATGCCGATTGCAGCCTTGAAGAGCCGGTTCTTCAGCTCCTTGAGGTGGTCAAGGAGCGCCATCCGGGCTTCGGGGTTGGCCTTGCGCCCCTTCGTTTCCACCACTTCTCTCTAGACGCGGTTGGAGGGCGGAACGTCAGTCTCGCCGGTGTTCTTGGCCTTGGCGTCCGGGTGGCCTACTACCTTGCCTTCAACGGCGTCGGAAGCGTCCTGGGAGTCCTTCGCTTCGGAAGAACCGTCCTTCTTCATTTCGCGGACTTCAGACTTGAAAATGCGCATCGACTGCCCAATGCTGCGCGCCATGGACGGCAGCTTCGGCGCTGCGAAGAGCACCAGAGCCAGGACGATGATGATGATGAGATGCCAGCCTTCGAGCCTCATGTGGGGAGGTCCTTTCCTTTTGGATACATCCTACGTCTATCTGAATTCAATGTCGTGCAGGGATTGGGGCTGACCCCGCTCTGCTTTGCGCTTGACGCGCCTTTGGCGACGAACTTCCTGGCGGAAGGCTTTGGCCGTCAGGTAATCATGACGCATCTGATCCGGTGAGGCAAAAATTGCGGACCCGGGCCCGGGGCGGTTTTCCGAGGTTTCAACGTCGGAGGTTTCGACGACAGGTGGAAGGTTGCTGAAACGTTTACCCGCGTCGCCCAGTTCATGAACAGTTGACATGAATTTTCTGAACAAGCGATACCCCAGCGTCAGGTGAAGCAGCAACGACAGGGCTATGAGCGCGATCCACAACAGGATCCAGAACCACCAAGGCATCTGAGTAGTCTAGCCAGCCGCGCGGTCGGACGGAGAGTCGTACTGCTCCAGGGCCACGTTAAGCCATGTCCTGGTTTGATCGCGCAGGGCCACGGGTTCCAGGATTCGGACGGAGCCGCCGTGTTGGGAAACGAACATGGGCAGCCACTCCGCTGTGCCGAACCGCACCTCGGCAAGGAGGCCGCCGTCGGACAGTTGCGCAGTGCGCTCCGCGTAGTAGTCATCCGCCAGCCCCAAACCCTGCCTGGTCAGGTGCAGCACCACCAGGACGTCGTCGTCGCTGGGCGTAAACAAGCGGGCAGGGAAGTCCTGCTCTGCAGTGGCCGTCCCTGAGGCAGGGCGTCCGTTCGGTTCGACGATTTCCACTCTGTCCAGGCGGAAGTTCCTGATGCCTGCCTTGCTGTGGCAATACGCCTCGAAGTACCACGTATTATCCAGCGAATAGAGCCGCAGGGGGTCAACGTCCCGTTCGGTCAGCTCGTCCCGCTGCCGGGAAAGATACTTCAAGTGCAGTTGGCGGCCGTCCCTGATCGCCTGGGTAATGACGGCGAACGCCTGTGATTGCTCGGGCTCAACGGATTGGCCGGCTACTGCGCCAGCCAAGCGTCCCGCCTGCCCTGCAGCGCCAGTCAGCTTGATGGTGACGGATTCCAAGGCACTCCCTGGCTCGTCTTCGGAGACGCCCGCCAACGCCGGAAGGTCTCCCAGCATGGCCAGGCCGGTCAGCAAGGCAGCGGCTTCATCTTCGCTGAAGCGTACCGGGCGGTTCAGGTCCAGGTGCTCGGAGATGTACACATGGTCGTTTTCCCACTGGATGTCCAGGAGGTCATCCGGATATCCCTCAGGGAGTCCCGAACAGATGAGGATCTTCAGATCGTCTATCAGCGCCTTGCGGGTGATGCCGAAGTGGTCTGCCACTTCCTGGATGTGGAGACCCTGGTGATGGACCAGGAACGGGACCAGCTGCAGCATTCTGGCGAGTTGGTCCTCGGAGGTGCGCTTACGGGCACGCTGGGCCCGCGCGGCCTCCGGGAACACCACCGGTACGGGCGGTCCAGCATCGAAGTCCAGGGCACCTTGGAGGCGGCGCACGACGGCGGCACGCAGTTCAGCCGGGCCGTCCACCTTTACGTGCGGACCGTACGAGGCCAGCTCTTCGGCGAGAACCTCGGGATCCCGGAACTCCACCATAACGCGGTCCCGGGTGGAATCCACGGGGGATGTTTCGACCGCCCTTTTGCGCAAGGCGAGCAGGCGGTCCTTGTCGACGGAGAGCATGGCCCGCTGCACGGGTAATTCATGGAGGGCATCCAGCTCGGCCCTGGCATTGAAACCGACCGGCGGCTCGAAGCTGCTCCCCGGCACCAGGGCCACCGCGGTAGTCATCCGTGAAAGCCGGAAGAGCCTCTTTGCTCCCCTCCCCCGGTCGAAGCCCACGAGGTACCACTGGCCAAAGCGGCTGCCGAGTCCCCAAGGCTCAACCTCGCGGACTTCTTCACGCCCGGTACTGACGGCGAGGTAGCCGAAGCGGACCGGATGGTTGCCATGCATGGCTGCCACGACGTCGTCGAAGGCTTGTCCTGCGGGTTTGATCCGGGGCTGGACCCCGGCGGGGAGGTCCACATCCGTGAAACCTCCTGCGGCTTGCAGCTTGCGGACGGCGTTGGCTGCCGCGGAGCCAAGTGCTGCCCGTTCCCACAGCTGCGCAGCGAGAAGCAACACGGTGCATTCTGCGGGCGTGAGGCTCACATCGGGCAGCCGGTTGGAGTCCTTGCCGATGCGATAGCGCGTGGACGCAGGGTCGTCGACACCGAAGTGGCGTGGATCCGTGAGTGTCTCGATCTCAAAGCCAAACTGTTTCAAATCCACTTTGTCGCGCTCGAACATGCGCCCGAAGGCAACGTCATTCTCTGCGGAATCGTGGTAGACCTTCTCGCGCAGGACGGAGCGTGGCAGGCCCACCCGGGTATTGAGCAAAGCCAGGAGAAGGTTCAAGAGTCGTTCAGTGCGGGATGCGGACACGGTTGCTACGTTACTAAAGTCCGGCGGGAAAGCAGCAAGGCGCGTCACCAACCGGTAAAACCGGAAAGTAACGCGCCTTGCCCTGAGAGGTGTCCTAGCGGACGGCCACGAGGTCTACAACGAAGATCAGTGCTTCGTTGGGCTTGATGGCTCCACCGGCGCCACGGGAACCGTAGGCGAGCTCCGAAGGAATCTCCAGGCGGCGGCGGCCGCCGACCTTCATGCCCAGCAGGCCCTGGTCCCAGCCCTGGATGACCTGGCCGACGCCAACGCGGAAGTCCAGCGGAGCGCCGCGGCCCCAGGAAGCGTCGAATTCTTCGCCGGTGGACCAGGCGACGCCAACGTAGTGGGTGGAGACGGTGTCGCCGGCTTTGGCTTCGGGACCGGTGCCCTCAATGAGGTCCGTGATCACGAGGTCGGTGGGGACATCGCCCTCAGGGAAGTCGATTTCAGGCTTGGTGCGGTCAAAGTCACGCTGACCAAATGACATGGTTGCTCCTTGGTGTGGGGGTCGGATTGGTGTCAGGAACCAGCCTAAGCCAGTGCCCGGCAGTCTTGTCGACGTTTCGGTGGTGGTTACTTGACGCCGAGGATGTCGACGACGAATACGAGGTCGCCCTTGGCTTCGCCCTGGCCGGTTTCACCGTAGGCCAGGTCCTGCGGGATGACCAGCAGCACGCGCGAGCCGACGGTCTTGCCTTCAAGGCCCTGCGTCCAGCCCTTGATGACGCCGGTGAGGGGGAAGCTGGTGGGCTCTCCCCGGTCGAAGCTCGAATCGAACTTGGTGCCGCCTACGAGGTTTACACCGACGTAGTTGACGGTCAGGGTGTCAGTGGCCTTGACGGCAGCTCCGGAGCCCTTGATCAGGTCCTGGGCGATGAGTTCCTTGGGCGCGGCGACGCCATCCACGGAAATCTGCGGAATGCCCTTGTCGTCTTCCTTCACGCTGGGCAGGCCGGCCGGAGGAGTCACTGTTTCACCTTCGGGCTTCTCCAGGACCGGAGCGGCGTCCTTGGCGGACACGATCTTGAAGACCACCAGCTGTGTGCCGGCAGGGGTGTCACCCGAGGAATTGCCGGGGGCGGCGATGGCAACGTGGCTGCCGACCTTGGCGCCGATAATGGCGTTGTAGATCAGTTCATTGCTGGACTTGATCTGATCCGTCAGATCGATCGGCTGGGGGCCGTTCGCGTAGCCGTCCTCGAGGGTCTTGCCATCGTTGCCGTCCACGGCGACGTAGGCCAGTTCAGCCGTCTGCCCCGCCTTCACGCGGGCTCCATCGCCTTCGCTGACGACGTCAACCGTGGGCTCAGCCACAGTGAGGGGCTTGGAGAATTCAATGCCCGGCGCTTTGTCGTTGCCGTTGTCCGTTACCTTGACGGAGTCGAGCTTGGAGACGTCGCCTACGGACTTGCTGGTGGGCTCGGCCGCCGGCGTGCTCTCGCCGCCACAGGCGGTGATGAGCAAAAGGGCGGGCAGGAGGATTGCTAGGAGTCGGCGCACAAAAAGACACTTTCGTCGGGGCAAGGGACACTCGGAAGGGCGCTTTGCGCCTCCAAGCAGGTTGGGTCCCGTAAAGAGACCACTATCCAGAATAGCCCGTGAAGCTGGGAGTCAGCTCATAGAGTCCAGGAGCGCATCCACCCGCTCGTCGACGCTCCGGAACGGGTCCTTGCAGAGGATTGTCTGGTGGGCGCGGTCGTTCAGCTTCAGGTGGACCCAATCCACGGTGTAGTCACGTCCAAGCTCCTGGGCCCGGCGGACAAAGTCTCCACGCAGTTTCGCCCGCGTTGTTTGCGGCGGTGCGTCCACGGCGTCTTTGACCTCTGTTTCCGTGACCAACCGACGTGCTGCCCCCCGCGCCTGCAGCAGGAAGAAGATGCCGCGTTGCCGCGAGATGTCGTGGTAAGTGAGGTCAAGTTGGGCGATTCGTGGAGAGTCCAGGCTGAGTTCGTGCCGGTGCATGTACCCGTCCATCAACTTCTTCTTGATGGCCCAGTCCACCTCGGTATCAATGGTGGACGTGTCACCGCTTTCGATGGCGTCCAGCGTGCGCTTCCAGAGGTCCAGGATCAGCGGTACATGGGGATTGTGCGCCCCGTTGGTGGCGACAAATTCGGTGACTTTGGTGAGGTATTCGCGCTGGATATCGAGGGCGGTGAGCTGCCTGCCGTTGGCAAGCCTGACCAGGGCGCGGCCTGTCAGGTCATGGGAGATTTCGCGGATGCTGCGGATGGGGTTCTCCATGCGCATGTCGCGCATGATGACGCCCGACTCGATCATGCGGAGGATCAGGTCCACTGTTCCCACTTTGAGCAGTGCCGTGGTTTCGGACATATTGCTGTCCCCCACGATCACATGGAGGCGGCGGTAGAACTCGGCATCGGCATGGGGCTCGTCGCGGGTATTGATGATGGGGCGGGACCTGGTGGTTGCTGAGGACACGCCCTCCCAAATGTGGTCCGCCCGTTGGGAGAACGCGAAGGTGGCCCCATGGGGTGTTTTGAGGACCTTGCCTGCACCGGCGATCAGCTGGCGCGTCACCAGGAAGGGAATGAGGATTTCAGCAAGGCGGGAAAATTCGCCGCGGCGCGGGATCAGATAGTTCTCGTGGCTGCCGTAGGAGTTTCCCGCGGAGTCGGTGTTGTTCTTAAAGAGGTAAACAGTGCCATTGAAGCCCTCTGCCGCCAGCCTTGCCTGGGCCTCATCCACGAGGTCGTCCAGGATGAGTTCGCCCGCCCTGTCATGGGCAATCAGCTGTGCGAGGTCGTCGCACTCGGCCGTGGCATACTCCGGATGCGAACCCACATCCAGGTACAGCCGCGAGCCATTGGTCAGGAACACATTGGACGAACGGCCCCAACTGACCACCTTGCGGAAGAGGTAGCGGGCTACTTCTTCGGGAGCCAAGGGCCGTGAATCCGGGCTGGAATAAGAGATCCCGAATTCCGTTTCGATGCCAAATATTCTCTTGTCCATCTCAAGCCTCCTCTGTGAGCAACCGGGTCATGTCCTCCGGCAAAAGCCTCCGGAACGCCCTCCGGGAACCGCGGTGGCTTTCGGATGCGCGGTACAGCACTGCAGCTTCGACGGCGGTGGCCGGCAGGGCATCGGCGTCCTTGTCCGTGGACAGGGCGCGCAGGGCCAAGCGCATGGCGCCGGACAGGGTGAGCTCAGGATCCCAGGCGCCGCTGACGACGTCTGAAATTTGCTCGGCGAGTCCACCCATGACCACGAAGCCGTTCTCGTCGGCGATGGAGCCATCAAACGTCAGCCGGTAGAGGTGGTCCTGCTCCTGCGTCAAGCCGACCTCGGCTACGGCGAGTTCCACTTCGAAGGGTTTCTGTTCAGCCGTGAACACGGCACCGAGGCTCTGGGCATACACGCTGGCCAGTCCGCGGGCGGTGACGTCCTCGCGATCGTAGGAATAGCCCCGGACATCGGCGTAGCGGACGCCGGCCTGCCGGAGACTTTCGAACTCGTTGTACTTGCCTACAGCCGCGAACGCGATTTTGTCGTAGATTTCACCAATTTTATGCAAGGACGGCGAGGGGTTCTCTGCGATCAGCGCGATGCCGTCGGCGCAACTGATTACCACTACTGACCGGCCGCGTGCGATTCCTTTCCGCGCGAAGTCCGCACGGTCCTTCATGAGTTGCTCAGGAGAGACGTAGAACTGCTGGGTCATCTCAGGCCTCCCGTCCGGCGATGGCGCGGGATTCGACGATGGCGCCCGCTATGGCCGCCAAATCCCGTTCCGGAACACGGCGGGTCCCGGCGCGGTTGACGGTGTAGACCACGGGCCACAACTGGCGGACTGGATCGGGGCCGCCGGTAGCGGAATCGTCGTCGGCGGCGTCGTAGAGGGCCTCAACGGCCACCGCAACGGCGGCTTCCTCGGAGAGGTTCGGCTTCCACAATTTCTTCAGGGCTCCGCGGGCAAACACTGAACCTGAACCCACCGAGTGGTGTTCCTGCTCTTCATAGCGGCCACCGGTGACGTCGTAGGAGAACAGCCTGCCCACGCCGGAGACGTGGTCAAACCCTGCAAACAGGGGAATGACCGCCATTCCCTGCATGGCCATTGGCAGGTTTCCACGGATCATGGCGCCAAGGCGGTTCGCCTTGCCCACGAGGCTGAGCAAAGTGCCCTCGATCTTCTCGTAATGCTCCAGTTCAACCTGGAAAAGACGGGTGATGTCGATGGCCAGGCCAGCCGTTCCGGCAATACCCAAGACGGAGTACTCATCCGCAGGGAACACTTTCTCGATGTGCCTGCTGGCGATGACATTGCCCATGGTGGCGCGACGGTCCCCCGCCATCAGCACGCCGCCCGGATACGTCAAGGCAACGATCGTGGTGGCGTGCGGTGAGGACGGGACAGTGCCGGCCGGTAAGGACTGATTGAACGGGAGGAGTTCGGGACGCGAGCGTTGGAGATGCTCCGTGAAAGAAGATGTTGCCTGGGTGGCCAGGGGGCCGGTTGATGGGTCCTGCATTGCTGCACTCCTTCGACTCTGCGTTCCGATGCCCGGCGGCCTCACGCCTGCCGGGCAGTACATCCTGTAGCGGGTCCGCTTACTGGCCACCCTTTTGGACAAACGCCCTGACGAATTCCTCAGCGTTGGATTCGAGAACGCCGTCGATTTCGTCGAGAAGGTCATCCACGCCCTGCGTTGCGTCCGAAGCCTGTGCCGCAGGTGCTGCGGGCGGGGCCTCAGGGACATCCACCTCAGTTTCGGTGTCCCGTGACTGTGGTTGTTGCTGCTCCTGTGCTGCCATTTTCTTTCTCCCTACTGTCAGTCTCCTGATGACGGAGACTTCCTACTGCCATATTGCCACGCTGCGGGCTGCTGCGTACGGCTTTGACCAGGCCCGGATCTTCCCGTGGCGGAGCGCCGTCAGCTCTTCGCCGGGGGTACATTCCGGCCCATCAACTCAGACAGGAAGGCGCCTGCATCCTGATGGCGCTCAAACAGCGCTCCGGTCAACGCCTCCGTGCCCCGGAGGGGTTCGCGGGTGGGGACCCGCTGCAGCTTGCCCAACCCGGGGACATCGAAAATAACCGAGTCCCAGCTTGCCCCAACCACGTCCTTGCCGAACTTCGAAACACAACGGCCGCGGAAGTATGCGCGGGTGTCCGACGGCGGTTCGGTCACCGCCCGGGCGATGTCGGCGTCGTCGACGATCCTCAGCATGCGGTCCTTGGACAGCAGCCTGTAGTAAAGACCCTTTTCCGGCCTGATATCGGACCACTGAAGATCAACCAGCCCCAGCCGGGCGTCATCCCAGGACAGTCCGTCGCGCTTCCGGTACCCTTCCAGGAGCGACCTCTTGGCAACCCATTCAACAGAGGATGCGGCGGCATCGAGGTCGCTGCCCAGCGTTGTCAACGTTGATTCCCACCGCGTCAAGACACCATGGGTGTGGCCGTCTCCGGTCACGGAATCCGCCACTCCCGTTTCCTGGGAAAGTTTTGCTGCCGCCTCGTAGAACATCCACTGGATATCCAGGGCAGTCACCCTCCGGCCGTCAAGCAACCTCACTGTCGCCGTCAGCGTTGTGTCATGGCTGACGGACTGAAGTGCCTGGACGGGTTCGTGGACCTCGATCCTGGGCGCCTGGCCGGCCTCGATAAGGCTCAGGACCATGGCAGTGGTGCCGAATTTGAGGTAGTTCGAGGCCTGGCTGAGGTTGGCGTCGCCAATGATGACGTGAAGGCGGCGGTACTTGTCAGCTGTTGCGTGCGGCTCATCCCGGGTGTTGATGATGGGGCGCCGGATGGTTGTTTCCAGCCCCACCTCTGCTTCGAAGAAGTCGGCGCGTTGGCTGATCTGGTAACCGGGGGTCGAACTGTCCTGCCCCAGTCCAACGCGTCCGGCCCCACACATGACCTGGCGGGACACAAAGAACGGTGTCAGGCCGCGAATGATGTCGCCGAAGGGAACCGAACGGGGCATGAGGTAGTTTTCATGCGAACCATAGGACACTGACTTGTTGTCCGTGTTGTTTTTGTAGAGGTTGATGGGAGGCAGGCCGGCATCGGCCGCCACCTTCCGGACCGTGGCCAACGCAACCAAGTCCCCAGCCGCATCCCACGCAACAACATCCCGGGGGTTGGTGACCTCAGGGCTCGAATACTCGGGGTGCGCATGGTCCACATAAAGGCGTGCACCGTTACCCAGGACCATGTTCATCAGCAAGGAACCGGACTCATCCGCGCCGTCAAGTTCCAACTCCTGGCGGCCATAGGCCAACGCGACTGCCTCGGCGTCGAGCACTGGTGGCTGGTCCGTCAGCTGGCTGGGGTCCGCCGCTGCCCGGTCCACGGTCCAGCCGCGGGCATCGTGCAACGGTTCCTCGTCGGTGTAGTCCCAGCGTGTTTCCGCTCCCCCGGCTGCCCGTTGCCGGGTGACTGCGGCATACGCCTGGATGATCCTCGCGGACATCATGGTGGCGTTCGCCCCGGGAGCCGATGGTGCATGGATGCCGTATTCAGTTTCGGAGCCCATGACGCGCATGGCACCGCCGGCGGGCAACTTCTCAGCGGGCGTACCTTCGGGTCTTGCTGTCACAGGTACTGGCCCGTGTTGGCAGTGGTTTCAATGGACTTGCCCGGTTCCTGGCCGGCTTTGCCCTGGACGATGGTGCGGATGTAGGTAATCCGTTCGCCCTTCTTGCCCGAGATCCGTGCCCAGTCGTCCGGGTTGGTGGTGTTGGGCATATCCTCGTGCTCACGGAACTCGTCCACCACGGCCCGCAGAAGGTGCTCGATGCGGAGTCCCTTTTGATTGTTGGTCAGGAGGTCCTTGATGGCGTACTTCTTCGCGCGGTCCACCACATTCTGCACCACTGCACCGGAGTTGAAGTCCTTGAAGTACAGCATCTCGGTGTCGCCGTTGGCGTAGGTCACCTCAAGGTACTCGTTGGACTTCTCCGTTGAATACATGGCTTCCACGGTGCGCTGGACCATGGCATCGACGGTGGCCTGGACGTCGCCCCCATATTCGGCCAGGTCCTGCGCGTGGAAGGGCAGGTCGGTGGTGATGTACTTCGCGAAAATGTCAGCCGCTGCCTCGGCGTCGGGACGCTGTATCTTGACCTTCACGTCAAGGCGGCCCGGCCTGAGGATGGCGGGATCGATCATGTCCTCGCGGTTGGAGGCACCAATGACAATCACATTGTCCAAGCGTTCCACGCCATCGATCTCACTGAGCAGCTGCGGAACAATGGTGGTCTCCACATCCGAGGAAACGCCGGTGCCGCGGGTCCGGAACAGCGAGTCCATTTCATCGAAGAAAACAACGACCGGGCTGCCATCGGACGCCTTTTCCCGTGCGCGGGAGAAGATCAACCTGATGTGCCGCTCAGTCTCGCCCACGTATTTGTCCAGCAATTCCGGACCCTTGATGTTCAGGAAGTAGCTCTTCAGGTCGGTGTTGCCGGCACGTTCCGCCGCACGCGCTGCCAGTGAATTCGCCACGGCTTTGGCGATGAGGGTTTTGCCGCAACCCGGAGGGCCGTAGAGGAGAATGCCTTTGGGGGCTTTCAGCCCGTGCTCACGGTAGAGGTCCGGGTGCAGGAACGGCAACTCCACGGCGTCGCGGATCTGTTCGATCTGGGGGCCGAGGCCACCGATGTCCTGATAGGTGATATCCGGGACTTCTTCGAGGACGAGGTTCTCCACTTCGGCCCGCGGCACCTTCTCAAGGGCGTAACCGGTGCGGGAATCCAATGACAGGGCGTCGCCGACCTTCAAGTGAACACTTTGCAGTGCGCCCGAAAGCCGGACCACCCGTTCCTCGTCGGCCCGGCCCACCACCAGTGCGCGGTCCTTGCCGAGCATTTCCTTGAGCGTCACCAGTTCGCCGGCGCGTTCGTAGCCGAGGCCGGCCACCACCAGCAATGCCTCGTTCAGGAGGACTTCCTGGCCCACTGCGAGCTGGTTCACATTGACCAGTGGGCTGACGCCCACCCGCATTTTCCGGCCGGAATTGAAGATGTCCACGGACTCTTCGGTGGCGGCCTGGCTGGAACTGCCGGCAGCCGGTTGCTTCCGCGGATTGATCTGCACCACGGTTCCGAAGCTGTAGGGGGGTTGGCCCTCCTGCTCCAGCGCGCCCTTCAACCGGAGGATCTCGGCCTTCGCGGTCTCCAGCATGCCCACGAGCTTGCTGTTGTTCTGGGTAGCGGCTGCCAACTGGCGGTCAATGTGGCGAAGCTTGTCCCGGAGGATATTGATTTGCCGTTCGGCGACGGTCAGATCACTCGAGGGCTCGGGCGGTTGGACAGCCGAAAGCCCCCGGCTTGCTGCTTCTTCCGCTGCGGCGTGTGCTTCCTCCGGCGTTGGCCGTCCAAGGTCGTTGTTTGACGTATCCACGATTCATCAGCCCCTTCCTGCGCTTAACAAGACCTTAGTCCCGAAAAGCTCAGGGTGCTGGGTGACATTCGGAATGCGGACCCTATTGTGACCTTTGTCAGTTTGTGACTGCGGGATCGTCCTGGACGTTGGTGCCGGCGATGGCGTCACGGGCAGCCCGGCGGAGTTTCTTGTCGGATACTGACCGCTCCCCCACTGCGCCAGGGGTCCACGCGTTGAGGTCCTCTTCGCTGAACTCCGTCTTGGACGGGCGGCGCTTGACGGAAATTCCGGTGACACCGTCGGCGAGGCGGCGGGTCACCAGGAGGAAGCCGGTGTGGGCCACCATGCGGTGATCCGGACGGACAGCAAGGCCCTCGAGGTGCCAACCGCGGACCATCGATTCCCAAGCGTCAGGCTCGGTAAAGCGTCCGTCAGCACGGATGGCCTCGGCCGTACGGGACAACTGGGTGACGGTTGCCACGTAGTTGATCCAGACACCACCAGGCGCCAGGACGGTGGCCACGGCATCAAGGCACTCCCACGGAGCGAGCATGTCCAGGACCACACGGTCCACGGAGCCTGGAGCTTCAGCCTTGACCACTTCTTCCTGGAAGTCGCCCAGGGAGATCTGCCATGCCGGGTGCGGTCCACCGAAAATGGTCTCCACGTTGCCACGGGCGATGTCGGCGAATTCCTCGCGACGCTCAAACGAGTGGAGGTAACCACCGTCACCCACGGCGCGCAGCAGGGAGATGGACAGGGCGCCGGAGCCGACGCCGGCTTCAACGACGCGTGCGCCCGGGAAGATGTCGGCCATGGTGACAATCTGGCCCGCGTCCTTCGGGTAGACCACAGCGGCGCCGCGGGGCATGGACAGGACGAAGTCGGAGAGCAGGGGACGCAGCGTCTGGTACTGCTGGCCAACGTTGTTGCTGACCACGGAGCCATCCACTTTGCCGATGATTTCGTCGTGGTTCAGGAAGCCGCGGTGGGTGTGGAAAGCACCACCAACCTCCAGGGTGATGGTGTTCATGCGGCCGCGCTCGTCAGTGAGCTGGACCCGCTCACCGACGCGGAAAGGGCCGCGGCGGCGGGCAGCGCCCGTCGGCTGCACGGCCTGGCCGGTCATCGCCTGGCTCGCGGATGCCTCGTCGATGCCGGCGTTTGCTTCGGGGGCGGCGGTTTCGCTGCTCATGTACTGTTCCTCGCTCCTGTACGGCTTGGCCGCAACATCGTGCTGGCGGATGGGCGCCAAAAATCAATGGGTTCTTCGGTAAAACCGCCGGCATGCAACTCTACCGGCAAGGATGTCAGGGGCGCCCGCTCCTGCGGGCTTCCTTGCCTGTTATGGCCGTCACAACTGCCTGCTGGCGCAGAAGCCCTGTCACGATTCCGTTGTGGTCCACCACAGCGTATTCGCCGCCCTCCAGCCGTGCCAAGTACTGGATCAGCTCCTGGCCTTTGGACCATTCCGGGACGTACGCCCCGGCGCCGAGGGCGTGGGCCACTGCGGTGACCGGCGTCGTCGCAGTCGACTGGGGAGGCACTGCGGCCGCTGCGCCGAAGTCCACTACGCCCTGCGGCTTGCCATCCGGTCCACAGATCACGACGGCGGGACTTCCGGACGGTGATATGTCCAGGACGTCGGCCACGGTGGCTGAGTTCGGTACGCCCACGGCGCGCTCTGCCAGGCCCGCGGCGCTCACCAGGTAAAGGCGGCTGCGGAGCTTCGCGTGGTGAATTGAACTGGAAGCACCCATCCACAAGAATCCGCAGACGAGGACAGTGATCAGGATGAGGTTGATGTCCAGGGGTGAACCGCTGAGGAGCGGCAGGCCGATGAACCAGATGACCAAGGCGGCAACGATTATGCGGCCGGACCAGCCGGCGGCGATGGTGCCTTTGTCCTGGCTGCCCGTTGCTTTCCACACAGCCGATTCCACCAAACGCCCGCCATCCAGGGGAAGGCCGGGGAGGACATTGAAGAGGCCGATGAGGAGGTTGGCCCACATCAGGATGTTGGCCAGGATGTCGGATACGCCGCTGAGGACGCCAGTAGAGAGTACGGCCCACATCCCGGCCGCCAAGACGAAGTTGGAGGCAGGGCCGGCCAGGGCGACCACTACTGAACGTCCGGGCGAAGCCGTGAAGTTCTCGAATTGGGTGTGGCCACCCCAGAGGTTCAGCACAATCTTCTCCGTGGGCCAGTTGAACACTTTGGCGCTCAAGGCGTGCGCCAGCTCATGGACCAAGACAGAGACGGCCAGCAGCAAGGCGTATCCCAAGGCAACGAAGTAGGCTCCGATGCCGAGATCCGGCATCCGTACCAGGAGCGCGGGTCCGTACACGATGACCGTGAAGCCGGCGATCACGAACCACGAGTAGGCGAGAAAGACAGGTATGCCGGCAATCCTTCCGAGGGGTATGCCGTCCTTCTTACTGGTTGCATGATGCGGGGTGGAGGAGCTTGTCACCTAGTTGGCCCCTTCGAGGAGGTTTGCTGCCTGAAAGCGGTCAACGACCAATTGCTGGACATCGGATGAGGTCCTGCCCACCAAGGTGTCCCACATGACCATCCGGTGATCCTCGGGCAGCGGTACCTGATGCGGAATACCCACGGTGATCACGCCCGAAGCGATGGCCGCGGTTGCGCCCGGAACGGAATCCTCCAAGGCGACGCAATGATGAATGGTGAGGGACGGGTCGTCCAGCCGGAGCCGTTCAACGGCCGTAAGGTACGCCTCGGGGTGCGGTTTTCCGTTGGCGACGGTATCCCCGGTAACCATGAACTCGAAGTAGGGCTTGGGCAGGCTTTCCACTACAACGCCGGCCAGCGGGCCCTCGGACATCGTCACCAGGGCGCAGCGGATGCCGGCCTGCTGGAGCTCATCCAACAGTTCGCGCGCACCGGGGCGCCACGGAACTTCCTTGCGGATCTGCTCAATGACCTGGGCGCTGAGGGTATCCACGATCTTGCGGGCTTCAAGCCCAACTCCGGCGGCTTGCAGGACAGCAGCAGAATGCAGCAAAGACTGCCCCACCAACTGCATGGCTTGCTGGTGCGACCAGCTGCCTCCATGTGCCTCAACCAGCGCGCGCTCGGCAGCGATCCAGTAGGGTTCGGTGTCCACGAGTGTGCCATCCATATCCCAGAGCACGGCTTTGAGGTGGGGCTGGCTGGGTGAGGAATGCATGGTTTCCAGTCTACGTGGAACCTGGCCAAGGGCTGTCCGTGCTTTGCGCTGTGGGCGAATCGGTGACACGCATTGACATCAAATGCCATGCATCCACGAGGGTCTTGGACGTAGGGTGAGTGGATGAACAGTGTGGACGGGACCCCCGAAGGACAGGACATCACCGCGGAGCCCGAGCGTTTCCTCAAGGAACCCGCGGAAGGCCAGCGTGTCACCGTAATGCTCGCCGCGTTTGAGGGCTGGAATGATGCCGGTGAGGCGGCCAGCGATGCGCTGCACTATTTGAACAAGCTGTGGGATGGCAAGAAGGTTGCCACTGTAGATGCCGAGGAATACTACGACTTCCAGTTCACACGGCCCACCGTGAGGCGAACTTCTTCCGGTGCCCGCAAGGTCAAATGGCCATCAACCCGGATCTACAAGGCATCAGTACCGGACAGCAACGTGGACGTGGTTTTCGTCCTTGGAACGGAACCTTCGTACCGTTGGCGTGCCTACACCACGGAATTGCTGGTCCATGCCGAAGCACTCAAGGTTGACTCCGTGGTCCTGATTGGCGCATTGCTGGCTGACGTGCCCCACAGCCGTCCCATTCCGGTGAGCACCACCACCGAGGACAGCTCATTGCGGGAGCGGCTTAATCTTGAGGCTTCCCAGTACGAGGGGCCGGTAGGCATCGTCGGTGTGCTTGCTGAATTTGCCATGCTTGCGGGCCTGCCGACTGTCTCCCTGTGGGCAGCAGTCCCCCACTACGTGGCCCAGCCACCCTCTCCCAAAGCCCAGCTCGCCATTCTGCACAAGGTCGAGGATCTGCTGCAGGTTCCGTTGGACAGTCTGGCCTTGGCTGAAGAATCGGAAGCCTGGGAGCGCGGAGTGGACGAACTCGCTACCGAGGACCCGGAAATTGCCGCGTATGTACGTCAACTGGAGGAGGCCAAAGACACGGCCGATCTTCCGGAAGCGTCCGGGGAGTCCATTGCCCGCGAATTCGAGCGGTACCTCAAGCGGCGCGGTAAGGACCGACCCTGACCCCTGCTGCCGTCATAAACCGGCAACGGCCCCGACGAAGCGTCGGGGCCGTTGCTGCTTCCTACGGGTTTTGGGCGTGTTTCTGCGGACTTTGCGGCCTCAGAGTTCAACGCCCAGCAGCGCATTAATGGCGTCAGATATCACGGCACGGTCCTGCTCGGATGCCGGAGCATTGCCCCGCAGGGTGTCTTCTGCCCATCGATCGATTGCGGAGATGGCACCGGGAGCGTTGAGGTCGTTGGCCAGCTCCTTGCGCATCGCGGCCACCAGTGGTCCCGCCGAACCGGCCTGGGCATGCTCCGCTGCTTCACGCCACTGCGCCAGCCGCTTCTTGGCTGCCGCAAACTCCTCATCGGTCCAGGACCAGTCCGAACGGTAGTGGTTGGCCAGAATCGCCAGGCGGATGGCCGGCGGTTCTTCTCCAGCCGCGCGGAGCTTGGAGACAAGAACAAGGTTGCCCTTGGACTTGCTCATCTTTTCTCCGTCCAGACCCACCATGCCTGCGTGCGAATAGTGCCGTGCCAACGGCACTCCGGACAGAGAGTAAGCATGGCCTGCTCCCATTTCGTGGTGCGGGAACACGAGGTCCGAGCCTCCGCCCTGGACGGTAAAGGGTGCCGGAAGATACTTCTGTGCAATGACCGTGCATTCGATGTGCCACCCGGGCCGGCCGTCTCCGAGGGTTCCGCCAGGCCAACGCGGTTCGCCTTCACGGGCCACGCGCCAGAGCAGCGGATCAAGTGCGTGGCGTTTTCCAGCCCTTGCGGGATCTCCGCCGCGTTCGGCGAACAGCGACAGCATCTCTGTTTCGCCGAGTCCCGACACATCCCCCAGTGTCCAGGCGTCTGTCGCGTCCGAGCGCTTGCCGGCCATTTCGACGTCGTAATAGACATCGCCGTCAGGCTCACCGTCAGAACCAGGAACGCGGTAGGCAACGCCGTCGGCAATGAGGCGCTCGATGGCGGGAACGATGTCCGGGATGGCCTCAACGGCGCCGATGTAGTGATTGGGTGCAAGGACATTAAGTGCGTCCATGTCGGTCTGGAAAAGCTCGATCTGGCTCTGGGCCAGTTCGCGCCAGTCCACTCCCGTGGCGGTGGCGCGCTCCAGCAGGGGGTCATCGATATCCGTGACATTTTGGACATAGGAGACGCGGAGGCCAGCGTCTCGCCAAGCCCGGTTCAATAGGTCGAAGGCCACGTAGCTTGCCGCGTGACCCATGTGTGTCGCGTCGTATGGCGTGATGCCGCAGACATACATGGACTGTTCCGGTTGCCGTTCAACCTCCACTACGCGGCCTAGGGCTGTGTCGAACAGCCGTAATTGCGGCATGCTGCCGGGCAGCTCAGGAACAGGGCGGGAGGTCCACGATTTCACGGTTCAACCTTAGTGCTAGGCGCTGATGACATTGAAATACAGCAAGACATACAAGGCCAGGCCCAAGAGGATCCGATACCAGACGAACAGCCGGTAACTGCGGGTGGAGACGAACTTCAGGAACCAGCCAATAATGATGTAGCCCACCACGAAAGCAATGACCGTAGCCATCGCAGTCTCCGCCAGACCGTACGGACCGGCCAGACCATCGTTCGAAACCGTCTTGTACAACTGGTACAGGCCACTGCCGAATACGGCGGGGATGGCCAGCAGGAACGAATACCTGGCAGCGGCTTCACGGGTGTAGCCCATGAGCAGTCCGGCGGTGATGGTTCCACCGGAGCGGGAGACACCCGGAATCAAGGCCATGGCCTGGGCGAACCCGTACAGGATGCCGTGCTTGTACGTCAGTTGTGTGAGATCCCTCTCCTGCCGCCCGATCGCGTCCGCAACAGCCAGGATCATGCCGAAAACGATCAGCATGGTGGCGACGATCCACATGCTGCGCAACACCGACTCGATCTGGTCCTGGAACAGCAGGCCCAGGACGATGATCGGGAGGCTGCCCAGAATGACCAGCCAGCCCATACGGGCATCGGGATTGCTGCGTTCCACTTTGCCGATGAGGGACCCGAACCAGGCACGGACGATCCTCACGATGTCGCGCCAGAAGTAGACGATGACGGCGGTTTCGGTTCCCAACTGCGTGATGGCAGTAAACGCGGCGCCGGGATCGGAAGCATTCGGGAGGAATGAGCCGACGATCCGCAGGTGTGCGCTCGAGGAGATCGGGAGGAATTCGGTGAGGCCCTGCACCAGGCCCAGCAAGGCTGCTTCTATCCAGTTCACGTGAATAGACCCTACGTCATGAAGACTGGGAACTCCCCGTAAGCTAGCAGCTATGCAGCAGCGTTATGTCGGGAACAGTGGGTTCCGCGTGTCCTCCTTGTCCCTTGGAACCATGTCCTGGGCACAGGAGACCGATGAGCAGGACGCTGCCGAAGTCCTCCACGCATTTGTCGCTGCCGGCGGCACCGTGGTTGATACGGCGGCCTCCTACGCCCATGGGCAGGCCGAGGCCATGCTGGGTTCCATGTTGGGCGACGTCGTGGCCCGCTCCGAACTGGTCATCTCCACCAAAGCCGGCGTGTCGTCGTCGGACTCACGGCGCAGCATTAATGCTTCACGCGGCGCCATGCTGTCCGCGCTCGATGCCAGCCTCGCACGGTTGGGAACCGACTACATCGACATCTGGTTCGCCCACGAATGGGACCCGAACGTGCCCCTCGATGAGACCCTTTCAGCGCTGGAACTTGCCCAGAGGACCGGACGTGCCCGGTATGTGGGAATTTCCAACTACAACGGCTGGCAGACCGCCAAAGCCGCTGCTGTGGCAGGATTCACCCTGGTGGCCAACCAGTCGGAGTATTCCCTGGTCCAGCGCAAGGCCGAAGAGGAACTGATCCCTGCCGTGGAGGACGCCGGATTGGGCCTGATGGCGTGGGCGCCCTTGGGCAGGGGTGTCCTCAGCGGCAAATACCGTGGCCAGATTCCAGCGGATTCCCGTGCTGCGCAGAACCGGCTGGCTGCCTATATTGAGCCGTACCTGGAACCGAGGGCTTCCCGTGTGGTGGAAGCGGTGGCCATGGCTGCCCGCGGGCTGGGTCGCACCCCTATGGATGTCTCCCTGAGTTGGCTGCTCTCCCGTCCCGGCGTGGCAACGGCAATCGTCGGGCCGAGGAACGCCGTCCAGCTCAAGGAACTGCTGGACGCGCAATTGACGGTTTTGCCTGCGGAGATAGGACGTGCCCTGGAGGACGTTTCTGCCCAATAAGCCGGTCTATTGCCGGTCCAGGATGTCCAGCAAATAGCTGCCGTACCCGCTCTTGGCCAGCTTTGCCGCCTGCTGTCGGAGTCCGTCGTCGTCCAGGTAGCCCATCCGCCAGGCAACTTCTTCAGGGGCGCCGATCTTTAAGCCCTGTCGGTTCTCAGTGGTGCGAACGTAATTCGAAGCATCGTTCAGGTCGCTGAAGGTTCCCGTATCCAACCATGCGGTGCCGCGGGGGAACTTCTGTACGTGCAACCGGCCGAGGTCCATGTACATCCTGTTGATGTCCGTGATCTCCAGTTCCCCGCGCGGGGAGGGTTTGAGGTCCTTGGCCATGGCAACTACGGAATTGTCGTAAAAGTACAAGCCGGGGACGGCGTAATTGCTTTTGGGCATGGACGGCTTCTCTTCAATGGATACCGCCAGGCCGTCGTCGTCGAACTCCACCACCCCGTAGGCGGACGGGTCCTTGACCCAATATCCGAAGATGGCACCGCCGTCGACATCCACGTAGTGGCGTAACTGGTTGCCCATGCCGGGTCCATTAAAAATGTTGTCCCCGAGGATGAGGGCCACTTTGCCGGTCCCGATGTGCCGCTCCCCCAGGATGAACGCCTGGGCCAACCCGTCCGGCGTCGGCTGTTCTGCGTACGTCAGGTTGATGCCGAACTGTGAACCATCGCCCAGGAGCCGCTGGAACTGGGTGGCGTCGCCGGGGGTGGTGATGATGAGGACATCGCGGATACCGGCGAGCATCAGTGTGCACAACGGGTAATAGATCATGGGCTTGTCGAACACGGGGACCAGCTGTTTACTGATTCCGAGCGTGATGGGATGGAGCCTGGAACCCGTTCCACCTGCAAGAATAATTCCTCGCAAACCTGCCGTCCTCACCTGTGCCCTGTCCCGCCGCGGACGGCTACTCTAGGGCCATGCAGAGAATCCTTGTCACCGGCGGGGCCGGATTCATCGGATGCAACTTTGTCCACTACATCATGGGGCACACCGGCTTCCATGTCACGGTCCTGGATAAATTGACCTATGCAGGCAATATCGAATCACTTGCCGGGTTGCCGCCTGAACGCTTCGAATTTGTCCAGGGTGACATTTGTGATGCCGCAGTGGTGGATGCGCTGACTGCCGCCGCGGATGCCGTGGTGCACTTCGCCGCCGAGTCCCACAATGACAACTCCCTGGAAGAGCCCCGGCCTTTCCTCGACACCAACCTGCTGGGAACATTCACCCTGATCGAAGCCGCGCGAAAGCATGGCACCCGGTTCCATCACATCTCCACGGACGAGGTGTACGGCGACCTTGCCCTGGATGAACCGGGCCGGTTCACCGAAGAATCCGTTTACCGGCCCACCAGCCCCTACTCCGCCACGAAAGCCGGCTCGGACCTGCTGGTGCGGGCATGGGTCAGGTCCTTCGGCCTCAAGGCGACCATCAGCAATTGCTCCAACAACTACGGTCCCTACCAGCACGTTGAGAAGTTCATCCCCCGGCAGATCACCAACATCCTGGAAGGCACGCGGCCGCGCCTCTACGGCAATGGCCGCAACGTGCGCGATTGGATTCACGTCGAAGACCATTCCTCGGCAGTGGTGGCCATTCTTGAGGGCGGCCGCGTGGGCGAAACCTACCTGATTGGAGCCGACGGAGAACGGTCCAACAAGGAGGTGGTGGAAAAGCTGCTGTCCCTCGCCAACCAGCCCAGTGACGCCTACGATCTGGTGACCGACCGTCCAGGCCATGACCTGCGCTACGCCATCGATTCAAGCAAGCTCCGCCGGGAACTTGGGTGGTCGCCCCGGTTTTCGGATTTCGACGGCGGCCTGGCTGCCACCGTTCAGTGGTACCGGGACAACGAAGCCTGGTGGCGGCCCCAGAAAGCCTCAACGGAATCCAAATACGCCGGCCAGGGCCACTAAGCCGTGGAGCCGGTACAGCAGTTGCGTTCACGCACCACGCCGATCCCAGGGCTGGTGCTTTTCGAATTGCCGGTTCACGGGGATGACCGTGGATGGTTCAAGGAAAACTGGCATCGCAAGAAGATGCTGGACCTGGGGCTCCCGGACTTCGGGCCGGTGCAAAACAACATCTCCTTCAACGCTGCGCGCGGAACCACCCGGGGAATCCATGCCGAACCGTGGGACAAGTTCATTTCGGTTGCCGCAGGGAGGATCTTCGGCGCATGGGTGGACCTGCGCGAAGGGCCCGGCTTCGGCACCATGTTCTGCGCGGAAATGACGGCCAAGGACGCGGTGTACGTTCCCCGTGGTGTTGGAAACGCCTTCCAGACCCTGGCAGACGACACGGCCTACACGTACTTGGTTAATGACCACTGGAGTGCTGAGGCGCAGAAGGACTACACCTTCCTCAATGCAGCCGACGACCACGTAGCCGTTCCCTGGCCCATTCCGTTGGACCGTGCTGTTCTGTCGACCCAGGACAAGAGCCATCCACGCTTGCCGGACGTAAAGCCCATGCAGCCACGGCGAACGCTGGTCCTCGGAGCGGACGGGCAGCTGGGCAAGGCCCTGCGGGGGGAGTATGCCGGGGATGCCAGCGTGGACTTCGCCGGCCGGGCAGACTTCGATCTCACATCGTGGGAATCGTATGCGGCACGGGACTGGCGGAAGTACTCCACCATCATCAATGCGGCGGCTTTTACGGGTGTTGACGCCGCCGAAACCGCAGAGGGCCGCGCGGCTGCCTGGGCCATCAACGCAACTGCAGTGGCCCGCTTGGCGAGCACCGCCGTCGAGCATTCACTGACGCTGGTTCATGTTTCCAGCGACTACGTCTTCGACGGAACTGCCGACGTTCACCGGGAGGACGAGAACCCGACGCCCCTGGGGGTCTACGGCCAGAGCAAAGCAGCTGGAGAGACAGCCGTGGCGACGGTCCCGCGGCACTACATCGTGCGGACCAGTTGGGTAGTAGGTGAAGGTCGAAACTTTGTTCGAACCATGGCTGCCCTGGCCGCCCAAGGAGTTTCGCCGTCCGTGGTTGATGACCAATGGGGCAGGCTGAGCTTCGCCGTCGACGTCGCTGCTGCCATCCGTCACCTGGTGGACCATCGGGCCCCGTACGGCACGTACAACGTCAGCAACAGCGGCGAGCGGGCATCCTGGGCCGGCGTAGCCCGGGATGTGTTCCGGCACTGCGGGGCCGATCCCGTCCGGGTGAACCCCGTCAGCACTGCGGACTATGCCAAGCCTGGTACCGCGCCGCGCCCCCGCAGCAGCGTCCTGGACCTGTCGAAGATCCGGGCTGCCGGATTTGACCCGGCTCCAGCGCCCGTGCGCCTGGCGGAGTATTTGGACGGCCTGGAACCCTAGCGGCGTCCGGAAAAAGGGCCTACAGTGGCCGTACGGCAGCCCGCCTGAGGCAGGCCGGGAGACAACTCAAGTGAACACGTTGGAAGGGCAGCCTTGGCTGTCCGCGGCGATCCAGGCAGTGCAGCAGCATGGATCGCCGGCTCAATTGTTGTGTCCTGAGCTGGACCCGGAAGCCTGGAGAGCCGAGCATGCTGCTGCCGAAGATCGCGCCCCGACAAAGCGCACTCCCCCACCCTTCATCAGGCCCGGAGATGAACGGCAGCGCACTGCTGCTGACTCCCCACCGACGCCGGTCCAGGGCGGCCTCCAGCCGGGGCGCCGCCACGACCGTCCACGCCGGCCCGGGTCGCCCCGCGACAGACCAGCCCAGCGCAGGGCAGTCGGTAAACCTGGGCGGTGCCCTGGTGAACCTGATGGACTTCGAGCAGGCCGTGGAGCTCATCATGGACCGCGCACAGTCCGGCGGTGCGAAGCCTTTGGGCGTCTGTTCGGCAAATCTGGACCACCTCCGTCATTTCGGTTCGGGGAGCCGGTGGAACGGCACGTTGGACCAACCTTCACCAGTGGAATGGCTGACTTTGCTGGACGGTGCGCCGTTGGTGGCCGAAGCGGCCAGGGTCACGGGCCGGGCCTGGCCACGGCTGGCCGGCAGTGATGTGGTGGAACCCTTGCTGGACGAGGCCGAGCGCCTGGGTCTTCGCGTGGGTTTTCTGGGTGGAAGCCCGCAGGCGCAGGAACTCATCCGGAAGAGGTTTGCCCGGGAACGTCCCGGTTTGACGGTGGCGGGCTGGTGGGCCCCAGAGCGTCCCGTGCTTGTCGATGTGAACGCCTCCAGGCTCTTGGCGGCGGAAATCGCCGGCGCTGCCGTGGACGTCCTGGTGGTGGGTTTGGGAAAGCCCAGGCAGGAGCTCTGGATCGCCGAATATGGGCAGTTGGCGGGAGCCAAGGTCATGCTGGCCTTTGGTGCGGTTGTTGATTTCCTCGCCGGCAGGATCAGGCGCGCTCCGGTGTGGGTGAGCACCCGTGGACTGGAATGGGCGTGGCGGCTGATGCTGGAACCGCGACGGTTGGCCCGGCGGTACCTGGTGGACGGCCCAGAGGCATACATGACGTTGCGGCGTCAGAGTGCCGCAGACCCGTCCGATCCGCTAACCGTATTTGGGGCGGCGGTGCCCTTCAACGCCGTTGAATCCGTCCCGGAGTGCGGGCCCAGCCGTGCTCCGGGACAGTTCGTCGCGGGTGACGTCAAAGCCAACGTCGCCGTGATCGTGGTGACCTATGACAATGCAGATGACGTGGGGCCGTTGGTAGCGGGACTCCGGGCGGAGACCGCCGGACAAACCATCAGGGTTGTTGTGGCTGATAACTCCCCCGACGACAAGACCATGGCCGAATTGGCCCGGTTTCCGGATGTCCTGGCGATACGCACGGGTGGGAATCTTGGCTATGCCGGCGGAATCAATGCTGCCATGCGGGTGGCTGGTGACGCGGACGCCTATCTCATCCTCAACCCGGACCTGCGGGTGGAGCCGGGGGCGATCGCGGCCATGCGGCGACGGATGGCAGTGTCAGGGGCAGGCATGGTGGTGCCGGTCCTGCTGGACGACGACGGCAGCGTTTATCCATCACTGAGGTGGGAGCCGGGGGTCCTGCGAGCGCTGGGTGACGCGGCTTTGGGCGGGCACCTTCAGGGCAGGCCGGGTTGGTTGTCTGAGATGGACTTTGATCCGGAGAGTTACGTGTATGCGCACCGGGTTGATTGGGCGACGGGTGCGGCGCTCTTGATCAGCGCGGCTGCTGTGAGTGAGGTGGGCAGCTGGGATGAGCAGTTCTTCCTGTACTCCGAGGAGACAGACTTTTGCCGACGGGTACGAGCCGCGGGCCTTTCCATCTGGTTTGAGCCCTTGGCGCGGATGTGGCATGAACGTGGGGGGTCGGGTACATCGCCACAGTTGACCGCGCTGATGTCCGTGAACCGTTTGCGCTATGCGGCTAAGTATCACGGCCGGGGCACTGTGGCAGCGCTCACTGCCGTGGTCATGGCTGCGGAGCTTGTCCGGCTCCATAAGCCGGGGCATCGTCAGGCTGCCCTTGCCGTGGTTGACCGCAGGCGGTGGGATGCGCTGCCGCACGCTACCCGCGGAGAGCTTTCCAAGGTGACGGGCGCGGTGCCACCATCGGGCGCTGTGATCATCCCGGCACACAATGAAGAAGCGGTCATTGCCAGGACTCTGGAATCGTTGCAGGGTGTCATGGCCTGGGGCAGTGTTGAGGTCATTGTTGCGTGCAATGGCTGTACGGATGGTACGGAGGCCATCGCGTCCGGGTTTGAAGACGTGCGGGTCCTGCGAGTGGATGCTGCTTCCAAGACCTCGGCGTTGAACGCCGCAGACAAGGCTGCGGTGCGTTGGCCCCGTCTTTATCTTGATGCGGACATTGAAGTCAGTGCGGATGCCGTCCATGCGGTCCTGAAGGCTCTTTCGGACGGCCCGTTGCTGGCGGCCCGTCCGGCGTTCCGCTACAACACTGATGGTGCCTCTGCATTGGTTAGGTCCTATTACCGGGCGAGGGGCCGGATTCCTTCCACCGCGCAGGGCCTTTGGGGTGCGGGGGTCTATGCGCTCAGTAAGGCCGGGCACGATCGGCTCGGAGTCTTTCCATCGCTGACAGGTGATGACTATTACGTTGACCGGCTCTTCAGCGGAGAGGAGAAAGCCGTGCTGCCTACTGAGCCTGTGGTGGTTCGGACGCCTCGGACCTGGGTCGCCTTGCTGGCTGTTCTTCGTCGGAGCTATCGCGGCAATGCGCAGCAGGACAGGATGGGGGCGGAAGCTGCAACGTCACGGACTGTCCGGGAATTGTTGTCCTCCGTGAGAGGGCCATTCTCCGCCGTTGACGCAGCTGTTTATGCCGCCTTCGCCGCTGGTGGTCGCCGTCGTCCGCTCCGGGGAGGAGAGCCTGCATTTGCCTGGGAGCGGGACGACAGCAGCCGTTAGTCAAAAGCCGCAGCTTCCCCCGCCTTCCATGCGGTAGAGGTGAACGGCGTTTCCGTCAGCGAATGTGTCCGTGAAGGTGCCGTCCACCACCGGAATAGTCCGGTTTTCGTCAAGTACGACGGCGGTACTGCCGCCACACCGGACCTTGAAGCTGGCCTCGCCGCCCGCCTTCTTGTTCGCTCCGGCGAAGACGTAGGCCTTTCCGTCATGGAGTTTGGTGGTGAAGTCTACGGGCCCGGTTGCTGTGGTGGCATTGTCGAGGAACGGTGCGTTGAGAACCGGAGCAAGACCCGTGATTTGCCTGTTCACGGCGGTGAGGGTGGGAACGATATCCTTCCCACAGTCCCTGATGACGTGCTGGGTGAGGCATTCCCCGCCAAAGTTGTGGTTGAAATAGATGATCCCCCGGGCGCCGTGAATGAGGCTGCTCCACACGGCGGCGCGGAGTTCGGGACCGGTAATGGTGGAGGTATTGGGGACGTCGCCGGATGGATGACCGTTCTCTACGAACGCCCAGACGGGAATTCTGGTGGCCGGGTCCTGCAGATTCCTTAGCCTGTCAATGGTCCAGCCGTAGTTGGCAGCCAGCCGGCATTCCTCCTTTGTCAGGTCCCTTGTGTAGCCTACGATGGCGCCGCCCTCGCCTTGGCCGCAAATGTTGGGATCGGTGAACCAGTAGTTATCTGCGGACACCACATCCTGAAGGCCTGCGAAGAATTCGCGAGCTTCCTCGTCCGATTCCCAGAAGGTTACGCCCTTGCCATAGTTGGAGTAGAGCAGTGCACCTTGTGGGGCCACCGCCCGGCGGTCCTTCTGGATGGTGTACCCGCACGGAGTTCCCTCGGGGGAACAGGGAGGGCCCTCGCCGGGATAATTGCCCGTCCAAGTCGCATTTCCGGGGCCTGCCCACATGTCCACCTCGTCGCTCAGGGTGAATCCGGCCGCGGCTTCATGGACGAAGGCGGGCAGGGCGTACATTCCCGAATCGTGGATCAGTTGGACGTCTGAGTTGGCGGTCAATTCCACATAGGTGTTGAGTCCCGCCGCGGCGTCCATAGCGACATTCCCCTTGTCGAGGACACTTTCCAGCCACACTCCAATAGGAAAGAAAGTGGGCTCGGCCGGGAGACTGTTCCTGAACCTGGCATAGTAGTCCGCTCCCCCGTCAACAGTCCGGAGGGTGACCGCCGTCGTGTTCGGTCCAGTTGCGGCCCCAGTTGCGGGTTGCGACACCGGCTCCCGCTGTCCGGCAGTCGGTGCCAGCCCGTTGGCTGCTGCCACGCCAATCAATGCCACGGCGAGCGCAGCGCCGGTCCACAGTCCCACGGTTTTTGCACTCACGGTATCTCCTGGTGTTTTTGTCAGTTCGGACAAGACATGAGTTCGGACAGGGCAGAAGCGCTTTGGCGAACGTCAAAAGTGGATTCGAGCCTGATTCTGCCGTGGGCGCCCATCTCGGCGGCTTGGGCCGGGTTTCGCAGAATGTCGACCATTGCGGTGGCCAGCTTTGCCGGTTCTCGAGGTTGCACCAGGAGGCCGCTGTGGCCCTCTGTGACGAGTTGGGGAACTCCGCCGGCAGCGGTAGCGACTACCGGGACACCCATGGCCATGGCTTCCATGATGGCGACTCCCAGTGGTTCCTGGAGACTGGCCAGGGCAAAGAGGTGTGTCCGCTCCAGTTCCACGCGGACCCGGTCTTCGGGGATTGCGCCGAGCAGTGTCACGCGGCGTGTCAGTCCCAAGTCGGTAATGGCTTGTTGCAGGACCGTTCGGTAGCCCCTGCCGCCGTGTTCGTCTTCACCTGCGATGGTCAGGGCGGCATCCACCCCGGAGTCAACAACTCTCCGCAGGGCTCTGAGTAAGTCCATGTGACCCTTGCTGGGATTGAGCCGTCCGCAGCTGAAGATTTGGGCCTGGGTGCCTTGGGTCCATGGCTTGTAGGGGGTGAGGCGGGTGAACGCGGAGAGTTCGACGCCCATGGGGGCAACCTTCACGGTGGTGGGCAGGCTCCCGTTGAGGTGCTCCTGTGCTTCGGCAAGGAGTTGTTCTGTGATGATGATGGCAAACTCGGCGTTGCGCCATTTTTCGCTTTGGTTTGGTCCATAGTCGCTGAGGGGGCCGTGGAGGGTCAGGCTGTAGGGAATGCCTGAGAGTACGTGGGCGAAGAGCGCAACCTGGGCTGCGTCTGCGCAGGAGTGGACGTGGATGTGAGTCCACCCTCTGGTTCGTGCATGCCTGGCCAGCGCGGCTCCGGCCAGGAACAGGGCGGCCTTCCGTGGAAGGTCTTGGATCAGTTTCCTTGGAGGGAGGGGACTGCCTTTCAGGCCGGAGGCTGCTCGAAGCTCATCAAGGTGCCGCAGTCCGGAGAGCGCGGTCAAGGCAGTACCTGCAATCTGTGGCGCGTCCGGTGGTACGAGGTAGTGGATTTCCGGTATACGCCCGTGCGTCCATGTAGGTATGGGGCCGGACTGTCCTGGATGGCGTGTGGAGACTGGTTCTGGCTGGTGTCCGAGCTCAGTCAGTGCTTTCAGTTCACGCCAGAAGAAGGCATGTGTTTGACCGGGGAATTCCGGCACCAGGTACCCAAACCGGTTCATGGCCGCACCTTTCCTGAGCCTAACGGCTGTTGGTTGGCTGAACAGCCGGTGGGCTGGTGACCCTCTTGTTGTCCTGGTTTTGTCGACGGGTATCGCCTCCAAGAAGGACTTCCACGGGTGGTAACGAGGTCTTGTTGACCGTTAGGCCTGCGCCGGGAAGGTCCAGGCTTGACGGTTTGGTTTCGCGTTCCATCGGTGACCCTCGTTTGCCGGACGTGGTCTTTTTGGGTTTTCCTCGCTTCCGGGTTGTCTCGACGGCACGGGCCAGGGAGACCGCGCCAAGGGTGAGGACGAGTCCGGCCACCACAACGACGATCACGGACCTTAGCCTGCTGGAGAACTGCTCCGTGGCTTTGTCGGGCGAGGCTACCGCCAGCGCGGTGAAAAGATACCTGTCGGAGGCTCCGTTAATCGTTTGAATGGTCCGAAGGTCCTCTTCCAGGCGCTCCCCCAGTGCTTTGGCAGTGGCAATGGCCTGTGACTTGTCGTCCGAGATGCCGGAGATGTCAATGAGGAACGCATCGGAGGGACGCTCTACTTTGTAGTCGGTGCTGAGCCCTTGTTCCGCAAGGATGTCGCCAGTGGCAACGTCGTTCAGGCGGGTCACGGCAACTTGGGCTACAAGGGACGAGTCGGCAGACCGCAGGTAGGGGTTATCCGGATTGAGCAGACCCAAGGCAGGATCTTTTTCAATTTGCTCCGCTGTAGGGGTCTGCGGGTTGACGATTGCATAGGTGGTCCGGGCCTCATAGGTTCGTGGAGCGAAAGAGAACATGTACACAGCGGCCACCGCCGTCAGCAGCAGAACGGGCACTACGAATACCTTGTAACGCCAAAGGGTTTTGAGAACGGCTACGGGGTCCATGTTCCCTCCTTGGGGACTAGTGGCGTGGTGCTTTGGGTCGGCCCGGATGGTTGTTCGGCAGAGGTACGCACTTTTTGAAGTTCGAGTTCCCGCCGGACCATGATCCAGGCCCCTCCGGACAATCCGACGATGAAGGGGTAGGTGAGTGCGAACACCGGGAAGGACATGGAGTCGAAGGTGAGCGAGCAGATAGCGGCAACAATTCCTGCTGCGGCTGCGGCGCCTGCCAGGCAGCGCAGGGGTGCAAGGCGGGAAGCGCGAGCCGCGAGGAGTGTCGTCAGGCCGGGGAACGTCAGGTAGGCAATCAACCCGACCAGCCCGACCAAACCTATGGTGACCGTTGCGTTCAGGTACTGGTTGTCAAGGATGTGGATCGCGTTGCTTGGCATGTAATTGCCCGGGCCAACTCCAAAGAACGGATGTTCTTCCACCATGGCTGCCACACGGGGGTAGTTGTTGGTCCGCGTGGTAATCGAAGGATCGCTTTCCCCGGCAGTCAAAGACGCAGTGAGGGTCCCGATCAGGCCCGGCACTCCGAGGAACAGTGCGGCCACGGTGACGGGAGCTGCGACGTAGGCCCATTGCCTGGCCAGACGGGGAAGGAAGGGCAGGAAGACGGCCATGCCCGCCAAGAGGCCAAGGATGCCTGAGCGGGAAACCGTGGAGGCGATGGCGAAGACCAACAGCGCCGTGATGGTCCAATGGACCCACTTTCTGCCTTTAGGGTCGTAGAGGCTCCGCCAGATGGAGAGGGGAAGAAGCATTGCACAGATCACAGCCATCTCGATGGAATGAAAAGTGCTCCCTGAGACGCGCATCAACGACCCGCGTATCTGGAACGTTGTATTTCCCCCGTTATTGGTGAAGCCCGGCATTGCCAATTGCAACCACTGCATGGGATCAATTCGGAAGAAAAATTGAACGGCGGCAACAAGGCAGCAGAAGGCCGCACCGGCCAACAAGGCACGGGTCAGTTCCATGGCAGTGTTGAGCGTCCTCACGGCCTCCGCGGTAACGAGGATGATGCCTGCACTGGCCAGCAGGAGAATCAGCCACCTGTCAGCTGCAGCGCGTGCAGGACTTTCACTTCCTCCGGTGTAGCCGGAATACATGGCCGCATAGGAAGCGCACGTTCCCACCCAGAGGAGAACGAAGCCCATGCGGCCGGGGTGCCTGGTATCCAACGGGTTGGTCAACCCAAAGAGGGCGGAACACAGCCAAACAGCCAACAGCAGCAATGCAAAAATCAGAGGCAATGTACCCACCGCGCCCAGCGGTTTCAGCACCATATTGGAGGGAAAGAAGAAGATTCCGAAAGCGGCAAACTTCAAAAGCAAGGGCACCCGGGGGCTGGCTGATCGGTCGCTCACGGTTAGGTCGTCCAGCTCTGGAATTTGCGCCGGTTGCCGAAGGCCAAGGAAACTACGCGCACCACTCATGACAGCCTCGGACTTCCTGGTTCTTTGGCACAGACGGATTCGAGCACTGCGGCAAAGCATTCCCGTGAGGCTGACCAGTCCAGTCGCTGACGTTGCGCGATCCTTGCCGCACGCCCGGAGATATCAGGGGCCTCAACCGCTTCTGCGAGCGTTTCGGCAAGCCGGCGTGGGATGGCGGGTGACCACAGGACGTCCGGGTCGCTCAAGACCTGTGCAGCGAAGGGCGACTCATTCAGTACGGGCACGTTGCCGGCAGCCAACAGTTCTTCCGGGACGAGGGAGATGTTGGTGAAAGAGATGGCAAGCCCGGTGATGGTGCGGTTATAGAGCTCATTTAGAGCGGCAGGACTGAGATTGCCGTGGTTGTGCACGGGAATGGACCAGCCGCTGATCCTGTCGCCGTAGACGTGTATTTCCTGCTCCGGATGCATAGCGTGGAATTGCTCCAAGGCCAGTTTGGCAAGGAGGTAACCGCGTCGATCCACCGCCCGCTTCGCGTAGTAGACCACTCCTTGGCGGGTATTCTTTCCGTCTTTCGTCTCCAGCAGGCGGTAGGTCGCGGTGTCGCAGGCGAAGGGTACTGAAGCGGCGGGCTCCTGGCCTGTTTCTGCCTTCATCACAGCGGTGATCATCTCTCCGAGTCCGATGTTGGTGAACCCCAGGCGGTAGCTGTTCTCTGCGAGCCAATACAGGGTGCCCCGGGGGTAAAAGTATGGCTCGTAGTCCTGGATGAAGTAGAAGCTGTGAATGTCCGGGCCCCGCCGGGCCGCGGCCGCGTACGCGGTTGGCCACGAACTGGCAACCACGGCGTCCATTCCCTCGAACCCCTCGGTAACACTTCTCACGTGGGCATCGAGATCCGGCCAAAATTGCCTGATGGTGGAAGTGTGCCGGGAAACGTCATCGCTGTTGCGGTCGTAGAGGAAAAGCGTGCACCGGTGCCCGCGGTCCGCCATGCCCTGAACCATGCGGAAGAAGGTGGTATGTCCGCCTGAGCCGGGTCCAGGAGGTGTGCAGACCCACCCGACATCGAGGCTCCCCGTTCTGGGGCGGGGGTTGCCTGCGGCGCATAAAACATCAAAATCTACGATGTCCTCAGGCCGAACCGGCAGCGTGGGCTCGGTGAAAGCCAGGTTTTCCAGTGCTTTGCCAGCAGTCCTCTGCAGCACTTTAGCGGCAACCGAACCCCAGCCATCCTTGCGGGCTTGGCCCAGAATTCGTCCCAGCACGTTGATCACTGGATATCACCCCGTTCTGAACCGGGGGCGGTCTGCCGGAACGACCTCAAGGCACGCCTGCGCACATCCAGTGGTATGCCGGCCTTGGCGGAGAGCATCACAACATGTTTGCCGGGGGCCGCCCCGTGGAGCAGCCGTTCGATGTCCGCTTGGTCCAAGGGCACCTCGTCGGAGTGGACAATTCCGCACATCTCACTGATGCTGGCGGCAGGGCCGCCGGTGACTTCGTCCACATACAGGCCGTACAGCATCATCTCGGAGAAATGCAGCTCCGCTCCGACAGCTGTGTGCCAGTCTCGGCCGGTAACGTTCTGGATGTGCTGGAGCAGGTTTCTTACCACGGCCGGTTCCCAAAGGCACGGCCAGCAGATGTAGTCAGCCAGGTCACCTTCGGGAGGAGACGGCAGCCCCAGGAGCCGACGGCCTGAAACGTGCCACTGCCTGTGCCCGGGAAGGGACGCATCAACAGCCCCTGGTGCGCGGTAAAGGGCGATCCTGCCGTCCTTGCGGAACGTATCAAGGTTGGTATCGCGGATGAGCAGGCTGTCGGAGTCAAGGAGCAAGGCGCCGTCAACATGGAGTGCTGCAACCACGGCGAGTTTAAGTATCTGTTGTGCGATCCAGCCACGAACCGGCGGCCACGGATGGGCTGCATTGATCCAGACGTTGAATCGCGAAAGCCTGATAAACGAAGACGGCAGGAATTCGCTGGCTGCGTGCACCTCTGTCCTGGGCCCTCGGAGGACAGCGAAGACCCCCAAATCCCGATCCGGGACGATGATGTGATGGACCACGCCGGGGCCGGTCATCTCGAGGACCGACCGGTTAAGGTCAATGCACAACTCACGATCGGGCACATAGCTTGGTGTGACCACCGCAAGGTCGCTGCCCGGTGAGGAACTGGCACCATTCACTGGCAGGTTTACCATCATGATTCCCCCGTACCAGTATGTCCGCCCGCAGGGAGGGAAGTCCTCTCACGGAGCAGCCCCCGCAAAGTTTGCACCAGCAGCCTCCCCCGCCGGTACGTCAACGCTACGTACACCGCTCCACCCAGGAAGCCCCCCAGCAGAAGTGCCATCAAAGGCTCCGTCACGCTGACGCTTGCAAGCCACGCCGTTGATCCGGCGATTATGGCGGCCGCGAGTGGGACAAGACTTCCACGCACCAATTCCCAGGCGCCAACAGCCAGCACGGATTTGAGCGCCACCACATACAAAGGGATGACCACCAAACAGGCCACTGCAGCATGCGCGATTCCCGCCCCGGCAATCCCCCACCATTGAATCCCAACGATGAGTGCCGGAGTGAGGCTCACCAGCCAAGCCACCTGCAACCAGAACAGCCACACAGTACGACCGGCGCCCACGCACAGGTCAGCGAAGACTTCCACCAAGATCCGAGTAGCGCCGAAGACTCCCAGTGTTGCCAGCGCTATCCCGGCCGGCGCCCATGCGTCTCCATAGGCCACCACTATCAAAGGGTGCGAAAGAGCTATCACCATGGCCGAGATCGGGAATGCGCAGTAGGAAGTACCGGCCACAAACCTGCCCGCCACCGCCCCCAGGGTGCCCTCCGCGAACAGTCGGCCAAAGGTCGGCACCGCAGTGGCCCGGATGATCGCAGTGATCACCGAACTGGGCAGCCCGGCCAGGTTGAACGCCAGGAGGTACAGGCCCAATGCCGTCGGATCAAGCATCCGGCCTATCAGGAGATAGTCCACGTTCAAGGTCACGAACACCACCAGGTTGGCCATGGCCAACGGCATTCCCAGGCGCAGGATCTCCGCGGCCACCGTCCGGTCAAAGCCCGGGGCGTACCGCTTGGGAGTGATGATCCAATAGCCGGCCAGGGCCACCAACTGTCCACCCACTCTGGACCAGGCGAGCGCCATCGCTCCCCAGCCGTCCAATGCCATCGGCACCACCAGTACCAGCACGGTGACCAGGCTGCAGAGGTCGACGACGACCCGCGGCTTTTGCAGGAACTCCCGCCACACCATGGTGGAAGGGACGGCGCCGGCTCCCTGGAGGAGGATGGTGAGCGAGAGCACCTGGATCACGGGCGTCGCGGCGGGGTCATCAAACGCTGTTGCCAAGGCAGGTGCAAGGGCGATTGCTGCCGCCGTCATGACTCCGCTGGTGACCAGTGCAATGGAGAAGACGGTGGGGGCGATCTTGTCCGGATCCCCGGTGCCGCGTGCCAAGGCTGCGGTCGCACCGAGCTCGGCCATGTTGGTGGCGATGGTCTGCACCACAATGGCTACGGCGAGCGCGCCGAAGTGCTCCGGGGCAATCATCCTGGCCACGATGATGGTGGTGGCAAACTGGACGATCCTGCCCAAGGCCATGTTGACACCGCCCCACAGCGTGGCGCTCGCAGCCCGGTTGCCCAGTGTGCGGTCTTGGCCGCTGACGGCGGTCATGAGATTCCCGTCATGGCCCATAGCCTCCAACGGACCCGGTCCAGCTGGCTGCGCACAAAAGCAGCGGCGAGCCTTTCTGCCCTTGGTTTCCGGCCGCGGGCTGCCCGGGCGATCCTGGCTTGCAACGCGTTGGCCCGGTGGATGTTTCCGGGAACCTCGTGCAGGCTCTCGATGAATTTCCGGAGCTCGACTGCGGCCTCCACCGATCCGCCGTGGTTGATTTCCCTGAACCCCAGCTGCGCGGCTTCTTTGCTGAGGGCGCACTTGGCCCGCTGCACCTGTCGTGCCCGGTTCTTCGGATTGCCCGGAAACCGGGAGTCTTCAAGGACCCGGAATGCCTCCAGCCGGTGCTTCAGGTCCACAGCGGCCGCTGCGAACTCCGTCTGATGCATGTTGGCCCCATGGACCCGGTAGAACGCCTGCACCGGCCCGTTGATCCTGCCCACATCCCAGGAGCCTGCTGCCCTAAGCCAGTACTCCAGGTCCCCGGAGTGCGGCAGCGTGGTGCTGTAAGCACCCACGCTGAGCACTGCCGCGGTCCTCATGACCACCTCGGGTGAGAGGATGAAGTTCCTCCCGCGGGCGCACGCCAGGGAAATCCATGCCCGGCCTTCCCACACAGTCCATGTGCTGTGGTCATGGGAGGAAGGGGCAGGAGGCTTGTCAGTGAAGTCCCGGGGCAGGCCGTACACCATTCCCACCCGGGGGTTGGCTTCCATCAGCGCGGCAGCCCGGGCCAACGCACCGGGGGCTATGACATCATCTGCGGACAGAAGCGTTACGTACCGGCCCCGCGCCCTGGAGAGTCCGTCGTTGTAGGTGGCAATGTGCCCCTTGTTGCTGTCGTGGAGGACAACGCTGATGCGTTGATCCTCGGAGGCCAGCCGCCAGGCCACGGCGGCGCTGCCATCCGTGGACGCATCATCGACCACGATGACCTCAACGTCCACGCCCTCCTGCGTCAAAGCGCTGGCAACAGCCTCAGGCAGGAAGTGTCCGTAGTTGTAGCACGGCACTACCACCGAAACACTCACCGGGTGCCGGAGGGGAACGGGACGCATCAGTTTCATTGGATGCCCTCCAGCGCAGGGGAATTTCCCCGCTTGATCACCCGTGCCGGGACCCCGGCCCAGGTTTCCTCTGCCGGTACGTCCGTGAGGACCGCCGCGCCCATCCCGATCGTGGCATTTGCGCCGATGGACGTGCGCTCGCGGACACTGGCATTCATCCCGACATAGGCGGCACGCCCGATATGAACGTTGCCCCCGAGCGAAACCCCTGAGGCGAAAGTCGCAAAGTCACTGATGTCGTCGTCGTGGGTGAAGGTCACGCCGGGCATGGCTACTACGTGGTTGCCGATCGTCACGGACGCTGTCATGCTCACGTGGGCTAGGAGGATGCTGCCCCTGCCGATCATGCAGCCTTCGGGGACCTGCACGGAGGGGTCTATGGCCGTGGCATATCGGCCTTCATCCAGTCCCAGGGTCCTGAGCCGCATGACGACGGCTTCCCTCCCCGATCCTGATCCGATGCACACCAGCAACAATGCATGGGGGAAATTCAGGGCATCCCGGATGGGGCCCAGGACGTGGGCGCCGTCCACCACCCGACCGAGTTTGTCTTCGTCGTCGTCGAGGATCCCGATGACGTCAAAGGGCCCGTTGCTGCGGACCATGGCCAGGACCTCCCTGGCCAGGCCGCTGGCTGCTATGAGGAGAAGTTCACTCATGTCAGTCGACCTGCTGCCCGATACACGGAATCGATGACCCGGACCTGATCGTGCAGGGAAAGCTGGTGGTACAGGGGCAGGATGAGGGTGTGGTCAGTCAGCCATTCAGTGGCATCCAGGGCTGCCTTCCCGGTGTCTTTGCCGGCGTAGGCCGGTTGGCGGTGGGCTGCCATGATGCCCCGCCGCGCAGAAATTCCATCCTCGGCCAAAACAGACATCAACCCGTCGCGTCCCAGGGGAAACCCTGGCCCGACTTCAAGCCAGCAGGACTGGAAGTTGCTGATTCCATAGTCCGGGTCGCTGACCAGGCGCAAGCCCTCGATTTCTGCGAAAGCGTCCGCGTAGGTAGCTGCCAGTTTCCGCCGCCGCTGGATGACCTCCCGGAGCCGGCCCAGTTGGACGATTCCGACGGCGGCCTGAAGATCAGTCATGCGGTAGTTGAACCCGATTTCGAGGTACTCCTCCGGGGGCGCGAGAATGCTGGCGTGCCGGTCGGCGGCAGAGACGCTCATGGCGTGTTCACGGAGGCGCCTTGATGTATCAGCAAAGTCCTGCCGCGAGGTGGACAGCATGCCGCCTTCCCCGGTGGTGAGGATCTTGCGTGGGTGGAAGGACCAGGCGGCGACTTCCGCTCCGGCCCCCACAGCCCGGCCGTGGTAGCGGGAACCGATGGCGCAGGCAGCATCTTCCACCACGGTGATGCCCAGCGGATCGCACATCGCCCGGATGGGAGCCAGATCAACGGGCACTCCGCCCTGGTCCACGGCGATGACTGCCTTGGTGGCCGGAGTCAGGGCGGCACGCAGTGTCTCTGCGGTGACACAACCGGTTGTGACGTCAACGTCGGCGAACACCGGACGAGCCCCCACGTACGTTGCTGCGTTGGCTGTGGCAATGAACGAGAACGACGGGACTACTACGTCATCGCCCGGGCCCACGCCGGCCACCACAAGGGCCAGATGCAGGGCTGTAGTGCAGTTGGAGGTCGCGACGGCGAAGCCTGCCTGTTGCAGCAGGCAGAACGCCTCTTCGAACTGGCGGACTTTGGGACCTTGTGCCACCCACCCGGAGGCGATCACCTCGGCCACTGCCTGGGCCTCGTCCTCGCCCAGCCACGGCTTCATGACGTCGATGCGTGCCAGGTGGAGACCGGAGGCGGTCATCTCGCACCAGCTACCGGAGCGTCAGGTCGGGTGGTGGTGCGTGCTGCGGCAATCTCTTCACGCAGTGGCCGCCACCAGGCAACCAGCGAGCGCAGTCCATCTTCCAAGCCGACGGCAGCCTCGAACCCGAGGTCCTCCCGCGCGGCCGAGGTATCGGCCAGGCGGCGCGCCACGCCGTTGACGGCTCTTTCCGGTCCGTGCTCAAGGTGCAGCGGTGACTCCATGACGTCCAGCAGCGTTTGGGCCAGCCCGGCGAGGCTGGTTTCGGTCCCGCTGGCCACGTTGTAGACACCATCGGTGACGTCACTGACTGCTGCCAGGACGTTGGCCCGGGCCACATCGGCGGTATGGATGAAATCCATGGTTTGCTGACCGCTGCCGAAGATCAGTGGCGGACGGCCATCGACGATCCGCTCCATCCAACGGACCAGCACCTCGGTGTACAGCCCGTGGACGTCCATCCGCGGACCATAAACGTTGAAGTACCTCAAGGCCACGTAGTTCAGGCCGGTCATCGCCCGGAAGCTCCTCGCCATTCCCTCGTTGAAGGACTTGGCTGCGCCGTAGAACGTGTCGTTGTTGTGATGGTGGTGGCGTTCGGTGGTGGGGAATTCTTCGGCCATGCCGTACACAGAAGCGCTGGAGGCCAGGATGAGCTTGTCCACGGCGTGTTGGGCGGTGGCCTCGATCACGTTGAACGTTCCGTCCACCAGCACTTCGAGTGCCAACCGTGGTTCCTCGGCGCATTGGGTGATGCGGATGGCGGCCTGGTGGAACACCAGGTCCTTGCCCCGGGTGAGGTCATGCACCAGGTCGCGGTCCCGCAGGTCACCTTCCACCAGGTCCACCCGTTCACTGGCCAATGCGGCGTCCAGGTTTGCCAGGCGTCCCCGCACCAGGTTATCCAGGACGTCCACGTGCGCGGCACCGGCGTTGAGCAGTTGGTCAACCAGCGTGGACCCTATGGTTCCGGCGCCACCGGTGACCAGGACGTTGGCGCCGAGGAGCCTTTTCACCGTGCAACCTGGAGATTGACCTCGTTGCCGGCCACCACTGTGGACTGCCCGTCGGTGCTCAGGCTTTGGGTGACGGCCTCCAGGACAGACAGGACGCGGAGCCCGGACTCTCCACTGGTACGGGGCATGGTGTGGTTACGGATGGACGCAGCGAGTTCGGCCACCACCTGGCCCAGGGGCTCGCGTTCCTGCAGTGCAGGCGACCACGTGTCGCCGAGGCGGTAGGAAATGGCGGAGGTCCGTTTGTCCGCCGCTGACCGGGGCTGGTGTTCAAGGCTGACCCCACGATCGTAGACGCTGAGGCGTTGTTGCGGGTTCAGGTCATCCCACACGAGGGTCCTCTTCGATCCCCCGATGATCATCTGCCGGATCTTGGTGGGGCTGAGCCAGTTCACGTGGATGTGCACCATGGCGTCGTTGGGAAGGCCAAACGTTAAATGTCCCACGCAGTCACGGCCGGTACCCAGCGGATCTGCCCCATGGGCCGCGATCTCTGTGGGGTGCAGGCCGCCCGGCAGGACGAAGTCAAGGATGGAAAGGTCATGGGGAGCCAGGTCCCAGAAAACGTTGACGTCCGGTTGGACCAGGCCCAGGTTGATACGGACCGAGTCGACGTAGAGGATATCGCCCAACGCCCCGGTGGCTACAAGCTCCTGGATCTTCAAGACTGCCGGGGTGAAGCAGTAGGTATGGTCCGCCATCAGCACCAAACCCCTGGCTTTGGCTTCTTCCACCATCTCCAGGCCTTTTGCCCGGCTGTCCGCCAAGGGTTTTTCCACCAGCACATGCTTCCCGGCGCGCAGCGCCGTCATCACCACTCCGTGATGGGTGTGTGCCGGTGTCGCCACCGCAACGGCATCAAGGTTGTATGTGTCCAGCAGTTCGTCCAAGGACTCGACGACGGCCACGCCACCTACCGTTTCGGCGAGCCTGAGCCCGCGTTCTACGTCCAGGTCGCAAATGGCCACCAGGTCCCAGTCAGGGCTGGCTTTAAGGTTCCTGGCGAGATTGGGACCCCAATAGCCTGCCCCGACCACTGCAATCTGAAGCTTGGGCCGCACTGCGTGGCCATTCAGTTGTCCCGATGGAATTGTTCGTATGCTCATTTCCCACTCGACTTCTGTGTTGAAAGCGCGGTTCTTATCAGGTAATGCGTAACGTTCACTAATAGGCGCCGGAAGGCCGGGTCATCGCCCGGAAGGTCCGCCACATGATCATGAGGTCCCCCGCTATTGACCAGTTCTCCACGTAGTAGAGATCCAGCCGGACTGCCTCGTCCCACGGAAGGTCCGAGCGTCCGTTGATTTGCCACAACCCCGTGATTCCGGGTTTGATCAACAGCCGGCGGTGAGTATGGCGCTCGTAGCCGCTGACTTCCCGTGACAGTGGCGGCCGGGGCCCCACCAGGCTCATGTTTCCCACCAGGACATTCCAGAACTGTGGCAGTTCATCCAGGGAGTACTTGCGCATCCACCGGCCGCACCGGGTAACGCGGGGGTCTCCGCGGATCTTGAACAGGACTCCGGCTCCCTCATCTTGGCTGCCAAGGGCTTCAAGGTGTGCTTCGGCATCCACCACCATGGAACGGAACTTCAGCATCTGGAAGGTCGTGCCCCGCTTTCCGATCCTCTCCTGCTTGAACAGGACAGGCCCGGGGCTGTCGGCCCGGACGATTGCGGCCAGGACGAGCAAGACAGGAGCCAGGACGAGCAAAGCCGCTGCAGAGACTGTGATGTCCATCAGCCGCTTGAGCGTGTGCTTGCCACCGGAGTAATGCGGAATGTCAACGTGCATGAGTGGAAGTCCCTCAACGGGCCGCCAGTGGATGCGTGGACCTGCAACGTTGGTCAAGGTAGCGGCCAGAACCAACTCAGCGGCATTTTCCTCCAGCCGCCATCCAAGTTCCTGGATGAACTGTTTTCCACCAGGAACCGGGCCTGCCACGATCACCGCGTTGGCACCGGTCTGCCGGACGGTATGCGCCACGCCGTAAATGGAGGAAAGGACCGGTACGCGCAGGTGGTCCACGGCCAGGACGGTACCGCGGCGGGCACCTGGGAGGCAGGCACCCAGGATGTCGTAGGCGGCACCGGACTTACGGTTGATCTGCTTGATGACGTACCTGACGTCCTGGGGTTCGCCCACAACGATCGCGCGGGAAAGGCAACGGCCCCTCGACTTCTCATGGCTCAACCATCGGCGGAAGCCCCATCTGCTTCCGGTCAGGGCCACCAGGCCCAGCGGCAAGGAGATCAGGACAAAGGAACTGACAGCCTCCAGACGGAATACCACCGCAACGATGGCCAGGAATCCGAAAACCCGGAAGCTGGCGGAAAGTACCCGTTTGTACTCCTCCGGGCCTACTCCGAGGACTTTGGGATCGCGCGTCCTGTACACCTCCAGGGCCGCCAACCAGACCACTCCCAGGACCAACCCCATGGACAAGTGTTGGGCCTGTGCCGGGCTTCCGGGCGATACGCCCATTCCATCGGGGCTCAGGGCTGTCCCGGCCAGGACAGCTCCGGCAACCAAGGCCGTGTCAGCCAGCAGGAGGCTGGTGGTCAGGAAGCGAGTCCACGTCAAACGGTCTTTGAGCGGTGCCTTGATCCGCGCGTGGCGGTGGGTGACTGGCGGCGTCACGTGGTCCAGGGTGACATCCGACCTCAGCGCCGCCAGTCCCGCCTTTTCAGTCCGCTGTGCAGCAGCGGACTTGCCAATCCAGGGAGACGCCGGCGGATTGACGGTGGCGGCGGCAGAGTCTGTCCGGAAGGCTGACCCCGCGGAGGCATGAGCGGCACCCTCGGGTGCCGCTGCCTTGCCTGATCGCAAGACTGGAACTCTCACCATGTCAGCCCTCTTTGCAGACCTGCCGTTGCCTACCTATCAGTGAAGCCGCGGCACTCCGAAGGCGCACCAGTAGTCGATACTCAACTTTGCGCAGGATTACCTATGACCCCTACGTGCGAGTACCTATCCGGGGGTGCAGGGACTACGTGCCTTGACTCCAGAAAACCCCGGAAATCCGGGCCTGAAGAGCTACAAAGATGAGAGCAGGACACAAAAAACCGACCGCCCCAAGGCGGCCGGTCGGTGGGAGGGCTAGTCCTCGACGATTTCGAGGTCTTCGTCGGGCACCTCGTCGTCTTCGTCTTCCTCATCATCGAACACCTGGAGCGGAGTAACCTCGGAATATGCCTCGTAGAGTGCGTCCTCATACACTTCGAAAGCGTCGGCAACAGCGAAGAACGCGGCCTCGACGGTGGGATCCCCTTCACCTCGGCGGGCGGAGGCCGCAGCCAGGTGCTCTTCAAGGGCGCCGGTCAATGATTGAAGCGCGACACGCGGATCGATGCTCATGCCTTCACGTTAGCCGGAAAAGGACGAAAATGGAGAGGGATGAGAGAACAATTTCCGGGTAGCTCCGTAGAGCGCCAACGAGACTATGCACGTCAGTACGAGTACCTCGTACTGACGGTGGGACCTGACGATTCTCTGCCCGACGCCCGACGCCGGCTCGCGGAGCATTCCGAATACGGCAAATGGGAGCTCGAACGCAGCGTGCTCTACCTTGGCGGTGGCCGCCGTTTTTGGCTGCGCCGCAAAGTGTATTCAGTGCAGCGGACCGTCTAGCTCCTCCAGCGGCCCCAACCAGGCGTTGGCCACCGTGTTGTGCGCAGATTCGTCATTGGACGGGTGGAAGATTCCTGCAAGGACGTCCCGGTAGAGGCGTTCCATCTCAGAGCCCCTGAAATAGCTGGAGCCTCCCGTGACCCGAATGGCAAGGTCCACCACGTAGCGCGCGTTTTCCGTAGCCCTGGATTTGAGCCCCACCAGCCGGGGGAACCACTGGGCCCCGTGGTCCACCAGGTTGTCAACGTCGCGGGCAATGCTGGATATTTGTGGCGCGATGCCGTCCATGGCCAGTGCGGCGTCGGCCACCTTCCACCGAATATCAGGGTCCTGGGCGAAGCTGCGTCCACCGTGCTTGGCCGACACCCGGCGTTTGACGTTTTCTACTCCCAGCGTGAAAGCACGTTGGGCCACCCCCGTATAGACCGCTGCGAGAAGCGTTTCGAAGCACGCGAAAATGGCGAAGATCAGCAGGTCCTTGTTGGGTCCTACCGGGAGCTTGCGGAAGATCCGCTCAGCCGGGACCACGGCGCCATGCAGGAGCGTTGTGTTTGAAGCGCTGGCCCGCATGCCCAGTGTGTCCCAGTCGCTGAGGGTTTCGTGTCCGGGCTCGTCGCGGCGCAGGAAACCGAAGACCAGCTCTCCCTCACCGGCCCTGGCATCGGAGTCTTTTCCGAAAGTGCCCAGCCGGGTCCAGCCCCGGGAAAGGCTCGTGAAGATCTTCCGGCCGGTGAACTTGTAACCACCATCGGGCAGCGGCTCGGCAACGGTGCCCGAGTCGAACAACATGGAGTCGTTGCCCGCTTCGGAAATACCGAAAGCGAAAACCTCACCCTGGCCCGCTTCCTTGAGGACGAAGTCCAACGAGTTGTCGCCCCGGGCAGCCATGACCTGCGCGACGCCGGTCCACACCAGGTGCATGTTGACGGCCAGCGCTGTGGCCGGGGCAGCCGTGGCGAGCCGTTGCTGCAAGGCAGCTACCGCTTCGAGACCGAGCCCGAATCCGCCGTCGGACTCCGGGACGAAAAGCTTCAAGTAGCCGGCCGCGGCCAGCTCCTCCAGGTCCTCGTGGAAAAATCCGTTGTTTTGGTCGTAGCCGGCAGCGCGGCCGCGCAGCCGCTCAAGCAGGGCGTCGGGGAGGATTTCCTCGGGTGCCATCACCAGGCCTCTTTCTCGTTGATTATCGGTCTAGTAGTTGCTCAGCAGCCTGTTCAGGACGCGGGCGCCGAATTGGAGGGACTCGGCCGGCACGCGCTCATCGACGCCGTGGAACATGCCGGTGAAGTCAAGCTCATCAGGGAGCATCAACGGGGCGAAACCGTAACCGGTGATGCCGATCTTGCTCAAGGATTTGTTGTCCGTGCCGCCGGACAGTGTGTAGGGAAGCACCTTGGCGCCGGGATCCTCGGAGTGCAGGGCGTCAATCATGGAATCCACCAGGTTGCCGGCGAACGGCACTTCCAAGGACACGTCCTTGTTGACATAGCTGATGTCGATGCCCTCGCCCGCAAGCTCCTTGATGGTCTCGAACACCAGTTCCTGCTGGCCGGGCAACGTCCGGCAGTCCACGAATGCCTCGGCCGACTCCGGGATGACATTGTGCTTGTACCCGGAACGCAGCAGCGTGGGGTTGGACGTGTTCTGCAGCGTTGCACCGACAAAGCGGGCGACGGTGCCGAGTTCCTTCAGGATGATGTCAGGGTTGTCGGCATCGAACTCGACGCCGGTCAGTTCGGTGACGCCGTCCAGGAACTGGCGGGTGGTAGGGGTCAGCTCCACCGGCCACTTGTATTCGCCGATCCTGGTGACGGCAGCAGCCAAACGGGTGACGGCGTTGTCGGTGTTGATCTGCGATCCGTGGCCGGCGCGGCCATGTGCCACCAGCCGGAGCCAGGAGAGGCCCTTCTCAGCTGTTTGGAGCAAGTAGGTCCGCTGGCCGCCGATGGTGGCGGAGAAGCCGCCCACTTCGGAGATGGCCTCAGTGGCGCCGTCAAAAAGCTCGCGCCGGTGTTCGATCGCATAGCGGGCGCCGTAAGTGCCGCCTGCTTCCTCATCGGCGAAGAATGCGAAAATGATGTCCCGCTTGGGTTTGCGGCCGGTCCTGGCGAAGTCGCGCATGACCGACAGGATCATGGCGTCCATGTCCTTCATATCCACGGCGCCACGGCCCCAAACCAGCCCGTCCTTGAGTTCGCCGCTGAATGGATCAACGCTCCACTGGTCCTTCAGGGCCGGAACAACATCCAGATGTCCATGAACCACCAAGGCGTCGGCAGACGGGTCTTCGCCGGCCATCCGCGTTACGACGTTGGCGCGGCCGGGGGCGGATTCGAAGATCTCTGCCTCGAGCCCCACTTCAGTAATGAGGCCGGCCGTGTATTCGGCAGCCGCGCGTTCCCCCGGTCCGGTGTCGTCGCCGAAGTTGGAGGAGTCAATACGGATCAGCTCCTGGCAGATCCGGACAACTTCATCTTCGGGGCGGATGACAGACATGGAAACTCTCCTTGCGTGGCTGGGCTGCAGGTTTCGGCGACGTGCACTGCCGCTTCCGCAGCGTGGACGTCCCCTGTCCCATCAGCCTACTCACCGGACGCGGTCCCCGTCAGGAATGCATGGCGCCGGAAGTCGCCGGGTGTCCCTTGGGGCCATCCTGGCCAGCGCCGATTTTTTCGCCACCGGAAACCGTGTTAGAGTTTTTCTCGCTGCTTCGGAGGAAAGTGAAGCACCGGAAGGTGCAAACGACTCCACCGAACACCACCTGCGCGGGTGGCGGAATGGCAGACGCGCTAGCTTGAGGTGCTAGTCCTCGAAAGGGGGTGGGGGTTCAAGTCCCCCTCCGCGCACTATCGCAAGGCCTGGAATCCACGGATTCCGGGCCTTGTTTTGTTTGCGGAACTTTCTGGTGTCGCTGTGGAACCGCACGGTCCGCTCCTGCGGTTCCAGGCAGCAGATACGGGGTTGACGACGACGGCGGCGGTCACCATATGGTGACCGCCGCCCTTCGCTTGACGACGGGACCCTACTCACCCCAACGCAGCAACAGTGCCAGTGAAATGCCGCCGGCCGCTGCGGGCATTCCACGCTGCATAATCCGAGCGTTCCCAACCCCCTGAAACCGACTGAACCGTCGAGATATCCACGGCGACCCGTGCCGGGAGGAACACCGGAGCCTCAAAGGCAACGTCCCACGTGAACGCATCGGCCTTGACGGCCCCCACGTCAGCCAGCGCGCGGGAGGCAAGGTACATTCCGTGGGCAATGGACCCACGCAAGCCAAGAGCCTTGGCAGACAGGACGCTGAGGTGGATCGGGTTGAAGTCCCCGGAGACCGTTGCGTAGCTTCGTCCGGTATCCAAGCCGAGTTGCCACAGAGCGGTGGGGTTGGGAGGAGAAAAATCGCTGGGTGCTGTTGCTCCGTTCGCGCTTCCTGGTTTGTCGATGCCCGGCAGGAAGATGCCCTTGGCCAAATAGGTGGAGACGCCACGCCAGAGCAGTTCGCCACTGGAAGCCGAACGGACCTCCGCCACAACATCCACTTGGGTTCCGGCTTTGTGGCCCGCGAGGTTCTCAGCCCAGGACCTGATGTCCAAAGCCTCGGAGAAGGCAATGGGAACCCGTTGCTCCACATGGTTCTTCAGGTGGATCATGCCCAGGAGCGGCAACGGGAAATCATCCCGGTTCATGACGCTCAAGGACACCGGGAAGGCCAGTGCATGGACATAACCGGCCGGCAGGGTGTCGCTGGCCGTCTCCCCCACCAGATGTTGGTACGCCGTCAGGTTTCCCACTTCTGCCTTGACGTTCCTCACTTCGTGGCTGACTGAGGGCAAGCTGAGCTTGCCTGTTGCCGCCCCCAATACCCGACGGCGGGCCGCGGTTGTTGCCGCATTGACGTAGAGCTTGGACAGTGAGGGCAGCTCCCCGAGGATCACTGGCTGGGGATTGGTCATGCTCCCACCAATTGCTGACCGCAGACCCGCAGGACCTGGCCGGAAATTCCACCAGCGGCGTCACTGGCCAGGAAGGAGATGGCCTCGGCTACGTCCCGCGGCTGTCCGCCCTGCTTGAGCGAGTTAAGCCTGCGGGCAGCCTCCCGGATGGCAAAGGGCATCCGGGCCGTCATTTCGGTTTCAATGAACCCGGGGGCCACCGCGTTGATGGTTCCATCGAAGGGTTCCATCAGCAAGGCCGTGGACCTCACCATGCCGATCACCCCGCCCTTGGAAGCACCGTAGTTGGTCTGTCCCCTGTTGCCTGCGATGCCACTGGTGGAAGCCACCGACACGATGCGCGGTGCGTCCTTGAAGTGTTCGGATGCGAGAAGGACCTCATTGATGTTCAGTTGGGCTGCGATGTTGACGGCGATCACCGACTGCCATCGGCTTTCGTCCATGTTCGCCAGCAGCCTGTCCCGGGTGATTCCAGCATTGTGGACCACGATGTCGAGCCGGCCGTGGCGTTCCACCGCGTGCTCGATGATCCGGTGACCGGCGTCGTCACGACTGATATCGAGCTGAAGAGCGGTGCCCCGTACCTCGTTGGCCACTGCAGCCAGGTGGTCCCCGGCTGCCGGGATGTCCACTGCAACCACTCTGGCGCCGTCGCGGTGCAGCGTCCGGGCAATGGCAGCACCAATACCCCGGGCCGCCCCGGTGACTACTGCAACCTTGCCGGCCAACGGCCTGTCCTGGTCGCTGGGCAAGGTGCCCGACGTCGAGCTGACCGTCAGGAACTGTCCGTCCACGTAGGCAGAACGCCCGGAGAGGAAGAACCTGAGTGCACCCAATGCCGAGGGGCTCGTGGTGGCGAGGTTGTCGTCGAGCAGTATGCCGTTGGCGGTGGAGCCTGCACGGAGTTCCTTGGCCAAGGACCGCACCAGCCCGTCAATGCCCTGGCGCGCTGCGGCCCCGGAAGGGTTTTGGGCTGACTGGGATGTCCGGGAGATGGTGACTACCCGTCCGTTGGCGCCCAGATCCCGAAGCGAAGTGCCTGCGGTCAGGACGGGTCCGGCAAGGTCTCCGGGGTGTTGGACAGCATCGAGGACCACAATGATGGCGCCCAGTTTTTCCTTGGGCAACGCGTTCCGTCGGACGTCAAGACCCCACCCGAGGAGTGTGGTGGCAATATCGTCCGCACCTGGACTGTCTCCGTTGACCAGAACCGGGCCGGTGACCAGTGGGCTGCCGGGTTGGTAGCGGCGAAGCTCCACCGGCTGAGGCAATCCGAGCCGTTTGGCGACGTTCCTTCCCAGCCCGTGGCTCACCAGTTGTGTGTATTTGTCTGTCATGGAGTTCCCCCTATGCTGCTTCCAGAAGGGCAACGACGCCCTGGCCGCCTGCGGCGCAAACGGAGATCAGGCCGCGGGCCGGACGCCCGTCCACGGAGCCCTTCTCATGCAGCATCTTCGCAAGGCTTGCCACAATCCTGCCACCGGTAGCGGCGAACGGGTGCCCGGCAGCCAACGACGATCCGTTGACGTTGAGCTTTGCCCGGTCAACCTTTCCGAGCGCTCCATCGAGTCCGAGCCTGGTACGGCCAAAGTCTTCGTCCTCCCAGGCAGCGAGTGTACTCAGGACCGTGCCGGCGAATGCTTCGTGGATCTCGAAGAAATCGATGTCCTCGAACGTCAGGCCATGACGGGCCAGCAGGCGCGGAACTGCGAAAACGGGCGCCATGAGGAGGCCGTCCTTACCGTGCACGAAGTCCACTGCGGCGGCTTCGCCGTCCAGGACCGTCGCGAGCTTAGGCAGGCCGTGGGCGTCGGCCCACTCCCCCGTTGCGAGCAGGACGGTGGATGCGCCGTCAGTGAGTGGCGTCGAGTTGCCCGCCGTCATGGTCGCCTCCGCGCCGAGGTTCTTGCCGAAGACCGGCTTCAGCGATCCGAGTTTCTCCAAAGTGGTATCTGCGCGCAGGTTGGAGTCGCGGTTGAGGCCGCGGTAGGGAGTGATGAGGTCATCAAAGAAGCCGCGTTCATAAGCGGCAGCAAGATTGCGGTGGCTGTTGAAAGCAAGTTCATCCTGGGCTTCGCGGGTGATCTTCCACTGCGCCGTAGTGAGTGCCTGGTGCTCCCCCATGGAAAGACCGGTGCGCGGCTCACCCGTGTTCGGTGCATCAGGTGCCAGGTCCTTGGGGCGGATGCGGCCGATGATCTTGAGCTTTTGGATAGGGGTTTTGGCACGGTTGAGATCCAGCAGGATCTCACGCAGTCCCTCGCTCACGGCGATCGGGGCGTCGGATGCCGAATCCACCCCACCGGCAATGGCTGACTCAATTTGCCCCAGCTTGATCTTGTTGGACAACCCGATCACCGTTTCAAGCCCGGTCGCGCATGCTTGCTGCAGATCATAGGCGGGAGTTTCCGGTGACAGCGCTGAGCCGAGGACGGCTTCGCGGGTGAGGTTGAAATCCCTCGAATGTTTGAGCACCGCTCCGGCGGCAACCTCGCCAATGTGTTCGTCCTGCAGCCCGAACCTGGCGATCAAGCCTTCCAGCGCCGCGGTGAGCATGTCCTGGTTGGAGGACTTAACGTACGCGCCTCCTGTGCGGGCAAAGGGGATGCGGTTGCCGCCCACGATGACCGCCTTGCGTGGTGCTTGGGGGGTGGAAGCCGGTTCCCGGGTCCCACCCGTGGTGACGTCTGCTGCAGCCATGCTGGTCTCCTTCGATCAATGCCAGTTACTGATACCCAGCGTACCTGATACGCTGGGTATCGTGAACAGTCGCCACGAAGAATTCGCCAGTGCCGCAGCGGATGCGCAGAATACCGTCGTCGACGGCCGGACTGCCCGTTGGCAGTCCCACCGCGAGGAGCGGCGTGCCGAACTCATCAGGCAAGCGCGCAAAGCGGTTCACAGGCTCGGTAGTGATGCGTCCATGGAGGACATAGCGGGAGCCGCCGGTACGTCGAAGTCTGTTTTCTATCGCTATTTCGGCGACAAAGCGGGACTTCAGCAAGCCATGGGCGAGGTAGTGCTGGGGCAGATGCAGCGCCGCATGCAGGAAGCCGCACAGCTGGCATCGACTCCCCGCGAAGGGTTGTTCGCCATGGTCTCCGCCTACCTGCAGATGGCCGAATCAAGCCCCCACGTGTATGCGTTCATTACCCGGCTTACTCCAGGTGAAGCGTCAGCGCAGGACGCCATTGCCGCCTCGGGAGCGCTGGGGAACTTCTTTGAGCAAATCACTGAAATGATCGCCACCCCCATGCGGGAGTACCTGGGCGAAGAGAAGGAAGCGGTGCTTGTCTATTGGCCCACCGCCGCCATCGGCCTCGTCAGGAACGCCGGAGAGATGTGGCTGGGGAGCCCGGCAGGCGACGCCAAGCCGGACCAGGAAACCATGGCAGCTCAAATCACCGACTGGTTGTGCCTCGGCATTGCTCCAGCGCTCAAGACATCCACCTGACACCAGCAATGACTCATCAGTTGTCGGAAACCAAAGAAGGAAGCAACATGACTGAAGTAGTGGACCGGACCGCATCGGCCCAGCACCCCACAGGCAGCAAGGATGCCGCTACTGGCGCCGAGCCTGCGGTGGACGTCGCCTCGCTTGGAGAGCAGCTTCTCGGCAAGTGGGCACACATCCGCCACGAGGCCCGCAAAGTGGCAGGCAATCCGGCGGTACAAAAGATCGAAGGACTGCACCACACCGAGCACCGCGCCCGCGTGTTCGAGCAATTGAAGTTCCTGGTGGACAACAACACTGTCCATCGTGCCTTCCCCACCCGGTTGGGTGGCTCCGACGATCATGGCGGCAACATCGCCGGCTTCGAAGAGATCGTCACCGCCGATCCGTCACTTCAGATCAAGGCCGGCGTCCAGTGGGGCCTGTTCGGCTCTGCCGTGATGCACCTCGGCACAACGGAACATCAGGACAAATGGCTCCCCGGCATTATGAGCCTGGAGATTCCCGGGTGCTTCGCCATGACCGAGACCGGCCACGGCTCTGACGTTGCCAGCATCGCCACCACGGCGACGTACGACGAAGCCAGCCAGGAATTCGTCATCAATACACCTTTCCGGGCGGCGTGGAAGGACTACATCGGCAATGCTGCCAACGACGGCCTCGCCGCAGTGGTGTTCGCCCAGCTGATCACCAGGAACGTCAATCACGGCGTCCATGCGTTCTATGTGGAACTCCGTGATCCAGCCACCAAGGAGTTCCTTGCGGGCATCGGCGGTGAAGACGACGGCATTAAGGGTGGACTCAACGGCATCGACAACGGCCGGTTGCACTTTACAAATGTACGGATCCCGCGCACCAACCTGCTGAACCGCTACGGCGATGTGGCTGTGGACGGCACCTACTCCTCCAGCATCGAGAGCCCGGGGCGCCGCTTCTTCACCATGCTTGGCACCCTCGTCCAAGGACGCGTTTCCCTGGACGGAGCAGCGGTTGCTGCCAGCAAGGTTGCTTTGAAGACTGCCATCCAGTACGCCACTGAACGCCGTCAGTTCAACGCCTCCTCGGCAACCGACGAGGAAGTACTCCTGGACTACCAGCGGCACCAGCGCCGGCTGTTCACCCGGCTGGCCACTACCTATGCGGCCAGTTTCGCGCACGAGCAGCTCCTGCAGAAATTCGACGACGTCTTCTCCGGTGCGCATGACACCGACGCCGACCGGCAGGACCTTGAAACGTTGGCCGCCGCTCTCAAGCCGCTGAGCACGTGGCATGCCCTGGACACGCTGCAGGAATGCCGCGAGGCCTGCGGTGGCGCCGGATTCCTGATCGAAAACCGCTTTGCTTCCCTCCGCGCGGACCTTGACGTGTACGTCACGTTCGAGGGCGACAACACCGTGCTGCTGCAGTTGGTGGCCAAGCGTCTTTTGGCCGATTACGCCAAGGAATTCCGCAGCGCAGACTTTGGTGTCCTTGCCCGCTACGTGGTGGACCAGGCGGCCGGAGTGGCGCTCCACCGGACGGGGCTTCGCCAGGTTGCCCAGTTCGTGGCCGACACGGGGTCAGTCCAGAAAGCCGCCCTGGCCCTGCGGGACGAGGAAGGCCAGCGGACGTTGCTCGCCGACCGGGTGCAGTCCATGGTTGCCGAGGTCGGTGCTGCACTCAAGGGAGCCAACAAACTTCCCCAGCACCAGGCCGCGGCACTGTTCAACCAGCATCAGAACGAGCTCATCGAAGCCGCCCAGGCGCACGCGGAACTGCTCCAGTGGGAGGCCTTCACAGAAGCCCTGGCACAGGTCTCCGATGAGGGAACCAAGCGTGTCTTGACGTGGCTGCGTGACCTCTTCGGGCTGTCCCTGATTGAAAAGCACCTGTCCTGGTACCTCATGAACGGACGGCTCTCGATGCAGCGTGGCCGAACGGTGGGCACGTACATCAACAGGTTGCTCGTCAAGATCCGCCCGCACGCTGTGGACCTCGTCGATGCTTTCGGCTACGGACCTGAGCACCTGCGGGCCTCGATCGCGACCGGCGCAGAATCCACCCGTCAGGACGAGGCGCGGAAGCACTTCCGTGAGCAGCGGGCCAGCGGCAGCGCACCCGCCGACGAGAAAACCCTTCTTGCACTGAAGGCGTCCAAAACCCGCTAGCAGACCCGGGCAGCCACGCGCTTAACAGCTGCGGAACTGTTGAACAGCACGACGGCGCCGTCCCCACCAAAGGGGGCGGCGCCGTCGTGTTTTCCTGTCTTCCGCTGTAGCGGCGCTGGTGGTTCAGCGCAGGACCGAGCGGTAGACCTCCAACGTTGTTTCCGTAATGGACTCCCAGGAGAAGTGCTCTTCCGCGCGGCGGCGCCCCGCAATGCCCATGTCGCGGGCACGTGCAGGATCTGCCACCACCTCGTTCAAGGCAGCCGCGAAGTCGCTGACGAACTTCTCCGGGTCAAGGGGCGTCCCTGTTCCGTCGGTGACTTGCTCCAGCTGTACCAGCAGCCCGGTTTCGCCATGCTGGACCACCTCCGGAATGCCGCCCGTGGCACTGGCCACTACCGCCGCGCCGCATGCCATGGCTTCGAGGTTCACGATGCCCAGGGGCTCGTAGATAGAAGGGCAGGCGAACGCCGTGGCATGGCTGAGCACCTGGATAAGTTCCTTCCGGGGCAGCATCCGCTCGATGAGGACGACCCCTTGGCGCTTGGTTTGCAGTTCCTCGATGAGCCGTGCAGTTTCGGCCGCAAGCTCGGGGGTATCGGCGGCTCCCAGGCACAGCACCAACTGGACGTCGTCAGGAAGGCTGGACGCCGCGCGAAGCAGGTACGGTACCCCCTTCTGGCGGGTGTTGCGTCCCACGAAGACCACGCTGGGCTTGGCGGGATCGATGCCCAGTGCTCGGATGGCATCGTCCTCTTCATCGCGTTCCCAGAGGGACACATCGATGCCGTTGTGGACAACGCGGACCTTGTCCGGATCCACGTCGGGGTAGCTGCGGAGGATGTCCTGACGCATGCCGTCGGAGACGGCGATGATCGCCGCTGCTGCCTCATAGGCCGTTTTCTCCACCCAGGAGGACAACGCGTAGCCGCCCCCCAGCTGCTCAGCCTTCCACGGGCGGAGAGGCTCAAGGCTGTGGGCACTGAGCACGTGGGGAATTCCGTGCAGCAGCGAGGCGAGGTGGCCCGCCATGTTGGCATACCAGGTGTGCGAGTGGACCAGGTCCGCTCCCGCAATATCCGGAACGATCCTCAGGTCCACGCCCAGGGTTTGAAGGGCTGGGTTGGCGTCGCCGAGGTCTTCGGGGGTGGCGTAGGAAGCCACCGAAGCCCCGTGATAGTCGGTCTCACGCAGCGCGCCGAAGGCCCGCACGTGAAGGTCGACGTGCTTTGCCAGCACCCGGCTGAGCTCGGCAACGTGGACACCGGCACCGCCATAAATTTCCGGAGGGAATTCTTTAGTCACAATGTCTATTCGCACGCTAACCAACGTAGTCGTTCCGGCGTATGTGTTCTAGTGTGAAAGAGTCCGGAAAATCGGACTTTTGGGGGATACGAAGACGTACGGGGAGCTGTGACCATGGCGTTGAAGAAAGTTCTGGCAATCGTATTGGCAGGCGGAGAAGGCAACCGACTCATGCCGCTGACGGCGGATCGGGCCAAGCCCGCGGTTCCGTTCGCAGGCGGCTACAGGCTGATTGACTTTGCACTATCCAATCTTGTTAATTCGGGATATTTGAAAATCGTTGTACTGACGCAGTACAAATCGCACAGCCTTGACCGGCACATCTCGGAGACCTGGCGTATGTCAACGCAACTGGGCCGGTATGTAGCTTCTGTGCCCGCGCAGCAACGCGTGGGCAAGAGCTGGTTCCTTGGCAGCGCCAACGCAATCTACCAATCGCTGAACCTCATCCATGACGACGCCCCGGACATCGTGGTTGTGGTCGGCGCTGACCACGTGTACCGCATGGACTTCTCCCAAATGGTGGAGCAGCACATTGCCAGTGGCGCCAAAGCGACGGTTGCTGCTGTGCGGCAGCCCCTGAACATGGCCAACCAATTCGGCGTGATCGAGGTAGACCAGAACGATCCCCAGAAAATCGCCGCCTTTGTGGAAAAGCCGGCCAGCACCCCCGGGCTGGCAGCAGATCCCACGCAGTTCCTGGCCTCCATGGGCAACTACGTCTTCAACGCAGACGCCCTGGTTGAAGCCCTGCATGTGGATGCAGAGCGGCTCGATACCAAGCACGACATGGGCGGGGACATCATTCCGTATTTCGTGGACCAGGGGGAAGCGGGCGTGTACGACTTCACGCTCAACGACATCCCGGGAGCCACGGATCGGGACCGCACGTACTGGCGGGACGTCGGTACCATCGACTCGTTCTATGACGCCCATATGGACCTCATCTCCCCCGTGCCGATCTTCAACCTGTATAACTCCGAGTGGCCGATCTACACGCGCCAGAGCATCTCGCCCCCGGCAAAGTTTGTCCGAGGCGAGAACAACACAGTGGGTACGGCCCTCGATTCCATTGTTGCCAGCGGCGTGGTGGTCTCCGGTGGCATCGTTGAAGGTTCCGTAATCTCCAACGACGCCTACGTGGCCGCCGGCAGCCGTGTCCAAGACTCCGTCCTCATGGATAAGGTCCGGGTAGGCGAAGGCGCCGTGATTAAGCGGGCCATCCTGGACAAGAACGTGAAGGTTCCTGCTGGTGCGGCCATCGGCCTGGACCCAGCCCTGGATAAGGCGCGGGGATACAAGGTGACGGAGTCAGGCATCACCGTGCTGGCAAAGGGCCAGGTTGTGCCCGAGCCCGGCGAGGCCGAGCTCGCGCTGTCCGCGCAACACCGCCGTGGACTGCCCGAGGCTGTCAAGGCCGCCACCCATGATGATCCGGACATCCGCGACTCTGCCGAAAAAGTAGCAGCAGGAATCCAGTCACGCGTAGCGGATGCCGCAGCGCAGGGCGCCTCGCACTAAGCGCTGGACGCCCGACTGACGCCGACAGAACCCGAGGCAGGCCACTGGCTCCCAAGGCTGTAAAATCAGGTCAATGAGCTCCACCGATCTGACGCCTGAAGAGATCCAGGCCTGCCTCAAGGTTCTGACCACGATCCACGTCTATGACGAGGAGCACCCGGACTACGTTGCAGTCCGCCGTGCCACCGGCAAGATGTTCAAAGCCGTCAAGCGGCACCGCCGGGTCACCAAGCGCGACTCCATCGCCGAGGCTGACCGGGCCGTCATTGCCCTGACGGCCACCGCCGCTCCGGACCGCATTGACGACGAAACCCGTGGCAACAAGCTGGCCCCCTCCGTCACGGGTGAGGTCGCAGGCCACCTTATCCGCTCGCGTCCCTGCTACATCTGCAAGAAGCACTACACGCAGGTTGATGCCTTCTACCACCAGCTCTGCCCTGAATGCGCGGCCTTCAGCCACAGCAAGCGCGATGCCCGCACGGATCTCACGGGACGCAGGGCCCTGTTGACCGGCGGACGCGCCAAGATCGGCATGTACATCGCGCTGCGCCTGCTCAGGGATGGCGCCCACACCACCATCACCACCCGTTTCCCCAAGGACGCAGCCCGTCGCTTCGCCGCCATGGAAGACAGCAGCGAGTGGCTGCACCGGCTACGGATCGTGGGCATTGACCTCCGCGACCCGGCGCAGGTCATGGCTCTGACGGACTCCCTCAACGAGGCTGGCCCGCTGGACATCATCATCAACAACGCAGCCCAGACGGTTCGGCGCTCCGGCAATGCCTACAAGCCCTTGGTCGACGCCGAGGACGAGCCGTTGCCTGCCGCCCTTGACGCTGCCAATGGTGGCCCGGAGTTGGTCACGTTCGGCCATGCCCATGACAAACATCCCTTGGCCCTTGCCAGCAGCGTCACCGAGCACCCTGTCCTGGCGGGCGATGCGATTACCTCTCTGGCGCTCTCCACCGGGTCCGCGTCCCTGGAACGGATCGAGTCCGGAACAGCGATCGACGCCGGCGGCTTGGTCCCCGACCTCGCCTCGATCAACAGCTGGACCCAAGTGGTGGATGAGGTGGATCCCTTGGAGATGCTCGAGGTCCAGCTGTGCAACGTCACTGCGCCATTCTTGCTGGTCAGCCGACTTCGGGATGCCATGAAGCGGTCGACGGCCCACAGGAAGTACATCGTCAACGTCTCCGCCATGGAGGGACAGTTCTCCCGCGCCTACAAGGGCCCCGGACACCCCCACACCAACATGGCCAAGGCCGCGTTAAACATGATGACCAGGACCAGCGCCCAGGAAATGCTGGATTCCGATGGCATCCTCATGACCGCCGTGGATACCGGATGGATCACCGATGAGCGCCCGCACTACACCAAAGTCAGGCTCATGGAAGAAGGCTTCCATGCCCCGTTGGATCTGGTGGATGGTGCCGCGAGAGTCTACGACCCCATCGTGATGGGCGAAAAGGGCGAGGACCAGTACGGTGTCTTCCTGAAGGACTACAAGCCCTCGCCCTGGTAGAAAATCTGGAGTCTCTGTACAGATAAGGCCCTCAAGAGCAGCTCTTAAGGGCCTTATCTGTAATTAAACTCCTCCGCGACTGAACTCCTACGCGAGGCGCGTGATCTCCACCGAAACGGAGAGTCCCGAGCCGCCGCCACCGGACAGGATGCCCTTCAGTGGGGGAACATCGCGGTAGTCTCGGCCCCGCGCCACCGTGACGTGGTAATCGCCTGCAGGCTTGTGGTTGGTGGGGTCCCAGCTGCGCCATTCCCCATCCCACCATTCCAGCCACGCGTGTGACTGTCCCGCAACGGTTTCGCCAATGTCGGCCGTGGACCTTGGGTGGATGTACCCCGAAACATAGCGGGCAGGGATGCCACTGCAGCGCAATGCCCCAATGGCCAGATGTGCCAGATCCTGGCACACGCCTTGGCGCTGGGACCACGCCTGCTCGGCATTCGTCGTCACCCCGGTGGTGCCCTTCATATAGGTCATCTCACCGGCCATCCAGGCGAACACCGCCAAGGCTGCCTCGTGGGGATTCTTACCCTCCACAACGCCGGGAACAATGTTCAGGACCTCCTCGCCCGGCCCACTGAGCCTGGACTGGGGCAACCAGTCGCTGAACTCGTCCTGGACCTTGTCCGAAGCAATGACGTCCCATCCGACGATGTCGTCCTCGACTGCCACGCGTTCGGTGCGGTGCACTTCCACGGTGGCCGTGGCGAGGACCTCAAGGCTCTCATGCGGCATTTGCATATCGAATGCCGTGACCCTGGTACCCCAGTAGTCACGGTAGGTGCTGACGGACGCCTGATGGGGTGAGACCTTCAGCGAGGACTCGAGAACCACCTGCTGGCCGTCGGTGAGGGGCGTCATCCGGGCCTCGTTATAGGACAACGTCACGCGGCGGTTGTACTTGTAAGCCGTCTTGTGGACGATGCTCAGCCGGGTCATGAAACTTCTCCCACCCAGGCATGCTCATCAGCCTGATTGAAGTACTTACGGGAAATCGCATCGGACGCCTGCGTCACGGCCTTCTGCACACGTTCCATGTGCTCGGGCAGCTCGGACATGAGGTCGTCTGTGCGGTGGAACTCGAGGAACGTGCGGGCCTGGCCAACAATGCGCCGGGCATCGTTGATGAAGCCCACACGCTGGGCTGACGGGTCCAGTTTCGCGAGGCATTCATCGGCATCGCGCAGGGCATAGACGATTGACCGCGGGAACAAACGGTCCAACAGCAGGAATTCCGCGGCGTGCTGGTCTCCGAAGGCAGCCCTGCGTGTACGGATGAACGACTCATAGGCGCCCGCGCATCGGAGCATGTTGACCCACGACATACCCGCAGACTGGACATCGCGCGTTGAGAGCATGCGGGCAGTCATGTCCGCCCGTTCCAGGGACCGGCCCAACACCATGAACAACCAGCTCTCGTCATGGCTGACGGTGGTGTCCGCAAGACCGCGGACCATTGCTGTCCGTTCGAGGACCCAGTTGCAGAAACGGTAGGTTCCCACCACATCCTTGCGATGCTGGTTGAGGCCGTAATAGGTGGTGTTGAGGCTTTCCCAAAGTGACTGCGAAACAGTTTCCCGGGCGCGCCGTGCATTCTCGCGTGCAGCCCCCAGTGAACCGGCAATGGAGGAGGCGCTCTGCTTGTCATAAGCGAGGGCATGCAGGAGTTCAGGGAGTCCGAAGTCCTCGCTCTGGGGCTTGGCACCCATCACGGCAAGGAGTTCCCGGGCTACGCTCCGCTGCTCCTCGAGGGGCAGGTGGTTCAGTCGTTCGAGGTGCACATCCAGGATCCTGGACGTACCATCGGCGCGTTCTACGTAGCGTCCGATCCAAAAAAGAGACTCAGCAATACGGCTCAGCATGGAACTGCCTCCTTCGAGTGGTGCAGGTCGAAGTTCAAGTGGTGGTGGATCGGGGTCACTGTTGCTGCTCCGTTTGGCGGTCACGCCAATTGCTTTCGACGGGCCATACAGAGACCTGTTCACGGACGGTGACGGACTGGCGCGGGATGACCTCGGCGGGCAGCTTCGGCGAGTCGGCCAACACCCAGGTGTCCTTGGAGCCGCCGCCCTGGCTGGAGTTCACTATCAAGGAACCTTCCTTGAGTGCCACCCTGGTCAGTCCGCCGGGGAGGACCCAGACGTCGTCGCCGTCGTTGACAGCGAAGGGACGGAGGTCAACGTGACGGGGTCCGAATTTGTCCCCGGAAAGCGTCGGCACGGTTGACAGCTGCAGGACAGGCTGCGCGATCCATCCGCGCGGATCGGCAATAACCCGTTTGCGCAGGGCATCGAGTTCGTCCTTCGTGGCATCAGGTCCTATGACCAGTCCCTTGCCGCCTGAACCGTCCACGGGCTTCACCACCAGTTCGTCAAGGCGGTCCAGCACATGCTCCCTGGCTTCCTTTTCCTCAAGCCGGAAAGTGTCAACGTTGGCGATGATCGGCTCTTCGTGAAGGTAGTACCGGATCAGGTCAGGGACGTAACTGTACACGAGCTTGTCATCAGCTACGCCGTTGCCCACAGCGTTGGCTATTGTCACTCCCCCGGCACGTGCGGCATTGACCAGGCCAGGGCAACCCAGCATGGAATCGGAACGGAACTGGAGCGGATCAAGGAAGTCGTCATCGATGCGCTTGTAGATGACGTCCACGCGTTGTTCGCCCGCAGTGGTCCGCATGTAGACCCGGTTGCCGCGGCAGATGAGGTCGCGGCCTTCCACCAGTTCCACGCCCATGAGGCCGGCAAGGAGCGTGTGTTCAAAGTAGGCGCTGTTGAACACGCCGGGCGTCAGGACAACCACCGTAGGATCGTCCACGCCCGCGGGAGCTGTCTTACGGAGTGCTGAGAGAAGCCGCCGGGGATATTCCTCCACAGGACGGATGTGTTGCTGGCCGAAAGCCTCCGGAAGGCCCTTGGCCATCGCCCGGCGATTCTCCAGAACGTAGCTGACGCCGGAGGGAACGCGGACGTTGTCCTCAAGCACCCTGAAGGTCCCGGCAGCATCACGGACGACGTCGATGCCCGAGACATGGACACGCACACCGCCGGATGGTTCGAATCCATGGACTGCCCGGTGGAAGTGTGCGCTGGTGGTGACGAGTTGCCGGGGGATCACGCCATCGGTGACTACCGCCATGCGTCCATAGACGTCGTTGAGGAAAGCCTCCAGTGCTTTGACCCGCTGGGCTACCCCGCGTTCCAGGACGTCCCATTCGTCGGCAGGGATAACGCGGGGAACGATGTCCAGCGGGAACGGGCGCTCCTCCCCCGCATAGTCGAAGGTGACTCCGCGGTCCAGGAACGTGCGCGCCATGGAGTCGGCCCGGGCGGTCACATCGGCCAGGGACAGCTCCCGCAAGGCGCCGGAAACCTGACCGTAGGATTTTCTGGCAACGTGGCCGGGGGCAAACATCTCGTCATAGGCGCCGCTGCGGGCAGCGGCCTCGGAGTAATCCTGGAATAGGTCAGACATGGGAATTAGACAATCACCTTTTTGAGTCGAGCGCATTACGCACTGATTGTGTCGCGGTTTCCGGGTGCTCCCGGTTCGCCTTTCCGTGCCCCCATCCGGCAGGGTTATGGCATGCCCTTCAACAGTCTTACGCCCCAGCTGTCCCGGCTGGGGCCCGGGTTGGTCCTGAGCATCGCCGCTACGGGTCTTGCCTTCGCAATCCACGCCGTGTTTCCGGCGGTTCCGGCCATGACGCTCGCTGTCGCCTTGGGCTTGCTCTCAGCAAATATACCGGGGACGGCTGTCCTCACGGCGGGGCGCGCCCGCCCGGGGCTCGACTTCGCGGGGAAACACTTCATGCGTGCAGGCATTGTCTTGCTGGGACTCAAGGTCAGCATGGGCGATGTCCTTGGACTTGGATGGGTGGCACTGCTGCTGATCGCCGGGGTGGTCCTGGTGAGCTTCGCAGGAACGTATGGCCTGGCCCGCTTGTTGCGTCTCCCTCGCGAGGCGGCGTTGTTGATTGCCACAGGCTTTTCCATCTGCGGCGCATCGGCGATCGGGGCCATGGCTGCAGTGCGGCGGATCAGGCACCAGGACACGGTCCTGCCAGTAGCGCTGGTGACCCTCTGCGGCACGTTGGCCATTGGGGTTCTTCCCCTGCTCATGCACCCCTTGGGCCTCAGCCCTGGGCAGTTCGGTGCATGGACAGGGGCCTCCGTCCATGACGTCGGCCAGGTGGTAGCCACCGCCCAAACCGCCGGGACTTCGGCGTTGGCAATCGCCGTCGTCGTGAAATTGACCAGGGTTGTCCTGCTGGCACCGATAGCTGCCACCGCGGGGCTTCATCAGCGGGTTCTCCATTTCCGGGAACGCGCCAATGGAACGGCCGGAATGGAGAGCAGGTTTCCGCCGATTGTCCCTCTGTTCGTGGCGGGCTTCCTCGCGTTGGTGGCCGTACGGTCGTTGGGCTGGGCCCCGCCTGTGGGCTTGGAGATCGCGGCAGCGGTCCAGGACATTCTGCTGGCGACGGCGCTCTTTGGACTGGGCTCAGCCGTGCGCATACGGACCCTGATCCACACCGGAGGGCGGGCTGTTCTGGTAGCCCTGGGCTCCTGGCTGCTCATCGCATCGCTGGGCCTGGGCGCCGCCTTGATCATGATTAGATAGCTGTGTGTCGAATCACAATCTATCGCGCGATGAAGCCGCTACCCGTTCAGCCCTGATCACCACCCACAGCTACGACGTCACCCTCGATGTCCGCGACGCGGAAGATCCCGCCGTCTCCGGTTATCCGAGTACCAGCACCATCACTTTCTCCGCTGAGCCAGGCTCTGCCACCTTCCTGGATTTCATCCATGGCGGCGTGCAGTCCGTGGTGCTGAACGGCCAGGCGTTGGACGTCGGATCGGTGGTGGACCGCGACAGGATCACCCTGGCCGGACTGGCAGCCGAGAACACGGTCACCGTAACCGGAACAGGGCTTTACAGCCGCTCAGGCGAGGGCATGCACCGGTTTGTTGATCCCGCCGATGGACAGTGCTATCTCTACACCCAGTACGAACCTGCGGACAGCCGCCGGGTCTTCGCCAACTTCGAACAGCCGGACCTCAAGGCCGAATTTACGTTCCACGTGATCGCTCCGGCAAACTGGGAAGTTGCGTCCAACGGAGTTGAGGAACTGCGGACACCGGAGGCCGGTGACACCCGCGCCGCGCGCTGGGATTTCGCCACAACCCAACGCATGTCCACGTACATCACCACCGTCCTGGCGGGACCCTACTTCAAGGCAACTGACCACTGGGGCGTAACGCTCGACGACGACACCCGCCTTGACGTGCCGCTGGCACTTTTCTGCAGGGCCTCGTTGGCGGACTCCTTCGATGCCGGAGAACTGTTCCGGTTGACCAAGAGCGGGCTGGCCTTCTTCAACGACCTCTTCGACTACCCCTACCCGTGGGGTAAGTATGACCAGGCCTTCGTGCCCGAATACAACCTCGGAGCCATGGAAAATCCCGGGTTGGTCACATTCACGGAAAAGTATGTCTACGCCTCCCGCGCCACCGATGCCCAGTACCAGGCCCGTGCGAACACCTTGATGCACGAGATGGCCCACATGTGGTTCGGCGACCTCGTGACCATGAACTGGTGGGACGATCTCTGGCTCAAGGAGTCGTTCGCCGACTACATGGGGACACTTGGCGTGGACCGTGCCACCGATTGGGACACCGCATGGGTGAACTTCGCCAATAAGCGTAAAGCCTGGGCCTATGTCCAGGACCAGCTGCCCACCACGCACCCGATTGTGGCCGACATCCCGGACCTTGAAGCAGCCAAGCAGAACTTTGACGGGATCACCTATGCCAAGGGCGCTTCGGTACTGAAACAACTGGTGGCCTACGTAGGCTTTGATGCCTTCATTGCCGGCTCCCGTCAGTACTTCCGTGACCATGCGTTCGGCAATACCTCTCTCCAGGACCTCCTCCGCGCACTCAGCACCGCATCAGGAAGGGACCTTGGAGACTGGGCCCGTCAATGGCTTCAGACGTCCGGCATCTCCACGATTTCGGCAGAAATCGTGGACGACAACGGCGTCTTTGGCGCCGTGACGCTTCGGCAGGATGCCATTGACCCCATCACCGGACATCAGGAACTCCGCCCCCACCGGTTGCGGTTGGGCCTGTACGACGCTGATGCTTCGGGCCGGCTCGTCCGGTCCGAAAGCCATGAGGTGGACGTGACAGGGCCCAGCACGTTGGTGCCCCAACTGAACGGCAAGCGCCGTCCAGCCCTGCTTCTGGTCAACGATGACGACCTGAGCTACGCCAAGGTGCGGCTGGACCCCGGATCCGAACAGACCGTCCGGACGTCGCTCGACAAAATCACAGACCCCATGGCCCGCGCCCTCTGCTGGACCGCATTGTGGGATTCTGCCCGCGACGGTGTGACGCCCGCCGTGCGCTACGTGGCCGCAGTGGAGCAGTTTGCCTCCTCGGAGACAGGCATCGGGGTCCTGTTGAACGTCCTTGGCAATGCCTCCGGCGCCATTGAACGCTACGTTCCGGCGGCAGCCCGTGAAGGGGTACGCAAGGATTTCCTCGCAGTCGTGGCGGCCAGGATGAAGGCAGCAGCCCCCGGTTCAGACCAACAACTGGCATGGGCCAGGACCTTGGCAGACGTGTCCCGGCATGGGGACACTGAACTTCCTTTGCTGCGCGGAATCCTGGAAGGCAACATTGTCATTGACGGACTTGCGGTGGACGCAGAACTGCGGTGGAGCTTCTGGCAGGCCCTGTCCGCCCAAGGCCAGGCGTCACGTGCCGAACTGGACCGGGAACTGCAGGCCGATACGACAGCGTCCGGCAGGGAGGGCCATGCCCTGGCATCGGCCGCCGTGCCGGATGCCTCAGTCAAGGCAGCTGCGTGGGATTCCATGGTTAACAGCCCTGGGCTCTCCAACGAGATCCTGAGCGCAACCATCACGGGCTTCTCCACGGCCCCAGGGTTCCTGTCGGAACCGTATGTGGACCGCTACTTCGACTGTCTCGAGCAGGTATGGGCGGAACGCAGCATCGAGATTGCCGGCCGGATTGTGCGCGGATTGTTCCCGGGCGCCCAGGACTTGAGCGAGGGCATGCAGCCCGCCGAACATCCGGTGCTGGTACGGACGGATGCTTGGCTGAAGGCGCACGCTGACGCTCCCCGCGCCCTGCGCCGGATAGTCATCGAGCAGCGAAGCCACTTGGTGCGGGCACTCACGGCACAGGCCGCCGTGGGGTAGTTCCCACCGGCCGGCTACGGAACCCGGTTCAACCATTCGTCGGTGCCGAACTTGGCCTCTACACGTTTCCTGGCCTCACCGAGCTCGGCCTCGGTGAGGCGGGACTCTTCGGCGCCATAGCGTTCCGCGAAGACCTCCTGCATGGCCGCGAGGATAGCCGCGCGGGCGAGCCCCGTTTGGCGTCGAAGCGGATCAACACGCTTCTTGGCGCTCCGTGTCCCCTTGTCCGAGAGTTTTTCCTTGCCGATGCGAAGAACATCCACCATTTTGTCGGCATCGATGTCGTAGCTCATGGTGACGTGGTGCAGCATGCCACCGTTCGCCAGGCGCTTCTGGGCTGCGCCCCCGATCTTGCCTTGTTCGGTAGCGATGTCATTGAGGGGAACGTAGAAAGCCGTGATGCCCAGTTTCTCCAAGGCTGCCATCACCCAGGCATCCAGGAAAGCATAGGAGTCGGCAAAACTGATGCCGTCCACCAAGGTCTGGGGCAGGTAGAGCGAATAGGTGATGCAATTGCCGGCTTCCATGAACATGGCGCCGCCACCGCTGATGCGTCGCACCACGGTTATGCCGTGGCGGGCTACACCCTCCGGGTCCACCTCGTTGCGTACCGACTGGAAGCTGCCTATCACCACGGATGGCTCCTCCCAGTCCCAGAAGCGCAGCGTAGGATTGCGCAATCCGGCGCCTACCTCTTCAGTGAGGAGCTCGTCCAGGGCGACGTTCACCTGGGTGGGCAGCACGGACGGCGGGATGACGTCCCACTGGTGGTCCGCCCAGCTGGTGGCTTTGGCCAGTGCACGGCGGACGGTGACAGCTACGGCTTCAGCGGAGAACCCAAACAGGACGGCATCCTTGGGCAGCCCGGCCGTGACGGCTGCGGCGATGTCTGCTGCCGTTGAGCTGTCCGGAAGTCCGGTGAGTGAGGCGTTGATGGCCTGCAGGGCTTCGTCCGGTTCAAGGAAGAAGTCACCGCTCAGCGAGACGTTGGCGTACCTCCCCGCCACGACGTCCAGGTCAACCACCACCAGTTTGCCGCCGGGAACTTTATATTCGCCGTGAAAGGGGTGGTCGGCGTCGCTGAGGGTGGGTCGCTGCCCAGGGCTGGAAGTCATGCGTTCCATCTTGCCGGAAAACGCAAAGGCCCGCATCGCCGGAGATCCAGCAATGCGGGCCTTGAAAGCCTTGGGGTGAAGTGGTTACTTCTTGCCGCCGAAGCCCTTGAAGCGGGCGTTGAAGCGCTCGACGCGGCCAGCGGAGTCCATGATGCGCTGCTTGCCCGTGTAGAACGGGTGGGACTCCGAAGAGATTTCGACGTCGATAACCGGGTAGGTGTTTCCGTCTTCCCACTCGATGGTCTTCGAGGAAGACACGGTGGACTTGGTCAGGAACTGCGTACCGGAAGCCAGGTCGTTGAAAACAACAGCTTCGTACTTCGGGTGGATATCAGACTTCATAATGGGACCTTTTGTTCACGCAACTGGATTTTGCCAGTTGCCAGGTATGAATGGAGGTGGTCCGGTTGCTGCAGGATGAATAATCCAGCTGCCGGGCCAACAACCAATCATAGCGGAAAGCGCCCCGCCAGACGAACCGCGGTCAGTCCCGTGGGCGGAGTTCCCAGAACGCCACCGCCGAGGCAGCGGCAACGTTGAGTGAGTCAACGCCGGCACGCATGGGAATCTTGACTGCGAGGTCAGCCGCGGCCAACGTTTCCTGGCTCATGCCGGCACCCTCTGTACCGAGCACCAAGGCCAGTTTGGAATACTGCTTCGCCGCAAGATCATCCAGATCCACCGCGTCCTCGGTCAACTCCATTGCTGCCACGGTGAAGCCTTGCTCCTTGAGGCGGAACAAGTCGTCAGGCCAGCTTTCCAGGCGTGCCCAGGGAACCTGGAAGACCGTGCCCATGCTGACCCGGACACTGCGCCTGTAGAGCGGATCTCCACAGCGTGGAGAGACCAGGACAGCGTCCACGCCAAGTGCAGCAGCGGACCTGAAGATGGCTCCCACGTTGGTGTGGTCGACAATGTCCTCGAGCACGGCCACGCGCCGCGCGTTGGCCAGCAGCACTTCCAGGGGAACAGGGGCCGGCCGGTGCATTGCCGCCATTGCACCGCGGTGCAGGTGGAATCCCGTGATTTCCTCCAGCAAGGCAGCCTTGCCGATAAACACCGGAACGTCCGGATATGCCTGGAAAACGTCGTCGAGGTCTTCCATCCACTTCTCTGCCAGGAAAAAGGAGCGGGGCTGGTGCCCGGCCGCCAGTGCCCTGCGCAGGACCCTGGAGGATTCGGCGATATACATGCCTTCTTCCGGCTCGCGCAACTTCCGCAGGTGCACATCGGTGAGGGTGGTGTAGTCCGTCACGCGCGGATCATCCGCGGACTCAAGGTAGTGGAATGTCACCGGGTGATTATTTCAGCAGGTTGGCGATCATGAAGCCCAGTGCCACTATCCCCAGGGTGAAGATGACGGCCCTGAGGACGCGCGGGGACAACTTCCGGCCAACCTTAGATCCTACCAAGCCGCCGATGGTGGAGCTCACGGCAATGAGGAGGACCACCAGCCATTCGATGCGGTCGAAAGCAAAAATCAGGTAGGAGATTGCTGCCACCATGTTGACACCGAGCACCAGGATGTTCTTCATGGCGTTGGCATTTTGCATGGTTCCCGTGAGGAACACACCGAGGATGCCTACCAGCAAGATCCCTTGCGCCGCCACGAAATAGCCACCGTAGACGCCGGCGAGGTAGACAAGCACCACCAGGAGGATGCCGTGGCTGCGGTCCCGGATGGCATGTTCGGGGTTTTGTTCCCTGCTGCGTACCCAGGCCTGCAGCTTGGGCTGGAACAGCACCATCAGGAGCGCCAGGACAAGCAGGACGGGCGCTACGTAGTGGAAGACTTTCTCCGGCAGATGCAGCAACAGCCAAGCACCGGTGATGCCGCCCAGCAGTGAGGCCGGCAGCAGCTTCATCAGCTGCCGTCCCCTGCCGGCCAACTCGCGGCGGTAACCCCAGGCCCCTGCTGCTGTGCCAGCCACCAGGCCCATGGCGTTGCTCATGGACGCAACCACGGGTGTGATGCCGATGGCGATGAGCACGGGGAAGGTCACCAGCGTGCCGGAGCCGACTACCGCGTTGATGGTGCCGGCCCACAAGCCGGCAAAAAAGACCAGGATGCTGCTAAGAATCTCCACTGTTGGCTACCGGACCGCTCTAGCGGCGGGCGGTGGCAGTGTAACGGCCACCGTTTTCCGAGACATCCAGGGCAAGGCCGAACGTGGTGCTCAGGTGTTCGTCGGTGAGGACTTCCTTGATGGGGCCGGCAGCGACCACTCCACCTTCGCGAAGCAGCATGGCGTGGGTGAACCCTGGAGGCACTTCTTCAAGGTGGTGGGTGACCAGCACCATGGCGGGTGCGGCTTCGTCGCCGGCCAACTCGCCGAGCTTGTGGACCAGTTCCTCCCGGCCGCCGAGGTCCAGGCCCGCAGCCGGTTCATCCAAGAGCAACAGTTCGGGGTCCGTCATGAGGGCGCGGGCAATCTGCACACGCTTGCGCTCCCCTTCGGACAACGTGGCAAAGGTCCGGTTGAGCAGCGGGCCCATCCCCCAGTCGTTCAGCAGCCCAAAGGCGCGACGTTCGTCGTCGCGCTCGTAGCCCTCACGCCACCGTCCGGTAACACCGTAGGCGGCGGTAACCACCACGTTCAGGACGTTCTCGTGCTCGGGAATCTGGGTAGCAAGTGCGGCCGAGGAGAGTCCGATCCGGGGGCGGAGTTCAAAGACGTCAACGCGACCCAGGACCTCATCCAGGATCCCGGCCTTTCCGCTGCTGGGGTGGAGCCGGGCTGCGGCAATTTGGAGAAGGGTGGTCTTGCCTGCGCCGTTCGGTCCCAGAATGACCCAGCGCTCCCCTTCGTTGACCTGCCAGTCAACCTTGTCCAGCAGGGTCTTATTGCCTCGGACAACGCTGACGGAAGCCAATTCCAGAACATCACTCATAGCAGTAGACACTAGGACAAAAATCCATATGACTGATAACCGGTCACGTAGCAGTGTTTGCCAGTCGAAATGAATTCGGGCGGACAGGAAGTGCTCAGTAGGATTGACGCCATGACTTCGAACTTGGCTGCAGTCAGCTATGGCGTGCATTTGTCCCCCGAATCTCTCGTTGGCCTTCGGAGGGTACTTGCTGACGCCGGCGTCGAGGTGTCATCGGAATCACAGGGTGGCGATCATCGTTTCAGTGTCATGACGGCCGGTCTTGCTGCGGGCACGGAGACGTTGGCGGATCTTGCAACCGTTCGGCGGCACGTTGCTGCGGCAGCCAGTGACGGCTTTGATACAGCCATTGTTCCCGAGGGCCTGCGCCAGGCCACCCGGAAGCTCCTCATCATGGATGTCGATTCCACGCTGATCCAGCAGGAAGTCATTGAATTGCTGGCAGCCCACGCAGGCAAGCGCGAGGAAGTCGCTGCTGTCACCGAGGCCGCCATGCGCGGTGAATTGGACTTCGCCCAGAGTCTCCATGCCCGGGTTGCCGTGCTCGCAGGGTTGCCCGTGGCGGTCGTCGAGTCAGTCCGGCAAGAGGTGCGCCTCAGCCTTGGTGCTGCAGAACTCGTCGCCGCCTTCAAGGAAGCAGGCCACGTGGTTGCCGTGGTGTCCGGCGGCTTCAACCAGATTCTTCGTCCCATTGCCGCAGACCTTGGACTGGACCATTGGATCGCCAATGAGCTCGAAATCATCGACGGCGTGTTGACGGGCAAGGTGCTTGGCGCTGTGATCGACCGGGCGGCCAAAGAGAAGTACTTGCGTGAGTGGGCAGCAGCGGAGAGCATCAGTCTTGAGCACACCATCGCAGTGGGCGACGGCGCCAATGACCTGGACATGCTCAGTGCGGCAGGAATTGGTATTGCGTTCAATGCCAAACCAGCAGTTCGTGCGGTAGCGGACGCTGCAATCAACATGCCTTACCTTGACGCCGTACGGCACATCGCCAACGTCTGACTCCTGCTGTGCCCACGCCGCGGTGACCCGCGGCCAGCTGCACTTTGCTGCAGTCCGCTTCAGCGCGCCCAAAAACAAGTGATGCCTCATCTGCACTCCCTGGTTGTCTGTCGCGTGAAACAACAATGTGTATTTCGTGACGCGATTATTCTGACTGTTTATCAAATCGTCATTAATAGCACATTCTTTGCCAAGGATTCGATGGAAATGAACGCTCTTTCCGTTATCCCCGTAATTCATGTGTAGAGTGAAAAACTCGACGAAGAAATCCGTAGAACATACGGCAGTCTGAATGACGGAAGTGCAGGGTCAGTAAGTGAACCGTTCGGAGCGTACGTGGAAATGGTGGAAACGCAGCGAAGGATTTGAACCCCTTCCAACACCGCTCCACGAGATCATTCGCGAGCGGCACCCTGACGCGGTGGCAACGGGGATGGCTCCCAACCAATGGGATTCCGGCCCCGGCGCGCCCGCCTACCAGGAAGTTCCGTCCGTCTATTTCATGGCTGCCAGTGATGAAACCACAGAACAGGAAGAACTGATCATGAGCTCACTTGACGAAGCTACGAAAGAACTGCTCGCCATAGAAGGCGCCACGGGTGCGGCCATTGTTGACTACACCAGCGGAATGGCGCTGGCGCAGGGCGGCAACCCAGGCTTCGATCTGGGCGTCGCTGCTGCCGGAAACTCCAATGTTGTCAGCTCCAAGCTCCGAACCATGGCCGACCTCGGACTGGACAGCTCCATCGAAGACGTCCTCATCACCCTGGATTCGCAGTACCACCTCATCAATGTCCTGAACTCGGCGGGGTCCAAGGGGCTCTTTGTCTACCTCGTGCTGGACCGGACCTATGCCAACCTGGCGCTGGCACGGCACAAGCTCAATAACATCGCCAAGGCCATCGCCATCTGATCTCCGGTGCTAACCGTGGGGGCGGCTGCGAATATCGCAGCCGCCCCCATTCATTCGTCGGTGTTTCAGGAAGCGTCAGACTTTCGCGCGGCGGGCCGCGCTGCCCCCCGATTCGAACTTGACGCCCAGCATATGGTGCACCAAAACATCCTCATTGGTATTGGCGTTGGCCTCAATGGTGACTAGTTCCCCGTCCCGCATGACACCAATCCGGTGGCACCAGTTGACCATCTCCGAGAGGTCTGAGGACAGGAGAATGATGGCGACACCAGTCTTGCTGAGCTGCGTCAACATCTTGTACACAACCTCTTTGGCTCCAACGTCAATCCCGCGGCTGGGATGACTGAGAATCAGGACGTCACAGTCGCTGGAGATCCATCGGGCCAGTTCCACCTTCTGGCGGTCGCCGCCGGACAAAGTGGAGAGGGCGCCCTGGATGTTGGTGGTGTTGATGCGCATGCGGTGCACAACGTCAGCCACATTCCTCAGGTGGGTGATCTCATCCCGAAGGTTTTCAGCGCCCGCCCCGGCGCCCTGATGAAGCCCTTCCGCAATGCTCGTCCCAGGACCAAGGGTAAAGGCCGCATCCGGCGAGTAACCGATCTTCAACCGCTGCGCGTCCTGGGGCCCGCGGATTTGGACGTGGATTCCGTTCACGTAGATCTCTCCCGACGTGCAGGGGCGGATACCCGCCAGGGCTGATATCAGTTGATAGACGCCCGATCTGTGGGTTCCTGCCAGTCCGAAAATTTCGCCTTTGGCCACACTGAAGCTCGCATCACGAACTTTCTCCTCCACGCTGAGGTTGGAGATCCGCAAGGCCTCTCCCCCGGCCGCAGGGCCGGAGGGCCGGGAAATCCGCTCCAGTTCCTGCTGCAGCAGGAGGAAGGCAAGTTCGTCGACGTCGGTCTTGCCGGCCTCCACGATCTTGTGCACCTTACCGTCGCGCATAACAGCAATGCGGTGGGCTATGGAACGGACCTCATCAAGGCGGTGGGTGATGTAGATGATGGCCCGGCCCTGCCGTGTGAGCATTCTCAGGACCTGATGCAAAACCGCGACATCGTGGTCCGGAAGTGACGCGGCCACTTCGTCCATGATCACCAGTTGGGCTTCCTCGGCCACCATCCGGAGTACCTCCACCAAGGCCTGCTCGGCTCGAATCAGCGTTCCGACCCTCGCGTCGGGGTCCATGGTGATACCAATGTCCCGGATGAGCTTGCCCGCTTGATCGCGGAGTTCCGCGTGTGGCCGGCCCGACTGGAAGGTTCCGCGAAAGATGGCTTCGGTGATGGTCAGTTCCGGGTCTATGTGGAAGTTCTGGGGAATATGCCCCACTCCGCAAGCCTGCGCTTCTGCGATGGAATCCGGCATGTATTTTTCACCCGCCAGGGTGATCCGTCCATGGTCGTGCTTGACGGAACCGGCCAGGACGCCCATCAGGGTGGTCTTGCCGGCGCCGTTGGTCCCAATCAACCCCAGGATCTCGCCGCGATGCAACGAAAGCCCCACACCTTTGAGGATGCGCCGTTGATCATACGACGCGTGAATATCATCAGCATCTAATAACAGGTCCAAAGAAGCTCCTAAGGCATGCATAAACCCTCTCATTGTGGTTTACGCAACGTGCTGACAACTACGTGCGAGGCTGCCTTGGAGAGTCAATCAGAAGAATTCTTATAATGCAAAGCCATTTATTCGAAACGACTATTCGCATTTCGTGACGCGAAAATCCAGATAATTTACCAAAATGATACTTCAAAGCGTGGGTGACTATTGCGCTGCTGTGGCGTTAAACAGCTGTGGCCCGGGAACAGGTCCCGGGCCACAGCTGTGGTGGTATTTGCTACTCTGCAGTCTTGCCGAAGTAATCGGCTCCGCCAACGTATTCCGTGTGTCCGGATTCGACGTCCGCGGTGACCATCTTCGCAACCTCGGCAGCGAATTCCTCCACGGAGTAAAGCTTGCCGGCCTCGGCACGGCGCGCTTCGATGGCTCCCGGGTTGGAGCGATCCAGCAGTGTCGCAGTCACTGTGCCCTCGATCATGTCACCGGAGACCACTACCAGCGAGATGCCCTTGTCCGCGAGGTGGGGAATCAGTTCACGCAGTGCGTCCTCACCGGCGCGCTTGCTCTTCGCGACGGGCTCGTACTCCGGCATGGTGGGAACAGTCTCCACAAAATGCGCCTGGTGGCTGGTCACGAAAACGACGCGTGAACCCTCAGGCATGAGCGGAACGGCTGCGTTGAGCATATTGACCTGGGCATCACGGTTCAGTTTGAGGGCGTAACCCTCTTCCATGCCCGATTCCATGCCGCCTGACGCGTTCAGCACCAAGACGTCAAGCGATCCGAACTCCTCCATGGCTTTGCTGGCAAGGGCGTGCACGCCTTCATCGGTCGTCAGGTCAGCGCCCACGGCAGCCGCGCGGCCGCCTGCTTCCTGGATGCCCGCCACTACCTTGTTGGCGCGGGGCGCCTTCTGCCGGTAATTAACGACGACGGCGGCACCCTCGCCCGCGAGGATCTTGGCAACTTCGGCGCCAATTCCGCGGGAAGATCCCGTGACGATGGCGGTCTTGTTATCCAGCGTTCCCATTCATGCTCCTTTTGTTCACTTCATCCAAATTCCGTGGCCTCGCCTTCCATCATGCCAGCGGCAAGGACAAAATCGCTTGTGGGCCCCGGACAAAAACCGCGTTTGAGGCTAGTGGCCCATACCCAGACCACCATCCACCGGGATCACGGCCCCTGAGATGTACGCAGCTTCGTCACTGGCAACCCAGCGCACTACGTCAGCCACTTCGGAGGCCTCGGCAAAGCGACCTGCCGGGACGTTGGCCAGGTAGGCCTTCTGGGTGTCCTCGGGCAGTTCAGCCGTCATGTCGGTGTTGATGAAACCTGGCGCCACCACGTTGGCGGTGATGCCCCGGCTGCCGAGCTCGCGGGTCAGTGAACGTGCAATGCCCACCATGCCGGCCTTGGACGCGGAATAGTTGATCTGGCCGGGTGCTCCGTAGAGGCCGGAGACGGAAGAGATGAGGACTACACGGCCCTTCCGGAGCCGGATCATTCCCTTGGATGCCCGCTTGATCACACGGAATGCGCCGGTGAGGTTGGTGTCGAGGACCGACGTGAAGTCGTCTTCGCTCATGCGGAGCAGGAGCGTGTCCTTCGTGATGCCGGCATTGGCAACCAGGACTTCAACAGGTCCATGGGCTTCCTCGACGATTTTGAACGCAGCGTCAACGGAGGCCTCGTCCGTGACGTCTGCCCGAACGCCCAGGATGCCTTCAGGCAGTTGTGTTTCACTCCGGTAGGTCACTGCCACCTTGTCGCCGTTGGCGAGGAACGATTCGGCAATGGCCAGGCCAATGCCGCGGTTGCCGCCGGTGATCAAGACGCTGCGGCCGGTTGTGACTGCTTCAGACATGCTGTGGCTCCAGGTTCCGCGGCATCGAAGTGCCGCATTAAAGGGGGATTTTCCTGTGTCGATCTTATCCGTCGCCCATCCCAACCCGTGGGTAACCCTCAGCCTGCGCGGTTTGGGCCGTTACGGCCTTGGTGAGAGAATTGGGAGAGGCCTTTGGAGCGTGATGATTCAGTTGTGACACGAGAAAACAGTCCCCTGCAGCAAGTGCCCGGGGAACCGGGCGCTTTTTCCGGCGACCCCGAGGTCCACAGCATCACGGATGCCGCCGCTGCCCACTCCGAGGACATGCGTGAGCGCATGATCAAGTATGCGGTGGCCATGGGTATCCGTATGGTCTGCATCGTCCTCATTTTCGTGGTTGATGGATGGTTCAAGATCATTGCGATCGCAGGCGCTGTTTTCCTCCCTTGGATCGCGGTTGTCATCGCCAACGGCAATGACAAAGCTGAGGACCACAGCGAGTCGTTGTTGGACTACGTGGCTGTCCCTGAAATCGAGCGCTCCTCCCAGCCGGAAGAAGCCACCGCGGATGGACCCACGGTGCTCCAGGGCGAGCTGGTGGACGACGAACCAACAAGCAATCCAGGCGGCCCTTCGAGGGGACCTGCAAGCGAGGCCGGACACCCCGGCGACGAACGGGCGGCTTCATGAACATCTTCAACCTCGGTGGCCCAGGTACGGCCGGCCAGGACTCCGAACGTGCCACGGCTCCGGCTGTGTGCTCCCGGAAGGGGTGCCGGTCCGGTGCCCAGTGGCAACTCCTGTGGAACAACCCGCGTATCCACACTCCGGAACGGCGCAAAGTGTGGCTTTCCTGCGGAGACCATCGGGAGTGGTTGGAGGAGTATCTGACCACCCGGGGACTCTGGAAAGAAACGATTGCCTTCACGGCCGGCGACGCTGCAGTGAATGAGGTCGGCTGAATGTACCGCTTCCTCTTCTCCAGCAAGTGGCTGGGGTACTTTGTCCTGGCTGTCATTTTTGCCACAGCGTGTGTTTTCCTGGGCCGCTGGCAGATGGACCGCCGCGCCGAGACTTTGGCCGAAATCAATCGCGTGGTGAGCAACTACTCGGCCACGCCTGTCCCCTACACAGAAATCAAGGACCAGTTCAATTCCCTGGATCCCGAAAAGGAATGGACCCAGGTACAGCTGCGCGGCAGCTACGACGTGGAGGGCCAGCGGGTTGTCCGAAACCGCCCGCTGAACGGGCAGCCAGGTTACGACGTCGTGGTTCCCTTCCGGCTTACCACCGGCGAAGCGGTGGTCATTGACCGTGGTTGGCTGCCCATCGGCAACAACACTCCCGGCCGTCCCGACGTTATACCGGCCCCACCAGCGGGTCAGGTGACGGTGGTGGCGCGCCTCAAGCCTGCTGAACCCAAGTTGGACCGCGGAGCGGTGGACGGGCAGTTGGCCTCCATTGACCTGGCCGGTTTCGCCAGCGAGCTCCCCTACCCCATCGCCACCGGGGCCTATGGGCAGCTGGCCAGTGAAGATCCTGCAGTACAGCCGATGCCGACGCCCTTCCCTAAACCGGCTACCGAGGAGGGGACGCACCTCTCCTACTCCCTGCAGTGGTTTGCCTTTGGTGTCCTGATGTTTATCGGGTTCGGCTACGCAGCGCGGCAACAGGCCCGCAACGCGGCCATTGACGCCGAAGAGGAAGAGGACGAGCACATCATCGCTGCTGGTGGCACGCCGAAGAAGCGTAGTCCGGCTCCCCGGAAGAACAAGCGCGCTACGTCCGAAGAAGAGGAAGACGCCATCCTGGACGCCCAAGGGTACTGAATGATTCCGGATCCTGTACTGAACGTAAAATCAGCCCTGACTGCCGCCGGTGTTGCGGACACGGTGCAAATCTTCGAGGACGAGGTTCCGACGGCGGCCGCAGCTGCGTCTGTCCTGGGGTGCGGGGTCGCCGCGATCACCAACAGCCTGATCTTCGAGCTCGACGGGTCACCCCTGCTCATCCTTGCCAGCGGCGCGGCAAGGGTAGATACAGCGTTGGTGGCAGATCAGCTGGGAAGTGGAAAGATCCGGCGCGCAACGCCGGACTTCGTCCTGGAACACACCGGCCAGCAGGTCGGAGGCGTAGCCCCAGTGGGCCACCCGGAGAAACTCCGCACTATTCTGGACACGTCCCTGCAGGAACACCCGCTGCTCTGGGCCGGAGCCGGAGACCACAAGTCCATGTTCTCCATCAGCTACGAAGAGCTGGCGCGCATCACCGCCGCCGAACCATTGCAAGTCCGCTAGGCAGCACGCGGCAGATCAGGCGCGCCGCGCAGCGGAACGCAACACACGCAGCGGACGGCCCAGCGCGGCTTACGCCAGCGTGATCAGGTCCAGGTAGTCCTCGTTCCAGTGATCCTCCACGCCATCCGGGAGCAACACCACACGTTCGGGGTTCAACGCGGACACAGCGCCTTCGTCGTGGCTGACCATGACGACGGCGCCGCTGTAGTTCTTGAGTGCACCCAGGATTTCCGCACGGCTGGCGGGGTCCAGGTTGTTGGTGGGTTCATCGAGGAGGAGGACGTTGGCGCTGGAAGCCACGATGGTTGCGAGGGCCAAGCGGGTCTTCTCACCACCGGAGAGAACCCCAGCCGGCTTGTCGACGTCGTCACCGGAGAAGAGGAACGAACCCAGGATGCCGCGGACTTCAGCATCTTTCATGTCCGGCGCGGATGACCGCATGTTTTCCAGGACGGTGCGGTCGACGTCGAGCGTCTCATGTTCCTGGGCGTAATAGCCCACTTTGAGACCATGACCGGGAATGATGTCGCCCGTATCCGGCTTGTCGACGCCAGCCAGCATGCGCAGCAGGGTGGTCTTGCCGGCACCGTTGAGACCCAGGATGACCACCTTGGATCCGCGGTCGATGGCGAGGTCCACATCCGTGAAGATTTCCAGCGAACCGTAAGACTTGCTGAGACCCTCCGCGGTGAGGGGAGTCTTGCCGCAGGGTGAGGGATCCGGGAACCGCAGTGCGGCCACGCGGTCGTTCTCCCGTACAGCCTCCAGGCCGCTCAGGAGCCGCTCAGCACGCTTAGCCATGTTCTGGGCGGCGACAGCCTTGGTGGCCTTGGCCCGCATCTTGTTGGCCTGGTCAATCAGGACCTGGGCCTTCTTTTCAGCGTTGGCACGTTCGCGCTTCCTGGCGCGCTCGTCCGTTTCGCGCTGGAGCAGGTAGCGCTTCCAGTCCATGTTGTAGTAATCGATCTGGGCGCGGTTGGCGTCCAGCAGGTAGACCTTGTTGACCGTTGCTTCCAGCAGTTCGGTGTCGTGGCTGATCACGATCAGTCCACCCTGGTGGTTCTTCAGGAAGTCGCGCAGCCACGTGATGGAGTCGGCATCGAGGTGGTTGGTGGGTTCGTCGAGGAGCAAGGTCTCGGCGTCGGAGTACAGGATGCGCGCCAATTCGACGCGGCGGCGCTGGCCGCCGGAAAGGGTCTTCAGCGGCTGGTTGAGGAGACGGTCCGGCAGTGCGAGGTTGGAGGAGATCGCGGCGGCTTCAGCTTCGGCAGCGTAGCCGCCACCGGCCAGGAATTCAGCTTCCAGACGGTCGTAGCGGTTCATGGCTTTGCGCTGGACGGCTGCGTCGTCGCTGGCCATGTCGTCGTGGGCCTTTTTGAGCTTGCCCACCACCACGTCCAAGCCGCGCGCGGAGAGGATGCGGTCGCGGGCGAGCTGCTCCATGTCCGGGGTCCGCGGGTCCTGGGGAAGGTAGCCGATTTCACCGGTACGGGTGACCTTGCCGCCTGCCGGAAGGCCTTCGCCGGCGAGGACCCGGGTGAGGGTGGTCTTGCCGGCACCGTTGCGTCCGACGAGTCCAATCTTGTCCCCTTTGTCCACCCTGAAGTTGACCTGGTCCATGAGCAGGCGTGCGCCGGCGCGGAGTTCGAGGTCCTGGACGGTAATCAATTCGGGTGATGCCTTTCAATGGGGAACGCTCGCGGGGACCGGTGGGTCCGATAAGTGCGGCGGGGTGCGGCTATGAGAACAGCCTGTCCAAGTCTACCGGTACCCCGGCCGCGGGGTGACAACGGGCCCCGCAAGCGGAAACTGTGCCAACGGCCAAACAATTCCTGGCCGGCTTTGTGGGAAGGCTCTAAAATCCTGTGTCCGCGCCATCCGTATTCTCGAGAACAGGGGAGAACGCTCCGCATTCATCGCATCGCATTACACCTGATTGGACCCGCCATGAGCCAGACAAACGCTGCCACGGTGCAGCACAAACCAACGACCCGTCAACGGTGGACTGCCACCGATCTCGGTCTCATCGCGGTTTTCGCAGCCCTAGTGGCAGCCTCCGCGATCGTTCCCGGCATCCCGGTAGGCGCCCTGGGCGTTCCCATCACCCTGGTGACCCTGACGGTGATGCTCAGCGGTCTGGTGCTCGGCGCCGGGCGCGGGTTCGCCGCCGTCGGTCTCTATGTACTGCTGGGTTTGGCGGGGCTGCCGATCTTCAGCGGCGGCCGCAGCGGATTGGGTATCCTGGCGACTCCCTCCGCCGGTTACATCATTGCGTTTCCCTTGGCCGCAGCAGCCACCGGCTACCTGGCGGCCATAGTCATCCGTCGGACCGTTAAGTCCAGGGCCCTCTGGTTGTTCGCCGCCACCATGGTGAGCAGCATCGTGGTCATTCATGCTCTGGGTGTTGTGGGCATGATGGTCAACGCCAAGCTGGACTTCGCCAAGGCCTTCATCGCCGACCTTCCTTTTGTTCCCGGCGATATCCTTAAGAACGTCCTGGCCGTGATCATCGCCACGGCAATCCATAAAGCCTTCCCGGACGTCCTGGTGCGTCGGGTCAAGTAAAGCGGGACCAACCACGCCATGAATTCCATCAGTTTCAGTAGGGTCGCGGTGCGTGTCGCCGTCGATGGCAGCGACACGCCCAAGACCCTGCTGCACGATTTTTCCCTTGACCTGACCGAACGCCGGATCGGAGTGATCGGTGCCAACGGATCCGGGAAGTCCACTCTGCTGCGGCTTGTGAATGGCTTGGTCGCGCCGACCCAGGGCAGCGTAGTGGTCCACGGTGACAACACTGTTGGCGCCGTGCGCCGCGTCCGGGGCAACGTGGGTTTTGTTTTCACCGATCCTTTGTCGCAACTGGTGATGCCCACAGGGCGCGAAGACGTTGAGCTTTCCTTGCGCCGTTCCATCAAGAACTCCAAAGAGCGGGCGGCCCGGGCAGAAACAGTCCTGGATCGTTTCGGCCTGCTGCACCTGGCCGATCAGAGCATCTACGAACTGTCCGGTGGTGAACGGCAGTTGCTGGCCTTGGCCGCAGTCCTGGCCGTCGATCCCACCGTGCTGGTCCTTGACGAACCGTCGACGCTGCTGGACCTAAGGAACCGTGAACTCCTGCGGCGTACCGTCGCCGGCCTGGACCAACAGGTGATCATGTCCACCCATGATCTGGACCTTGCGCTCGACATGGACAGGGTCCTGGTGGTGGAGTCCGGACGCATCGTGTTCGACGGCGGTGCTGCCGAAGGCGTTGCCCATTACCGTGCGCTGTGCGCAACTCCCCTGCCCAGTGCCCGCTTGGGTGACGTGTCCAGGTGAGAGGCCATGGTTTCCTGCTCGCCAACCATGTCCGCGGCAACTCGATCATCCACCGCACTCCCCTGTGGCTGAAATTTGTGGTGGTGGCGGCCTGTGGAGCGGCGTCGTTCCTCATTATCGACTGGGCCGTGTCGCTGGCGATTTTTGCCGTCATGTGTGGGTTGTTCATGCTGACCGGCGCCGGGTTCCGTCGCCTCGTGCGGGCTATCTGGATGGTGATGCCCATCCTCTTGGTCATCGGCCTCTTCCAGTGGTGGCAACTCGGCGCGCCCACCGCTGCCCGCATCGTGTTGAACGTGCTGGTGTGTGTGGTGGCAGCTTCAGTGTTGACAGCCACCACCCCCGTGCAGGATTTGTTGGATGGTGTGGTGGCACTGGCAAAGCCCTTCCGGCGCTTCGGGGCCGACCCTGAGCGCTTTGCTTTGACCATCGCAGTGATGCTCAGGAGCATTCCCTTTATTGCCGGCGCCTTCTCGGACGTAAGGGACTCAGCACGGGCACGCGGGCTTGAACGCAATCCCCGGGCGCTGGTTCTTCCGGTCTTCATCACCACTGTGGCGTATGCCCGGCAAACCGGTGATGCCCTGGCAGCCCGCGGATTGGGCGAAAGGGACTGACCAGGGCAGAAACTAGAGCCTTGAGTACCGCAGGAGCGCTGCGGTTCCCATGCCGCCTGCGCTGCTGATCATGGCCAACACCAGTGGGCGCTGTCCTTTGACGGTATCCATGCTGCGTGCCTGGGCCAGCAAACGGGTCACCAGGACAGCCCCAGAGGCACCATAACCGTGCCCCAGTGCCAAGGCGCCGCCCTGGAGGTTGGCTCTCGCCGGATCGATGCCCATGTACTCCAGGCAGGCAATGGTTTGGGATGCGAAGGCCTCGTTGAATTCCACAAGGTGAATGTCACTTGCGTCTACAGCGTGGCTGTCCAGGAGACGTCCTGCCGCATGCGCCGCACCGATACCGGGAAACTGCGGATCAACCCCGGTGGTGTCGCACCCCAGCACCATCAATCCGTCGGTGGCCCCCATGGTGCGGGCACGTTTCAGTGACGTGATGACGACGGCGGATGCTGCGTCCGCGTCGAAGCAAGAGTTCGCTGCCGTAACCGTTCCGCCGGGCACGAATGCCGCAGGGAACCTGGCCATCAACGGCGCCCGGAGGGCGACACGGGGGCCGTCGTCGCAATCCACCAATTTTTCGCTGCATCGCAGTGGAACGATCTCCGGAGAGAAGCCGCCTGTCCTGGCCGCTTCAACGGCGCGACGATGGCTCCGAAGGGCGTAGTCATCCTGGCGCTCACGTGTAACGCCAAACGCGCGGGCAACGTTCTCGGCGGCAACGCCCATGTCAGGGTCACCAAACTGTGGTGGCACAAAGCTGGCCCTGGAGTAGAAGTCGAGTTCGCCGTCGCCGTTCCTGTTGGCCCTTGCCGGGGCGGTACTGATGCTTTCAACGCCGCCCGCCAGGAACAGCGGATCACCGCCCGCCGCCACCAGGCGGGACGCCAGTGAAATGGCGTCCAGGCCCGAACCGCATTGCCGGTCAACGGTAATCCCGGGAACGGTGATGGGCAGGCCCGCCTGGAGCGCCGCGAAGCGCGCCACGTTCCCGCCGCCGCCGACGGCGTTGCCCAAGATGACGTCGTCAACGTCCGCCGGGTCCGTACCTGTTGTTTCCACCAGGGCGGCCAGGACAGGTGCCGCGAGGTCCGGGGCACGGAGATGCTTCAGTTGGCCGTTGGCGCGACAAATTGGAGACCGAAGCGCAGCGATGATCACCGGCAGGCGGGACTCGTCGGCTTCTCTGGCGGAGTCGTAGCCGCTATCCAAGAAGCTGCGCCCTGGGGTCATGGTTCTTGATCCAGTCCAGGAGAACTTTTCTGCTGACTTTGCCCCGGTCGGTCAGGGGCAACTCCGCCAACAAGTAGTACTGAAGAGGCCATTTGTCCCGTGCCAGCAAACCATCCAGTCCCGTTCGGAGCTGGGTGGCAGTGACCGCACCGCAGGCAGGCACAACGCCGGCGATCACCTTCTGGCCGCGGACATCGTCGGGCGCCCCGGCCGCAACAACACTGTCCACGCCGGGTACGGAGGCGACGGCAAGCTCCACCTCATGCGGGTAGACGTTCTTTCCCGAGGTAATGATCATGTCTGACCTGCGGCCCAGGATGTGGAGGGTGCCCTTCTCCAGGAAACCCTGATCTCCTACGGTGTACCAACCGTCGAGGCACCTCAGGGCTCGGCCATCGTCTCCCCACAGGTAGCCATTGCTGACCATCCCGCTGCGAACGCTGATGTTTCCGTGGCCGCCGTCCGGCAGTGGCTTGCCGTCGTCGTCGAGGATGCTCAGTTCAACGCCCGGGAAAGGCGAGCCAATGCCGGTACCACCGGCGTCCATTGGTTCCCCGGCAGCCAGGCGGGTGCCCGAAACAAAGCTTAGTTCGGAAGCGCCGTAGTACTCGTAGATGGCCGCCCGGGGCGCCCACCGCCGGGCCGCCTCCAAGGTTCGGCCGTCCAGCTTGGAACCAGCACAGATGATGCTCCGGATGCCTGAGGCGTCCACGTCTCCTGCCAGTCCCCGTTCGCTGAGCAATCGCAGCGCGGTGGGTGCGAGGACCAAGCGGGTGATGCCGTCGTGGCTGATGGCAGCGTGGGCGTCTCCCACGTCGAAGGATTCGAGCGTGTGAAACGCGGCACCCGCGTACAGGCACTCCGAGAGCGCGTACAGATTAAGGCTGGCTGACAGAGGGCCCGGCGCCAGTGTCCGGTCGTCCTGTGAGAGGCCGAAGAACTCGATGGATGCCTCGAAGGACACTTGCCAGGACCGGCGGGACCTGGTGAAGGCTTTGGGGACGGAGGTAGTGCCCGACGTCAGGCCGATGAGGAACGTACTGGACGGGTCCCCATCCAACAACCCGGTCTCGACTGGCCTGATGGTCCCGCCGATGCGCGCCGAGACTTCTTCGATCATCGGAACCGGCCACTCGGGGTCGAGCACGGCGCAGCTCCGCTCCCCAGCCACCGCCGCCGTGTAGCGCTCCACAAAGCGAACGGAGTTTGGCTCGGCAAGAACAGCAGTGGCGTTCGCGTCGTCCAGCAGCGCTGCTGCGGCGTCACGGAGTTCCGCCCAGGTGAGCCGGCTGCTGCCCACAACGACCGCGGTGTCGTGGGGGCGCTCTTCGGCCCAGAGCTGAAGTTTGTCCAGGAAAGGCATCCTCACGATTTTACGGCAGTGTCAGGCGCCGGGCACCAATAGTGACGTCTATTCTGACTGTATGAGTTTCAATGACGGCGCACAGCTTGACCCCTCCCAGGTGGAGGACCGACGTGGCAGTGGAATGGGCCGCGGGACCAAGATCGGCGGTGGCATTGGCGGCGGGATCGTGGTCCTGCTGCTGGCACTCTTCGGTATAAACCCCAACATCCTGGGCGACCTGACAGGCAGCGGAACCCAGCCGCCCGCCGTCGAAAGTGGCGGCGCCGGAGGTGTCCAGGAATGCCAGACCGGAGCCGACGCGGACAAACGACTGGATTGCCGCATCACTGGAACGGTGAACAGCCTGAACGCTTTCTGGCCTGACTACCTGGCCGACTACAACGTCCAGTATCCGCGCCCCAAGACCGTCATCTTCAGTGCGGCCACCAACACCGGCTGTGGTGCAGCCACCAGCGCTGTGGGTCCGTTCTATTGCCCAGCAGACACCACCGCGTATTTTGATCCTGGCTTTTTCGACGAACTGGTGACCCGCTTTGGGTCCTCCGGAGGACCGCTGGCGCAGGAGTATGTAGTGGCCCACGAGTTCGGACACCATGTCCAGAATGTCCTCGGAAACCTGGATCAGGCACAGCAGGATCCCCAGGGCCCGCAGTCGGGTGCCGTCAGGGTGGAACTGCAGGCTGACTGCTATGCGGGTTTGTGGGTCAGGCATGCAACGACGCAAACGGATGCCAGCGGCAGGCCCTTCCTTGATCCCCTGACCGAGCAGGATCTGCAGGATGCGCTCTCCGCTGCTTCCGCGGTCGGCGATGACCGCATCCAGGAGGCGGCTACAGGGCGCGTCTCCCCTGAGTCATGGACTCACGGCTCCAGTGAGCAGCGGCAAAAGTGGTTCTATCAGGGATACACCACGGGCGACATCAACAAATGCGACACGTTTGGGGTACCCACGCCTTAGTGCAGCGGGCAAACGACAAAGGAAGGGTTCCAGGCCGATGGCCCGGAACCCTTCCTTTTGCCCGCAGGAAGCGAGCGGAGACTGCTGATCAGATGTTGAAGCCGAGGGCCCGCATCTGGTCCTTGCCGTCATCGGTGATCCGCTCGGGACCCCATGGCGGCATCCATACCCAGTTCAGGCGCCAATCATCAACCACGCCGTCAAGGGACTTGCCTACCTGCTCTTCAAGCACGTCCGTCAGCGGGCAGGCCGCAGTGGTCAACGTCATGTCGATCAGGAGGGCGCCGTCGTCGTCGGAGTACTTCAGTCCGTAAAGAAGGCCCAAGTCCACAATGTTGACCCCGAGTTCGGGGTCAATGACGTCCTTGAGCGCTTCCTCGACGTCCTCGAGGCTGGTGCGCGCCGTGTTGATTTCGGTCATGAAACGATCCTAACTAGGCCTGTACGGCAGGAGCAACGGCAACGCCGGCGCCTGGGGCGTAGCGGTCGTAGCCCTCGTCTTCAAGACGGTCGGCGAGCTCGGGGCCGCCCTCTTCGACAACCTTGCCGTCAACGAACACGTGAACGAAGTCCGGCTTGATGTACCGCAGGATGCGGGTGTAGTGCGTGATGAGCAGGGTGCCCATGTTGCCCTCTTCATGAGCGCGGTTAACACCCTCGGAGACAACTTTCAAGGCGTCAACGTCAAGACCGGAATCGGTCTCGTCAAGGATGGCGAACTTCGGCTTGAAGAGTTCGAGCTGAAGGATCTCAACACGCTTCTTCTCACCACCGGAGAAGCCCTCGTTGACATTGCGCTGTGCGAAGTCGGCGTCGATACGGAGCTGCTGCATGGCAGCCTTGACGTCCTTGGTCCACGTGCGCAGGGCCGGTGCTTCGCCGTCGATTGCGGTCTTGGCGGTCCGCAGGAAGTTGGTCATGGTGACGCCGGGAACCTCTACCGGGTACTGCATGGCCAGGAAGACGCCTGCGCGGGCGCGCTCGTCGACACTCATTTCCAACACATTTTCGCCATCCAGCGTGATGGTGCCGCTGGTGACGTTGTAGCGCGGGTGTCCGGCGATCGTGGAGGCGAGAGTGGACTTGCCCGAGCCGTTGGGGCCCATGATGGCGTGCGTCTCACCGGTCTTAATGGTGAGGCTGACGCCCTTCAGGATCTCCTTGGTGCCCTGCTCCGTCTCGATGCTGACGTGCAGGTCCTTGATTTCAAGAGTTGACATGCTCTTCTTTCTTTCCGTTCGTAAGTCTGGCGGTACTGGGCGCTCAGTAGTGATCTACCGAGGCGCCGTTCACAACGTTGGTCACGTCCACATACACGTCGTCTCCGTCGATGGTGACGGCGAAAACAGGGACGGGGTCATAAGCAGGCAGCTGGAGCGGCTGTCCGCTGCGGAGGTCAAACTGGGACCCGTGGCCCCAGCACTCGATCGCGCAGCCTTCAACCTCACCCTCGGACAACGAGATGTCCGCGTGCGAGCAAGTATCGGCGATGGCGTGGATCTCGCCCATCGAGTCCTTGACGATGGCTACGGGGAAGTCATCGATCAGGACGCGCAGCGCCTGCTTGACCTGGATGTCATTGGCGTTGCATACCAGTTCGCCCTTGGTTTCTTCACTCATTGTTGCTCTGCCTGGCCTGTCTTAGTTGTCGGTCGCGGCGAGTTCGCGCTCAACAGCTGCGGTCAGGCGATCTTCGATTGCCGGGACCTTGATCTGCTGGATGATCTCGTTGAGGAAGCCTCGGACCACCAGGCGGCGGGCAACCTTCTCGGGGATGCCGCGGGCCATGAGGTAGAACAGGTGTTCGTCGTCGAACCGGCCGGTGGCACTGGCGTGGCCAGCACCCTCGATCAAGCCGGTTTCGATTTCGAGGTTGGGTACGGAGTCGGCGCGGGCACCGTCAGTGAGGACCAAGTTGCGGTTGGCCTCGTAGGTGTCCGTGCCCTCTGCTTCCTTGCGGATCAGGACGTCGCCGACCCACACGCTGTGGGCATTGCGGCCCTGGAGCGCACCCTTGTAGAGAACGCGCGACTTGCAGTTGGCCACTGCGTGGTCAACGAAGAGGCGCTGCTCAAGGTGCTGTCCGGCATCGGCGAAGTACAGGCCGAACATCTCGACGTCGGCACCGGGAGCCGTGAAGCGCGTGGACGGCGTGACGCGAACGAGGTCGCCGCCAAGGCTGACCACGATGTGCTTGAACTTGGCGTCGCGGCCGATCTTTGCCTGCTGCGATGACGCGTGGACAGCGTTGTCTGCCCATTCCTGCAAGGAGACAACGGTCAGTTCAGCACCGTCTTCAACGATGATTTCCACGTTCTCGGAGACAACCGCGGTGCCCTGGTGGTCCAGGACTACGACACCCTTGGAGAAGCGTTCTGCCACAATCACGATGTGCTGGGCAGATGGTGCCTCGCCCGCACCAGTGATCAGGACCGAAACTTCACTCTCGGCCTGCAGCTCGGCGGGCACGGTGATGACCGTGGCCTCGGCGAAGTTCTCCCAGGCGTTGGCGGACACAAGGTCCTCCGGGATGGCTGCCTGGCCGATGCGCTGGTCATCGCGACCAACGGTTTCAACAACGACGCCGGCGGGTGCGGTGACGCTGACAGCCGGGGCTGCGCCGTTGAGGACGTCGGTGTGAAGGCCGCGAAGCCGCTTCAGCGGAGTGAAGCGCCAGTCTTCTTCAAGTCCGTTCAGGGGCTTGAAGTCTGCCAGCTTGTAGGAGGTGAGGCGGCCTGCACGGGAGCTGTCCGGGATGCCTACGCCGCCACCATGCGAGTGGCTCTTGGCCGAAGCGCCGGCCAGCGGACCAGCGGAAGGCTGCTCCGACGTCGTGCTGGTGTTCGTTCCGGTGTTCACAGGCGAAAGGTTCTCGCCTTCCTCGGTGAAGCCGTTGATAAACGGCTGGGCCGAGGGCGCGCCGATGCGCGCCTTTTCAGTAGTGATATCAGTCATTGTTAACCGACGGACCCTTCCATCTGCAGTTCAATCAAGCGGTTCAGCTCAAGGGCGTATTCCATGGGCAGTTCACGGGCGATCGGCTCAATGAAGCCGCGCACGATCATGGCCATGGCCTCGTCTTCAGGCATACCGCGGGACATCAGATAGAAGAGCTGCTCTTCGCTGACGCGGGAAACGGTGGCCTCGTGGCCCATGACAACGTCATCCTCGCGGATGTCGATGTACGGGTACGTGTCCGAGCGGGAAATGGTGTCCACCAGGAGGGCATCGCAACGGACCGTGTTGGCCGAGTGCTTGGCGCCTTCGCGGACCTGTACGAGGCCGCGGTAAGCAGCACGTCCGCCGCCGCGGGCCACGGACTTGGAAATGATGGAACTCTTGGTATTCGGTGCGATGTGCACCATCTTGGAGCCCGTGTCCTGGTGCTGGCCCTCGCCGGCGAAGGCGATGGACAGCGTCTCACCCTTGGCGTGCTCGCCCACAAGGTACACGGCCGGGTACTTCATGGTCACCTTGGAACCGATGTTGCCATCGATCCACTCCATGGTGGCGCCCTCTTCGCAGATGGCGCGCTTGGTGACCAGGTTGTACACGTTGGTGGACCAGTTCTGGATGGTCGTGTAGCGGACGCGGGCGCCCTTCTTCACGATGATCTCCACAACGGCCGAGTGCAGGGAATCCGAGGTGTAGATCGGAGCCGTGCAGCCCTCGATGTAGTGAACGTAGGAGTCCTCATCGGCGATGATCAGCGTGCGCTCGAACTGGCCCATGTTTTCCGTGTTGATACGGAAGTAGGCCTGCAGCGGAATGTCCACGTGGACACCCTTGGGCACGTACACAAAGGAACCGCCTGACCAGACGGCCGTGTTCAGCGATGCGAACTTGTTGTCGCCCACCGGAATGATGGTGCCGAAGTACTCCTGGAAGATCTCCGGGTGCTCGCGCAGCGCGGTGTCAGTGTCCAGGAAGATGACGCCTTGGGCTTCAAGGTCCTCGCGGATCTGGTGGTAGACCACCTCGGACTCGTACTGGGCAGCGACGCCCGAGACGAGGCGGCTGCGCTCAGCTTCCGGGATGCCCAGCTTCTCGTAAGTGTTCCGGATGTCTTCCGGAAGATCTTCCCACGTTGCCGCCTGCTTCTCGGTGGAACGCACAAAGTACTTGATGTTGTCGAAGTCAATGCCGGAGAGGTCTGCACCCCAGGTAGGCATGGGCTTGCGGTCGAAGTACTTCAGGCCCTTAAGCCGCAGATCGAGCATCCATTCGGGCTCGTTCTTCTTCGAGGAGATGTCGCGGACGACCTCCTCGTTGAGGCCACGACGGGCGTTTGCGCCTACGTCGTTCTTGTCGGCCCAGCCGTACTCGTAGTTTCCGATACCGTGCAGTTCGGGATTCTTCTCCAGAATCTCCGAGATCACAGTGCCGTCAGCTACCGCTTTCTCTGCTATTTGGTCCGTCATCACGGCCTTTCTTGCTGGTTGTTTGATTCCTGGTACGGGTTCCCGGTCTGCTCTGCGACATCTGGGGATGCCGTGGCAGCCGGGCGCCCGGTAGGTATGTGGGTGGTGCAGACATGGCCGCCCTGCGCGAGTGTGGAGAGGCGCCGGACATCGACGCCGACCAAACGCGAGAAGACCTTGGTCTCGGTATCGCAAAAAACGGGAAACTCCGCGGCGAGCCGCTGGATGGGGCAATGACCCTGGCACAACTGAACGCTGGACAGCGCAGCCGGCAACGGGGCTTTGGCCTCAATGGAGTGTGCTGACGCCACGAAGCGGTCGCGGCTCAGGGCCTTGGAGAGTGCCATGGCCCGGGCGGTGATGTCATCTCCGGCGGCGTCGACCTCGGGGGCGTAGCGCCGTTCCATGTCGGAGAAGCGTTCCTCCGCGTATTCACGGACTGCCTCTTCGCCGGCGAGTTCCTGGAGGCGGCGGAGCGCCGAACTGGCGATGTTCAGGTAGTCGTCGCCCAGAGTGGACTGCCCCTGGGAGCTTAGGACGTAGCGGCGCGCGGGACGTCCCGCCCCGGAACCAGCCTTTGCCACGCGTTTGACCTCAATGACGCCGCTGCGTTCCAAGTGGTCAAGGTGGCGGCGGACCGCAGCCGGCGTGAAACCGAGGAGGTCGCCGAGTTCAGCGGCGCTCACCGGACCGTTTTCGAGGACGGCGCTCAGCACCCGGTCCCTTGTACGGTCATCCGCGTCCGGCAGCGCAGATGGGGCAGCGAATGCCCCCGCCGCTGCAGCATGCCGTGGTGAGGGCATGGAAGTTGGACTGCTCATGGAATACACAACACAATCATGTCGTAATTTGTTTCATGCATCCAGTAAGGCAAGACTGACCTCAGCCGCCCGCCAAGTGTGACCGTACTACTTCACGTAGAATACTCTGGTGCGCTCACCCGAATCCCCTGTCCTCACCATAGACGGACTCATTAAGGATGTAGGCCCCCTGGCCTCCCTTGACGGCAAAATGCTCCGGGTGGTCAGCGGACTGTCCCTGGTTGCGGAGCGCGGCCAGGTGACCGCCCTCCTCGGCGCCAATGGAGCCGGCAAGACCACCACCCTTGAATGTTCGCAAGGACTGCAAAAGCGGACCGGCGGGAGTATCTCGCTCCTCGGCGCAGACCCCGATGCGGCCGGCGCCGACTTGAGGTCCCGCGTGGGCGTCATGCTCCAGGACGGCGGGCTGCCGCCGTCGGCCCGTCCCATCCCGCTGTTGCGGCACGTGGCCGGTATGTACCAAAACCCCATGGATGTTGACGCGCTGGTGGAACGGTTGGGAATCGGCCAGTTCAGCAGGACCAGCGTCCGTCGGCTTTCCGGCGGCCAAAAGCAACGCCTCGCCCTGGCGGCAGCCCTGGTGGGAAACCCGGAGATCCTGTTCCTCGATGAGCCCAGTGCGGGGCTGGATCCGCAATCGCGCCAGATGGTTTTCGACCTGATCGCCGAACTTCGGGACGCCGGCATGGGGATTGTCCTGACCACGCACCTGATGGACGACGCCGAGCGCCTGGCCGACTACGTCTACATCATCGACGGCGGCCACAATGTGGTGGAGGGAACGGTTGCGGAACTCCTTCGACATGACCCTGCCACGGATTCTGCCATCACGGACCGGACGCTCTACTTCGATGCTCCGGGCGGACTCGACTTTGCCGGCGCACTGGGCCCGGGACTTCAACTGACCGAGACACGCTCGGGAAGCTACTCCATCACGGGTGCGATCACACCAAAAGACCTTGCAGCGCTGACTGCCTGGTGGGCGGAACGGAACATCATGCCCGCCTCACTTCGGCTGGAAGCCCGCAGCCTTGAAGACGTGTTCCTGGACATTTCAGGAAGGGACCTCCGATGAGCAAGCTCCTCTCCCCCAACACGGGACCCGCATCCCTGCCGCGCCGCATCATGCTGCAGGGACGCTATGAGACCATCACCATGCTGCGGAACGGCGAACAGCTGATCCTTGCCATCGTCCTGCCCTTGATGGCTTTGGTGGGACTGGTAGTGACGCCCCTCCTGGATGGCCTGGGGGGATCACGTGTGGACGTAGCCACGCCGGGCATCCTCGCTCTGTGCGCGATGTCGACGGCCTTCACCGGGCAAGGTATTGCCACCGGCTTCGACCGTCGCTATGGAGTCCTCCGGTTCCTGTCCACCACACCCTTGGGCAGGGGTGGACTCATTGCCGGCAAGATCCTTGCCGTGCTGGTGGTTCTATTCCTGCAGGTAGTGGTGGTGGGCGCCATTGCCGCCTTGCTGGGGTGGCAGCCCCGGCCCGAGGCTTGGCTCCCCGGGCTCGGACTGCTGGTTCTCGGTGCCGCCGCCTTCACCGCCCTGGGACTGCTGGTAGCGGGCACGGTCCGCCCGGAAGCAACGCTGGCCATCACCAATCTGCTGTGGATCCTGTTGGGTGCGTTGGGCGGCATCGTGGTCCCGTCCGAACGACTTCCCGGCCTGCTCCAGGGCATCGTCCACTTCCTTCCGTCGGGCGCCCTTGGCCAGGCGCTCCGCGACGCTTTCCTGATGGGCGCCGTTCCATTCCCGGCGGTCCTTGTCCTTTTGCTGTGGACGGTACTTGCCGGCGCCGCGGCCATACGCTGGTTCAAGTGGAACTAATCCAACGGGCACCAACAACAATGCAGAACTGAGAAGTGAGAAAACTGTGAGCACGGCATCGCGCCTCCCCAAAACCGTTCAGCGGTTCACGTCCAAGCTGCCTACCGAGGTAAATAAGGCCGTCCGCCGACTGGCTTTGTTGTCACTCATTGGGCAGACGGTCCTCGTGGTGACCGGAGGTGCCGTCCGCCTTACCGCTTCCGGGCTGGGCTGCCCCACGTGGCCGCGATGCACCAATGACTCGCTGGTCAATACACCGGAAATGGGCATCCACGGGTTCATCGAATTCGGGAACCGCCTGCTGACCTTCGCCCTCGCAGCCGTTGCCGCGCTCATGCTGGTGTACTTGTGGAACCTCCGCAAAGAACGCCGCGACCTGTTCATCCTTGCCCTGGGCCTGCTGGCAAGCATCCCGGCCCAGGCAATTATCGGCGGCATCACTGTTTTGTCCGGCCTCAACCCATGGGTGGTGGGCCTGCACTTCCTGGTCTCCATGGCTTTGGTGGTCTTCGCCACGCTGCTTGTCAACCGGGCCTATGGTCGTACCGGTGGCCATATGAACCGGATCCTGCCCGCGCTGCCGGCCTTGGCTCGCCCTGTGATGCTGGCCGTTGCTGTTTTCTCAGCAGTGTCGGTGATGCTGGGTGTCGTGGTTACTGGTGCCGGGCCTCATGCTGGAGACGCTGACGCACCCCGGAACGACCTCGACTGGGACCTCTTCTCCCACATCCACGCCGTCCCCGCTTACCTGATCACGGCCGGAACGCTGTTCGCGGTGTACTTGGTGGTCCGCCACAAGATCAACGGTCCGTTCCGGACGGCGGCATACCTGCTGCTCGGCGTGACACTGCTGCAGGCTGTCATCGGCTTCACCCAGTACTACAACGGAATTCCGGCTCTCCTGGTCGGTGCGCACATGTTCGGGGCAGCCGTCCTCATGAGTGCCGCTACCAATGCGGCCGACCTTGCGAAGCACAGCCCGGTCGGCTAGCAGATTTCCTCCGCCGCTCCTACGCCCGGATCAGGTGCGCGGGGTTTGACCGCATGGCCAGAATCGCCGGGTATACGGCAGACAGGGTGCCGCTGACGAGTCCTGCCCCCAGGCCCCACATGGACGCGTACCAAGGAATTACTGCCACCCAGCCTTCACTGGCCGCGTAGGCCAGGACTGCGCCCATTCCGGCTGCTGCGCCTGCTGCCCCGCCCAAGGCTCCCACTGCGGCGCCCTCGGTGAGGAACATCGACGCCAGCATTCCTCGTCGCATGCCCAAGGCCAGTCGCAGTGCAATCTCGCTTGATCGCGCCAGCACGCCCAGGTACATGGTGGTTCCGGCGCTGAGGACGGCCATGGCGAGCAGGATGACGGAGACAATGGCCACCAGCCGGCCGAGGTCCGTATCAATCCCTTGTTTGAGTTCCCGGAGGTCGGCCACCGTTTGTACTTCCACGATCCCGGGTTCAGCAGGATTAAGTGCTTTTGGCAGTGCCTCTGCAATAGCTGCCGGCATCCCTGGACTCGTCCGAAGGACCAGGCTGGCTGCCACGTTGCTGGTCAAAGTGTAAGACCCCGCACCCACCATCACCGCTGACGGCAGTACCGGGTCACGTCCCGGGTCTTCAACGATTCCCACCACCGGGACCGCCTGGCCATACAACCACACCACGACGCCGGGACCGGGCCTTGCGATTCCCAGCTGTAGGGCGGCATCCTGACCCAGAACGGCGACGGGCCCTCCGAATGAGTGGTCCAGCAAGGCGGCGTCACCATAGGAGACGGTAGCCCCTTGGACCCGCAGGTAAGCTGAGTCGATAATCCGGACGGCTCCGTTGAAAGCGGGTTGTTCGGGAAAGGACGCAGGCCGGAATGTTGATGGCTGCACCACGGAGGATGAGAGTTCGGCGATGACTCCGGCATCGTGCACGCCGTTCAGTCCCTCGGATGCCTTGAGATCGCTTTTGACGGCTTCCCATGATGCATAACCAGCCGCTCGGGTCACCCTGACTTCGTCGCTCGAGGCTGCGTCAATCCGGGCAGATACCTTGACAGAGGCGCTCTGGCTGAGTCCGATGGCCGCAACCAATCCTCCACTGCCAAGGAGGAATGCCATGATCAGCAAAAGGGCCTTGGCGGGACGAACCGTCAGCGCAGACAGCGCGTCGGCAGCAACATCAATGGCCTCGTGGCGCCGGCGCCGAACGAAGGCGCGTTGCGTGCTTTCCGGACCTGCAGCTGATGTTGCTGGAACGGGATCGGCTCCCCTGCTGTGGCCTGTGTCCGAGACGATCGCTCCGTCGCGCATCGTGATGATCCGGTCTGCGGCTGCCGCAATGTCCGGATCGTGGGTCACCATGGCCACCGTGGTGCCGGCATCACTGAGCCCCCGCAGATGGCGGATGACGATGTTGCCATTCTCTGTGTCCAAGCTGCCTGTGGGCTCGTCCGCGAGGACTACCTTGGGTGCTCCGATCACTGCCCTGGCGATGGCAAGGCGTTGTCGCTCTCCCCCGGACAAGAGTGACGCCGGGGTTGCTGCCCTGTGCCCAAGCCCAAACTTGTCAAGAACCGGCATGACCAGTTTTTTCTGAACCACAAACCCGATGCCCCGTGCACGTAGCCCCAACACAGCATTGCGGGCCGCGGCGTCCCGGCCCACCATATGTGATTCCTGGAAGACGAAGCCAAAAACTTCGGCCCGCCGATCTTCCCGCTGCCTCTCGTTGAACTCGGCGACGTCCGTACCTCTGATGCGATATGTACCTGACGTGGGTCTGTCCAGAAGGCCCAGGAGATTGAGGAGCGTGGACTTTCCCGAACCGGAGGGACCGACTATGGCGACAAACTCCCCCTCATGAATGTCGAGATCCACGTCCACCAGAGCCCTTGTTCCGGGAAACCCCCGGTTTACGCCCCGCAGGCTAAGGACAGGCAGGGGGTGACCAGGCCCTGCAGATTCGTGCGTGGAAGCCGGTGCGCTCATTGGAGTTTCACCCGTTCCCCAACAACCAGACCATCCACGTCAGCGATCGCCGCCCAACCATCCGCCTGTGCGGTGACCTTCACTTCAAGGCGGCGGGGCTCGTGGCTCCCTTCAATCAAGACGTACGGTGTCCCACGATCTTGGCGAATCGCTATCAGGGGAACGGCGAGGGACTCTGCAGTTTCGCTGCCTGCAGTTACGGTGACTGATTGGTCCGCCGCGAATCCCGGTGACCCTGGGGGAATTGCCACCGTGATGTCTCTTCCAGGGATTTCATTCTTGCTTGGGTCCCCCTCCAGGAAGCCGCTGATCTTCGCCACAGTGGTGTCCAGAACCGTTGAGCCGACCCTGACCGTGACGGGCGCACCCACCGCAAAACTCTCGGACTGGACAACGTCGGCCCGCGCAACAATCGAATCGTCGGCAACTCTTATGCGGGCTACGATTCCATCCTCAGCCAGCAGGGCCCCCGGGCCAGCTACGGATGCAATTGTCCCGGAGTCGCCGGGGACCTGCACGAATTCCCGCCAACGGAACATGATGTCGGACCCGGCAGGCTTTCGTGCCGCCTTGTCGGCGTCCCCCTGGGGGAGTTGAGCGGGCGCTGTGGGCGCCTTGAACCCTGCGGACTCGTACCAGGATCCCAATGCCTGCTGGGTATCCAGGTCAAAGGTTCCTGTTGTGGTGCATGCATACCCAAACATCGCCAGTGCCGCCTGGAGGGCGATGACGTCAGGTCCCGACTCCCCATGGATAATGTCACGGTACAACGGCACACTGCTGGGCAGTATCAGCAGGGGCCTGCCGGAAACGACCGCCAGCAGTTCACCGGGCACGACTACGCTCCCAGCTTCTTTGGCCACCGCCGTCACCACCAGCCTGTCAACACCTTCGGCCGGGCTTGCCTGCAGTGCGGACTGGGCTCCTGCTATGACTTTTCCCGAAAGAACCACCTGTTTGGCCACCGCACGGCGCTCCACCGTGGCCGAAACAGGAACCACCTCGGGCACGGGTGGCCCTGGCTCCATCCCGGCCGTGCTGGCAGCCCCCGCCCAATAGGTGACGCCCAAACCTGCAATGACAATGGACGCGGCGACAGGCATCAGCCACCAGCGCGGAACACGCCGCATGCCGCGGCGAATCAGGATTGACTCAGAGTCTTGCATCAGCCACGCCATGGTCCCGCAGTATTTGTTTGGCCCGCTCCACGGCGGCCGTCTTCTCTTCTGCCAGGGCGTTGAGCTCGGCCTGATGGTCCTTCATCTGTGCTGCCTGGTATTCCGCGAGAATGTCATAGGGTTTCCTGGCCCCGCCGCTGGCCTCCTTACATTCAAGGTCCAGCAAGGCGACTCGAATCTCGTCTTCCTTGGAGCCGCTCGATGACAGATTCCAGGAACCCGCCTCCGCGACCTTCAGGCCCTTGCCGGCCACACAGTCCTCCCAGCTCTTCCGGTAGGCAAGGTAGTCGGAATCGCGCTCCGTCAGCGCCACGGCGTTACCGGTGATCCGGTGTTGGAGGGATGTGTCTCCGGCCAGCCCCTCCAGGAGTTCGGGCAAGCCTGCCCGCCCCACGGAGTTGGTGCACTTCACTTCTTCCTCCTGCTGCCTGGCGCTCAGGGGCGGGCGCTCCGGTTGCTCGTCCAGCACCCCTGGTACTTCGCGTATCTCCGGCATGGCGCCGTTCCTGGCTGCCAATGGACGGGACCATTGACCAAACCTGTAGTCCTGCAGGGCCTTGCCTCCGCCGCCCCACGGCGCCACCGTAAACCCGGCTTCTTCCACGCAGTCGTAGATGAGGAAAGCGACCGCCGAATTTACGATCACGTTCTCACGGTCCGAGTACCAGTAGGCACTCATGGGAAGGAGCACCTCACCGCTCACTTCGTTGAGGGACGCTTTGGCCCCGGCGCCGGCAGAGCGATCGATGGCGGGCAAACTGGTGGCCATGGATTCGCTGGGCGACGATGCCGGCGGGCCGGAACAGGCAGCGCAGGCCATCACGATCCCTGCCAGCAACGAGGCGACCTTCACGGTGGACCGAAGAGCGGGCGATTGCAAGGCTAACCCCAAATGCTTGAGATCTCGTCGTCCCAGTTCACACCGGCATACATTGACACACCCCGGAGATCGTTCACTGCGTTCCCACCACGGAAGATCACTGCATGCCCGGAGTAATTGAGGTCCCGGTACAGATACACGTAGGGCGATTGAACGTTCGCGGCCGGGCCTATGACGACGGAACTGGCTTTATCGTTCGCCGCGTCGCCCACATACGAAGCTACCCAGTTGTAGGTCCGCTGCGTTCCGGTGAACCAGTAGTTGTCGTAGAGACATACACGTGCCGTGGAGCAGGCCGGCGCTGCTTGCGCGGCTGTCACTCCGGTCAAAACTGAAGCCGACGCGATGGTCACGATTCCTGCAGTACGGAGGAGCGCTTTCATTGTTTTCCCCAATGCTCGTGCGGTGTGGAACGGCTCTGTTCCATTTCGAACATTAGGGTGCGCACGGCACCACCTAGACGACTTTTCCGCAAACTAGGTGGCATTTGGGCAAGAAATAGGTGCCCGGAAGGGCGAAACTAGGTGCTGCCACGAGAACTCTAGGTATAGAAGCGCGTCAAAGCCCTCCGTTGCCGCGTCCGACATACTTGTCTTATGCAGGCGACAACTGTGCTGGTCGAGGGTGAAAGCGACAGGTTGGCTGTAGAAGCCCTGATGCAGGCGAGTCCAAAGTCATTGCCAGGGCACTCCTGCATGCCGGTGTGGGATCCGGGCCGTTGGAAGAGCGCGGGTTCCAGGTTTGTGACACCGATCTGGAGGATGAACTTATCCGATGCCTGGGAATCGACGCCGTGCTCGACGTCATCGGGGCTGAAGGCGAGCTGGCCTCGTTCAGGCTCCTCCAACGCCAGCCCTCACTGCGGGACCGGTCCGTGGAAGTCCAATTACGACGGTTCTTCGGGGGCCGGAGTGGCAACAAGATTCGCTACGCTCCCCTGCTGGTCTCTGCGCTGCCCGCCGGCAAGGCGCCTCCCCCGTTGGCTCACTTGGTTGCGTCTTTTGGGATGTGAGCGGGCGTTGGGATCAAGGGCTTGGGATGTGGGCGAGCGTCAGGTGGCGTGAGGGAAAAGCGCGACGCCGGCACTCTGGCGGGCACCGGCGTCGAACGTTATTTCCTGACGAAGCGCGGAACTTAGCCGCCGACGATCGCTGAGCCAATGAACGGGTCAACGGCCAGTGCGATGAAGAGCAGCGTCAGGTAGCTGATGGATCCGTGGAAGACCTTCATGGCGCCCTTGTTGGAGACGTCGCCACCCTGTGCGCGCTTGTACAGAGCGTGGCTCTCGTAGAGGAACCAGGCGCCGGCGGCAACGGCGACGATCGTGTAAACCCAGCCGGCACCTCCAACGGGAACCATCAAGAGTGAACAGGCAACCATGGCCCAGGCGTAGAGGACAACCTGTACCGATACCACCTTGGCGCCGGCGATGGCACCGAGCATGGGCACCTTGGCGTTGCGGTAATCCTCGCCGTAGCGCATGGACAGGGGCCAGTAGTGCGGGGGCGTCCACAGGAAGATCACCATGAAGAGCACGATTGCCGGCCACTCCACCGTATTGGTGACAGCGGCCCAGGCGATCAGCACGGGGAAGCATCCGGCCGCTCCGCCCCACACAATATTCTGGGCCGTGCGGCGCTTCAGGATCATGGTGTAAATAACCACATAAAAGACGATGGCACCGAGCCCGAGCCAGGCGGACAGAGGATTGGCGCCGAACCACAGGATGGCGATTGACGCTGCACCCAGGATCCAGGCGAAGACCAGGGCCTCGCGCGGCGTCACCTCACCCGTGACCAAGGGGCGCTTCTCGGTGCGGTGCATCAGTTTGTCGATGTCGCGGTCGATGTAGCAGTTGAAGACTCCGGCGCTGCCGGCTGCAAACGCTCCGCCGACGAGGGTGGCCAGGATCAGGCCGATGGAGGGGAAGCCGCGCTGGGCGAAGATCATGGTGGGCAGGGTGCTGACCAGGAGGAGTTCGATGACCCGGGGTTTGGTGAGTGCCAGATACGCCTTGAACTTACGGGAAATTCCGATGCTTCCCCGGGCCGGGGACGCGTTGAGGGGCGTATCAGTTGTGCTCACGGCGGCAGTCACTCTGTTCTATGCTCTGGGGTTCTCGCAACGGCTGCCGTCCCGGTCTTCGAAAGCTGACACGGGCGCATGAACCGCTGGTGGCCTCCAAATATCATACCGTGGCCGGAAGTGGACCAATGTCCGCAAAATCCGTCAATGTTTCCGAATCTTCACTCCGCTTCCGGGCCATCGTGATTCATATAAGGGAATTTCTGTCCAGTTAGTGGGATTCCCTGAGTTCCGTGACACGTTTAGGGCTAAGCTGTTGAGCAGATCAGCACACGTTGACGATCCGGGAAACCGTATTCTCGGGAATCCGTGCGTCTGGATGAGAGATCAACGTTTCAATGGTGAACGGCTGGTAGACACATTGCAGCGGGCGCCATCCTGTGCTTCCTGCGTGCCGTGTCCATACGCCTGCCGTCAGCACAGAGAGGGGCTCGGTTTTCGTGCCACATTTGGAAGAGCAAGAACTGTCATGGACCGATCTGGACAAGAAGGCAGTTGACACCGTTCGTGTGTTGGCCGCAGACGCCGTGGAGAAGGTCGGCAACGGCCACCCCGGTACGGCGATGAGCTTGGCTCCGGCAGCATACTTGCTGTTCCAGAAGCTGATGCGCCATGACCCGAAGAACCCGGACTGGCTTGGCCGCGACCGGTTCGTCCTGTCCCCCGGCCACACGTCGTTGACCCTTTACATCCAGTTGTTCCTGTCCGGTTACGGCCTGGAATTGAAGGACCTTGAGGCGCTCCGCACCTGGGGTTCACTGACCCCTGGCCACCCCGAGTACAAGCACACCGCCGGCGTGGAAATCACCACCGGCCCGCTGGGCCAGGGCTTGGCCTCGGCTGTTGGTTTTGCGTACTCCCAGCGTCGCCAGCGCGGCCTGTTCGACGCCGATGCTCCCGCCGGCGAATCGCCGTTCGACCACACCATCTGGGTCATCGCCTCCGATGGCGATCTCCAGGAAGGCGTGACCTCCGAGGCGTCCTCGCTGGCCGGGCACCAGGAACTTGGCAACCTCGTAGTGATCTACGACGAGAACCACATCTCCATCGAAGACGACACCGACATCGCCTTCACCGAGGACGTCCTCAAGCGCTACGAGGCCTACGGCTGGCACACCCAGCGCGTTGACTGGACCAAGACCGGCGACTACGTCGAAGACGTCCAGGAACTCTACTCAGCACTGCTCGCGGCGAAGGCTGAGACGAACAAGCCGTCCATCATTTCGCTGCGCACCATCATTGGGTACCCGGCGCCGAAGAAGCAGAACACCGGCAAGATCCACGGTTCCGCCCTGGGTGCCGAGGAAGTCGCGGCCCTGAAGACCGTGCTCGGCTTCGATCCTGCCAAGTCCTTCGATGTTGACGAAGAAGTCCTGGCACACGCCCGTAAGGTCCTGGACCGTGGCGCCGAGTCACGCGCTGCCTGGCAGAGCTCGTTCGAGGCATGGCAGTCCGCCAACCCGGACGCCGCTGCCCTGCTGGAACGCGTTGAAGCGAAGAAGCTCCCCGTGGGCATCGATGCTGCGCTTCCCGTGTTCGAAGCAGGCAAGGACGTTTCCACCCGCGCGGCTTCGGGCAAGGTCCTGAACGCCATCGGCCCGGTCCTGCCGGAGCTGTGGGGCGGTTCGGCCGACCTCGCCGAGTCCAACAACACCACGATCGAAGGCTCGCCGTCGTTCATCCCGACCTCGCGCTCCACGGACGCCTGGAAGGGCAACCCGTACGGACGGGTGCTGCACTTCGGTATCCGTGAGCACGCTGCTGCGTCGATTGTGAACGGCATTTCCCTGCATGGCCGCACCCGCGCTTTCTCCGGTACGTTCCTCATCTTCAGCGACTACCAGCGCCCGGCCATCCGCCTTGGCGCGCTGATGGGTGTTCCGTCCCTGTACGTATGGACACACGACTCCATCGGCCTGGGCGAAGACGGCCCCACCCACCAGCCGGTTGAGCAGCTCGCTTCGCTGCGCGCCATCCCGGGCCTGGACGTTGTCCGTCCCGGTGATGCGAACGAGGTTTCCGCGGCATGGAAGGCCATGCTGGAGAACCACGAGAACCCGGCAGGTATCGTCCTGACCCGTCAGAACATCCCCACCTACGCCCGCGGCGAAGGTGAAGCAACCGGTGACACGTTCGGTTCCACCGCAGGCGTTGCCAAGGGCGGCTACGTGCTGGCCGAAGCTTCCAAGGACGGCGAAACCGTTGACGCCCAGGTCATCCTGATCGGCACCGGCTCCGAAGTCCAGCTGGCAGTCCAGGCCCGCGAAGCCCTCCAGGCCGAAGGCATTGCAGCCCGCGTTGTCTCCATGCCCTGCGTTGAGTGGTTCAACAAGCAGGACGAGGCCTACCGCGAATCCGTGCTCCCCGCTTCCGTGAAAGCCCGCGTTTCTGTTGAAGCCGGCCTTGCACTCGGCTGGCGCGAATTCGTCGGCGACGCCGGCCGCTCCATCTCCCTTGAGCACTTCGGTGCCTCGGCCGACTACAAGCGGCTCTTCAACGAATTCGGCATCACCGCCGAAGCCGTCGCAGCCGCAGCCAAAGACTCCCTCGCAGACGTCAACGCATAACAGTCTGCTCCCCTCTCACAGGAGAAAAACACATGTCTAGCACTCCCACGCAGCAGCTCTCCGACGCCGGCGTTTCCATCTGGCTCGATGACCTCTCCCGCACCCGCCTGGACACAGGCACCCTGCAGAAGCTCATCGACGAAAAGAACGTGGTTGGCGTGACCACCAACCCGTCCATCTTCCACGCCGCGATCACCGCCGGCACGGACTACGACGCCACCATCGCAGCGCAGGCCGCGGCCGGCGCCAGCGTCGAAGAGACCATTTTTGAAATCACCACCACTGATGTCGCAGACGCCTGCGATCTCTTTGCACCGGTAGCCGCCGCCACCAATGGTGTGGACGGCCGCGTTTCCATCGAGGTGGATCCCCGCCTTGCCTGGGACACCGCCGGCACCATCGCCGAGGCCAAGCACCTCTACGCCAAGGTCAACAAGGACAACGTCCACATCAAGATCCCAGCAACCCTGGAAGGCCTCGAAGCCATCACGGCTACCCTGGCCGAGGGCATCAGCGTCAACGTGACCCTGATCTTCTCCCTGGAGCGCTACCGCGCGGTCATCAACGCCTTCCAGTCCGGCCTTGAGCAGGCCAAGGAGAACGGCCACGACCTCTCCAGGATCCACTCCGTTGCTTCGTTCTTCGTGTCCCGCGTTGACTCCGAGATCGACAAGCGCCTCGACGCCATCGGCACCGATGAAGCCAAGGCACTCAAGGGCAAGGCCGGTGTCGCCAACGCACGCCTGGCTTACCAGGTCTACGAGGAGCTCTTCTCCACCGAGCGCTGGGCAGTGCTGGCAGAGGCCGGCGCCCTCCCGCAGCGTCCGCTGTGGGCCTCCACCGGCGTCAAGGACCCTGCCTACCCGGATACCCTCTACGTGACCGAACTCGTGGCAGCCGGCGTGGTCAACACCATGCCGGAGAAAACGCTGGATGCCACGTTCGACCACGGCGTCGTCACTGGTGACACCATCACCGGCACTTACGACGAGGCAAACGAGACCCTCAACGCCCTCGAAGCCCTCGGCGTTTCCTACAACGACGTCGTGACGTTGCTTGAGACCGAAGGCCTTGAGAAGTTCGTAGGCTCCTGGAAGGAACTCCTCGCCGACGTCGAAGGCGCCCTCGCCACCGCACGGAAGGCTTCCTAACCCACCATGAGCACAATCAGCTACGACGCCAGCGGTGCCGCGCAACAGGCCATCGCCCAGCACATTGACAGCCTGGTTGAGGACAGGATCGCCACGCGGATTTTCGCCAAGGACCACACTCTGTGGGGTCCTGAGGCAGAGTCCGAGTCTGCGATCCGTCTCGGCTGGGTAGAGGCCGCCACAGTGTCCCAGGCCTTGGTCGGTGACATTCTGGAACTTCGTGACGCCCTTCGTGCCGAAGGAGTTACCCGCATTGTCCTGTGTGGCATGGGTGGGTCTTCGCTGGCTCCCGAGGTCATTGCCGGTACTGCCGGCGTCGAGCTGACTGTGCTGGACAGCACTGATCCTGAACAGGTCAGTGCTGCCCTGGCGGATCGGTTGGAGGAAACGGCGATCGTCGTTTCCTCCAAGTCCGGCTCCACCGTTGAGACCGACTCCCAGCGCCGTGTATTCGAGAAGGCGTTCAACGACGCCGGCATCGACGCTGGGAGCCGCATCATCATCGTTACTGATCCGGGGTCGCCCCTGGATAAGGCGTCGCGCGAGGCAGGCTACCGCGCGGTATTCAACGCCGACCCCAACGTGGGAGGCCGTTTCTCAGCACTGACTGCGTTCGGCCTGGTCCCTTGTGGGCTTGCCGGTGTGGACATCCAGGCCTTCCTGGATGAGGCGGAGGAAGCTGCGGAGATCCTCAACGAGGACTCCGCCGACAACATCGGCCTGGCACTGGGCATAGCTTTGGGTGGTACCAGCCCGCTGCGAAACAAGGTGGTCATCGCCGAAGACGGCTCAGGTATTGTCGGTTTCGCTGATTGGGCCGAACAGCTCATTGCGGAATCCACCGGCAAACTGGGTACGGGCGTCCTGCCTGTCGTTGCCGGCCCGGACTCTCCTGAGGCCCTGAACGGTGCCGACGACGTCCTGGTGGTGCGGCTGGTCAGCGCGGATGCCGACGTCGAGCTTCGTGGGAACGAGGTAGCCATCGCCGGTGGGCTGGCCTCGCAGATGTTTGTCTGGGAATTCGCAACCGCCGTGGCGGGCCGGCTCCTGGGCATCAACCCGTTTGACCAGCCCGACGTCGAGGCCGCCAAGGTGGCAGCCCGCGGCTTGCTGGACGCCCGTCCCGAACCCACCCCCGCGGCCTTCACCGACGGTGCTGTGGAAGTACGCGGAGGTGGATGGCTCGGTAACGCCTCAACGGTAAGCGAGGCTGTGCAGGCACTGCTCAGCCAGCTCGGCACGGATGGCTACTTGAGCGTGCAGGCATACCTCGACCGTATTTCCCACGCGCCGCTTGAAGGTATCCGGGATGAACTCGCGGCCGTCAGCGGGCGTCCTGTGACATTCGGTTGGGGTCCGCGGTTCCTTCACTCCACGGGCCAGTTCCACAAGGGCGGACCGGCCATCGGAGTATTCCTGCAGGTCACTGCAGCATCCTCCACTGATCTGGACATCCCGGAGCGGCCCTTCACTTTCGGCCAGCTCATTGCCGCCCAGGCCTCGGGCGACGCCCAGGTCTTGGAAGGCCATGGCCGTCCTGTTTTGCGCCTGCACCTCACCGAACGTGCTGCCGGCGTGGCCCAACTCCAGGAAGTCGTCGCTGCGTTGGCCGACCAAGCCAGCGCACTCGAAAGCTAAGGCACAGAACCAAACATGCCAGAAACTGAAAACGGCAGGAAAAACGCCGGTCTGCGGAATCCTCTGCGGGATCCGCGGGACCGGCGCCTGAACCGCATCGCCGGGCCGTCGTCGTTGGTGTTCTTCGGAGTCACCGGCGACCTCGCCCGTAAGAAACTCATGCCGGCGGTCTATGACCTCGCCAACCGTGGTCTGTTGCCTCCCAGCTTCGCGCTGGTTGGTTTCGGCCGCCGTGACTGGGACAGCGCTGACTTCGCGGCCGAGGTCAAGGAAAACGTCAAAGCCCACGCCCGGACCAAGTTCGATGAAGCGGTATGGGAGCAATTGGCCTCGGGTATTCGCTTTGTCCAGGGTGAGTTCGACGACGACGACGCTTTTGAGCGCCTCGGTGATGTCCTTGATGAGCTGGATGAGACCCGCGGGACCCGCGGGAACCACGGCTTCTACTTGTCGATCCCACCCAAGGCTTTTGAGCAGGTCTGCCGCCAGCTGTCCAAGCATGGCCTTGCCCAGGCCAAGCCTGGCCAATGGCGCCGTGTGGTGATCGAGAAGCCGTTTGGGCATGATCTCGAGTCCGCACGCCAGCTGAACGACATCGTCGAATCCGTGTTCCCGGCCGATGCCGTGTTCAGGATTGACCACTACCTGGGCAAAGAGACGGTGCAAAACATCCTGGCTTTGCGCTTCGCGAACCAGTTGTTTGAGCCGCTCTGGAACGCCAACTACGTGGACCACGTCCAGATCACCATGGCCGAGGACATCGGCACCGGCGGGCGTGCAGGGTATTACGACGGCGTGGGTGCTGCCCGCGATGTCATCCAGAACCACCTGCTCCAGTTGCTGGCGTTGACGGCGATGGAGGAGCCGATTTCCTTTAATGCCGATGATTTGAGGGCGGAGAAGGAAAAAGTCCTCGCGGCGGTCAAGCTGCCCGATGACCTCTCCACCCACTCTGCACGTGGTCAGTTCACCGGTGGATGGCAGGGCGGCGAAGAAGTACTCGGTTACCTGGATGAGGACGGCATCCCTGCCGATTCCAAGACCGAGACGTATGCTGCGATCCGGGTGGACATCAACACCCGCCGCTGGAACGGTGTGCCGTTCTACCTGCGCGCCGGTAAGCGTTTGGGCCGTCGTGTCACCGAAATCGCCGTGGTGTTCAAGCGCGCACCGAACCTGTTGTTCCGCGACCATGGTGAGGACGACTTCGGCCAGAACGCCGTGGTGATCCGCGTCCAGCCCGACGAAGGCGCCACCATCCGTTTCGGTTCCAAGGTCCCGGGCACCCAAATGGAAGTCCGCGACGTCACCATGGACTTTGGCTACGGCCACTCCTTCACGGAGTCCAGCCCCGAAGCCTACGAGCGACTCATTCTGGACGTACTCCTGGGCGAACCGCCGCTCTTCCCGCGCCACCAGGAAGTGGAATTGTCCTGGAAGATCCTGGACCCGTTCGAGGAATACTGGGCCGGCCTGGACGAACAACCGCAACCCTACGCACCCGGCAGTTGGGGACCGGCCTCGGCCGATGACCTGCTCGCCCGTGACGGACGAACCTGGAGAAGGCCATGATTGTAGATCTTCCCGATACCACCACCTCCAAGATCTCCAAGAAGATCATGTCGCTGCGTGAACAGGGCGGCGTCATCGCCTTGGGCCGTGTCCTGACCCTGGTGGTGGTGACCAAGTCCGGGCAGGAAGAAGAAGCCATCGAGGCCGCCAATGAAGCCAGCCGGGAACACCCCTGCCGGATCATTGTCCTGGCCGATGCCGGCGTTGAGGGTCCTGACCGTCTTGATGCTCAAATCCGTGTCGGCGGCGACGCCGGCGCATCCGAGGTCATCGTCCTGCGCGGGCATGGGCACATGGCCCACGAGAGCGAATCCCTGGTGGCCGCCCTGCTGTTGCCGGATGCCCCGATCGTTGCCTGGTGGCCGCACGGAGCCCCGGAAAGCGCCTGCGAAACCTCCATCGGCCGCATCGCGCACCGCCGCATCACCGACTCCGCCAACGAACCTGACCCCCGCCGGGCACTGGAGAACATCCGGGCAACGTACAAAGCCGGCGACACCGACCTTGCCTGGACCCGCCTGACCAACTGGCGCATGCAACTCGCAGCTGTCTTCGACCAAGTCGACAGCGACCCCGTCTCAGCCGTGGCTGTGGAAGGCGCATCGGACTCTCCCAGCACCCTGCTGCTGGCTGCCTGGCTGAGCCTGGCGCTGGAGGCGCCCGTCACGATTGTGGCGGACCCTGCAGGTACCGGCATTCGGCGGGTCCGGCTGACCCGTGCAAGCGGCGATGTCCAGCTTTTCCGTCCCGGACTGTCCGTGGCGGAACTGACCCAACCTGGACAGCCGGCACAGCGTATCACCCTCCCCCGGCGCAGCCTTAAAGATTGCCTCGCCGAAGAACTCCGACGGCTCGACCCCGACGAAGTCTTCGGAGAAGTGATTACGATGGGACTGCCACTTACCAGCCAGAGGAGAGTCCAGACAAGTGCACGCTGAGCCAAGAGTTAGCATCCACCCCGACTCCAAGGTGTTGATGGCCGCCATCGCGGCACGCCTCATTACCAAGCTTGTGGATGTCCAGGACAAGCACGGCGAGGCCACGGTGGTCCTGACCGGCGGCACCGTCGGAATCGGAACGCTGAAGGCTGTGGCCGATTCAGCTGCAGCACCGGCCGTCGACTGGTCAAAAGTTAACTTCTGGTGGGGTGATGAACGCTTCGTTGCTGCTGACAGCGAGGACAGGAATACCCGTCAAGCGCACCAGGCCCTGCTGGCCCACCTGGCTGTAGATCCTGCCAGGATCCACGAGCCCGGCTCGGCGGACGACTTTGCCACAGCTGACGAAGCCGCCTTTGCCTATGCCGAGGAACTCAAGGCAGCAGCCGAAGCCGAGCATGCAGCTGACATGTCTGATAGCCGCTCCGACGAGCCTGGCCTCCTGCCGCGCTTTGATGTCCTGCTTCTTGGCGTGGGCCCGGACGCCCACGTGGCGTCGCTCTTTCCCGAGCAGGCCGGCGTCCGTGAGAAGAAACGCACGGTGGTGGGTGTCGAGAACTCGCCCAAGCCGCCGTCGTCGCGTATCTCCTTGACGCTGCCCGCCATCAACACCGCCCAGGAGATCTGGATGGTTGTTGCCGGCGAGGATAAGGCAGGAGCTGTTGGCCTGGCCTTGGCTGGCGCCAACCCGGTCCAGGTGCCCGCCTCCGGTCCCGTTGGCCGTGCGCGGACCCTGTGGCTTATCGACGAGAACGCAGCCTCACGCGTCCCCCAGCAGCTGGTCCGGAAGGACCCCGCGGGCGCGTAGCCGCTCCAACGCTCCAGTCAGGACAATTTCTGCGTCTTGGCTGGAGCGTCTCTCTTTAACGTAATCGAGGTGCGATTTGAAGAGCTCGTCCTCTGGCCGGGCCGAGGCCGGATGGCCGGGATCACGGGAGGCCGGAAGGCCGCACTTAGGGCAGTCCCAGGTCCTGGGAATTTGCTCGTCCGGCAGTTTAAGAAAAACAAGCCGGGTTTCGTGTCCTTTGGCGCACCAATAGGGAACCCGAATCCGCGGCAGCTGGACTCCCCCGCCATGGTCGCTTTGGTTTCTCGGAGTAGAACCTTGGGCCACACCTACGCGGGTGCCCCGATATCCTGGCGTGCCATGAACCATTTTCGAACCCCTAGCGACTCGGTGGTCGGCCGTCACGGCCCGTGGGCCTTTCGGCCAACACGGACATTCTAGTGCGAAGTGCTCGACGACGGCACTGGGGATGGGTAACCAACAAAAAGAGGAGTGGTCCCTGGGAAGGAACCACTCCTCTTGTGATAGATCCGTTGAGGTGGGGACTAGGAGTCGCCACCTGAGGTGAAGCGCATGATCAGGCCAAGGCCGATGATGACAGCTCCCCATGTGATACCGAGAATGATGGTGAAGCGGTTCAGGTTGCGCTCGGCTACACCGGACGAACTCAATCCGGAGCTCATTCCGCCACCGAACATGTCGGACAAACCGCCGCCACGTCCCTTGTGCAGGAGAATGAGCAGCGTCAGCAGAAGACTGGTGATTCCCAGCAGGATCTGCAGAATGACTTGAAGAACGTCCACGACGGCCTTTCGAAGAAGCGGAAAACGGGAGCCGGACTAGTCCGTGACGAGGTGGCTCTCGAACCTGACAATGTTAGCAAACTCAGCGGGGTCCAGGCTTGCGCCACCCACAAGCAATCCGTCAACGTCACTTTCGGCCATGATGGCGGCTGCATTGTTGGCCTTGACGGAACCGCCATAAAGGAGACGGGTCTTTGCTGCGACGGTCTCGTCGAAGAGTTCGGCAAGTTCGGCTCGGATGGCTGCACACATTTCCTGTGCATCCTCCGGACCGGCAACTTCGCCCGTGCCGATGGCCCAGACGGGTTCGTAGGCAACCACGAGTTCCGCAGCCTGCTCAGCCGTGAGTCCTTCAACACCGGCGCGCAGTTGGGCAAGGGTGTGCTCAACATGCGTTCCTGCCTGGCGGATCTCGAGGCCTTCGCCGACGCAGAGGACAGGGATGACGCCGTGGCGGAACCCAGCTTTGACTTTGGCGTTCAGGACGTCGTCGGATTCGTTGTGGACGGTGCGGCGCTCACTGTGGCCCACCAGGACGTAGGTGCAGCCCAACTTGCTGAGGAACTGACCGGAGATATCACCGGTGTAGGCTCCGGAGTCGAACTGCGAGAGGTCCTGGCCACCGTAGACCACCTCGAGGTCGTCACCCTGGACCAGCGTCTGGACGCCACGGAGGTCCGTGAACGGCGGGAAGACGGCAACCTCGGCACGGTTGTAGTCGTGCTTGGCGTCGGACAGCGTCCAGGCGAGCTTCTGCAGCAAGGTGATGCCCTGGACGTGGTCCATGTTCATCTTCCAGTTGCCGGCGATGAAGGGCTTGCGGACAAAGTTGCCGTTGGCAGAGGTAGTCACATGAACTCCAAAGAATGCGTTGAAATATGGAACGGCCGGCAGAACGCGATGGCGTCCTGCCGGCCGGATGGTGCTTAGCGGTCCAGGACGCTCAGGCCGGGAAGTTCCTTGCCTTCAAGGTATTCCAGGCTTGCGCCACCACCAGTGGAGATGTGTCCGAACTGCGAGTCCTCGAACCCTAGGGTCCGAACGGCTGCGGCGGAATCGCCACCCCCCACAACGGTGAAGGCAACCGTATCCGTCAACGCCTGGGCGATGGCCCGCGTGCCGCTGGAGAAGGCCTCGAATTCGAAGACACCCATGGGGCCGTTCCAGAAGACGGTCTTGGCGCCTTCGATCTGGGCTGCGAACGCGGAAGCGGATTCCGGTCCGATGTCCAGGCCGATACCGGAAGCTCCGAAAGCGCTGTCCTCAATGGCGTCCGCCCTGACGACCTCGTGGTCTGCATCAGCTGCAAAGCGGCTGGCCACTACTACGTCGGTGGGGATCACAAAGGAGGTACCCGCAGCCGAAGCGCGCTGGAGGTAGTCCTGGACTACGGGGATCTGGTCCTCCTCAAGAAGGCTTCCCGCAACCTTGTGGCCTGCTGCGGCCAAGAAAGTAAAGAGCATGCCGCCGCCAACAAGGATGGTGTCCGCTTTGCCCAGAAGGTTCTCGATCACCGCCAGCTTGTCCGAGACCTTGGAGCCACCAAGAACTACGACATACGGGCGCTGCGTGTCCGTGGTGAGCTTCCGGAGAACCTCTACCTCGGTGTGGACGAGGTCGCCCAGGTAGGACGGCAACCGGGTGGCCACGTCATAAACGCTCGCGTGCTTGCGGTGGACCGCTCCAAAGGCATCGTCCACGAAGGCGCCGTTACTTCCCGTGAGGGCAACCAGCTCGTCGGCGAAGGCGCCGCGCTGGGCGTCGTCCTTGCTGGTTTCGCGGGCATCGAAGCGAACGTTCTCCAAGATGAGTACGTCCCCGTCGTTGAGGCCGGATGAGAGCTCCTTGGCGGAGTCCCCCACCGTGTCGGCGGCGAGCTGTACCGGGAAGTCCGCCAGCTCCGCAAGGCGGGCCGCAGCGGGCTTCAAGGAGTACTTTTCTTCGGGAGCGCCCTTGGGGCGTCCAAGGTGTGCGGTAACGAGCACACGGGCACCGGCGTCCGAGAGCTTCTTGAGGACCGGAAGTGAGGCCTTGATGCGGCCGTCGTCGGTCACTGTAGAGCCGTCGAGCGGCACATTGAGGTCACTTCTGACCAGAATGTACCGCCCGCGGACACCTTCAGCGATGAGTTCGTTGAGGGTGTGAGATGTCATGTGTCTACCCTAGCCCAGCTTGGATGCGACGAGCTCCGTGAGGTCTACGAGGCGGTTGGAGTAACCCCACTCGTTGTCGTACCAGGAAACAACCTTGACCTGGTTGCCAATGACCTTGGTCAGGCCGGAGTCGAAGATGGAAGACGCCGGGTCTCCGACGATGTCCGAGGACACGATGGGAGCGTCGGTGTAGCTAAGGATGCCGGCGAACTGTTCTGACTCAGCGGCAGCCTTGACTGCTGCGTTGACTTCTTCAACCGTTACTTCGCGGGAGACGGTGACCGTGAGGTCCGTAGCGGAACCCGTGGGGACCGGAACGCGGATGGCGTAGCCGTCCAGCTTGCCCTTGAGCTCCGGCAGGACCAGTCCGATTGCCTTGGCTGCACCGGTGGACGTAGGAACCATGTTGATGGCGGCGGCGCGGGCGCGGCGGAGATCGCCGTGCGGTCCGTCTTGCAGGTTCTGGTCGGCCGTGTAGGCGTGGACCGTGGTCATGAGGCCACGCTCGATGCCGAAGGCGTCATTGACTACCTTGGCCAGCGGGCCGAGGCAGTTGGTGGTGCAGGAGGCGTTGGAGATGATGTTGTGCGCTGCGGGATCGTAAAGCTCGTGGTTGACGCCCATGACGATGGTGATGTCTTCGTCGCTTGCGGGAGCCGAGATGAGGACCTTCTTGGCGCCGGCATCAATGTGCTTCTGGGCTGCTGCGGCCTTGGTGAAGAAGCCGGTGGACTCGATGACAATGTCAACGCCCAATTCGCCCCACGGAAGGTTGGCGGGATCGCGCTCAGCCAGGACCTTGATGGACTTGCCATCGACTACCAGGTTTCCATCGACAACTTCCACGGTCTGGGCGAGGCGTCCACCGACGGAGTCGTACTTCAGGAGGTGGGCGAGAGTCTCGGGGCTGGTGAGGTCGTTGACGGCGACGATCTCAAGGTCTGCGCCCTGGGCCAGTGCTGCGCGGAAGTAGTTACGGCCGATGCGGCCGAAGCCGTTGATACCAATACGGGTGGTCACTATGTGTCAATCTCCTTGGTGCTCTTGCAAGCACGCCTAGTGAGTCGGATTTATTATTTCCAACCAACAGACCCCGCACGTCTTTGGGCAGAGGTGATTATCAGATCGGAGGGCGACCAGCCACGTTGCTGAAGGCTAACCGCCTTCCGTGATCCATCTTACGTTTAACTAAGCCTGCCCCCGCAACTGCGGAGGCAGGCTTTCCAGCATTTGGCCCCAATTCACGCAAAAAGTGACTTTTGTTACATCGGCGTGAACCGGGGCTCACCAACTAAAGGACGATGAGGCCCGTGGCGTTGGCGCGCGCGGCTTCGAAGCGCTTTGCAACGTCCGCCCAGTTGACGATGTTCCAGAAGGCCTTGACGTAGTCAGCCTTGACGTTGACGTAGTCCAGGTAGAAGGCGTGCTCCCACATGTCCAGCATCAGGAGCGGCGTGGTACCTACTGCAACGTTGCCCTGCTGATCGTAGAGCTGCTCGATGAGCAGGTTGCCACCGATGGGCTCGTAGGCCAGGAAAGCCCAGCCGGAACCCTGCAAGCCAAGTGCGGCAGCGCTGAATTGCGCACGGAAAGCGTCGAACGAACCAAAGGCGTCATCGATGGCTGCTGCGAGCTCACCTTCGGGCTTGTCGCCGCCGTCCGGGGAAATGTTGTTCCAGAAAACGGAGTGGTTGATGTGTCCGCCGGTGTGGAACGCGAGGTCCTTGGAGAGACGGTTGATGTTGGCGTAGTCACCCTTCTCGCGGGCATCGGCCAGCTGGGAGAGGGCATTGTTGGCGCCTGCAACGTAAGCAGCATGGTGCTTGCTGTGGTGCAGCTCCATGATCTTTGCCGAAATGTGCGGCTCGAGTGCTGCATAGTCATAGCCGAGCTCGGGCAGAACGTACTCTGTCACGAAATCCTCCAATGTAATGGACTGACGTCCGGGTTGGTAACTCTCGTTATGTCATCCGGCCAGCATGCTGGCCGGAAATCCTTGGCGAAGAAGCCTGCTCTTGCCTCCATCGGGAACAACCCCGGGTGGCCTCGCAGTATTTCCTCCACGCATTTTCGATTCTATGGGTGCGGACTACTCGTCCATCATTTCCGGAGTCACATTTGCCTCAGTACCCGGGATGCCCAGGTCGAGGGCCCGCTTATCCGCCATGGCGAGGAGGCGGCGGATGCGACCCGCAATGGCGTCCTTGGTCATGGGCGGATCCGCCAGGCGTCCGAGTTCATCCAGGCTGGCCTGCTTGTGGGCAACACGGAGCTCCCCGGCGTACTTGAGATGGTCCGGTACGTCGTCTCCCAGGATTTCCAGGGCACGGTCCACCCTGGCACCCGCGGCCACTGCTGCCTGGGCAGACCGGCGCAGGTTGGCGTCGTCAAAGTTGGCAAGCCTGTTGGCCGTCGCCCGGACTTCCTTGCGCATGCGCCGTTCTTCCCACACCATCAGCGCGTCATGCGCACCCATGCGGGTCAGGAGGGCAGCAATGGTGTCTCCGTCTCGGATGACTACGCGATCCACTCCGCGCACCTCACGGGCCTTGGCCTGGATGCCGAGCCGCCTGGCAGCCCCAACGAGTGCCAGCGCGGATTCGGGGCCGGGGCACGTGACTTCCAGCGAGGAAGAACGACCCGGCTCAGTGAGTGAACCGTGGGCGAGGAACGCTCCCCGCCAGACAGCCTCGGCGTCTGCAGCCGAGCCGTTGACCACCACCGAGGGCAGCCCTCGCACAGGACGTCCGCGTCCGTCCAGCAGGCCCGTTTGGCGGGCGAGTGCTTCACCGTCCCGGACCACACGGACAACATAGCGGCTTCCCCGGCGCAGGCCGCCACCGGAAACGACGATGATTTCGCTCTGGTGGCCGTACACTTCCGCGATCGCGGCCCGGAGGCGGCGTGCCGTGGAAGCGAGGTCGACTTCAGCCTCGATGACGATCCTGCCCGAAATGATGTGCAGGCCACCCGCGAAGCGCAGCATTGCCGAAACTTCAGCCTTGCGGACTGAAGACTTTTTGATGTCCAGCCGGGACAGTTCGTCCTTGACCGACGCAGTAAGTGCCATCGCGTATTCCTAACTGTTCCCGAAAATATCGTGGTACGCCGCTGCCAGCAGCAGTGGATCATGGACGGGGCGGCGCCTCGACGCCCCCACTCTACCCAACACCACTTCAGCCCCGATCATCCCCGCGGCCTTCTCGAAGGCTTTGAGGTCCTGGATTGCAGCAGGATCCGCAAGGACCACATCGACGCTGAATTCAGGTGCATAGCGGCGCAGGACGTCCAGATGGTCCGCGGCCGTCATGCCCGAGGTTTCCTTGGTTTCGACGTCAAGGTTCATGGTGAGGCAGCGCTTCGCAGCGGTGTCGCCCAGGGCTTGGCGCAGCTCAGGCAGCAGCAGATGCGGCAGGACCGAGGTGTACCAGGAACCGGGTCCAAGGATGACCCAGTCAGCCAGTTCGATGGCCGTCAGGGCTTCTGTGCAGGCCGGAGCATCCTCAGGCAGCAGCCTGACGTCTTCAAGCTTGCCCGCCACAGCGCATTTTGCCTGGCCCCGGACCGTACGCAGTTCCTGGCCACCTCCCGGAAGGTCAATGTGGGCCTGGCCCTCAATGGTGAGGGGAACGCTGGACATGGGCAGCACCTGGCCCCTGGCTCCCAGCAGGGCGCCGGCCCACTTCAGGCCGGCAACCGTATCTCCCAAGAGCTCCCACAGGGTCACGATCAGCAGATTGCCCATGGCGTGATGGTCCAGTGAGCCGCCTTTGGCGGACCCGGCATTGAAACGGTGCTGCATGACGTCCCGCCAGGTCCGGCCCCAGTCGGTATCGTCGCACAGGGCGCTGAGCGCCATCCGCAGGTCGCCGGGCGGAAGGACGCCGTACTCCTCGCGAAGACGCCCGGACGAGCCGCCGTCGTCCGCTACTGTGACGATTGCCGTCAGCTCGGAGGTGAGCAGGCGCAGTGCCGACAGCGACGCCGCCAGTCCGTGGCCGCCACCCAGGGCAACCACTGACGGACTTTTCTTTTGCTGGCTGCCGGGGACGCCTTTGGGCGGGATCAGGGGCAGTGGGCCGGTGAGGACGCCCACTACTCGCGTCCCAGGTCTCGGTGGGTGGTGGTGACTGTGACACGGGGATACTGCGCCAAACGCTTCGAAAGTTCGACGGCGACCGCCACCGATCGGTGCTTGCCTCCAGTGCAGCCAACAGCCAAGGTGGCGTAGTGCTTGTTCTCCTGGCGGTAGCCGTCCAGGACAGGCTCCAGGGCCCGTACGTACCTGTCCACGAACTCGTGCACGCCATCGGCAGCCAGCACGTAATTGCTGACGTCCTCATCCAGCCCTGTATGGGGCCGAAGCTTGGGAACCCAGTGCGGGTTGGGAATGAAACGGGCATCAGCCACGAAGTTGGCATCCACGGGGAGTCCGTACTTGAATCCAAAGCTCATGACGTTCAGGCGCAGGGTCACCGGGCCTGTGTCGCTGAACAGTTCGGTGATGGCTGTTGCCAGGCCGTGGACATTGAAGTCGGAGGTGTCCAGCACGACGTCGGCATGCTCGCGCAGTTCCCGCAGGACCTCGCGCTCGACCCCGATGCCATCAAGGATCCTGCCGCCGCCCTGCAGGGGATGCGGACGGCGTCCTTGCTCGAAACGGCGGACCAGGACGTCATCATTGGCGTCCAGGAAGAGCACCCGGAAGGTGATGCCGCTGGCGCTGAGCGCGCCCAGCGCCGTCTGGATGTCAGTGAAGAGGTCCTTGCTGCGGACATCCACCACCACCGCCAGCTTGGGAATGGATTTGGGAGCATGCGAGACAATTTCGGCCAGGGTTCCCAGCATCTGCGGTGGGAGGTTGTCCACCACATACCAGCCGTGGTCTTCCAGGGCATCCGAGGCCGTACTGCGTCCTGCCCCTGACATGCCGGTGACGACCAGCAGTTCCGCCTCCGGGGGCTTGACGGGCGTGAGGCCGTCCTGCTCCGTTCCGGACCCTGCCGTTGCCTCATCCATGAGTTGTTCCCCGTTTCGTCCGAAGTGGTGTTTACGGCCTGAGGTGCGCTCCCCTTGGGTCAACGCACCCTCGACATGTTCAAGGGCCGGTGGCCGCTGATGCGGCCATCGGCCAGGTTCTAACCCTAGCTAAGATTCAAGGATTTCGCCGGTGGTCATGTTGATCGCCGGGACTGCCCCGGCGGAGTCTTCCGTGTTACCCAGGTGTTGAACCACGGCAGCTGCCAGCGCAGGGCCGATACCTTTGGCAGACGTGAGCTCTTCAACGGAAGCCGCTTTGATCTTTTTCAGCGAGCCGAAGTGCGCCACCAAAGCCTTGCGCTTGGCTTCACCAAGGCCCGGCACCCCGTCCAGGACGGATACCGTCATGGCCTTCCCGCGCTTCTGCCGATGGAAAGTGATGGCGAAGCGGTGGGCTTCGTCACGGATCCGTTGAAGTAGATACAGTCCTTGCGATGTCCTCGGCAGGATGACCGGGAAGTCGCTGTCAGGCAGCCAGACTTCTTCCAGGCGCTTGGCAAGGCCCACCACGTAGACGTCGTCGATGCCGAGCTCCGCCAGCGCACGCTTGGCGGCGTTGACCTGCGGCTGCCCGCCGTCCACCACCACCAGGTTGGGCGGGTACGCGAACTTGGCCTTGGGGGCCGGCATCGTGGGGTCCGACGGCGGGGCTTCAGTGTTGCTCTTGGCCCCCGCACGCGTCGGGTTGACGATCTCGCCGGATATCACGGGGACCTGGGCAGCCTTGTCCGTAAGGTAATGCCGGAACCGCCGGGTCAGGACGTCATGCATCGCCGCGGTGTCGTCAGCTGCCGCTGCGCCCGTGATGGAGAACTTGCGGTAGTCCGCTTTCTTGGGCAGACCGTCCTCCACCACCACCATGGAGGCCACCACGTTGGTGCCCTGCACGTGCGAGATATCGAAGCACTCTATCCGCAGCAAGGGAACCGGAATTTCCAGGGCTTCCTGCAATTCCTGAAGCGCCACGGAGCGGACAGTGATGTCGCCGGCCCTGCGGGTCTTGTGCAATTTGAGGGCTTGCTCCGCGTTCTCGCGCACCGTGGACATCAGGGCGGCCTTGTCACCACGCTGGGGCACGCGGATGTCCACCTTGGCACCACGCAGTCCGCCCAGCCACTCAGTGAGTTCGGCATGGTTGCTGGGTGCTTCCGGCACCAGGACTTCGCGGGGAATCCGGCCCTGGACCTCGCTGTCCTCGCCGTAGACCTGCTGCAGCAAATGTTCGATCAACTCTGGGGTCGTGGCATCTTCAACCTTCTCGACCACCCAGCCACGCTGTCCGCGGACCCGGCCACCGCGGACGTGGAAGACCTGCACGGAAGCCTCCAGTTCGTCGTCGTGGAGCGCGAAGACGTCAGCGTCGGTATCTTCGGCGAGGACCACGGCATTGCGCTCAAAAACCTTCCGGAGCGCGATGATGTCGTCCCTGAGCCCGGCAGCCCGCTCGTAGTCGAGTTCGGCCACGGCTGCTGCCATGTCCTTTTCCAGGCGGCTTATAAAGCGTTTCGCTTCGCCGCCCATGAAGGAACAGAAATCCTCGGCGAGGTTGCGGTGTTCATCCGGACTCACCCGGCCGACGCAAGGGGCCGAACATTTGTCGATGTAGCCGAGCAGGCAAGGACGCCCACTGGATTCCGCGCGCTTGAAGACGCCCGCGCTGCAGCTGCGGACCGGGAAAACCCTCAGCAGGGTATCCATCGTTTCGCGGATGGCGCCGGCGGTGTAGGGCCCGAAGTACTTGGTGCCCTTCCTGCGCTCACCTCGCATGACCTGCACCCGGGGGTACTTCTCCCCCATGGTGACGGCAAGGTAGGGATAGGTTTTGTCGTCGCGGAAAACTACGTTGAAGCGCGGCTTGAACTCTTTGATCCACGTGTATTCCAGCTGCAACGATTCCAGCTCGCTGCCCACCACGGTCCATTCGACGCTGCTGGCCGCATGCACCATGGCGTGGGTCTTGGGAAGCAGTCCTGCAGGGTTGGCAAAGTAGGAATTAAGCCTGGACCTGAGATTCTTTGCCTTGCCTACATAGATGACCCGGCCATGGGGGTCGCGGAATCGATAGACGCCCGGGGTGGTCGGAATCTCACCTGTTTGGGGCCGGTAACTTGCTGGATCTGCCACGTTTCCAGTCTAGTGAACCGGAACGACAACCATTGCCACGTCATCCCCCGGCAGCTGCTGCTAGTCGACGGATTTGCTCTGGTTGTAGCTTGCAGAGCGTTCCTGGCCGCTGAGCAGGGCGATGGCGTCCATGATCCTGTCGGTGACTTCACGCCGCGCCGGAAGCGAGTGGTCCGGCCCGGTCTTCTCGAAATAGAGCGGCTCGCCCACCTTCATGGTGAAGTGCTGTGGCCTTACTGCGTTCTTGTCCGCAGGCTGCAGCCTTTCGGTCCCGATCAGGCCCACGGGAATGACAGGCGCGCCTGTGGTCAGGGCAAGCCACCCCACGCCCGTACGCCCACGGTAGAGGATGCCATCGCGCGATCTGGTGCCCTCGGGGTAGATGCCGATGCCCTTGCCTGACTCGAGGATGTCCAGCAGGGTCTTGAGCGCCTGCACGCTGGCAGCCTGCTCACCTCGTTCCACCGGAATGGATCCCACGGCTTCGAAGAAGGACTTCATGACGGCACCTTTGACGCCCTTGGTGGTGAAGTATTCGGCCTTGGCAAAAAAGGCGACCGGACGCGGCATCAGAGCCTGGACGATCACGCTGTCAAGGAAGGAAAGGTGGTTGGGGGCCACAATGAAGGGCCCCTCTTTGGGAACGTTCTCCAAACCAATGACAGTAGGCCGGCACGTGGAGGAAATCAGTCCACGGGTTGTCCACCGGATCGCATCAAAGACTGCCATCGTTTTGTACCTCGCTCAGGGCTGCCGCACGGACAGCGTCAAGTTCTTCAATTTTGATCCGCAATTCGGCTGCGGTTTGCACTACGGCCACAGCGCCGGCTTCTTCGAGTTCACCGTCCGGGGCGAATCCCCAGGCCACCCCGATGCAATCCAGGCCGTTTGCCATGGCTCCTGCGACGTCCTGATGCCTGTCTCCCACCATCACTGCCGGCTGTGAATGCAGGTCAGCCAAGGCTGCCCCAACAATCTCGACTTTGCCGGATGCCGTATTCGCTTCCAGGGACTCGTTGTCAGCCGCCCCGCGTATGGACACGAAGAAATCAGCAATTTTATGGTGTTCGAGGACGAGCCTCGCAATGGACTGCGGCTTCTGAGTAGCAACTGCTACAGCCCGGCCGGATTCAGCAAAGTACTCAAGAAGTTCGAAGATCCCGGGGTAAAGCTTGCTCTGCCCGATACCCGTTTCCTTGTAATGGCGCCGGTAACGCTCAATGGTTTCATTGACCAGGGTTTCCGGGACGTTGGCCAAATGCAACAGGGAATCGCTGAGCTTGGGACCCACCATGGAATTCAGCACGGCCTGCCCAGGAACGGGAAGGTTCAATTCACGGAGGGCCGCGGAGATTCCTCCCGTGATACCGCCGGCTGGATCGACAAGGGTGCCGTCCAGATCGAATATTACGGGCACCGTTGTTTGAGTCACCGGGTTAGTTTCTCACGAGTAGCGGCATGCCAGAAACTCGCATGCCGCTACCGGAATACTTCTGGCGCCTATCCGAGAATCTCGGCTAGGAACGTTGCTGTGTGGCTCTCCGTGGATTTTGCCACCTGTTCGGGTGTTCCGGTGGCAACAATCTTTCCGCCACCCGAGCCACCGTTGGGGCCCAGATCCACAATCCAGTCCGCGGACTTGATGACGTCGAGGTTGTGCTCGATGGTGATGACCGTATTGCCTTTGTCCACCAGGCCCTGAAGCACCATCAGGAGCTTACGGATGTCCTCGAAGTGCAGGCCCGTGGTGGGCTCGTCCAAGACATAGATGCTGCGTCCGTTGGAGCGCTTCTGCAGCTCTGCGGCAAGCTTCACGCGCTGGGCCTCGCCACCGGACAGCGTGGTTGCCGGCTGTCCCAGACGCACGTAGCCAAGGCCAACGTCCACCAGAGTAGTCAAGTGGCGCGCAATGGGGGTGAAGGCGGCAAAGAACTCGGCACCCTCCTCAATGGGCATGTTGAGGACATCAGCAATGGTTTTGCCCTTGTAGTGGACTTCAAGGGTTTCCCGGTTGTACCGGGCACCATGGCAGACCTCGCAAGGAACATAGACGTCCGGCAGGAAGTTCATCTCGATCTTCAAGGTGCCGTCGCCCGAACACGCCTCGCAGCGACCGCCCTTGACGTTGAAGGAGAACCGTCCGGGCAGGTATCCACGGACCTTGGCTTCGGTGGTCTCGGCGAAGAGCTTGCGGATGTTGTCGAACACCCCGGTGTACGTCGCGGGGTTGGAGCGCGGAGTACGCCCGATGGGACTCTGATCGACATGGACCACCTTGTCCAGGTGTTCCAGGCCGGCCACCGTCCGGTGCCGTCCTGCCACTTGCTTGGCACCGTTGAGCTTATTGGCGAGGACCTTGTACAGGATCTCGTTGACCAGCGTGGACTTACCGGAACCGCTGACGCCGGTCACCGCAGTAAAGAGCCCCAGCGGGAACGTGGCATCGACATTGTTCAGGTTGTTCTCACGGGCACCGACAACCTTGAGCTCACGCTTCTTGTCGTACTTACGGCGTTTGGTGGGAATGTCGATCTTCCGGCGTCCTGACAGGTAGTCACCCGTCAGGGAATCCGTGTTCTCCAACAGCTCCTTGTAGGTACCTGAGTGCACCACCTGGCCTCCGTGCTCACCGGCGCCTGGTCCGATGTCCACCACCCAGTCAGCCTCGTGAATGGTGTCTTCGTCATGCTCAACCACAATCAGCGTGTTGCCGAGGTCCCGGAGACGGGTAAGGGTCTCGATGAGTCGACGGTTGTCACGCTGGTGGAGGCCGATGGACGGCTCGTCAAGGACATACAGGACGCCCACCAGGCCGGAACCGATCTGGGTTGCCAGCCGGATGCGCTGGGCCTCCCCGCCGGACAGGGTTCCTGACGGCCGCTCGAGATTGAGGTATTCCAACCCCACGTCCAGAAGGAAGGTCAGGCGGGCCTGGATCTCCTTCAGCACCTGATTGGCGATTTGCGCTTCCCTGCTGGTGAGGGTCAGGCTGCCCAGGAACTCAGCGCATTCGCGCATGGGCATGGCAGCAACCGCTGCGATCGACTTGCCGTTGATCAACACGGACAACGATGCCGGGTTGAGGCGTGCACCATTGCACTCAGGGCAGGGAATCTGGCGCATGTACTCTTCGTACCGGTCACGGGCCCAGTCGGAATCGGTTTCACCGTGCTTCCGGTGGACGTACTGGATAGCGCCTTCAAAGCCCGTGCTGTACTTGCGTTCACGGCCAAAACGGTTCTTGTACTGGACAACAACCTTGTGGTCCTTGCCATGCAGCACGGTGTTCCGGACTTCTTTGGAGAGTTTCTCCCAGGGCGTCTTCATGGAGAAACCGAGCTCATGGGCCAGGCCCTCAAGGAGGCGGTTCCAGTACTCAGTGGTTGCCGTTCCCAAGGACCACGGGGCAATGGCGCCTTCACCCAAGGAGAGTTCAGGATTGGGGACGATGAGTTCTTCGTCGACTTCAAGCTTGGTTCCGATGCCGCTGCATGCCGAGCAGGCACCAAAGGGGTTGTTGAAGGAGAACGAGCGGGGCTCGATTTCATCGATCGCCAAAGGGTGCTCGTTGGGGCAGGCAAGATTCTCGGAGAAAGCCCGGATACGACCGGGATCCGCGGCGTCAAGATCCACGAACTCCACCAGGACACGGCCCTCCGCCAGGCCCAGGGCGGTCTCCACGGAATCCGTGAGCCGCTGGCTGATGTCTTCCTTGACCACCAAGCGGTCAACCACCACTTCGATGGTGTGCTTGAACTGCTTCCCCAGCTTGGGAGGATCGCTCAGTTGGACGAGCTCGCCGTCAACGCGTGCACGGGAATAGCCTTTGGCGGTCAGTTCCTTGAACAGGTCGACGAATTCGCCCTTGCGTCCGCGGACCACCGGGGCGAGGACCTGGAAACGTGTGCCTGTCTCAAGTTCCAGAAGCTGGTCAACAATCTGCTGCGGTGTCTGGCGGGCGATGGGTTCGCCACACACGGGGCAGTGGGGGCGGCCAACGCGGGCCCACAGCAACCGCATGTAGTCGTAGATCTCCGTGATGGTACCCACGGTGGAACGGGGGTTCTTGCTGGTGGATTTCTGGTCGATGGAGACCGCGGGCGACAATCCCTCAATGAAGTCGACATCAGGTTTGTCCACCTGGCCCAGGAACTGGCGCGCGTACGCGGACAGCGACTCTACGTAGCGGCGCTGCCCTTCGGCGAAGATGGTGTCGAAAGCCAACGATGACTTACCGGAACCCGAGAGTCCCGTGAACACGATCATGGCATCGCGCGGAAGGTCGACGTCCACGTTGCGCAGGTTATGTTCCCGGGCACCCTTGACCACCAGCCGCGAGAGGTCTGGCCTCGCGGGTTTGGAGTCAGGAACCACAGGGATGCTGTTCGGGGATTCGATGGCGGTATCTTCAGCTAAGGCTTTGGGCACTTACCAATGCTAATCGAAAACTTCTTCGAATTTCCATGTCGTGCCTCACATGCTACCGATCGGTATCAATCCGCGTCATACGCTGCGGCGAGAAGCTGGACTGCCTCGGCGAAAGAGGCGCCCTGTGCCTTCGCAGCGGACGCATACTGCCCGGCCACCTCGGCCAGCGCTCCCCAGCGATCGTCCCGGGCACAGACCACGGTGCCGTTCCGACCGCGGGTTGCCACGACGCCCGCGGCTTCCAGTTCTTTGTAAGCCCGGGCGACGGTGTGGGGTGCGACGTCCAGTACGCCGGCCAGATTGCGCACGGGTGGCAGTTTCGCTCCAACCGCCAGGACTCCCGAGTCAGCGAGCTCGATGATCCGCAACCTTAACTGTTCAAAGAGGGCGACAGCGCTGGTGGTGTTGGGCCGCCAGGTGCCCGGGAAATCGCCGGTGGGAGTCACAACGACCTCCGCCCGGGTGCCGGCATGTGGCGGGGCGTTTGATGTCGGAAGCGTCCTTGGTCCATGCCGAGAATTAGACCAGCGACGACGGCAGTGGACAAGCCATGACGACAGGCACATCCACATCGAGGACCAGGCAGATCACCATGCAGCTCACGGCGCAAGAAGGTCGCTGCCTCCCCTCCCGGGGAATCCAACGGCGTCACGCGTTCTTCCGTGCCACGGCAAAAATGCGTCGAAACGGATAGACGGTTCCATGGCTTGTTGCGGGATAGGCCTCGCGCAGCATTGCGGCGTACTCCGTCTCGAAGTCGGCAGCTTCTTCAGAGGACAATGCCGCCAACACGGGACGGAGACCTGTGCCGCGGACCCATTGCAGGACCGGGTCACTGCCCGGCAGTACCTGCTGGTAGGTGGTTTCCCAAGCGTCGGCCGAGCATCCGGCGTCGAGCATGATTCCCAAGTAGTCCGCCGGGCTCCCTACTGCACCGTCATGTCGAAGAACGCCGTCCAGCCGGGCCGACCACTGGGGCGATTCCGCGAGGTGCCGCATCAGGGTGTGGGAAGGAGAGGTGAAATTGCCGGGAACCTGCAAGGCAAACCATGCCCCGGGCTGCAGGGCCCGCAGCCAGCCGGCCAGCATGTCCTGGTGACCGGGAACCCACTGGAGCGCCGCATTGCTGACAACTACATCGGTATCGGCGTCGGGCGACCATTTCGCGATATCACCCTGTATAAATTCCAGATGCGTGAACTGCTGCATAAATTCCAGATGCGTGAACTGCTGCGTGAGGGCGCCTGCTTGAGCGAGCATCTCCGCAGAGGAGTCCAGGCCAACAATGCGGGCGCCTGGCCAGCGCTCGGTGAGCGTAGCAGTAAGGTTTCCGGGGCCACAGCCGAGGTCCACTACCGTGCGGGGTTCACTGGCCTGGACCCTCGCGACGAGGTCGTGGAATGGACGGTCCCTATGGTTTCCGAATTCCACATACTTGGACGGATCCCACTTCATCAAAGCCTCCTCGCATCTGCCACCATTGCTGGGCCGAGCCTAAACCGTGCGGGCACTAAGCTGGAAACCAATGAAACTTCTTGAGCAGCTTCCCGGTTCCACCGCCACCGGTCCCCTGGACCCGGACGAAATCTACACACGGTTCGTGGAGTGGACGGAAACCCGCGGGCTACAGCTGTATCCGGCCCAGGACGAAGCGATCATGGAGCTTGCCTCCGGCGCCAACGTCATCCTCGCCACCCCCACGGGCTCCGGAAAATCGTTGGTGGCCATCGCGGCACACTTCGAGGCGATGGCACGGGGCCAGCGCAGCTACTACACGGCTCCGATCAAGGCATTGGTGTCCGAAAAGTTCTTTGCCCTCTGCGACATCTTCGGCGCGGAGAACGTGGGAATGATTACGGGCGATTCCGGCGTCAACCAGGATGCCCCAATCATCTGCTGCACCGCTGAAATCCTGGCCAACATTGCCCTCCGCGAAGGCTCGACGGCGGAGCTCGGCTCTGTGGTCATGGACGAATTCCACTTCTACTCCGATCCCCAGCGCGGATGGGCGTGGCAGGTACCCCTGCTGGAACTCCCCCAGGCACAGTTCCTCCTGATGTCCGCGACCCTGGGAGACGTCACACGCTTCGAAACCGGTCTGACCGAACTCACTGGCCGGTCCACCACCACAGTGAGCTCAGCCGAACGTCCTATCCCGCTGCACTACTACTACCACCTGACCCCGGTCCACGAGAGCCTGGAAGAACTGCTGTCCACCAAGCAGGTCCCGGTGTACGTGGTCCACTTCAGCCAGGCCGAAGCCATTGAGCGTGCCCAGAACCTCATGAGCATCAACATGTGCAGCCGCGCGGAGAAAGACCGGATCGCTGAGCTCATTGCAGGTTTCCGGTTCGCCGCCGGTTTCGGAAAAACCCTCAACAGGCTGGTCCGCCACGGTATCGGTGTCCACCACGCCGGCATGCTTCCCAAATACCGCCGCTTGGTGGAGCAACTGGCCCAAGCCGGGCTGCTGAAAGTCATCTGCGGTACCGACACTTTGGGGGTGGGCATCAACGTGCCCATCCGGACTGTGTTGTTGACTGCTCTGAGCAAGTACGACGGCGTACGCACCAGATCGCTTAACTCACGTGAGTTCCACCAGATTGCCGGACGCGCCGGACGCGCGGGGTACGACACTGCCGGCACGGTGGTCGTCCAGGCGCCGGACCACGTGGTGGAAAACACCAAGGCGATGGCCAAGGCAACCGCCAAGTTCGGCGATGACCAAAAGAAGTTGCGGCAAGTGGTGAAGAAGAAGCCTCCTGAGGGATTTGTCTCCTGGGGTGAGCCCACGTTCAAGCGGCTGGTTGAGTCCGTGCCTGAGCCGCTGACGTCCAGTTTCACTGTGACCCACGCGATGCTCCTGAACCTTATGGAGCGCCCGGGTGACCCGTTCCAGGCCACCAGGCGCTTGCTCAGCGAAAACCACGAGAACCGCGCTTCCCAGCTCAAGCTCATGAAGAAAGCTTTGGGGATTTACCGCGAGCTGCTGGCCGCAGGTGTGGTTGAACGCATCCCGGAGGAGGAGCAGGAAGTTGAGGGGCGCTCCGTACGCCTGACAGTTCACCTGCAGGCAAACTTCGCCCTGAACCAGCCGCTCTCCCCCTTCGCGTTGGCCGCCTTGGAGTTGCTTGATCCCGAGTCGCCGTCCTACGCCCTGGACGTTGTCTCCGTGATCGAGTCAACCTTGGAGAAGCCCCGCCAGATTCTTTCGGCGCAGCAGAAGAAGGCACGCGGCGAGGCCGTTGCGGCGATGAAAGCCGATGGCATCGAGTACGACCAGCGGATGGCCATGCTTGACGAAGTTACGTACCCCATGCCTTTGGCGGACATTCTCGGCGAAGCTTTTGAGGTCTACCGCAAGGCTGCGCCGTGGGTGGGCGACTTTGAGCTTGCGCCGAAATCCATCATCCGGGACATGTACGAGCGCGCCATGAATTTTGGTGAGTTCGTGCAGTTCTATGGCCTGGCCCGCTCGGAGGGCATCGTCCTGCGCTACCTGGCGGACGGGTTCCGCGCCCTGCGCCAGACCGTTCCCCAGGATTCGCTGCGGGAGGACCTTGAAGACCTGATTGCGTGGCTGGGAGAACTGGTCCGCCAGGTTGACTCCAGCCTGCTGGATGAATGGGAAGAGCTCACTTCGGGGCTTGCACCCACACCGCACGACGCTCCCCCTCCCCCGCCCCCGCTCCTGACGTCCAACATCCGGGCTTTCCGTGTGATGGTCCGGAACGAAATGTTCCGCCGGGTTGAACTCTTTGCTGATGAGGACTCAGCGGCACTGGGCGAGCTGGATGGCGATGCCGGCTGGGACGCAGAACGCTGGGAAGAAGTCCTGGATGACTACTTTGATGAACACGACGACATCGGCACGGGTCCTGATGCCCGTGGCCCGGGACTGCTCATCATCACCGAGGAACCCGGCACCTGGAAAGTGCGGCAGATCTTCGATGATCCCGCGGGCAACCATGACTGGGGAATCTCGGCCGAAGTTGACCTGGCCGCATCTGACGAGACCGGTACCGCCGTGGTTCGCGTGACAGACGCCGGCAGGCTCTAGGCCAACCGCTGTGGAACCGGTCCCGGACCTGACCGGCAGCCTGCGGTTGCTGGACGCCTTCGCTACTGCAGAGCCGGCAGCCTGCATCGGTCCGCGCTGGTGGTGGGGTGGCAGCCTGGACGTCGAAGGGCTCGCGTTGGGGTCCGTCCAGGCAGCAGCCACTGCACTCGAATCCCTGACGGGTTCTACGGGCCGTTACGCGGTGTCGTCAGAATTGACGGCAGCGTCTTTTGATTCCTTGGGGCACCTGAGGATCTCGGGCCGGAAACCCCAGGGTTTTGCTCCGATGTCCGGGTTCCGTCCCACCGCAGATGGCTGGATCCGTCTGCATGCCAACTATCCGCACCATGCGGCGCGGCTGATGGAAACGCTTCGGATTTCGACGCCCGAGAGCCTTGACCGAGTGCTGCTTTCCATGACCGCTCTGGAGGCAGAGGAAGCCATTATTGCCGGGAGGGGTGTGGCCGCGGCCGTCCGTAGCCGGGAAGAGTGGACTGCCACACCCATGCATACCGCGGCAAGCACGGGACCGTGGATTGGATTCACGTCTCCTGCAGCGCCGGTTGAAAGTCCGCGGTCGTCGTCGTGGGTTCCCTCAACAGACCCATTCCGTCCCCTGGCCGGACTCAGGGTCCTGGACCTGACCCGCGTCATAGCGGGGCCCACGGCCACCCGACTTCTGGGCGCCCTGGGTGCGGATGTCCTGCGGATCGATCCGCCGGGTCTTCCTGAGCTCACTGATGCCTTTGTTGATTCCGGGTTCGATAAGCGCAGTGCCGAAGCCGACCTCAACAATGCCGAGGCTTTGGACGTGGTGCACCGCCTGCTTTCGGCGGCCGACGTCGCAGTGACCGGCTACCGTCACGGTGGACTGGACAGATTCGGTGTGAACCCGGACAGGATGCTGGCCGCCAGGCCTGATCTGGTGGTGGTGACATTAAGCGCCTGGGGCGACTCAGGACCGTGGAATGGCCGGCGCGGCTTCGACAGCCTGGTACAGGCAGCCTGCGGAATCGCGGAGCGATACGGAAACGTCGACGACGGGTGGACACCCGGCGCGCTGCCCGTCCAGGCACTGGACCACGCAACGGGGTACGGTGTTGCTGCAGCCGCCCTGGCTCTCCTGTCAGAGCGCCTCCACACTGGACGAGGAGGATCGGCACACGTTTCCCTGGTCCGCACGGCGGAGGCGCTCTTCCGCCTGTCGGTGCCCGGGCCCGCCAGCGGCGTCGGCGGAATGCCCATCCCGGACTTCCGTCTGGTGGACAGCCCCTACGGGCCACTCCGCTTCGTAGGGCCACCCCTGACCGTGGACGGTGTCCCCCTCCAATACCGCAAGGCCCCGGTGAAGTACGGAACGTCCGCCTTGGCTTGGCAGTAAGGAAGAACCGGGAGCGGCAGGCGCGGCTCCCCTAGTAAGCTCGGAGCCATGAGTGTAATCCGCCCAGCCACTGTAGACGACGTCCCTGCCATCCTCCGGATGATCCATGATCTTGCGATCTACGAGAAGGAACCGGACGCAGTCAAAAATACCCCGGCCATGCTGACCGAAGTACTTTTCGGCGAGAACCCCCGTGTCTACGCCACCATGGCCGAAAACAGTGCCGGCGCAGTTCAAGGGTTTGCCCTCTGGTTCCTGAACTACTCCACGTGGGAGGGCGTCCACGGCATCTACCTGGAAGACCTCTACGTGATCCCCGAAGCACGTGGCGAGGGCCATGGCAAGGCGCTGTTGCAGCATCTGGCGGCCACCGCCGTCGAACGTGGTTACGCCCGTGTTGAGTGGAGCGTCCTTGACTGGAACGAACCCTCCATCACGTTCTACAAGAACCTGGGCGCTTTCCCCATGGAAGAGTGGTCCACGTTCCGCCTGACCGGCGAGGCCCTTGAGGCCTTCGGCACGAACGCGGGCCAGGCGAACGAGGCTCTCGCCCGTGGCTGACCAGTCCCCCGGACAGACCGCCGGCCGCAGCACTGCCGGCGTGCACAGTGTCCACGCACGCCACGAGTTCCGCGGGCTGCGAACGGCGGAGCACTATTTCACCGTTCCCTTGGTGCACGTACCGGATGAATCAGCCACCGCCGGCGAGACCATCACGGTCTTTGCCAGGGAATACTCATCCACCGACCACACGGCCGAGGAAGCCGCCAGGCTGCCCTGGTTGTTGTTCCTGCAAGGCGGCCCGGGCGGCCGCGGCAACCGGGTCACATCATTGTCGGGTTGGATGAAGGCGGCCGCGAAGGAATTCCGCATCCTGATGCTCGACCAACGCGGCACAGGCTTGTCCACACCCGTTGAACAACAGTCACTCGAACTCCGGGGCGACCCTTCAGCACAAGCCGAATACCTGACCCACTTCCGTGCCGACTCGATCGTGGCTGACGCTGAGTACATCCGCCGTGTGCTCGGTTCCGGTCCATGGTCTGTCCTCGGCCAGAGTTTCGGCGGCTTCTGCGCGTTGACGTACCTCTCCTTCGCGCCGGAGGGCCTCCGCGAGGTCCTTATCACTGGTGGGCTGGCGCCGCTCCACGGTCCGGCGGACCGCGTGTACCAGGCCACGTTCCACCGTGTCGCTTTGCGGAACGCGGAATACTTCTCCTGGTACCCGGAAGACCGGGACATCGTCACCCGGATCGCCCGCCACCTGGACCAGCATGATGAGTTCCTCGCCAGCGGCGAAAGGCTCACGACCGAGCGTTTCCAGATGGTCGGGTCCTTCCTCGGGGGCAACACCCGGGTGGATGCGCTGCACTACCTCCTGGAGGATGCATTTATTGACACGCCCTCCGGTCCACGCTTGTCCGAGGCGTTCCTTGAACAAGTGCGGAGCCTCGTGAGTCGCGCGGCCAACCCTCTGTACGCCGTCGTCCATGAGTCGATTTACGGACAGGGTGAGGCAACCAACTGGGCCGCGTGGCGGGTGCTGGAGGACCACCCGGAATTCAAACCCGACGCGAACGAGCCACTGCTCACCGGTGAGATGGTCTACCCCTGGTATTTCGAACAGGATCCGGCCTTGGTTCCCCTGCGGGACGTGGCTGGGCATTTGGCGGCCAAGAAGGACTGGAAGCCCCTGTACAGCCCCGAACGGCTGGCGGTAAACACTGTCCCCGTAGCGGCCGCCGTCTATAAGGACGATATCTATGTGGACCATGACCTGTCCCTGGAAACTGCGGCTGCAGTGCGGGGCCTTCAACCATGGGTCACCGCGGATTTCCACCACGATGGTATCGGGGAAGATGGCGAGGGAATCTTCGCACGTCTCCTTGGGATGGTTCGGGCGGTCCGTTAGGCCGGCGGCTGGTGCGACGGCGCGTCCTGGGCCCGTGCTGACCGTACGGCCATGACGAGCGTCAAAACCAGCACTACGGCAGCCAGGGCGCCCGAGGCGATGTTCAAGCCTTGGTATCCGATCCACGCGAGCAGCAGACCGGAGGTGGCGCCGCCAATGGCGCCGGCGCCACCCATGAGGGTGTCAGAGACGCCCTGAACGGTAACGCGCGCATCGGGGGCAACGCTTTCAGCCAGCAACGTTGACCCGGAGATGGTTGCGGCGGACCAGCCCAGGCCCAGGAGGATCAGGCCAGCGGTGACGAGACCAGGCTCGTGCTGGCCAAAACCGGCAATGAACACGGCAACCAGCAGCAGGCCGTGGCCCATGGCGATGGTTTGCAGGCGCCCTGCCTTGTCAGTGAGCCACCCCCAGAGAGGCGACAAAGCAAACATTCCGGCAATGTGCAGCGAAATCGTGAGGCCGATGATCACCAAGGCATCCTCGCTGTCCGTGGTTCCGCCATGGTGTCCTGCATGGGAACCGCCGACGAGTTGCTGCAGGTGCAGGGGCGTCATGGACATGACGGCCACCATGACGCCGTGCGCGGCCACAACGGCGGCCAGGGCCAGCATCGCCGACGGTGATGAGCGCACGGCGCGCAATCCTGAACGGATGGTACCCCTGACGGGCAGCGCGCCCTCGCCTGCGTCGCCGTTTGCCTGGGATGCCAGCCGCCTGGACAGCACCAGGGGGTCCGGGCGAAGGCCCGCGAACAACAGGACGGCTGCAAGGAACAGGCCGGCCGCAGAAAATACGAAGGGGCCGGCAATGGGCGGCAGCCCGAGTGCCTCCCCAACCACTGCACCCGGCTGGATCAGGTTGGGGCCGGCGACAGCACCAATGGTGATGGCCCAGACCACGGTGGACAATGACCGTCCGCGGTGCTCCGGGTCAGCGAGGTCGACGGCGGCGAACCTCGCCTGCAGGTTCGCGGCGGTTCCAAGACCCAGTAAAGCTGCGCCCAACAAGAGCAGCACGAAGGACTGGCCCACCACGGACGCAATAACCAGGAGCGCCCCCATCATCGCGGCCACCAGTCCTGTCACCAAACCTGTCCGGCGTCCCCGCGTTTCTGCCAGCCGCGCCAGGGGAAGAGCCGCGATCGCTGCGGCCAGTGTCAGCACTGTGGTGATGGAGCCGGCCCACGCTTCTGACCCTGACAGGTCCACTGCCAGCAACGATCCGATGGAGAGCGTGGCTCCGTTGCCGACGCCGCTGAGAAGTTGTGCGGAACTGAGCAGGAAAACAGTACGGCGCTGAACCCGTTGTGGGTCCAGCGCCGTAGTTGAAGTGGTAGTCACTTCACGAGACTACAACTTTCCAAGGAGAGTTACTCTGCCTCGCTCAAGCTCTTTCGTGCGTCTTCTTCCAACCGGGCATCGATCTTGGCCTGGCGTGCTGCCGGGCTCAGGAGGCTGGCTACAACCGCAATGACGATCGTTCCAACGATGACCGCCAAGGAAACGTAGGTGGGGATCTCCGGTGCCCATTCGATGTGCTGTCCGCCGTTGATGAACGGAAGCTCGTTGACGTGCATGGCGTGCAGGACGAGCTTGACGCCAATGAACGCCAGGATGACGGACAGTGCGTGCTTGAGGTACACCAGGCGGGTCATGAGGCCACCGAGGAGGAAGTACAGCTGGCGCAGGCCCATGAGTGCAAAGATGTTTGCGGTGAACACGATGAACGCGCTCTGCGTCAGGCCGAAGATCGCCGGGATGGAGTCCACTGCGAAGAGGAGGTCTGTCAGGCCGATCGTGATGAAGACGATCAGCATGGGGGTGAAGACCTTCTTGCCGTCCACGGTGGTGCGGATCTTGTTGCCGTCGAACTTTTCGGACATCGGCAGGACCTTGCGAAGGCGGGCAATGAGCGGGTTCTCGGTGTCTTCCTCGTCTTCGCCGGAGTCCTTCGCCTGCTTCCAGGCAGTCCACAGCAGGAAGGCGCCGAAGATGTAGAAGACCCAGCTGAACTGCTCGATGACCACGGCACCCAGCGCGATGAAGATACCGCGGAGGATCAGGGCGATGATGATGCCCACCATCAGCACTTCCTGCTGGTACTTACGGGGCACCGAGAAACGGGCCATGATGATGATGAAAACGAAGAGGTTATCGATGCTCAGGCTGTACTCAGTGACCCAGCCGGCGACGAACTGGCCGCCATACTCTGCACCGGCAAAGATGAACATGGCCACGGCAAAGAGCAGTGCCAGTCCTACATAGAAGGCGACCCACAGGCCGGCTTCTTTCATGGAAGGTTCATGGGGACGCTTGACGACCAACAGGAGGTCGATCAGCAGGATGATTCCGAGAACGACAAACGAGCCGATCTCAAACCAGACGGGAAGCTGCATTAAAGGTGCCTTTCGCAGGGTACGGGAAAGCGGTGTAAGTCTCTCCGGCCTGCCAGGGTGCGGTGAATGCAAGAATTGGCGGCCCGCTAGATCCGGCGAGGCATCTGTGCCTTGCGTGCTGACGGACGTAGCGCTTGGGATACTCCCCTACGTGACCTAAACCTTACCTTAGGCGTGCCCGGCGGACTGCATCTGGCGTAATTCGCGCTTCAACTCCTTGACTTCGTCACGGATGCGGGCAGCGACTTCGAACTGCAGTTCAGCAGCCGCCCCGTGCATCTGTTCGGTGAGTTGCTCAATGAGTCCCACCAGGTCCTCGGCGGGAGCGGCGGCAAGGCCATCCTGCCGAACTGTCGCCGCACCCTTGGCTGCCGACTTGCCGCGTTTGCCGCCCTTGGCGAGTCGGTTGTTGTTGAGCAGTTCCTGGGTGTCTGCGTCTTCCTTGGCCAACTGGTCCGTGATATCAGCAATTTTCTTCCGCAACGGCTGCGGATCAATGCCATGGTCCGTGTTGTACTGCACCTGGATGGCACGGCGCCGGTTGGTTTCTTCAATGGCGTGGGCCATGGAGTCGGTAATCCGGTCCGCGTACATGTGGACTTGGCCCGAAACGTTACGCGCTGCGCGGCCGATGGTCTGGATGAGCGAGGTGGAAGAACGCAGGAAACCTTCCTTGTCAGCGTCGAGGATGCTCACGAGGGAAACCTCAGGCAGGTCAAGGCCTTCGCGGAGGAGGTTGATGCCTACGAGGACATCGAACACGCCCATTCGCAGCTCACGGAGCAGTTCCACGCGCCGGAGGGTGTCGACGTCGGAGTGCAAGTACTCCACCTTGACGCCGTGGCCCACCAGGTAATCTGTGAGATCCTCCGCCATGCGCTTGGTCAACGTGGTGACCAGAACGCGTTCATTCTTTTCCGTGCGGGTCCTGATTTCACCGAGCAGGTCGTCGATCTGACCCTTGGTGGGCTTGACCACTACCTCGGGATCGATGAGGCCGGTGGGACGAATGATCTGCTGCACATAACCGTCAGCTTTGCCGAGCTCATACTTACCGGGAGTTGCGGACAGGTACACCGTCTGGCCGATGCGTTCCAGGAACTCATCCCACTTCAGTGGCCTGTTGTCCATGGCGGATGGGAGGCGGAAGCCGAAGTCCACGAGGTTCCGCTTGCGTGACATGTCGCCCTCATACATGGCACCAATCTGCGGGATGGTGACATGTGATTCGTCGACGACCAGCAGGAAGTCGTCCGGGAAGTAGTCGATGAGGCAATGCGGGGCGGTCCCGGGATTACGGCCGTCAATGTGCACGGAGTAGTTCTCAATGCCGTTGCAGAAACCCATCTGCTGCATCATCTCGAGATCGTACGTGGTGCGCATCCGGAGGCGCTGCGCCTCCACCAGCTTGTTCTGGCCTTCGAGGACCTTCAAACGGTCAGCGAGTTCATCTTCGATGCGCTTGATGGCACGGGCCATGCGCTCCGGACCGGCAACGTAGTGCGATGCGGGGAAAACGTACATCTCCTCTTCGTCGCGGAGAACCTCTCCGGTCAGGGGATGGAGGGTTTGGATGTTCTCGATCTCGTCACCGAAGAACTCGATCCTGATGGCCAGTTCCTCGTACATGGGGATAATCTCCACGGTGTCACCACGGACGCGGAACGTACCCCGGTGGAAGTCCATGTCGTTGCGGGCGTACTGCATGGAGACGAACTTGCGCAGGAGGTGGTCCCGATTCATTTCCGCCCCCTTGCGGAGCGTCACCATGCCGGCGATGTACTCTTCGGGCGTGCCCAGACCGTAGATGCAGGACACCGTGGCCACCACGATGACGTCGCGACGGGTCAGCAGGGCATTGGTGGCTGAGTGCCGGAGGCGTTCCACTTCCTCATTAATGGAGGAATCTTTCTCAATGAAGGTATCCGTCTGTGCTACATATGCTTCGGGTTGGTAGTAGTCGTAGTAGGAGACAAAATACTCCACTGCGTTGTTGGGCAGCAGCTCCCTGAACTCATTGGCCAGCTGCGCGGCGAGTGTCTTGTTCTGGACCATCACCAAGGTGGGTCGCTGGACCTGCTCGATGAGCCACGCCGTGGTGGCACTCTTACCCGTACCCGTGGCGCCGAGGAGGACGACGTCTTTTTCACCGTTGTTGATGCGTTCCGTCAGTTCTGCAATGGCTGTCGGCTGGTCACCGGCGGGCTTGAACTCACTGATTACTTCGAAAGGTGCGACGACACGGTTGATTTCCTGGGCAAGGCTCATAAAACCAATCTACCCCTGCCCCAGGACAGCTACTGTCCGCGTTTGCCTTCAGCTGAAGACAAATACGACGGCGGCAGCCAGCCTGTGCGTTTGGCCCACTCATCCATGAGTGGCCAGGCAACGTCGGTAAACCAAGGCTCCTTGGCATCGGCGTAGGCAGCGGTGCCGCTCTCCCCCGCAAACGTGCCCGCCAACGTGCGCTTGTGCGCCTCGTACAGCGCGGTAGCGGAGGGTTCAGAGCGCAACCAGTCACGGAACAGCAGGGCATACCGCCACCCCGGCGACCCGGCCACGCGGACATGCAGATTCACCGGCCGGCCGGGATCAGCGTTGGCGTGGAACCGCTTCTGCCATTCTGCGGGATCGGGCCGGGCGGGTTTTGGTGTGTCCCGGTTGACTCCCGGAATTGCCGGGAACCCTGCTGCAGCGAGTTGATTCGCCATCAGATCGGCGGCCTCGAGATCGGCCACCGCCACCTGAAGGTCGATCACATCCTTGGCCGCCAGTCCCGGCACCGATGTAGAGCCGACGTGGTCCACCGCGAGGATCTGCTGGGGGGCAGCAACGGCAATACGGGCGGCGAGGCGGTCAGCCTGCCTGCTCCAGTCGCTGTTGTATGGCGTCATGACCGGCCCTACGTGCCGTTCAGCCCTTGTTCCCTGGCTGAGATTCCTGGCAAAAGGCAACAGCCTGTCCGTCCATAACGCCTCAACCTTCGCGAGGAGCTCTTCGCGGTCACCGTCGTTGACCAGGACAACATCGGCAGCCGCGTTGCGTTCTTCCCGCGTGGCCTGGGCCGCGATACGGGCTCGGGCATCGTCGGGAGTCATCGCCCGGAAATCCACCATGCGTTGGACGCGCACCGGCTCCGGCGCATCCACCACCACCACCAAGTGGAAGTTGCTGCCCTGCCCGGTCTCGACCAGCAGTGGAATGTCCTGGACAACGATATCGCCGGGGCCGGCTGCTGAAACGATCGCCCCTGCTGCTTCGCGGACCAGCGGGTGAATGATGCCATTGAGCACCTCCCGCTGCGAAGGATCGTGGAACACGATAGCTCCGAGTTTGGGCCGATCAAGCCTTCCATCAGAGTCGAGGATTCCAGGGCCGAATGCTTCCACAACGCGGGCCAGCCCAGGAGTTCCAGGTTCCACCACTTCCCGCGCAAGGAGGTCAGCGTCCACAACGATTGCACCCAATTCCCGCAATCTGGACGCCACCAGCGATTTCCCCGAGGCGATGCCGCCCGTCAACCCAATCTTCAGCACCCTCCAACACTAGACTGAAGCGGTGGAAAATGAGGATGACAGCCGCGCGACAACGTATACGACCCTCGCGGTTGGTCCGGATTTCCGCCACGAACTGGAGATCCGGCGGTCCCGGTTCATCACAGTCCTTCGGCGCTCACCTGATGAGCAAACCGCGCGCTCACTGGTCAGTGATCTTCGGCGTGAATTCCACGACGCCCGACACCACTGCTCAGCCTTCGTCATAGGTCCGGATCGGATGATCCAACGTTCCAGCGACGACGGGGAACCGTCGGGAACTGCGGGTATCCCCATGCTGGAGGCGCTCATCAAACGGGAGACCTCACCAAGGGTGACGGACCTCAGCGACGTCAGTGTCGTCGTCGTGCGCTATTTCGGTGGGATTTTGCTGGGCGCGGGCGGACTGGTCCGCGCGTACTCCGAATCGGTGTCCGCTGGTTTGGACGAGGCTCCATTGGTTCTCCGGCGAAGATTGCGTCTGTGCGCCATCGACGTCCCCCATGCCGAAGCCGGCCGCTTGGAAAACGAGCTTCGCGGCGCCGGGTACGTCATGGCGGACACCGGATACGAACCCCAGCACACGGTGCTTCACCTCGCCTTGCCCGACGAGGCAACGGCCATCTCCGAGGCACGCGCGCGGTTGGCTTCCCTCACGGCTGGACATCTTGAGCTGCGGCCCCTGGGAACTGAGTGGGTAGACGTCCGCCGCTGAGCAGTTCCCGCATCGCGAAGGCTTTAAGCAGAAGGACCCCTGCCCGGAGGCAGGGGTCCTTCTTTGGCTGTTCAGCACATCCCGTGAGGGAGGCGGAATTAGTTGCCGGTCAGCTTCTCACGCAGTGCGGCGAGTGCTTCGTCGGACGCCAGGGTACCGCCGCCGGTGTTGGACTCAGCAGCAGCCGGCTCCGAGGAGTAGCTCGTGGTGCCGGAATCGCTCTCACCGGACGTTGCAGCAGCAGCGTCGTCAGCAGCGTGCTGGGCAACCTGCTTCTTGTGGGCTTCCCAACGGGTCTGGGCGTCAGCGTACTGCTGCTCCCAAGCTGCACGCTGGGTCTCGTAGCCTTCGAGCCATTCGTTCGACTCGGGGTCGAAGCCCTCAGGGTACTTGTAGTTGCCCTCTTCGTCGTACTCAGCGGCCATGCCGTACAGAGCGGGATCGAACTCGGTGCTGTCAGCGTCAACGCCCTCGTTAGCCTGCTTGAGGGAGAGGGAGATACGGCGACGCTCGAGGTCGATGTCGATGACCTTGACGAACAGTTCGTCGCCAACGGAGACAACCTGCTCGGCGAGCTCCACGTGGCGGACAGCCAGCTCGGAGATGTGCACGAGGCCTTCGATGCCGTCTTCGACGCGAACGAACGCACCGAACGGAACCAGCTTGGTGACCTTACCCGGAACAACCTGGCCGAGGGCGTGGGTGCGGGCGAAGGTCTGCCACGGATCTTCCTGCGTAGCCTTGAGCGACAGGGAGACACGCTCGCGGTCCAGATCCACTTCGAGGACCTCGACGGTGACTTCCTGGCCAACCTCGACAACCTCGGAGGGGTGGTCGATGTGCTTCCAGGACAGCTCGGAAACGTGAACGAGGCCGTCTACGCCGCCCAGGTCCACGAAGGCACCGAAGTTGACGATGGAGGAAACAACGCCCGGACGAACCTGCCCCTTTTCCAGCTTGTTGAGGAACGTGGAGCGAACCTCGGACTGGGTCTGCTCGAGCCATGCACGGCGGGACAGCACAACGTTGTTGCGGTTCTTGTCCAGCTCGATGATCTTGGCTTCGATCTGCTGACCGATGTACGGAGCGAGGTCGCGGACGCGGCGCATCTCGACGAGGGATGCGGGCAGGAAGCCACGCAGGCCGATGTCCAGGATGAGGCCACCCTTGACAACCTCGATGACGGTACCGGTGACGACACCGTCTTCTTCCTTGACCTTCTCGATGTCGCCCCAGGCGCGCTCGTACTGAGCACGCTTCTTGGAGAGGATCAGACGGCCTTCTTTGTCTTCCTTGGTGAGAACCAAAGCTTCGACCTGATCGCCAACGGCGACAACGTCACCGGGATCAACATCGTGCTTGATGGAAAGCTCGCGGGAAGGGATGACACCTTCGGTCTTGTAACCGATGTCGAGCAGGACTTCGTCGCGGTCGACCTTGACGACGGTACCTTCGACGAGGTCTCCGTCGTTGAAGTACTTGATGGTGGCGTCGACAGCTGCGAGGAAGTCCTCAGCGGTACCGATGTCGTTAATAGCGACTACGGGGGTACCGGGCTTCTCGGTGGAGGTGATGGTCATGTAGTAGGGGCTCCGTTGTGGATAGTGAGTCGGTCAGGCAAACCGCTGCCGTCCGGGTCCGGACGGCAGAACACGGCAAAATACCGGGTCATCCTGATTTGTGGATTAATACAAAATGGATGCATGCACGTAGTACACGCCCGTTTATTCTAGTCGCATTGGCAAAGCAGGGTCAAAAGGAGTGTCACGTGGTCAGCACGTCTCCCAGGCGGGCGAACGTGGCGCCCCGGTCCAGCATCCCCGGCAGAGCCCGGGCATAGCCTTCGGCAGTGCCCGCCGCCGGCCTGTTGAAGTGCGAAATAACGATGTCGCCGGCAGCTGCGCGAGCCACCTCGGCTGCGACGGTGGCCGCCGGATAGGTGGCCCCACCGTCCCCATTGATGGTGAAGTTGACCGGCAGCATCCCAAGCCTGCGCGTCATCTCCACAGCGACATCGTCGTAGAAGGCGGTTCCCGGCCGGAAGAACCTGGGAGCGGAGCCGTCGAGTTCACGCATCAGCGCCTGGTTTCCCATCAACTCGTCGTAGGCAACCGCGGCATTGGCCGTCCCAGGGATCCCGTAGGCAGACCTCCCGTTGACTGAGAGCGGCTGATGAAGGGTGCCATGGTTGGCAAGTTCGAACAGTGGGTCGGCGGCCAGCTCGGCGGCCAGCGCTGGGTTGGCGTGGAGCCATCGGCTGTTGATGAAGAGCGTCGATGGGACATTGAGCCGGCGGAGTGTCGTCAGCAGGGCGTGGTCGCAACCAGTGCCCCCAGGGCCGCCGCACGCATCGAATGTCAACGCCACGTGCTTCGACGGCGAATTGTTCACCACTCCCGTAATGTGCAGCCCCCACTCGGTGGGCCGCCTGCCAGCGAATTCGGCCAGGATCTGCTGTTTGTCGGGCACTGTGGCAATGGCCGCTGGCGCAAGGGCAGCAGCGGCCTGCTCGCTTGATGTGGCAGCAATCGACGGCGGCGGCGTGGCCGGGCCTGTCGGCGGCGCAACCGATGGTGATGCCGCTCCTGACGGCCCCTCCACCGCTGCGCAAGCCGCCAACGCAGCTGATGCGAGGCCCGCCATTCCAAGCAGCACTGATCGCCGGCCGGCCACAGGCCGCCGCGTGGAATCCCCCATGGATGTCCTTAACTAGGTGTGTCTATGTGCTTTTGATGACGTGGTGCAGTTTAGAAGTGCGTCAGGCAATGCGCCGGGCGTTCCACCGCGAACAGTTGCTGGGCCAGGAATGCGGCACCGGCTGATTTCTCACGGACGCGTCCCGCAGCAGCAAGGGTTACCGGAGACACCGCACCAAGATAGATGGACGCGAGGTCGGCCACGTCCATCGTCAGATCCGCTGATTCGCCCGAGGCTTCAGTCACGACCGCCGCAGCCCCACCGTCGGACTCCAGGACCCAGGTGCCGCCTGCCAGCGACAGTGAGTCCGTCACTTCCAGGACCAGGCGTCCTGCGGAGGCGAAGCGGCGTGCCTGCAAGGCGGCCGGGATATCCAGGATCCGGAGCCAGAGCATGTCGCGGACCTCGGAGGCCTCGATGCACCGTGGGTCCTCCAAGGCCCATGCCAAGGGATCGTCCACAGGGGCTTCAGCCCACGTCACGTCCTCGATGAGGTCAATGCTGCCCAGGAAACGCCACAGATCCAGGTAGGCAGCGTTGGTAGCGGCAACGAGGTCCACTATTTCCATGGTGTACGGCTTGTGGTCCCAACCCTTGAACCGGTATGAGACGTAGCCGTCCAACGCTCCGGAAAGGTCGTAATGCAGGGCACAGCGGACGCTGGTGTCGGGCTTGCCGTCCTGCCCAAGGGAGCCGGAGGCAGCAAGCCGGTAATACTCCTGCCGGTCCACCGATCCCGGCGACAGCCGCTGGACGCGCTCGAACACCCGGGGCGCCACGTCAAGCAGCACGGAAGGATCCGCGACTTCCACAGTTCCCTCCGGTTGCCCCTTCATCCGGAAGCGGGGTCCGGTGTCGACTTTGATGCTGCGCTCAAAGGTAGCTACGCCGAAACCGAAACGACCATAGATGGATCCTTCGGAAGCCGTCAGTGCCGCCATGGCCAGGCCGTCATCCTTGGCGCCCGCCAGGTCGGCCGTGATCATGCCACGCAGGATTCCTTGGCGGCGGTGTGTTCCGCGGACCGTTACAGCCGTCACCAGGTTGGACTCAAGCTGCCGGCCAAAACCGATATTCAGGTCCTTGCGCATGGTGGCGTAGGTTGCCACCGGGACATTCGCCTCGAGGGAGTGTTCTGGTACGACTCCGTTGACGTAGACGCCTGTCAGCTCACGCCCGTCCGCCTGGTAGGCGGCGAGGGTCTTTGCAAGGTACTCGTCATCACGACGTTGCTGGTGAAATCCGTGCGATACAGCCTGCACCCAGGTGGCACAGCGGCTGTAGGCATCGGAGTCGTCCTTGTCGGCCACAGCGGGGAAACGCTGGACGGAATATTTCCGGGAGGTTGGTTCATTGGGATCAGCCACGATCCCGAGCCTAGCCAGACGCCGCAGGTCGCGCCACCATCCCGGCGGCGCGTCCTGCGTTGATACCCGGAATTCCGGGACCGGACTAGTGTCCGGCCTCGTACCAGCTGGAGCCAACGCCGATCTGGACATCGAGGGGAACGGACAGCTCGGCAGCTGATCCCATCTGCTCGATGACCAGTTTCTCCACGACTTCGCGCTCTCCCGGTGCCACTTCCAGTACGAGTTCGTCGTGGACCTGCAGCAGCATCCGTGACTTCAGGCCCTGGCTGGCGAGCTCGGCGGACACGCCAAGCATGGCGCGCTTGATGAGGTCTGCCGCGGAGCCCTGGATGGGCGAGTTGAGGGCGATGCGTTCTGCCGCTTCCCTCGCCTGGCGGTTGGTACTGGTCAGGTCAGGGAGGTAGCGGCGGCGGCCTTCGATGGTGGCCGTGTAGCCGTCAGTCCGTGCTTGGTCGACGACACCACGCAGGTAGTCGCGCACGCCGCCGAAGCGGTCGAAGTAGTCCTTCATGAGAGTCCGTGCCTCGTCCACGGAGATCTCCAACTGCTTGGAGAGTCCGAAGGACGTGAGTCCATACGCGAGGCCATAAGACATCGCCTTCACTTTGGATCGCATGGCGCTGGTGACTTCGGACGGGTCTACATTGAAGATCCGCGAACCCACGAAACGGTGCAGGTCTTCTCCGTCGCGGTACGCCTGGATCAGGGCTTCGTCACCGGAAAGGTGCGCCATGATGCGCATTTCGATCTGCGAGTAGTCTGCCGACAACAGGCACTCGTAGCCTTCGCTGACCACAAAAATTCCGCGGACGCGCCGGCCTTCTTCGCTGCGGACCGGGATGTTCTGCAGGTTGGGATTGTTGGAGGAGATGCGGCCGGTGGCTGCGATGTTCTGGGCGTACGTGGTGTGGATACGGCCATCCTCCGCGACCGACTTCTTGAGCGTCTCCACCATCTGGGCCAACTTGGAGGACTCACGGTGGGCCATGAGCTGGACCAGGAACTCGTGGCCGGTCTTTTCCAGCAGGCCCTTCAGGGACGCGGCATCGGTGGTGTAGCCGGACTTGATCTTCTTGGTCTTGGGCAGCCCGAGTTCCTCGAAGAGAACAGTCTGGAGCTGTTTGGGTGATCCGAGGTTGACCTCGTGTCCGATCGCCGCGAACGCCTGCTCCTGGGCGTTCTCGATCACCTTGGTGAGGTCCGCGAGTTGCTCGTCCATGCGGTCCGTGGACACAAAGATTCCTGTGAGTTCCATCTGCGCCAGCACGCGTGCAACGGGAAGTTCCAGCGTGGTCAACAGGGCATCAGCCTTGATGTCCGACAGTTCCGTTTCGAAGTGCTTGCTGAGGGAATGTACGACGGCGGCATGCTGGACGAGCGCTGCGGCGGCGGCTTGGTCTGTTTCACCTGAGAGGTCGAGCTCCAGCTGCCCGGACTGGGCAGCGGCTGCGGTAAGTGAGATCTTCAGATGCACTTGCGCGAGTTCTGCGAGATCGTAGCTGCGGCGGTCCGGCTGGATCAGGTAGCCGGAGATGGAGGTGTCATCCACCACGCCTTCCAGGCCGAGGCCACGGTTATGAAGAGCTTTGAGTGCCGACTTGAACTCGTGCAGCACCTTGGCTTCTTCGGGGTCCTTGAGCCAGCGGGCCAAGACCGACTCAGCTGCGGCGTCCAGCCCCGTCAGTTCGACATAGGCCGCTCCGTTGTTCCTGACAACAGCAAGGGCACCCGCATCATCACCGATGCGTCCGGGGACAAGCTGCACTGCAAGTGCCGAACGCACACCGGATCCGGCGGCGAAGAACGACTCAAGTCCCGCGGCGTCCGTGAGGACCGAATAGTCCGGGGCCTCAATGGTGTCCGGAGCCTCTCCTGCGGTGTCATCACCGTAGAGATCGAACAGCCGCGTACGGAGGGTCCTGAACTCGAGTTCCTCGAAGAGTTCCTCGATCGCCTGGCGATCCGGACGTGGCTCGTGCAAGTCAGCCAAGGTGAGGGGAAGGTCGAGGTCGGTCAGCAACTGGTTCAGCCGGCGGTTCCGCTTGACGTTCTCCAGGTTCTCCTTCAGCGCACCGCCCACCTTGCCGCCGATGGAGTCAAGGTTTTCCAGGATGCCTTCGAGGCCGCCGTACAGGTTGATCCACTTTGCAGCTGTCTTGGGGCCAACGCCCGGGACGCCGGGCAGGTTGTCAGCGGTCTCGCCAACGAGGGCGGCGAGGTCCGAGTACAGGCCGGGCTTGACGAAGTACTTCTCTTCAATCGCCGCAGCGTCCATCCTGGGAATGTTGCTCACGCCCTGCTTGGGGTAGAGCACAAAGACGTTGTCGTTGATCAGCTGGAACGCATCCCTGTCGCCGGAAACGAGAAGGACTTCGAAGCCTGCGGCGTCGCCCTGCGCGGCCAGCGTGGCCAGGACATCGTCTGCCTCGTATCCGGGCATGGCGATCGTTTTGATGCCCCAGGCCTCCATGACCTTGGCGATGAGACCGATCTGGCCCGCGAACTCTGCAGGCGTCGCGTTGCGCCCGCCCTTGTACTCGCTGTACTCGGCCTTGCGGAACGTGGTGTCGTCAGAGACGTCAAAAGCTACGGCGACGTGCGTGGGCTTCTGGTCCTTGATCAGGTTGATCAACATGGAGGTGAAGCCATGGACTGCGTTGGTGTACTGGCCCCTGGCAGTGGAGAAATTCTCGGCCGGAAGCGCATAGAAAGCCCGGAACGCCATGGAGTGGCCGTCAAGGACCAACAGCCTGGGCCGGCCCTCCCCCGCGGTGCTGGCCGATACTGTGGCAGAGGGGGTGGGGGCTGTCGCAATGGCAGCAGCTTGGGCCGTTGGAACCTGGTCCGGTTTGGTTGTTTCACTCACAGGTGCCAGCCTAGTTGGCATGATGGACAATTTCACGCCGAACCCCTTTGCCGATGAGCTCGCCGAGGCAGGGGTGCCCGAAGAATTCCACGATTGGCTCTCGGCACACGGTGTGGGTGCACTGGTGGTGAAGCTCGGGATCCGGTTCACGGAAATGAGTGCTGAACGAATGGTCGCCACCATGCCGGTGGAAGGAAACACGCAGGTAGCGGGCATCCTTCACGGCGGGGCCCACGTTGTCCTCGCCGAGACCTTGGGATCGTTCGCGGCGTCCCTCCATGCCGGCCGGGGCCGCCATGCCGTGGGCATCGAAGTGGGCGCAACACACCACCGTTCAGTTGCCAGCGGCCTGGTGACGGGCACGTGCACGGCGATTCACCTGGGAGGCACACTTGCTACCCATGAGATCGTGATGACCGATGACAAGGGCCGGCGGCTTTCGACCGCCCGGATCACCAATATGATCCGGGACAACCGGCACTGACCACCTAATCCGATCCCTTGGGCAGCCTGTAGTGAAGCTCGGCCGCGGCCCCGCCGATGATCTTGTGCGAGACCAGCTCAAGTGGCGCCGTCGGGCCTTTCAGCGGCAACAGCCGCTTCCCCGCGCCCAGCACCACGGGAACGATCGTGACGATCATCTCGTCCAGCAGCCCGGCATTGGCGAACTGGGCCACGAGGTCGCCTCCGCCCACCAACCAGACGTTCTTGTCTCCAGCGTCTTTGAGCAGGTCCGGGGCGAACTCGCGGACGTCTCCGCGGACGAAGGTGATGTCCGCTCCGGCTGGAGCCGAGTACTCATGGTGGGTGAACACCCAGCAGGGAGTGTCCGGATAGGGCCATTGGCCGGGCTCGTGTTCCATCAGCCAGCGGTAGGTGTCCCCGCCCATGACGATGCACCCGACGCCCGCCATGAAGGACTCAATGCCTTGGTTCACACCCTCAACCCGGTCGAACTGCAGGAGCCAGCCGAGGTCGTCGTCCGGGGAGGCTATGAAGCCGTCGATGGTGCAAGCTACGTAGTACTGAAACGTCGACATGGGCCCAGACTAGTCAGTCCGACGCGGGGTTCCCATACTCCACGCGGACACTGCCGTCGTCCTGCAGCACCACCACACGGCCCCGCTCGAGGGACCAGCCTTCGTTGAGCAGGAAAATCCGTCCGCCGCTGACCACCAGCAACCGCAGCCCGGTGTACCGATACAGGGGCGCCGTATCCGAGCCCGCAGACTCCTCGCGGACGTTCGGGGCACCGACCGCAAGACGTTCCTTGCTGTAGACCACCGCCGTGGGCAAAAGGCTGGAACGTTCCTGGTAGTCGAGGGCAGCACCGCGCCCCAGTGCCTGCGCGTAATCCGACGTACCCCAAAACAGCAGCAGCGTGACCAGCACGAACACCAGGGACCTCTCGAGGGCCCTTGGGGTGGTCCTCTGCGCAGGGTGGCCGCGCTCAACGGCCCGGCGTCGCACACTCAGGCCCCAGGCCCCCACCACCAATCCCCCGGCGATCAGGAAGGGCGCGTACAGCACGATCTGGCCGGGACGTGCGGAAACGGCCAGCCACATGGCCGCGGCATAGGCAAAGCCGAGCAACATCACAAGGGTGGCGGTCAGATGGACGGCTTTTCTGTGCCGCCCGGCTTCAAGAAGCCGCGATACTGCGCGGTCCAGCATGAACCACAGCAAACCGATGACCACGAGCCATGCCAACGGCTGGAAAAGCGACTGGATACTCCTCAGGACAAAGTCCTGGACTGTGTAACCGAACAGGCTGACATCGAGGCCCATGGCTTTGGCCTGCGCGTCAGTGCGGGCCCAACCGAAATAGACCAGCAGCGCCGTGACGATGGTCAACGGCGGGCCGATGACCGAGAGGACTTCGAGGGTCCGCTGCCAGCGTGTGTTGTTGACTCCTTCTTCGGTATCCGGTGTATCGCTCACGGGGCAGCCGTTGGGGAGGCAGCGCCTGGCGGCGGCGCAGTTGGGGGTGGAGTGGCGGAGGGACTCTGGCCGGGCAAACCTGTGCCCGGGCTTGCGGTCTCCGGGGGTGGCACGGAGCCTGTGGCGGTACCGTGGTCGTCGTAGAAGAAGGTCACCGTTCCGGCAATATCCACGGTGTCCGTGATGGAGATCCGGATCGAGTCCCGGCCGGCTGACGAGGGCATCCGGAGATAGACGGGCTGGTAGTCGTCCCTGGCGCCAACAAACTCAGCGTCCACGGGAACGCCGTCGAACAGGACATCGCCCACCCGGACGTAGTAGCCGTCCAAGCGAACAATCGTGCCACCACTGCTGGGCCCGGAGGCGCGTGCCAGCCCCGGGATCGGCCTGAGCTCTTCGTCAACCACGGTCAATCCAACCAACTGCCTCGGGCATGCTTCGCCCTGTCCCGGCTCCACGATGAAGACAGCGTCGGGATTGCTGCGGTGTTGGGCGAGCAGCGACGCCGAAGTGGCGGCGACCCGGAATTCAAGGCACTGGGTTTGCGGTATCCGCGGCGTGGCAGCAACTGCAATGGAAGCCCGCTGCCAATCCTGCTGACTCCCGCTCTGAAGTGCCTTGCACACGGCGGCGCCGGCCAGCCAGACTGCCGCGTCGTCGGCACCCTCCACGCTCTGGACCAAGGCATCGCATTGGAACTGCTGGAGCAAAAGATATCGCTGGCCGGAGGTGGGATCGTTCGGGCCAATCGGTCCGATGGGGACCCAGCGAACCACTGGAGCATCCGCCTGTGGCGCCCCGGGGCCTGCCGGACCAACCGGTTGGGTGGCTGTAGGAGCGATCGTGCTTGGTACTGGTTGCCCAGTGGTGGCGGCAGTGGAGGGGTTGGAAACCGGAGGCGATGATCCGCCGCCCTCAGCTGCGGGCGGAAGGCACGCGGAGAGGCCCAGCATCAAGGCCGGAACCAGAGCCAGTCGGATGAGATGGCTTCGGGATGGGCAATTCATGACAGCCCCGCATCTGCCGGATCACAACCACGCAGTTATGTGCATAACTACACTGCTGATTATTCTCCCGAAAGCCCCCGACTGCCAGAGAGGCTGCTACTTTCCGAAGTAGGGAACAATCAGGTAGATCCCGAACAGGACGGCCGCGGCGCACACGCCGAAGCAAACGTAGGCCAGGGACCGGACCAGGACAGGCGACTTCTGCTGGGCGTCACCGGCGATGGCCGTGAGGCGGACCCCCAGGGAGTAAAGGACCACCAAAGTCACGGCCGCCACGAGGGTGACTCCTCCTACCTGCAGCAATTCCAACCATTTCATCGCCGCACATCCTCATTCTGGGTGGTCTTACGGGTCTTCTTCTTCTTGCGGAACCGGACGGCATGGCCGGCTTCTTCAACCTCGACGGCGTTGTGGTGGCCCACATGCGATTTGCGCGAGACAACAAACATGAAGAGCACCGCTGCTGTTCCAACAACTGCCGCGATAATGACGCCCACGACGCCGATGCTCACCAAGAGCGCCGTCAGTGCACCGACAATGGCCGAGGCCGGGAGGGTAAAGAGCCAGCCCAACGCGATCTTGCCTGCGGTACCCCAACGAACCGAGGTGCCCTTACGGCCCAGGCCCGAGCCGATGACCGATCCCGAAGCGACTTGTGTGGTGGACAGGGCGAAGCCGAGGTGGGACGAAGCGAGGATGGCCGAAGCCGTGCTGGTTTCGGCAGAGAAACCCTGGGCGGGCTTGACCTCGGTCAGGCCGGAACCCATGGTGCGGATGATCCGCCAGCCGCCCGCGTAGGTTCCGATGGCGATGGCGAAGGCACAGGCCGCGATTACCCAGAACTGCGGACCGCTGCCCGGAGCCTGGGTTCCACCGGCGATAAGAACCAAGGTGATGATGCCCATGGTCTTCTGGGCGTCGTTGGTGCCGTGCGCGAGCGCCACCAGGCTGGACGTGAAGATCTGTCCCGTACGGAAGCCGCCGCGTTTCTGCGTCAGCTTGTCGCCGGTTTCGGGATCGTGGCGCGAGGTCAGTGCGTAGGCGAGGCGGGTGCAGATGTAAGCCACCAGGCCGGCGATCAGCGGCGCGAAGATCGCGGGCAGGATCACCTTCTGCAGCACGGTCTCGAAGTTGATGGAATGGAGCCCGATGCCCACCACTGCCGCGCCAATAAGGCCGCCGAACAAGGCATGGGAGGAGCTCGATGGCAGGCCCTTGAGCCACGTGACCATGTTCCAGAGAACTGCGCCCATGAGTCCGGCAAAGATGATGTCCGGAGTGATGTGGATACCATCCGAGCCTTCCCGGATCAGTCCACCGGAAATGGTCTTGGCCACTTCCGTGGAGAGGAACGCGCCGACGAGGTTGAGCACAGCGGCCAAGGCAACGGCCGTCTTGGGCTTGATCGCCCCCGTGGCGATAGGCGTGGCCATCGCATTCGCTGTGTCGTGAAACCCGTTGGTGAAGTCAAAGAAAAGGGCCAACGCTATTACCAGCGCGACCATGAAGGTGATATCCACCTGTTGCCCAATCTGCAGAGTCGTCGACGTTCAGCAGTTTCACTTCCCCGTACCTGCCATCCACAGCATAGTTCAGCAAGTGTTCAACTGACCGGGCTTGCGGAATTCACTCTGGCGGGCTTGAAACCTTAAGAATCTTACGTGGCATCCAGTGAGCGGACAAACGTACACGGCCTTCCCCTCAGCCCAGATACTCCCTTACTGCTGCAAGGTGGCTCGGGGACAGTCCCTTGCGGGGATCGGGTGAGATGCAAAGCACACGGTCCTGTTGGTATTCAGCCCAGGAGCGGGCGTCGGATTCCCGGCTGAGCTGGTCGTCCAGCCACACGATCCGCCGGCTCCCCGTAGCCGCCAGGTCCTTTTGGAGGGCGAGAAGTTTCCACCACTCCGGGCCTTGGTCCCAGCCCTGGCTGGACAGTACCGGCCAGTCCTCCCCCTGGAGGCCGATAGCCGGGCAGAGGAACTCGGGTGCAAGGCGCTCCCACGTGGTCAGCCACACGAAACGCGCGGCTGGATGGCGGGCAAGGTCATTAAGTCCCGCCACGAGTTCCGGCGCGAAGGCAACCTCCAGGATCCCCGCGTCGGCGGTGGTCCATTCGCCACCCCAATCAGTGGTTCCCACCGGACTGAAGGGGTTCACCACGCCGTCGACGTCGAGGTAGATCGACACGGGCGCGGCAGTCTTTTCCACACTTTCCATCCGCACTCCCCTTCCCCAATGGTCGTGCTTCAGCCTACGTGACGGTGGGACCCTGCGAACCGGAAATCAATACCTTGACGTGCGTCATGGAAGTGATAATCTCAAGCCATGGAAAAGCCCACAGTCCATTCCGCCCACAGCGTCCGGGACATCGAGGACACCGTCCGCACCGATTTCCGTCATGCGATGTCCTACGGCGGATATCTGGACCTCGATCACCTGCTCAGCTCCCAGCATCCCCTGAGTGAGCCGGAACACCATGATGAACTGCTGTTCATCATCCAGCACCAGACCAGCGAGCTCTGGCTCAAGCTGGTCCTTCACGAACTTTTGGAAGCCCGCAGGCTGTTTGACGCGGACAATTTGGGCAAGGCACTGAAGTGCATCGCCCGCGTCAAGGCCATCCAGCGCACCATGACGGAACAATGGTCGGTCCTGGGAACGTTGACGCCGCGTGAATACGCCCAGTTCCGCGGGTTCCTGGGCAGCTCGTCCGGCTTCCAGTCCTATCAGTACCGCGGTGTCGAGTTCCTGCTGGGCAACAAGAACCGCGGGATGCTGCGCGTTTTCGAAAGCGAACCCGAGGCCCACGCTTTGCTCAGCAAGCTCTTGGAGGAGCCCACGCTGTATGACGCCTTCCTGGCAGTGCTGTCCCGCGCCGGCTATGACATTCCCGCCGACATCCTTGAGCGGGACACCAGCGAGCCGTGGACCTTCCGGAAGGACCTGGTCCCCATCTTCCAGAAGATCTACGAATCCGATGACACCCCATGGGGCCTTTACGAAGCGTGCGAGGACCTGGTGGACATTGAGGACAACTTCCAGGCATGGCGCTTCCGCCATTTGCGGACGGTTCAACGAACCATCGGTTTCAAAGTCGGCACCGGAGGATCCTCGGGCGTGGACTTCCTGAAGCGCGCCTTGGACCTGACCTTCTTCCCCGAGCTCTACGCCGTACGCACCGAAATCGGCAACTAAGCACCCAGGCAAACATCGAGCATTGCCGCCCAACACTTCCGCAGGAGGAACCATGTCCACAGCACAGCAAACCCAACGGCCAACGTCGGCCGAACTGGATGCCGCTGATCCCCTCGCCGCCCAGCGCGAGGCCTTCTACGCGCCCGACGCCGCCCAACTCACCTCATATCTGGATGGCAACTCACTGGGCCGCCCGCTGAAAGTCACGGCAGGGAACCTCGATTCGTTTGTGCACGAGGCTTGGGGCAGCCGGCTGATCCGGGGTTGGGACGAGCAATGGATGGATGAGCCGACGGTCGTTGGCGACCGCATCGGCGAGGTGACCCTGGGCGCTGCCGCTGGGCAGACCACCGTGGGCGACTCCACCTCCGTGATGCTCTACAAGATGATCCGTGCCGCAGTGGATGCCCAACCGGGGCGGGATGAGATCATCATTGACCGCGACAACTTCCCCACCGACCGGTTCATCATCGAGGGCATCGCCGCCGAGCGTGGGGCGACTATCAAATGGATCGCTGCGAACCCCGCCAGCGGTGTTCGCCCGGAGGACCTGGACGGACTGCTGGGCGAAAGGACCGCCGTAGTGGTCCTCAGCCACGTTGCGTACCGGTCAGGCTTCCTGGCCGACGCCGAGTGCATCACTGCCAAGGTTCATCAAGCAGGTGCCCTGATGCTCTGGGACCTTTGCCACTCCGTAGGTTCCGTGCCCATGGAGCTGGACAAGTGGGGCGTGGACATCGCAGTCGGCTGCACCTACAAGTACCTCAATGGTGGCCCCGGTTCGCCCGCCTTCGCCTACGTCAACGCTTCCCAGCAGGACCGTTTGCAGCAACCCATCTGGGGTTGGATGGGGGCCGACAACCCGTTTGGCATGACGGACGCCTACCGCCCCGCGCAAGGGATGCGCAGGTTCATCACGGGAACTCCTCCCGTGCTGGCCATGCAGCCCATGAAAGACATGCTGGAACTGATTGCCTCCGTAGGGATGGACGCGGTCCGGGAAAAGTCCATCAAGCTCACGGAGTACGCAATCGCACTCTCAGAGGAGCTCCTGGTGCCTCTCGGCGCGGAAATCGTGAGCCCCCGGAATGTGGCCGAGCGCGGCTCCCACATCACCGTGGACCACCCGTTGTTCGCAGATGTCACAGCGAGGCTTTGGGAAAAGGGTGTCATCCCCGATTTCCGTCCCCCGCACGGCCTGCGCATTGGCCTGTCCCCCTTGAGCACAAGCTTTGCCGAAGTTGAACTGGGAGTGGCAGCCATCCGCGACGCACTCTCCCAAGCGCAGTGAGCCGGAAATGAGTGCTGTCCTCGATGACATGGACTCCCGCCCAGGGAGTACAACGTCGTTGCTGCGTACCGTGATCGGCCTGTACCTGCGCGACGCCGGCGGATGGATGTCCGCCAAGGACATCGTGGCACTCATGGAGGCCCTGGGCACGACAGGAACAGTAACCCGGACCGCCTTGGGCCGGTTGCGTAAAAAGGATGTAGTGCTTCAGGAGACGCGCGCAGGGGTCCCCGGTTTCACGCTTACAGACGGGGCCGCCACCATGTTGGCGCGCGGAGACCGCCGGATCTACAACCCACGGAGCATGTCACTGGAGGATCCCTGGTGCCTGATCTCCTTCTCCATTCCTGAGACGGAACGCGAAAAGCGGCACCAGCTGCGGCGTCGGCTCCACTGGATCGGTTGCGGGACCGTGGCAGCGGGTTTGTGGATCTGTCCTGATTCGCTGCGAGGCGAAGTGGAGGAAATCCTGATGGACTTGTCGCTCCGGGACATGGCGACGATCTTCGTCACGGGAACACCCATGGTTGGCGGCAGCCTTCGCGACGCAGCCTCCAAGTGGTGGGACCTGGAAGCAGTGGCCGCGCTGCACAGGGACTTTATCCGTGAGCACGGTTCGGCCGGCGCGACCATTGATGGCGCTCCTGCGTCTCCCGTGCGGACGGTGGAGCCTTCTGCTGAAGCTTTTTCCACCTACGTGCAGTGCATCGACCGCTGGCGGATCATCCCGTATCTGGACCCCGGGCTGCCTCCTGCATTTCTGCCGGAGGACTGGCCCGGGGCCGAAGGTTCGGCACTGTTCAGCCGGACGGTTGCCGCTTATGCGGAGCCCAGTGCGGAGTTCGTTCGCCGGACCTTGAAGGAAACGGCAGGCGCTGCCATCGCCTGACTGGACTCCAGTGCTTTCACTGACGTGCTCAGCACTGCGCGACTGCACGGCTCAAGGCTGGAGCGCGAAATCCACGGCAATGATCTGCCCGCTGTTGGGATAGGAGTACTTCTTCAGCGGCTCGTGCAATGGGTGCGTGGTATAGACCTCGAGGTCCTCGACCGTACTGAAGTCAGCCACAATGGCGTAGTCGAAGGACCGATCCTGGTGGAGGACATCCGGCCCGTGCGTGAGCTCCAGCAGGCCGGGAATATTGCCCTTCATCCTGTCCAGGCCCTCCTGCCAGGCAGCCTTGTCCGCCTCGGGAAAGCCGGCCTTGAACTTGAAGAGCACCACGTGGCGAATCATGCTTCAACTCCTGCTGCTGCGCCCCTATATGCCGAGGGCGTGTACTCCGCCGGCTCGCCTGCAATGGTGCGTCCTGCCAGGTAGCCCATGGTCATGATGGGCCCCAGGGTGGCACCGGCCCCAGGGTAGCCCGCAGCGTAGGCGTTCTCCGTTGTGTTTCCGGCGGCGTACAGGCCGGGGATGGGCTCTCCGTCGACGTCCAGGACCCGCGCCAAGGCGTCCGTGGCAACACCTCCGTTGCTGCCGAAGGCGCCATTGACCACCTCCATCGCGTAGAACGGACCGGACTGCAGCGGACCGAGGGAAGGGTTGGGCCAAGGGCAGTCGTCGTCACCCCAGTACTTGTCGTAGGCGCTTTCGCCGCGGCCGAAATCCGGGTCTTCGCCTTTGACTGCATAGTGGTTGAAGCGTTCAACGGTGGCCGCGAGGTTATCGGCAGGGACACCGATCTTCGCGGCCAGTTCGGCCAACGTGGGGGCTTCCGTCAGGTAAGCCGGCGTCGGTTGGCCCGCCCGGTGGGCCAGGATACCGTAGCGCTCCAGGTAGCTGTGATCGAACACCACATGGGCAGGAGTGTTCAGGGTCTGGTTGTTGGGTGAATCCCACGATTGGAGGCACCGGGCGAGGTCGTTGTAGTTCTGGGATTCGTTGGCAAACCGCCGGCCATGACGGTTGACCATGAGCGATCCCGGTCCTTGCCGCTCAAAACGCAGAAGCGTACCAACCGGTTCACCGTCCCGGGTGTCTCCCGTGATGGACATGGGAGCCCACCAGGCTTCCCGGGTTCCCCGGGTGTGGGCCCCCACCCGCTGGGCCATCTTGAGCCCATCGCCGGTATTCGATGGCGGCGAGCACATGATGTACAGGCGTGAGGCCAGCAGCGAGTCAGCCAGCGCCCTGTCCCATTCGAAGCCGCCCGTGGCGAGGACCACGCCGTCGTTGGCATGGAAGGTTTCGCCTGACGTGAGCTGCACGCCCACTACCCTGCCGCCGTCGTTCAGCAGTCGATGCCCGCGGGCGCCAACCACCAGCGCAGCGTCATCCCGCACCAGGCTGGCCAGCAGCATGGAGACCAGAGCCTGGCCTTTGGCAACCAGCCCCTGCTCCTGCCGCTGCTTCAGTTGCGCCCACGGGAACTTGGTGAATGCGCCCCAGGTCTCGTACTCCTGCATGGTGAACGGGGCCCGGCCATCGGACCGGACATGGGCGGCGAGGCCGCCGAGCGCTTCACGAATGTTGAACAGCTCGGGTTCAACTGTCCTGCCGCCTTCCACGGAACCGGGCAGGTCCTGCCGATAGTCCGGGAAGTTGTCCAGGAAGATCAACCGGACTCCGCATTCGTCTTCAGTGAAGCGAAGCATCGTGTCGCCGTAGGTCAGGGCCGCTTCCAGAAGTTCTTCGCGGCTCCGTCCCCGGGCAACGGCGCGGACGTACCGGGCTGCCGCTTCCTTGGAGTCGCTCAGCCCGGCTTCGCGGGCATGATGGTTGTCAGCAACCCACAGCATGCCTCCCGAGACGGCGGTTGTTCCACCCAGCAAGTGGGTCTTTTCAAGCACGACGACGGACTTGCCGGCACGCGCGGCCGTGGCGGCTGCAGTTAAAGCGCCGGCACCGGAGCCGACGACGACGACGTCGTAGGCAGTGGAGGGTGTGCCGTTCAGGTATTTCATGGTGGTACCTCTCAAGGGGCGTGATGGATTGGGGGCTGTCAGACGGCCGTGTAGCCGCCGTCGATGACCAACTCGGAGCCGGTGGTGAAACGGGACTCATCGGAGGCCAGATAGAGCACTCCGTAGGCGATCTCGTCCGGTTCACCTTGGCGCGGGAGCGGGTTTCCGCCCACCAGTTGCTGGTAGTAGGCCTCCGCTCCGATGTCCGACTGTTCTGCAGAGTGCCTGCTCATCCGCGTGTTCATGGATCCGGGATGGATGGAGTTCACCCTGACTCCGTAGGTGCCATAGGCCGCTGCGTCAGACTTGCTCAAGAGCCGGACGGCTCCTTTGGTGGCGTGGTACAGGGGAACGTTGCGCCCGCCGGTTAGTCCGTGGATGGAGGAAAAGTTGATGATGCTGCCGGACTGCTTGGCGATCATGGCCGGGACAACGTGTTTGGTCAGGAGCCACACGCCTTTGACATTGACGTCGAAGACGAGGTTGAACTGGTCCACGCTGGCAGTGTGGCTGGCACCTGCCGGGCCGATGATTCCTGCCGCGTTGACCAGGATGTCCGGTGCGCCGAGCTCAGCGGTCAGTTGCTGCACGGCCTGCGCGACACTGGCTTCATTGGTGACATCGACGTCGTATTCAGTGATCCCCGGGTGCCTTGCTGTGGTGGATGTTCCCGCCCGGTCCAGGCTGGCAACACTTGCTCCGTGCTGGGCGAGCAGACGGGCTGTGGCACCGCCAAGGTCTCCCCTGCCTCCTGTCACCACGGCGACCTTGCCGGCCACCCTCCCGCTGACGGACTCCTGCCCAGCCTGCTTTGCTGTTTCCATGACCAACTCCTCCTGCCGCGGCGTTGCGGCTGCTGAAACCCAGGTACGACGCAGGGCAGCACGGAACAGAGCCCCAGGGGCCCTGATGAGGTGGAGATTTGGGCGGTGATGCCCTGCTGGGTTTTACTCTGCCAGCGAGGTTGTGAGTGTAACCACAGGGTTACCGATGAACGGGAATCAGATACTTCCGTTGCTTTGCCGGACAGCGCCCTTGAGCTCGCCCCGCCAGCCGAGCGCCCGTGAAATGCCGCGCGCAGCAGTCATCAGGACCGGAACCCGGGCCGCGACGTTTTCTTCATTTCTGGGGACCACGACGCTCAGGGCGGCGACCACCGTATTCGCACGGCCAAAGACAGGGACTGCGATTCCGCTGGATTCCGGCACGATGATTCCGGGCATGGAAGTAAACCCCTGTTGCCGGATGTTGGCCAGGTGACGTCGCAGGTCAGTGGGCTGGGTCAGGGTTGCATCGGTAAACTTCTCCAGCGTGCGGGCCAGGAACAGGTCCTGGTAAGCAGGGGGCGAATAGGCGAGCAGCACCAGCCCTGACGAGGTTCCATGAACCGGAAGGCGGCCGGCAACTTTGGTGATGTCCACCAGGGAATCCCTGGAGCCGATCCGTTCGATGTACAGGACTTCGTCCGAATCCAGGATTCCCAAAGTAGTGGAGTGCTGGACCACTGACTGCACATCCTCCATGAAGGGCAAGGCCGCTTCGCGGAGGCCCACCATGCGTGAGCTCCTGGACACCAGCTCCCACAGCCGGGTGCCGATCCGCACCTCGCCGTTGGCTCCGCGCTCGAGCAAACCTTCATTCAAGAGTTCGTCCACCAGACGGTAGGTGGTTGTCACCGGAAGCCCGGAGCGCCTGGCCAGGGTGGCGACGCTCATGGTGAGGTGGGCGTCGTCGAACGCTCCCACCAGCCGGACCAGACGCCGGATGATTGACTCTCCAGAGGACGAGTTGGCCACCTCAACCTCCCGACTTCACGCGGGATACGAACCGGAACCTGTCGCCGCGAAACGCACTGCGGGTCCATTCCAGCGGGGCGCCGTTGGCGTCACGGGCCAGCCGGTGGACCACCAACAATGGCGCGCCCATCTCGATCCCCAGCAGTCTGACATCCTCCGGCCCAGCCAGGGCCGTCTCCACAGTGTCCTCAACGTCGGCGACGCGGAGGCCGTAGACATCGGCCAGTACTGCGTACAGCGAACCGGCTTTGGCCAGATTGGACTTGAAGCGCGGCAGCCTGCCGGGAAGCCAGGCGACCTCGTGCGCCAGAGGCTCCCCTTCAATCAACCGGATGCGCTCGAGCCGGGTCACAGGTTCGCCCTGCGCAAGTCCCAACTGGTCTGCGACGCCGGCATCGGAGCCGACCACATCCAGGGCCAGCAGCCGGGAATCCGGCCGCAGCCCCTGGTTGCGGGCGTCATCGGAGAAGGACGTCAGTTGCCTGACATGCGTCACCTTGGGCGGGGCCACAAAGGTTCCATGCCCCTGGATGCGTCCCAGTTTTCCTTCGGCCACCAGCTCGCTGATTGCCTGCCTGACAGTAGTACGGGACGTGGCGTACTTCCCGGCCAGTGCACGTTCGGTGGGGATCAGCGTTCCTGGCTGGAGGCCCGCGATGAGCCCCAGAACCTCAGTCTTGAGGAAGTAGTACTTCGGCGTTGCCGGCGCGACGTCTGTGGGCATATTGGACATCCTACTTGTAGACAACGGAATTGGTCTATGCCAATGTGAACTGGGCTCATGTGGACCACGCTGACCTGACAAAGCCAGGAAACGAAGGGACATCAGTTGGAGGATATAAATAAGTTCCGTGAAAACGGCGGGAAGAGGTCCGGGGCCAGCTCCAATACCACCGTCGCCCCGTTGACCGGGGCAGATGAAACGGCGGCCCGGCGATGACGCCGGCGGTTCTCGGCCTGCACATCGGCGGCTCCAAGACGCATGCCGTTCGCTGGGACGGAACCCACGCGGAGGGAGGGGGCGTCGACATCACCGAAGCGAGCGCCAATCTTTCCTCAGTGGGCCACCAAGGAGCCGACGCAGTTCTGCGAAGGATTGCCGCGAGTGTGGGCAGCGGAATCGAAGCCGTATGTGCCGGCGCGGCCGGCGCCGACACCCCAGCCAGCCGGGCTGTGCTGTCCGCGCTCCTGACTGAGCACTTTCCGGGCGCCCGCGTTGAGGTGGTCCATGACACGCGCATCGTCCTCGCCGCAGCAGGCCTGGATGCCGGAGTTGTGCTGGTTGCCGGCACCGGTTCGGTAGCTTGGGGCCGGAACGCAGACGGGGCGGAAGCCCGCAGCGGTGGCTATGGCTACTTGCTTGGCGACGAGGGCGGTGGCTACTCCGTGGTGCGGGACGCCGTGCGTGAAGCCCTCCGGGAGTACTATGCAGGCCTGGAACCCGGGACGCTGGTCCGCTCGCTGATGGCCGCAACGGCCAATGTGGACGCCTTGCAGCTCATGGATGCCTTCTACGCCAAGCCGGAGCCGGATCACTGGGCGACTCTCGCCCCGCTGGTCCTGGAACTCGCCGCCGAAGGCGACTCGGCAGCCATGCGGATTCAGGCGGAGGCCGCCCATCATTTGGCAAGTTTGGCCAGGCAGGTACTGGGAGAGCTCGGCCTCGAGCTGCCACTGGTCATGGCCGGCAGCTTACTGGTGAACCACAGCCAGCTCGCTGGCTCGGTTGCCCGGAAGGTCTCCTTGGAAGATCCGTCATCGATCCGGATCCTCTCCCAAGCCCCGGTCCACGGGGCGGTGGAACTGGCACGCCAACTCATAAGGGACTGATGCCCGGACAGGTGATCCGCGCAGGTAACCGGAGTAGTCTGGGTTCATGCCTTTCACGATCGGTGGTTGGTAACAATGGCGCGGTACAAGCAGCGATGGCTGCCTGTCGGCGTGATCGCCCTTGTTGTAGCGATGGCTGCCATGTTCGCCTCGGTGCAAGCGAGTGCCACCGTTTCCCTCCCGGCCAAGACCGCTGACGAAATCCTCGCGATGATTGCCCGCACAGAGGCCCGGGCGTTGTCCGGCACCGTAGAACAAACTGCTGCTTTGGGATTGCCGGAAATCCCCGTTGCGGGCCCGGGTATTGCCCCCGGGGCTGCCTCGGCGATGGAGTTGTTGACCGGCTCCCACACAGCAAGGGTTTACCTCGACGGTCCGTCCCAGGCCCGGTTGCAGATCATGGACCGCATGGCGGAGCGTGACGTGGTGATCAACGGGCGGGACGCCTGGTTCTACAACTCGGCCGACAACAGCGCCACGCGGTTAATTGCGCCGCAGCCATCTCCAGCCGAGGTCCCGTCCTTCGCGGGCCCCAGGCCGTCGCTTCCGCCCACCTCCACACCGGAACGGCCTTCACCGGACATGTCCTCACGGGATTTGCCGACGCCCGAGGCAATGGCCAGCCGTTTCCTGGCGGCAATCGACGACACCACCGAGGTGTCCGTTGGCGACTCCTCCTCGGTTGCCGGCCGAAGTGCGTACCGGATCAGCCTGCATCCCCGCAACACTGCGACCTTGGTTGAGTCGGTGGCGATCGATGTTGATGCGGAAACCGGCCTGCCCCTGGGTGTCGAAGTGCGGGCCAAGGGCCAGACCGACCCCGCGTATTCACTGGGCTTCACTGAGTTGAACCTGTCCACTCCGGATTCTGCGTTGTTCGAGTTCACCCCGCCACCGGGCGCCACCGTGACGGAGAAGACACTCCCTGCCAAGCCGGTACCCACCATGGCCGCTCCCGGCACACCCACACCGGAGGTCGCGCCTGAGGCTAACCGCCCACGCCCCACCGTCACTGGTGAGGGTTGGGAGTCGGTTGTAGCTTTGCCGGCAGGCTCTGCCCCGGCCGGGCTGACGTCCAACCCCCAGCTGTCCCAGGCACTGCAACCTGTCGACGGTGGCCGTGCGTTAACGACGTCGCTGGTCAGTGTCTTGATTCTCGACGACGGCCGCGTTTACGCGGGCATGGTGCCACTGGAGCGGCTACAGTCAGCCGCTGCCGCCCAGTGAGCGGATCCTTACCCTCCGACTTCGCCATAGAAACGCGTGGCCTGGTCAAACTCTTCGGTCACCGACCCGCCGTTGATGGAATAGACCTCGCGGTCCCCCGGGGTTCTGTCTTCGGCTTCCTTGGGCCCAACGGTTCAGGCAAAACCACCACCATCCGGGTGCTGCTGGGCTTGGCATCGGCAAGCAGTGGGGACATCCGGGTGCTCGGCCAAGAGATGCCCCAGTCGCTGGCGTCCGTCCTGCCGGACGTCGGGGCCTTGGTGGAGGGGCCGGGCTTCTATCCGTTTCTCTCCGGTACGGGCAACCTGATGCGCCTGGACACCGCCGACCGCCATGCTGCCTCGTCCACCAGACGGCAACGTGTCCACGACGCTTTGGAGCGGGTGGGGCTTGGCCACGCCGCAGGCAAGAAGGTCCGGGCATATTCGCTGGGTATGAAACAGCGCCTTGGCCTGGCCAACGCCATGCTGAGGCCACGAAAACTGCTGGTCCTCGACGAACCAACCAATGGACTGGATCCGCAGGGCACGCGTGAGGTGCGTGGCCTGGTTCGGGCCCTGGCCGCAGGCGGGACCACCGTGTTCGTTTCCAGCCACTTGCTGGCTGAGGTGGAACAGATGTGCACCCACGTGGCCGTGATGAGTGCCGGCCGTCTGGTTGCTCAAGGTCCTCTGGAAGAGCTGCGTTCCGCCGGCCAGGCCCACGTTGTGGTCCACACCCCCGACGTCGAACGTGCCGCCGGCGTCCTGGCCCGCCTGGGACTGGTTCCCGGCCAGGCTCCTGGTACCGGCAGCCCCTGGGGAACCACAGCGTTGTTGGGCACTGGGCTCAATGGACTGGAACCCGAAACGATCGTGACCGCACTGGTTGCCGAGGGTGTCCGGGTCCGCGGTTTCGCCGTGGAAAACGCGAGCCTCGAAGATCGCTTTGTGTCACTGACCGGAGAGGGGTTCGACGTTGTCGGCTGAACCTGCGGCGCCCGCTACCTCGGCCGCCGGCCGGCCCGGAGCCGGATGGGCACTGCTGGGTTCTGAGCTGTCCGTGCTGTTCCGCCGGCTCCGCACGTGGGCCATGCTGATCGCCTTGGCTGCAGTTCCCGTGCTGATTGCCGTGGCGGTGAAGTTGTCGTCCCGGCCCACGACGCCCGGGCGGGGACCGCTTTTCCTGGACCGCATCACCCAGAACGGACTCTTCGTGGCTGTGACTGCGTTAGTGGTGTGCGTTCCACTGTTCCTGCCACTGACCGTTGGCGTGGTGGCCGGAGACACCATTGCAGGAGAAGCCAACACTGGAACTCTGCGGTACCTTCTACTGGCTCCCGCAGGACGGATCCGGCTGTTGTTGGTGAAGTATGCCGGGGCCGTTGCCTTCTGTTTCGCCGCAACGGCGACTGTCGCGGCCTCCGGCGCCCTGGCCGGCGTCGTACTTTTTCCCGTGGGGCCTGTGACCCTGCTGTCCGGTGACACCATCAGCGTCGGCGAGTCGGCCATGAGATCGCTGTTGATCGCTGCCTACATCACTGTGTCGCTGCTGGGATTGTCGGCGATCGGCCTGCTCATTTCGACGTTCACGGACGTACCGGTGGGGGCCATGGCGGCCACGATCGTCCTGTCGGTGGTCTCGCAAGTTCTGGACAACCTCCCCCAACTTGAATGGCTGCACCCTTGGCTCTTCAGCCATCATTGGCTGGGTTTCGCGGATCTTCTGCGGCAGCCCATCTCCTGGACATCGTTCGGCGACAACGCGCTTCTCCAGGCCGGGTACATGGCAGTGTGCGGCGCGCTGGCCTACGCCAAATTCTCAAACAAGGACGTCTTGTCTTAGCTTTGTCGTAGGCTCTTCCCATGGCCAGATTCTTTGACGTGCACCCGGAAGATCCACAACCACGCGCCATCGGCCAAGTGGTGAGCATGCTCCAAGGCGGCGGCTTGATCGCCTACCCCACCGACTCCTGCTACGCTCTGGGGGCCCAGATCGGGAACAGGGAAGCGCTGGACCGGATCAGGACCATCCGGCAGTTGGACGACAAACACCACTTCACCCTGGTGTGCAAGGACTTTGCCCAGATGGGCCAGTTCGTGATGCTGGACAACGACATCTTCAGGAGCATCAAGGCCGTCACTCCCGGCAGCTACACCTTCATCCTCCCGGCCACGCGTGAAGTCCCCAAGCGGCTGCTCCACCCCAAGAAGAAGACCGTGGGGGTGCGCATTCCCGATCACAGGGTAGTCCAGGCGCTGTTGGCCGAACTCGGCGAGCCTTTGCTGTCCAGCACCCTGCTGCTGCCGGATGAGGAAGAACCTTTGACCCAGGGATGGGAAATCAAGGAGCTCCTGGACAACCAGGTGGATGGCGTCATCGACGCCGGCGATACTGGCTCAGAGCCCACTACCGTGATCGACTTCTCCAGCGGAGTGGCCGAGGTTGTGCGTCGCGGAATGGGCGATGCTTCGCGCTTCGAATAGCCGCGCGGATGCCTGGAAGGCACGTTCAGCGGAACTGGAAACGGCAGCCTGAGTTCAAGGCCACTTGCGCAACACCCGTCATCTCCAGGGAAAGTGCGGACGGTTGCGTCATAAGGGGCTGCGGAGGATAGGCCACAAAAATGGCCAACTGTCGGTTGCCGTCGGCACTGCTGAGGGCAACGCTTCCGTAGCCTGGAACATCTCCGGCATGGCCGTAGTAGGAGCCGTTCGTACAGCGGTCGTCCCAATGGTCCAGGCCAAGGCCGTACTCGGCGAACACTGTGCCCTTCATGGCGATGAGGCTTGCCGGCGCCAACAACCGCCCCCTGAGCAAGGCGTCCTGGAAGGCGCTGATGTCCCCGATGCTGGACACCAGGCCACCTGGTGCAACCCCTGGTGGGGCTGAGGGAAACGTCACGTCCACGGTTTCCCCGCCCTCCTGCATGTAACCGTGGACAAGGTCATCCGGCACGGTGGAGCCCGGAGCCAACAGCTGGGTGGCCCCGAGGTCCAGGGGCGTCAGGATGTCGGCCCGCAGGACGGCCTCCAACGGGGAACCACGGAGTTGCTCCACCACCCGTCCCAGCAAGGCATCGGCCTGGGCAGGCGATACGTCCGGGAGAGCTGCGGTGATTCCCAGGAGTTGGCGAATGGTGAGGGGGCTACCCGCAGCAACGGAACCCGGCAGGTACGTGGTGACGGCGTCGTCCAGCGTCAGCAGTCCCTCATCGGCGAGCTTGAAGATGGACACTGCCAGCATGGTCCGGAGTTGCCCGCCCACAGGGAAAGTGTCGCTGGGCTGCACAGCAGTGCGCGCTTCCCGGCTCCTTACTCCCGCTGCGCTGGTCCACTCCTGCCGGCCAACTTTTGCCTTGATGAGCACCGCTGAGGCTCCTTCCTCCAGTTTCTCCCGGGAGAAGAGCTCCAAGGTGGCCCGGAGCTCCTGGAAGGCCGGCGAAACTAAGGTGGTCTCCGTGGGCAGCGCGATTGGTGTTGGGGTGACCGCCGGCACCAAAGGAGGGGCCGTCGTCGTTGGTGCCACCGTTGCCGTCACCGGAGGCAGTGCCGGCGTAGTGGCCTGAGTCGGCAAGGGGTCCGGCGTGCGGGTGCACCCACAAAGAAGCAACCCGCACGCAAGTGCGAGGCTCGTTACCCCCTGACCTGGGCGTCGCGGCAAGCAGACTCCCGGTTTACTCCTCGGGCTTGCGGGCCCGGCTGGGTTGCACGCGCATGGGTTCACCCGGCATCTTGGGGAATTCAGGCGGGAAGGGCATCTCGCCCTGGCCGTTCTTGACGTCCCGCCCCCACCATTCGAGCAGCACATCGATATCGCCGGGGTGATCGTGCATGGATGCCCACGGGTCGCCTGTCTTCGCCAGACGGTCCGGGACTGTGGTGATGGTGTACTTCGCGGGATCTGAGCTTTCCAGCTCGTCCCACGTCAGAGGGCAGGACACCTGTGCCGTGGGTACGGCGCGGGGGCTGTAAGCCCCGGCGATGGTTCGGTCCCGGTTTGCCTGGTTGAAGTCCACGAAGATCCTGGTCCCGCGTTCCTCCTTCCACCAGGCTGTAGTGACCTTGTCCGGCTGCCGTCGCTCCAACTCGCGTCCTGCGGCAATCACAGCATGGCGTACGTCGAGGAACTCATGCTTGGGGTGGATGGGCGCGTAGACATGGAGTCCCCTGTTGCCCGATGTCTTGATGAACGCCGTCAACCCGGCTTCCTCCAGCACTGACCGGAGCTCCTGTGCAGCGGGGATGGCGTCGTCGAAATCGGTGCCCGGTTGGGGATCGAGGTCGATCCTCAGTTGATCGGGGTTATCGGGATCGCCGGCACGCGAGGCCCATGGGTGAAACACCACGGTGTTCATCTGTGCTGCCCACACAGCAGCCGCAGGCTCGTCGATGACCAGCTGCGGATGGGACCGGGCACTGGGATAGGTCACCGGGACGGAACGGACGTACTCCGGCGCGCCCTTGGGCGGATTTTTCGAGAAGAACATCTCGCCCTCAATATTGCCTGAATAGCGTTGAAGGCTGACGGGCCGGCCTCCGTTGGCGGCCACAAACGCGTCTCCGACGTCGATGAGATAGTTGGCGAGGTCCAGTTTTGTCAGTCCCGCCTCGGGCCACATCACCCGGCTTGGACTGGAAATGCGGACCTCCCGGGGGCCGTCGGGACCGGGAACAGTGACAGTGGTTGCTTCGCTCGCCATGGGCACAAGCTACCCCGTAAAGGGCTTGCGCGTCAGCACCCACGGCGTTTTCGGTGCTATGGGCAATGATGGTTACATGCCCAACACTGAAACACCTGTCACCGTCACGGTTGGTGAATCCAACATTTCCGCCCTCCATATCAGGCCGGAGAGCCCGTTTGCCACGTTGGTGGTGGCGCACGGCGCCGGAGCTGGAATGGAACATCCGTTCCTGCAGGGTTTCGCCGCGGCGATGGCGGGCGAAGGAGTGGCTACCTTCCGCTTCAATTTTCCCTATCGCGAGGCAGGCCGGCGATTCCCCGACCGCCCTCCCCTGGCCATCGCCACGTGGCGCGCCGTCATGGACAAGGCCGCTGAATTGAGCGATGGTGAGCCCCTCTGGGCGGCGGGCAAGTCCTTCGGCGGTCGGATGGCGTCCATGGCAGTGGCCGACGGCATGCCTGCCAGCGGATTGGTGTACCTCGGCTACCCCCTGCATGCGCCCGGCAAGCCGGAGAAACTGCGCGACGAACACCTCTACGGAGTTACGACGCCCATGCTCTTCCTCCAAGGCACGCGGGATACGTTCGCAACACCGGAACTGTTGGAGGCCGTGGTGGGCAAGATAGGCCCGACGGCGACGCTCCAGTGGAGCGAAGGCGGTGACCATTCGTTCGCGGTCAAGGGTGTCAAACGCGGGGCGGCTGAGACCGGGGCGTCGCTGGCGCCCGTGGTGGCTGCGTTCCTGCGGGCCAACTCCTAAGCCTGTCCCCTGGGCACTACTTTGGCAGGGGCTCGTGGCGGAGGTAGGACCGGCGGAAACGACCGGTTCCGGCGGTGAGGGCACGCAGTTCAATGGCGTAGCGCACAAGTTCCTGGTCCGGCACTTCGGCAGTGATGTCCGTTCCCTCGGCGTCGGTCGCGGTAGTGCCGGTAACCCGGCCGCGCCGGCCCGAAAGATCACTCATCACGGCACCTACGTACTCGTCAGGGACACTGATAATCACCGATGAGACAGGTTCCAACAACTGGATTTTGGTGGCTGCCGCAGCTTCACGAAGGGCCAGCGCCCCGGCTGCCTGGAAGGCCGCATCCGATGAGTCCACGCTATGGGTTTTTCCGCCCACCAACGTCACTTTGATGTCCACCACCGGGAATCCTGCGGATACGCCCTTGAGCATTTGGGAACGGACGCCCTTTTCCACGCTGGTAACGAACGTTGCAGGGATCGCCCCGCCCACGATCCTGTCAGTGAAGGCGAAACCTTCACCTCTGGCGAGGGGCTCCACCTCGATGTCACAGATGGCGAACTGCCCATGGCCCCCGGATTGCTTGACGTGCCGTCCGTGTCCCACAGCTTTGCCGGCGAAAGTCTCCCTGAGCGGAGTAATAACGTCCACGGTCTGCAGTTTGACGCCCTGGCCGCGCAACCTGTCCAGGACTACCTCGGCGTGGGCTTCTCCCATGCACCAGAGGATGAGCTGGTGGGTGTCCTGGTTGCGTTCCAATCGAAGCGTCGGGTCTGCGGCCGCGACCTTCCCGATGCTTTTTGCCAGCGCGTCTTCATCACTCCGTGAAGCACCTTCGATGGCGATGGGCATCAGTGGCTCGGGCATGTTCCACGTTTCGATCAGCAGCGGCGCTTCCCTGTCGGACACGGTATCGCCGGTCTCGGCGCTGGCGAGCTTGCTGATGGCGCAAATGTCCCCGGCAATACACTGTGGAACGGCCTTCAAGCTGGAGCCCACCGGCGAATAAAGGTGGGTGACGCGTTCATCGGCGTCGTGGTCCTCATGGCCCCTGTCCGCCAGTCCCCTGCCGCCCACATGGATGGCGGAATCCTCCCGCAACGTCCCGGAAAAGACACGGACCAGGCACACGCGGCCAAGGAATGGATCCACGGTGGTCCGCACCACTTCTGCGGCCAGACGCCCCGCAGGATCACATTCCAACGGTTTCATGGGCGAACCGTCCAGTTTCATCACCGCGGGGGTGATGCGTTCCACTGGCGATGGCAAGGCATCGGTCAACAAGGCCATGAGCTCGGGAAGGCCCACCCCGGTTTCCGCCGACGTCGGAATGACCGGAAAGAAGCTCCCCCTGGCCACAGCGGTTTCCAGGTCCTTGATGAGGTCTGCCAGTGGTAATTCCTCGCCACCGAGGTACCGGTCCATGAGTGTTTCGTCTTCGCTCTCGGCAATGATCCCTTCGATCAAGTTGCCCCGCGCCTCCTCACCATCCGGCATCGATGACGGATCCCCATCAGCCGGCCCATTGAGGATGCTGACCAGGCCGGTATTGCCCACCGCCGGAACGTACAAGGGGAGCACCGACTCACCAAAAGCTTCCTGGCATCGCACGACGGCGGCACTGAAGTCGCCGCGCGGATGGTCCAGTTTGCTGAGCACCACCGCCCGGGGCATGCGGACTTTCTCGCACTCGCCCCACAGCGCAATGGTGGCAGCGTCAATGCCGTCGGCAGACGAGACAACAAAAAGGGCCGCGTCGGCGGCCCTTAGACCAGCGCGCAATTCGCCGGTGAAGTCGGTGTAGCCCGGGGTGTCGATCAGGTTGACCTTGATATCACCCACCAGAATTGGCGCGACAGACATGGTCACCGAGCGTTGCTGATGGACTGCGGAAGGATCGGAATCGCTGACAGTGGTGCCTTCGCTGATGGATCCCATCCTGGTGATGGCTCCGGTGGCAGCGAGCAGCGCTTCCACCAGCATCGACTTGCCGGCTCCAGAATGCCCCACGAGTGCAACATTCCGGATTCGGGAGGGGTCCCTTGGTGCCAAGGCCGGGCCGTTGTCACTCCGTCGGGCTTCAGTCATGCCGGGCCCGGCTCCCCTTGGCGTTTCGCGCGTGCCCTTCGCGGACATGGGCACCTCCTGGTGTTGGATCCCGGCACGGAGTCCGAACACATCCTGTTCGAACGTTAAACAGGATTGGACACCCTGAGGTGACCACAGGGCAAGGGCTGGCAGCCAGCAAAACCGGCCAACCGCCGTCGGGTCCTTGGTGGCGGTAAGAACTACGAACTACAGGGCGAGCATCCCCCACAGCAACCAGGCAGATGCTGCTGCGCATCCGAGGATCACCACAGTAAACCCCGTCAACCACACGAAGGCCGGCAGGCCTGTGGTGCGGCCCAGGATGAAGGCGTCGGAGGCCCCAATCCGGTCCCGGCGGCTGGTGTGCACACTGGCCAGTTTGAAGAGGTCGCGGACACTGCCCACTGACAGGGCGACGCCAAGGGCAAGGACCACATAGTTCATTGTTGCCGGCGCAGCGAACAGGATCAGCAACTGGGCTACCGCAGCGCTCACGACGGCCACGAGAATCCCGGTGAGGTTCCTCAGGAAAATGAGCGACACCAGCAGGATCAAGGCCCCGACGGACATCGCCGCGCCGGAACGGCCTGCCGCAAACGCGGCGATCAGCCCGAGGCCAACCACTGCTGGTGCGGGGTATCCCCAAAACCCGGACCAGGCCGCACCAAAAGCACTCCGGCCACTGCTGACAAGGCGTCCCGAATGGTCGAGCCCGATCCGGAGCCCGTGCACAAAACGTCCTGTCATCAGTGCCGCATAGGCGTGGCCGAGCTCGTGGACGAACGTGACGTACAGGCCGAACCAGCGCCAGGTCACACGCGGAATGCTGAGGACAACGGCACACGCAAGGATGCCCAGCAAGGCCGGTAGTGGCACCGCAGTGGTGTGCGTTTCGGTGAAACCGCGGACCACCGCGTCCCACCACGTTTGAAAGAGGGTCATGGCGCCTTCCGGATGCCCTCCACCGACGGCCTCACAGCCGTGTCGACTGAAGGCGGGAATGCAGCCCGGCGATGAGGATCTCAAGGCCAAAGTCGAAAGCTGCCTCGCCACGCTCCACAGCAGGTCCAGCCTGTGCCAGGGCATTGGTCAGGGCGGGGTACCCGTGCGCAGGTGGAGCCCAGACGACGTCCGGCGCTGCCAGGTCCAAGGCGAAACCCAGGGCGAAGCTGTCAATGGTGGAAATCGCTGACATCACGTCCCGGCCCCGGAACCCGGCGGCTCCAAGGGCAACCGCAAGGTTCTCGTAGAGGGCCATCACTTTATCGTCTTGAACTGTTTGGAGCACCAGCAGGGGTGCGAGTTTCGGATGACGGGCGAAGGCATCGCGATAACTCCGGACAATGGCGCGAAGGGACGCCTCCCAGTCCTGCTCGTCCTCCAGGACATAAGGACTCTCGCCGATGATCCTGCCACGCATCAGCTCAAGAATTTCCTCCCGTCCGCTCACATGGTTGTAGATGGAGGACTGGCTGACGCCGATCCGCTTGGCCAGTTTGGGCAGGCTGAAGTCCCCGGCTTCGTCCACCAACTCCAGGGCTGCGGTGACGAGGGCATCGATGGATATCAGTGGGACCAGCGGGCGTGCCATACGGGTGTCTCCATTCAAGGTTGTTGTTACGACTCTAGCCAGAACTTTGCACCGAGGTGTTGTGCTCTGGATCACCAGGCCCTACGCTAAACGAAAGCCTTTCGCTTAATGATTTTCACTACTTGAACATTCCTTCCCCCCAATACCCCTGAGGATCCCCATGTCTGACCTCGAAACCCGACCTCCAGCAGCAAATGCCGGAAATGGGCTCAAACGGAATGCCATCGGCACCGGCGGCATCGCCTTCCTGGTGATCTCCGCAGCAGCCCCCCTGACAGTGATGGCCGGCGTAGCCCCTGTGGCTATCGGCATCGGGGGCATTGGCGCCCCCATGGGATACGTCATTGCCGGGGCAGTCCTGCTGGTTTTCGCCATTTCCTTCATGGCCATGACCAAACACGTCAAAGCTGCCGGCGGTTTCTATACGTACATCAGCCTTGCCATGGGCAGGACAGTCGGGCTGGCCGCGGCCATCCTGGCGATTGTGTCCTACAACTGCCTGCAGATCGGCGTCTACGGTTTGTTCGCCGTCCAAACCCAGGCCATGCTCCGCTCGCTCGTTGGCCTGGACGTGCCATGGCCCGTTGTGGCGTTGGTTGCCATCGCTGCCGTCTGGCTACTTGGATTCCGCGGCATTGACGTCGGCGCCAAGGTCCTCGGAGTCCTGCTCATCGCCGAAACCGCCATCCTGGGGATCATGGGCGCAGCGATCCTTGCCCGCGGCGGAGCTGCCGGCATCAGTTTCGCCTCCTTCTCCCCCGAGCACGCTTTCACGCCGGGTGTCCTGGCGATTCTGGCTATTTGCTTCGCGGCATTCATGGGCTTCGAATCCACCGTGCTGTATAGGCGCGAGGCCCGCAACCCGGACAAGTCCGTCCCGCGTGCAACGTACATCGCCGTTGGATTCATGTCCGTGTTTTATGCCTTCATTGTCTGGACAGTCATTCAGGCCTTCGGCGACGGGAACGTGGTCACCGCAGCCGGTGAACTGGCCGACGGAATGTTCTTCGCCACCATCAACCAGTACGTGGGGCCGTGGGCCGAGGTGGTGATGTACGTCCTGATCGTGACCAGCGTCTATGCATCACAACTGGCTTTCCACAACGCCATCAACCGCTACGTGTACATGCTCGCTGAAGACGGTGTGCTCCCGGCGTTCCTGGGCAGGACCCACCCCAGGTACAAGTCCCCGCACCGTGCCGGCCAGATCCAGACCATCCTGGCCGCTGTCGTCATCATCATTTGTGCGATCGCCGGCGCCGACCCATACAAGCAGCTCCTGATCTGGGTGAACACTCCGGGGATCGTCGGAATCGTTGCCTTGCAGGGCCTGGTGTCCGTGGCCGCCTTCATCTATCTGCGCCGCCATCCGGCGGCCGTGACCAACCGTTTCCTCATTCCAGTGAGCGTGGCCTCGGCCATCCTGTTGTTCGGGGTAGTGGCGTTGATCGCCATCAACATCGAACTCCTCACGTTTGCCGATCCCCTCACCAACACCGCGCTCCTCCTGGTCGCACCAGTTGTTTTCCTGGCAGGCCTGCTGATTGCACGACGCCTGCGCACCACCCGCCCTGACGTCTTTGCCCGGATTGGAAGCTTCGAAAAACATGACTCCTGACCTCATCGTCCTTGCCGACACCATCCACACCATGGACGGCCACCGCGGCGATTCCCACCAGGCCGTAGCCGTGCGCGACGGAGTGATTGCCGCCATCGGAAGCCGGGTTGAAGCGCAGGACTGGGCCCACGCGGGCACCCGCGTGGTTGACCTTGGCAACGCGACGCTGACTCCGGGCCTGGTGGACTGCCACATCCATCCGGTGTTCGGGCTGGACCTGACCATCGGTGTTGACCTGTCCAGTGCTGCCACTGTGGAGGAAGTACGCGCCCTGCTCCAGTCGGAATCAGAGAACGACGGCGGCTGGTTGCGTGGCTGGGGACTGAACCCCAACGCCTTTGGCGCAGTTCCGTTGCACCGGAGTGTTCTGGATGCTGTCGGCGGTGACAAGCCCGCGCTGATCCGGTTGTTCGACGGTCATTCAGCCCTCGCCAACAGCCGGGCGCTGGACCTGTCAGGCATCCGAGGCAGGCATGAATTCGAGCAGGCTTCCGAGGTGGTGTGCGATGCCGACGGCGTCCCGACCGGCCTCCTCCTTGAAGCAGCCGCCATGGAACTTGTCCAACGGCACATCCCCCAGGAAACGTTCGACGAACGGAAAGCCAGGCTCGCTGCCTTGCTGGAGGACTTTGCCCGAGCAGGATTGACCGGCGGCCACATCATGGACCACAGCGACGAATCCGCCCGCCTTTTCCGGGCTTTGGAGATCGACGGCGGGCTGCCGCTGCGCCTGCGGAGCGCCCCGTGGTGCATGCCCGGCACCGATGAATCCGATTGGAAGGAACTGGCCCGCACCGTGGGGACCGGTGGGCGACGGTGGTCTGTTGAGGCCATCAAACTGTTCGTCGACGGAACCGTGGACAACGGAACCGCTTGGCTTTACGAACCCGACGCTTACGGCCAATCCACTGCGCCGTTCTGGCCACGGCCGGAGGAATACTCGGCTGCGGTCCGCTACTTCGCCTCCCGGGGCATCCCGACGGCGACGCATGCGATCGGTGATGCGGGCGTGGAACACGTGTTGAATGCGCTGGAGTCATTGCCCGGCGCGGTGCCGGCTGATGTCCTGCGCCGGACCGTCCACCGCATTGAACACATCGAGACAGTTCCGGACGGGCTCGTCGAGCGCTTCAGGAGTGCGGGTGTAGTGGCCAGTATGCAACCAACGCACTGCACCCATTATTCAGCGGCGGACCACAGCGACAACTGGTCCACCCGGTTGGGCGCCGAGAGAGCGGACCGGGCCTGGCGCTGCAGGGACCTCCGCGAGGCGGGAGTGACACTGGGCATCGGCTCGGACTGGCCGATCGCACCGTTTGAGCCCCTTCCCATCATCGCGGATGCGCAACTGCGCCGGCGATCCGGACATCCCGAGCAAGAGCCCATCGCGCCGGCGCAAGGTCTCACCGCATACCAGGCACTGGAGGGCTACACCTCGCATGCTGCAAAAGCGGCAGGCCTCTGGGATGCCTCCGGTTCCATCTCGGTGGGCAAACGGGCAGACTTCACGGCTTTCGAACTCGACCCCCTGACCACCGACCCCGACGAGTTGGCTGCCAGTGCGGTCCTGGGAACATTCGTCGACGGCGAGATCCAGTTCATGCTGGAGCGCCTCACCTAGCTGGAGTGGCCGGACTGCATCCTGTTCTTGGTCCTGGCGGTGGCCGGCGCAGTCCACGGGTCTTCGGGCCAGGGATGCTTGGGGTAGCGCCCACGCATCTCGGCCCGGACCTGGGAATAGGGACCGGACCAGAAGGAAGCGAGATCGTCAGTGACGGCCAATGGCCTGCCTGCCGGAGACAGCAAGTGGAACAGCACAGGGACCCTGCCGTCGACGAGCAGTGGCGTGCGGTCCCAGCCGAAGCATTCCTGGAGTTTGACCGCCACCACCGGCCTGCCGCCGTCGTGCTCTTCCGGGCCTTTCTCCGACACCTCCGGATAATCGATCCTGACCCGCGAACCGCTGGGAACCTGCAGACGCTCGGGAGCAAGGCTGTCCAGGCGGGATGCTTCCGGCCATGGCAGCAGCCGACGCAGGGGCTCCGCAAGGTTGATCGACTTAACAGGCGTCCCGGTAGCCATCTGTTCCAGCTCCGGGGTCAACCAGTCCTCGAGTCGGGCCAGCAGTCTGGCTTCACGGACGTCGGGCCATGGCGCACCGAGCTCGTGGTGCAGCAACGCGAGCCGCCTCCGCAGGGTGTCGGCTGCTGTTGACCACCCGATCATGGACAACCCGGTTTTTGCCAAGGCCTCACCCACCGCATGGCGTCCGGCTTCTGCGCTGGGGCGCACAGGCGTGGAGGACAAGACGATCGCTCCCAACCGACGTTCCAGGCGGGCGGTCACCTTCCCGTGGTCAAACTTCGCCTGCACGTTGGTGACCATGAGATCGGGGGCAGCAGCGTGGGCAAGTTCCGCGGACAACGGCGCCGCTGAGCGGATCAGCGCGCCCGTTCCCGCAGCGTCGCGGCCCTGTGCCCGCGACACTTCGGACACTGCCAGCCACTCATGCCCGGACAACGGACTTCCGGCAGGAAGCCCGGCCCGTGTCCCGGAGGACAACAGGTATGTGGATCCACCTCCGGGAACGCGACGCCCCACACGGTCCGGGAAAGCCAACGCCACCACGAAGCCGGGCGCTTCCCTGGCGGAAACGTCCGCTGGGAGTCGTGAAGGCACGACGCCGGACGCCTCCTGCCGGGCCATCGACTCCATCCGCTTGGCCTCCTCCGCGAAACGTCGCGCGGCGGGATCGGAACCGGACCTCAGCGACGTCAGCAAGGCGGTGAGGTCCGCACCGGGTGCGCGCTGGTCACCAGCCACGAGTGCTACGGTTTCCGCCGCTGCCCGCGTGCCGACCACTGCAGCTCCATCCAGCAAGGCCCGGGCCAGGCGGGGATCGGCCGGAATGCGTGCCAGTGACTTGCCCAGCGCGGTGACGGATCCGTCCCCGGCCACTGCACCCAGTTCCCGGAGGACTTCCACAGCCTCGTCCATGGCTCCTGAAGGTGGATCGTCAGGCAGCTGCAAGCCCAGGCCTCCCGGAGCGCCCCAGCAGGCGAGGACCAGCGCGGCTCCCGTGAGGTCGGCTACCGAAATCTCGGGTGTTTGGTGGGCCGGGGCTGCTGCGAAAGACTGGTGGTCGTAGCAGCGGACCACCGCGCCTGGCCCTTGCCGTGCCGCGCGTCCGGCACGCTGGTCGGCCGAAGCCCGTGAGCAGGAGACGGTCACCAAGCCCGACATCCCACGCCCCGAGTCCCGCCGCGGTTCCCTGGCCAACCCCGAATCAATAACGAGCCGCACGCCGGGAACGGTGAGGGATGACTCAGCCAGCGAGGTCGACACAATGATCCGCGGCAGGCCGCCGGGCTCACGCCCGGACACAGCCCGATCCTGGGCGTCGGGACCGATCTGGCCGTGCAACTCAAGTACCTCCACGTTCCGGGGAACCTGGGCGCGAAGGCGATGTGCGACGTCGGACACTTCACGGGCGCCCGGCAGGAAGACCAGAGCATCAGCTTCAGGGTTGGCGGCCAAAGCCAGTCCGTGGGCGGTCGCGGCGGTACGAGCCACGTGATCCAGGAACGTGCGGGCCACTCCCCGTTCGTTGAGGCGGTGCTCACCGGAGGGGGCCCACTGAACCTCCAGCGGGTACAGCGCAGAAGGGCAGTCAACCACGGGAGCCGGGCCGCCGTCGTCGTGAGCTGTCCCGCTTTGCTTCAGGAGGGCTGCAAAACGCGGGGCGTCGAGGGTTGCTGACATTGCAATCAACGTCAGGTCGCCACGGAGCTCACGGACCTCGGCAAGCATGCCAATCAACAGATCGGTATCAAGCGCGCGTTCGTGCACCTCATCCAGGACCACGGCGTGAACGTCCTCCAGTCCGGGATCGCTGAGGAGACGGCGGAGGAGAATGCCGGGCGTGACGAATTCCACCACCGTATCCTTGCCGGCCCTACTCTCCCCGCGCACGGTGTAACCCACTCTGCCGCCCAAGCGGCTGCCGTCCAATGCCGCCAGCCGGCGTGCAGCCGAACGCGCAGCAACACGCCGTGGTTGGGTGACGACGATACGTGGCTGGCCGGATTGCCGTTCGGCCAGCAGGTTGGCCAGCAGCGGAGGCACGAGCGTGGTCTTGCCGGTGCCGGGCGGCGCCTGTACGACTGCCACGCCGCCATCGCCCTGGCGTTCCAGCGCCGCGGTCAGGTCCGCGAGGGATTGAGCAAAGACCAGCCCCCTACCGATGGTGTCCAGTCTGAAAGTCACCAGACCATTGTCCCTGTTCGGTGGTAAGGGAAAGGCCACGCCGGTGTGAACCCGGCGTGGCCTTTCCTCTCGTGCAGTGTTTCTAGCCGATGGTGGAAGCGTCGATGACAAAGCGGTAGCGGACGTCGGAGGCGAGCACGCGCTCGTACGCCTCGTTGATCTTGCTGGCCGGGATGACCTCGATTTCGGCGCCAAGGGCATGTTCGGCGCAGAAGTTCAGCATTTCCTGCGTTTCCCGGATGCCGCCAATGGCGGAACCAGCGAACCGGCGACGACCTGTGATCAGCGAGAACACGTTCACCGGCAGCGGTTCGGCCGGGGCGCCAACGTTGACCAATGTGCCATCAAGTGTCAGCAACTGAAGGAACGCGCTGATATCGATCGAAGCGCTGACCGTGTTGATGATGAGGTCGAAGGTGCCGCCGAGTTGCTCGAATGTGGCGGGATCACTGGTGGCGTAGTAGTGGTCCGCGCCAAGCCCGAGCCCGTCCTCCATCTTCTTCAATGACTGCGAAAGGACCGTGACCTCAGCGCCCATGGCATGGGCGATCTTGACGGCCATGTGGCCGAGTCCGCCAAGCCCGACAACCGCAACCTTCTTGCCGGGACCGGCGCCCCAGTGGTGCAGGGGCGAGTAGGTGGTGATGCCTGCGCAGAGCAGCGGAGCAGCAACGTCCAGTTCCAGGCCCTCCGGAATGGTGACGACGAAGTCCTCATTCACCACCACATGGCTGGAATATCCGCCTTGGGTGATGGTGCCGTCGCGGTCAACGGCACCATAGGTGCCCACGTTTCCCTTGAGGCAGTATTGTTCCTCTCCGGCCAGGCAGTTCCGGCACTCCTTGCACGAGTTGACCATGCAGCCGACGCCAACGCGGTCGCCCACCTTGTGCTTGGTCACATCGGAGCCAACCTCGGTGACGATGCCGGCGATTTCGTGACCGGGGGCCAGAGGATACTGCTGCGGCCCCCAATCACCGCGGACCGTGTGGATATCGGAATGGCAGATGCCGGCGAACTTGATGTCAATGTGGACGTCGTTCGGGCCGACCTCGCGACGTTCGATGGTGGTCAGGGTCAGGTCGCCCGTAGCCGAGGGGGCAGCGTAAGCGTTAGCGGTAGGCATGTTTCTCCTGCGTTGTGAACGTTGGTGGATATTTCCATCTAACCTTGTTTCCCTGGACGCAAGGAGTTACTGCTGTAAGGGGTAATGACAGGGACTCCCTTAGCTGGACAAAAGCCATACCGTTGAAACCATGGACAACCGGACTGAGACGCGTGACTTTCTTTCCACCCGAAGGGCGAAAATCACGCCGGAGCAAGCGGGACTGGCAGCTTATGGCGGCAACCGTCGGGTCCCCGGACTTCGACGCGGCGAAGTGGCCATGTTGGCAGGCATGAGTGTTGAGTATTACACCCGGCTGGAACGGGGAAACCTCTCCGGGGTCTCTGAAAGTGTGCTGGACTCGCTGGCCAACGCCTTGCAGCTGGACGACGCCGAACGCGCCCATCTGTATGACCTCGCCCGCGCGGCAAGCGATGGCGGCAAGTTCCGGCGTCGTCCTGTCCGGAAGCAGGCCATCCGGCCGGGGGTGCAACTCACGCTGGATGCGATCACCGGCTCGCCGGCTTTCATCCGCAACGGCAGGTTGGACCTTCTGGCAACGAACGCCTTGGGTCGGGCCCTGTACGCAGACATTTACGACAGCCCGTCCGGACCGCCCAACCATGCACGTTTCCTCTTTCTTGATCCCCGCAGCCACGATTTCTACACGGACTGGGAACGCGCCGCCAACGACACCGTGGCCATCATGCGAACAGAGGCCGGCCGTGATCCCTATGACCGAGGGCTCAGCGACCTTGTGGGCGAGCTGTCCACCCGCAGCGAGGAATTCCGTGTCCGCTGGGCATCCCACAATGTCCGCCAGCATTTCACCGGGAAGAAACAGTTCCGGCACCGGATAGTCGGTGACCTGCACTTGCTCTACGAGGCCCTGGAATTATCCGCTGACGCCGGTTTGACCTTGACCGTCTACAACGCCGAACCCGGTACGGGCACTGCGGACGCCCTTCAATTACTCGCAAGCTGGGCTGCGACCACTCCCGCGTCGGCCGCGGACTCAGAGCCCATCCGTCACCATCACTGAGACCTTCATCAAGGAATTCATGGATATCCCGCCCGCGACCACCAGCACCAAAGGGCCTGCGGAACTCTTCACCGGCGACGTTTATTTTGACGTCCTCGCCAAGGGCGAAGAGCCATCGCAGTTAAGGATGAACATCGTCAGGTTCGCGACGTGTTCCCGGACAGCGTGGCACACCCACGCGGGGGGCAAAACCGTCTACACGCCCCTGGCGAGTGGCACTGGCATGGCGCTGCCCCGGATCACTTCATGAGTCATTTGGCTAGGTGGGAAACCGCCGGCGCCACCGGTGGCTCAGAGACGGCGTGGGGAGAGTTGGTCACCGATGAGGAGTACGGCTACCCGGAGTGATCGACCCTGATTGTTTGCGTCTGACGCATTGACCGGGGTGGGAGGGGCCGCAAATAATGAGGGAAGCGCTTTCCACTACCTGTCACCGCGGAGCCTACGACGTGAATCCCCAGCACCACCTCAATTTTGACTACTCTCCTTGGACGTTTTGGAGTTCTGCCTCGGAGGCGGAACGGGACGCGCAGCACGAATACCAAAATGGCTTCGCAGCACGCGATGGCGTCACCATAGGTGAGCGGGCTTTCCTGTCTCCGATGGCCAGTATTGACCCCGACTCACTGTCCATTGGCGCAGACTCCTTCATAGCCGCCCACGCCTACGTCACGGGTACCGTCACCATTGGTGACGATTGCACGGTTAACGCCTTTACCGTGGTTCGAGGCGACATCACCATGGGCGACGGCGTGAGGATCGGCGCCCACACCTCCATCCTCGGTTTCAACCACTCCATGGATCCCGCCGAACCCGTTTTTAAACAGCCGTTGACCAGCACAGGCATCCGCATCGGAGACGACGTCTGGATTGGGTCCAACGTGGTGGTCCTTGACGGAGTCACAGTTGGCTCGCATGCAGTTCTGGCTGCGGGCGCCGTGGTCACCAAGGATGTTCCCGAATGGTGCATCGTGGGCGGAAACCCCGCCCGCAGGATCCGCGACAGGCGGGACGCCGCTCCGGCCCCGACGTTGGGGGACCGGACAGCAGCCGACGGCGGGCTGTTGGCAGAGTTGGGGGCCTTCGCCGATGCGGCGCGCACCGATGCACCGCTGATTCTTTCAAAGAGTTGGACCTCCGCCGATGGCGGCTACTATGTGGACCGTCCGGACGCTTCGCCGACCGTCAGGGCACACTGCGATGCCATTGAAATCGCCGACCTCCTGTTGGGTTCCGTCCCACCGCAGCTCACCCGGGCGGATCACATCGAGCAGCTCCAGGCACTCCAGGATCCGACCTCCGGGCTGGTGCCGGAGTTGGGCTCCGCCCGCTCCACCACCAGTGCACCCCTGATTTTTGGCGAGGGACCAGCCACCTATCACGTCCTCTCGGCAGGCTATGCCCTGGATCTACTGGGGAGCCGGTTCCGCCATCCGGTGTACTGCATCGCCGACATGGACCCGGCAATGCTGATTTCTTTCTTGGACGCGCTGCCGTGGCGAAAGGAAGCCTGGGGATCAGGTGCTTGGGTGGACGCATGGGGCACTGCCGCTTACTGGAACCTTGCGCAAAATCATCCCAACTCCGTGGGTTCGTTGGAGGCGCTGTTCGGCTGGCTGCTGACGCACGTCAATCCGTTGGCTGGAACGTGGGGTACGCCCACGACAGGTACCCGGATGAAGGTCGTCAATGGGTATTACCGCCTGACTCGTGGCACTTTTGCGCAGTTCGGGGTACCGGTCCCCCACGTTGAACGCCTCGTGGACACTGTCATGGAGCACTCCTCGGATCCGCGCTATTTCTCCCCCGGGCGGCAGAATGCCTGCAACGTCCTGGACGTCGTCCATCCTTTGTGGCTGGCGTCCAAGCAGACCTCATATCGCCGGGCAGAGATCAACAGCTGGGCCGGAGCCCAGCTGAAGCAGGCCTTGGGCCTGTGGCATCCAGGCCAAGGAATGGCTTTCAGCGCTGCGGAAGAGAGCGGAGACCACCATCTCCCAACACTTCAAGGAACGGAGATGTGGCTGGCCATCATCTGGTACCTCGCCGACATCCTGGACAGCGCTGAAGCACTGGGATACAGACCCCGCGGCGTCCACCGGCCCGAACCCGCGTGGTCGCTGCCTGGTCTGTAGCTTTCCGCACATCACCATGTCGGCTGATTCCCTTCCAACGCTCTCACTTGATGCCGAAAGCACGTGGCGACATCGACCGGCGCAATAATGTCAGAGCCCCCTGACATGCTGTTTTTATGGAAAAACCAGGGCAGTCGACAGCACTCAGGGCGCAATTTTCCCCTGCTGTGGTTGCCCTGACCGCTGTCCGGTCACGACGCGTCTTGAGCATGCCGGACGTGCTGAAGGCCGGGTTCAAGGATTCGACGGCGACCGTCACTTGGATTGGCCACTTCCACGGCGCCGGGCTGCCCAACAGTCAGACGAAGTCCGCCCGGGCTTCATCGCTCACCGACCCCGCCCCGGCTGGCGTTTCGGCCCAAAGTCCAGGATCAATCCCGACCGTCCCGCCAGTCCAACGTCCCGACACCCAGCGCCCTGATCCCAAGGCGGCCGGCAGCCGGGACCTGGCGGCGTTCCTTGACGACAGCGCGGCACTTCTGGACTCCGCGCGCGTGTCCGCTGCCGGTGAGGCGCGGCTGTTTGGGTTTGTTGAAGCGGCGGATTTTGCCGGCGAGGTCGAGGAGATCGCCCGGTCGGTGGAGTACTTGCAGGTTGTCGCGGCGCAGGCTGTGGAACGGACCCGGACCGAAGCCCAGCAAACCAAGCCCGGACCCTCGGCGGCAACACCGCAATGGCGGACCGGCTGGACCGAACCAGAGCCAGGCACCGACACCGCGGCAGCTTCGCAGAGCGCGGCTTCCCAGCGCGCGGCTTCGCAAAGCGGAGCTTCCCTCGGTAGGACGGGAACCGCCACCGCTGCGGCGACCGATGGTGAAACAGGATCAGCACGTTGGGCATCGGACGCCCAGGCCAGTGTTCTGGATGACGGGTACCGGAACGCGGCCCAGTTCCTGCGCGCACGGTTGCGGATCGGCATCGGAGAAG
>NZ_JBBEGB010000007.1:0-330150 GCF_037402035.1 Paenarthrobacter sp. CCNWLY172
CCAGCCATAATTTCAACCAATCAATAAAACAATCGGTATCAACAAACTTGGCACACTATTGAGTTCTCAAACAACAGGTCACAATCCCAGAGCAGTACCACCAGCCTTCGCTGGATCGCTCCGGAGCAACTTTTCAAACTTACACGCTGCCTGCCTCCGGGTCAAATCGGCGAACTTGACTTGATTTTCCTTGCGGTTTCTTGTCAGCTTCACCGTCCTCCACTGGGGAGCAGCGCGGGTACTAACTATACCCCTACTTCCCCGTGATGGCAAAACCCGGCAACGACACGGTCGCTTAGGCTGGCAAAATCCTCGGAAACAAAGGGAAGAGGGCCCGGAATCCTGGATCCGGGCCCTCTCCGCCTGAAGAGCTACTGCCCTACGGGGTGATTACGAACGCCCGGGCTGCCCGGCCGGCGCGAACCAGGAGGCGCCGAGCGGAGGAAGAGTAACGGTCAGCGCGGCGGGCTGGCCATCGGTTCCGGGTGACGAGGCTTTCAGGGAACCTGCATTCACCACTCCGGAACCGCCGTACGTTTCCGAGTCGGTGTTCAGGACTTCGGTCCATTCCCCCGCTGCAGGCACACCCAGGATGTAGTCCTTATGCGGACCGCCGGAGAAGTTCACAGCGCAGACCAACGGTTTGCCATCCTGGTCCCAGCGAATGAAGGACAAGACGTTGTGGTCGGCATCCCCGCCGTTGATCCACTGGAACCCGCCGGCATCGTTGTCCCGCTGGTAAAGGGCGGGCGTCGAGGTGTAGAGCTCGTTGAGATCCTTGATCAGGAGTTGCAGTCCGCGGTGCGCCGGAATGTCCGCGAGGAACCAGTCCAGTCCATACTGCTCGGACCATTCGGCTTCCTGGCCGAACTCGGTGCCCATGAAGATGAGTTGCTTGCCCGGATGCGCCCACTGGTAGGCGAAGAAGGCGCGGAGGTTGGCCAGCTGCTGCCAGCGGTCACCGGGCATCTTCCGGAGCATTGAGCCCTTGCCGTGAACTACTTCGTCGTGGCTGATGGGCAGCAGGAAGTTCTCGGTGAAGGCGTAAACCAGGGAGAACGTAATGGTGCCGTGATGCCACTTGCGGTTGATGGGGTCTTCGGAGATGTACTTGAGCGAGTCATGCATCCAGCCCATGTTCCATTTAAGCCCGAAGCCCAGTCCGCCGTGGTTGGTGGGGGCCGTGACGCCGGGGAAGGCGGTGGATTCCTCGGCGATGATGATGGCCCCGGGATGGGACTTGTAGACGGTGGCGTTGACTTCCTGCATGAAGGAAATGGCTTCGAGGTTCTCGCGGCCGCCGAACTTGTTGGGCTTCCACTGCCCTTCTTCGCGGGAGTAGTCCAGGTAGATCATCGAGGCAACAGCGTCCACCCGGAGGCCATCGATGTGGAATTCTTCCAGCCAGTACAGCGCATTGGACACCAGGAAGTTGCGGACCTCGCTGCGCCCGAAATCGAAGATCAGGGTTCCCCAGTCCGGGTGTTCACCCAACGCGGGGTCGGAGTGCTCGTATAGCGGCTGACCGTCGAACTGCGCCAACGCCCAGGAGTCCTTGGGGAAGTGCGCAGGTACCCAGTCGAGGAGGACGCCGATGCCGGCCTGGTGAAGTGAATCCACCAGGAAACGGAACTCGTCCGGGTGGCCAAAGCGGGAAGTCGGCGCAAAGTAGGACGTCACCTGGTAGCCCCATGAACCACCGAAGGGGTGCTCGGCCACTGGCATGAACTCGACGTGGGAGAACCCGAGCCATTTCACATAGTCCACAAGTTCCTTGGCAAGTTCCTTGTAGCCAAGACCCAATCGCCAGGAGCCCAGGTGAACTTCGTAAACGCTCATGGGCGAGTTATGCGGATCTTTCGCGGCGCGGGCTGTCATCCACTCCGCATCCTTGAAGCGGTAGCTGGTGTCCACAACGCGCGACGCCGTCAATGGCGGGACCTCTGTACCGAACGCCAACGGGTCGGCTTTTTCTATCCAGTGGCCGGACTTGGTCAGGATCTCGTATTTGTAGCACGCCCCTGCTACAACCCCCGGAATGAAGAGTTCCCAGACTCCGGAGGAACCCAGGGAACGCATGCCATGCTGACGGCCATCCCAGCCGTTGAAGTCGCCCTTGACGCGAACTGCCTGGGCGTTCGGGGCCCACACTGCGAACGAGACACCGTCCACCTCGCTGAGCGCGGAACGGTAGTGCTGCACGTGGGCGCCGAGCACATCCCAAAGGCGCTCATGGCGGCCTTCACCGATCAAGTGCAGGTCCACTTCACCGACGGTAGGCAGGTAGTGGTACGGGTCATCGATGGTGACGGGTTCGACGTCGTACACCACTTCCAAACGGTAGTCCGGCACGTGGCCCGCCTGCAGCGGTTCCAGGACGGCGGCCCACACGCCATGGGCTTCATGCTCCATGTCGGTCCGGCCGCTTTCGGTCACCACCGCCACGGACTTTGCGAGGTGCTTCACCGTACGGACGGTGACGTGGCCGTGGTCGTCCAAGTGTGCGCCCAGGACCGAGTGCGGCGCGTGATAGGCGCCGGCTGCCACGCGTTCCAAGGTCTCGGAGTCCACGTGCAAGGGAACTCGGGGCCGTTCGGTGCGTGCAGAGCCAGTCATGTCATTACCTTCCGCTGTAGCTGCCGCATGCTTGCCGCGGCTTGTGTTGTCGAGGATTCGTCGTGATGCGTTGACCGGAATCGACAGCCAGTCGGGCCGGTTCCGCAACTCGTACACCACCTCGTATAAGGCCTTGTCCAGCCACAATGCCACAAAGAGCGGCGAGCGGCGGTCTATGGTTCCGGGGGTGACGTCGCTGTAGCCCTCAAGGAACGCTGCAGCGCAGTCATCCACCCAGGTTTCAGGCACGTTGGCATGGGAATTTTCGCGCGTAGCAGCACCCGCCGCATAGTCGAAGGAGCGCAGCATGCCCGTGACATCACGCAGGGGAAGATCCGGACTGTTGCGCTCGTCAATGGTCCGCAGGGGCTCGCCTTCGAAGTCGAGGATGGCCCACCGCCCTGGCCGTCCGTCGTCGCCGGACACCGATTCGTCTGCAGGAACCAACAGGATCTGTCCCAGGTGGAGGTCTCCGTGGACGCGCTGCAGTTGCCCCACATCGCGGGGATCCAGTGCGGCCAGCAGCTGGTCGAGGTTGCCGTCATAGGGCCCGACGGCGGATGCCGCCTCAGCCCACGACTGGCGGACGCGCCGTGCTACAGCTGCGATGATATTGGGCCCCTGTTCCTGCCCGTCCTGGGTACCGAACGTTTCCGCCAGCCTTGCGTGAACCGTGGCGGTCGCGGCCCCGAGCCCGCGGGCCTCGGCAGTGAAATCCTTACCGGCTGCGGCTGCTTCGACGGCCAACCGCCAGGCGTCCAACCCACCAAGCAGAAATTCATGTGCCACGGTCAGTTCTCCGGTAGCCGGCGCGGATCCGTTCGATGCCGGGCCCTCCCACGAGCCGGTGATCCAGCCGAGCGTCGCAGGAACTTCGGCGGTCCCGGCGGCGGTCAGGGCGGCGCCAAGCTCTACTTCGGGATTCTTTCCAGCCGCCAGCACGCGGAAGATCTTCACGATCGCGGCCGAATTGCCGTCGTCGATGATGACCGACGTGTTGGACTGCTCGCCGGACAGGACCCGTACGGAGGTGGGGTTTTCAGGGAGCGCGACGCGGCCACGGGTGAGGTGTCCCCGTGCACCTCCCACGCTGCCTTCGCTCCGCATCAGTTCCAGCCAGGCGGTGACGAAATCGGAATCGTAGACGGCGTCGTACACCAGGCGCAGGCCCGAGTCGTCCGTAAACTCCCCCAACAATGCCGCCGGGGCGTCCACCAGTGGTTGGCTCCGGTAGCTCAACGGAACCTGCACCACGTCAGTCCGGGGACCGCCGTCGGCCGTCCGGTGGGTCACCGCCAGCAGCACCACCTCAAAAGCAGTGTCGCCGTGAGTGCCAGGGAGGCTGACAGCGCCCACCTGCTCCAGCGCAAAGTCGGGGCTCTGGACCGGGAACCAGCGCTTGCCTGGCAGCCAGTGACGGAGAAGTCCTTCAATGGAGGGGTTCAAGTTTGCCTTGCTCATCTCATCCTTTGGAGGTCACCACGGGAATCGCCTGGGTAAAAGGCGACGACGGATTGGAAAAGGCCGAGCGCACCCGCAGCCAGTAGAAGCTGTGGCTGCCCAGCATCACGGTCAGATGACCGTTGTCGCCGACGGCCGGGAATGGCTGGCCGCCGAAAATATCGCGCAGGCCGCGGCCCGCGAATTCGGGGATGTCCAACGTTGCCGACACAGGGTGCTGGGAGAGGTTGAAGACGCACAGAATCGTTTCGGCGTCCTCGCCCTCGGGGTTGCCTGCCGGCAATTCCCGTACATAGGCCAACACCACTTCATGATCGGCTTCAATGTGCCGGAAGCCGCCCAGACCAAACACCGGGTGGTTCTTGCGGACGCTGAGGATCTGGCGGGTCCAGCGCAGCAGCGAACCGGAGTGCGCGGCCTGGGCCTCAACGTTGGCCATGCCGTAGTTGTAAACCAGCGACTGGATGACCGGCAGGTACAGCTTGCCCGGATCTGCTCCGGAGAAACCTGCGTTGCGGTCCGGGTTCCACTGCATCGGCGTGCGGACGGCATCACGGTCATCGAGCCAAATGTTGTCGCCCATCCCGATCTCATCCCCGTAATACAGGAAGGGACTGCCGGGCAGGGAAAGGAGCAGCGCATTGATGAGCTCAATTTCGGACCGGGAGTTGTCCAGCAGCGGCGCGAGCCGGCGGCGGATGCCGATGTTTGCCCTCATCCGGGGATCAGGGGCATACCAGCCCAGCATCGCGGCGCGTTCCTCGGCCGGCACCATCTCCAGGGTGAGCTCATCATGGTTGCGCAGGAAAGTCCCCCACTGGGCGCCCTTGGGAATGTCCGGGGTCTCCCGCAGGGTCTCGATGATGGGTGCGGCCTTCTGGTCCCGCAGTGCGTAGTAGAGCCGCGGCATGATGGGGAAGTGGAACGCCATATGGCATTCGGGTGCTTCCTCGGTGCCGAAGTATTCCACCACTTCATGCGGCGGCTGGTTGGCCTCCGCAATGATCACCCTGCCGGGATAGTTCGCGTCCACCATGCGCCGAAGGTCCTGCAGGAAGGTGTGCGTGGCCGGCAGGTTCTCGCAGTTGGTGCCATCTTCCTCAAACAGGTAGGGAATGGCGTCCGCACGGAACCCGTCAATCCCCTGGTCCAGCCAGAACCGGATCACGTCATAGAGGGCCTCGATGACTTTGGGGTTCTCAAAGTTCAGATCCGGTTGGTGGCTGAAGAAGCGGTGCCAGAAGAACTGCCGGCGGATGGGATCGAACGTCCAGTTGGATTCCTCGGTGTCAACGAAGATGATCCGGGCGTCCTGGTATTTCTCATCCGTATCGCTCCAGACGTAGAAATCGCCGTAGGGACCCGTGGGGTCCTTGCGCGACTCCTGGAACCACGGGTGCTGGTCCGAGGTGTGGTTCAACGGAAGGTCGATAATGACGCGGACGCCCCTGGCATGTGCCTCGGCAACCAACCGCTTGAAATCGCTGATGGTGCCGAACTCATCCAACACGGACGTGTAGTCCGCAATGTCGTAGCCACCATCCCGCAGCGGCGAATGGAAGAACGGTGGCAACCAGAGGCAATCAACGCCCAGCCATTGGAGGTAGTCCAGTTTCTCGATCAGCCCATGGAAATCGCCGGAGCCATCCCCGTTGGCATCCGCAAAGGCCCGCACCAGTACCTCGTAGAAGACTGCCTTGCGGTACCAGTGTGGATCATGCTGGAGACCGGGGGCGTTCAACTCGAAGGTGTTCTTCGGAGTGAAGTACTGGCTGGGGTTCTGCGGAGAAAAACTCACTAAAGCTGCCTCCGGATGCTCAGGATGTGTGCCGGTTCAACATGCGCATCCAGGCGGACGTAGTTGTGCTCGCCCCACTCCCAGCTCTCGCCGCTGATGAGGTCATCCACCCGGAACCGGCCGTCCTCGTTAAGGTCCCGTGGGTCCAGTTGCAGGGCCGCGAGGTCCAGGGAGACCGTGCTTTCGCGGGTGCTGTGCGGATCCACGTTGACCACGATGATCAAGGTGTCCTTGGTGCCATCCGGCAGCGTCTTGTGCTTGGAGTACACGATCGTGGCCTCATCCGTGCTGCTGTGCAGTGTCAGGTTCTGCAGGTCGCCCAGCGCCACGTGCTTCTTGCGGATGGTGTTGAGCCTGGTGATGTAGGGCGCCAGCGTGCGTCCGGATTCGGCGGCGCCCTCCCAGTCCCTCGCCTTGAACTCGTACTTTTCGTTGTCGATGTACTCCTCGGCACCCGGACGGGCCACGTGCTCGTAGAGCTCGAACCCTGCGTAGACACCCCAGAGCGGGCTGGCCGTTGCAGCCAGTGCAGCCCGGATGCGGAAGGCTGCCGGACCGCCATACTGCAGGTACTCGGTGAGGATGTCCGGGGTATTCACAAAGAAGTTCGGGCGGAAGTACGCCGGGCTCACATGGCTGACTTCGTGGAAGTACTCTTCCAGTTCGGTCTTGGTGTTCCGCCACGTGAAGTAGGTGTAGGACTGCTGGAAGCCAGCACGCCCCAAGGCGTGCATCATCGGCGGGCGTGTGAAGGCCTCCGCCAGGAAGACAACCTCGGGGTTCTTCTTGTTGATCTTGCCGATCAGCCATTCCCAGAACCACACAGGCTTGGTGTGCGGGTTGTCCACGCGGAAAATCTTCACGCCGTGGCTGATCCACAACTGCACGATGCGCAGGATTTCCTTGGACAGTCCCGTCGGGTCATTATCAAAGTTCAGCGGATAAATATCCTGGTACTTCTTCGGTGGGTTTTCCGCGTAGGCGATGGAACCGTCCACCCGCGTGGTGAACCACTCGGGGTTGGACGTCACCCACGGGTGGTCCGGGGCTGCCTGCAGGGCAAGGTCCAAGGCAACCTCAAGCCCCAGCTCGTTGGCGCGCGCCACAAAGGCGTCGAAGTCGTCAAAGGTGCCCAGTTCAGGGTGGATGGCGTCATGGCCGCCGTCCTTGGAACCGATGGCCCACGGCGAACCCGGGTCCTGTGGTCCCGGCGTCAAGGTGTTGTTGCGGCCCTTGCGGTGCTGGAAACCGATCGGGTGGATGGGCGGCAGGTAGATGACATCGAAGCCCATCTCCGCCACGGCGTCGAGCCTCCTGGCTGCCGTACGGAAATTACCGGAGGTCCACACACCAGTGGAGTGATCCAGGACAGCGCCCTCTGAGCGGGGGAAGAACTCGTACCAGGAACCACGACCCGCGAGGTCGCGCTCCACCTGCAGCGGGAAACGTTCGGAAACAGTCACCAGTTCACGGATCGGAACACGTCCGACGGCGGCCAGCACCTCAGGGCTGAAACCGGCGCCAAGGCGCTCCTCGGCAGTCTTGGTGGTATCGGCCAGCACGACGGAAGCGGCACGCAAGGTGCGCTTCTCAACAGCGCTGCGTCCGGCGTCGTCGGCTGCTTCCGCGAGGAGGGCAGCGCCCTCGGCGAGCATCAGCTCAACGTCGATGCCTGCGCCCACCTTGACCTCGGCGTTGTGATGCCAGGTGCCGTAACGGTCGTGCCACGCCTCAATAACGAAAGACCATGCCCCGGTGCCGGTGGGCGTGATCAGGCCCTCCCAGCGGTCCAGGCCTTTCCACTGCTCACCCTCGGCAGGGGTCAGGCGGACACGCTGACGTTCCTTGCCCCGGGGATCGAGCAGCACAGCGGACACGCCGAGCTGGTCATGGCCCTCACGGAAGACTGTGGCGCCGACGACGAGGTCCTCGCCCGGCAAGGCCTTCGCCGGGAAACGGCCACCTTCAACCACCGGCTGCACGGCAGTGATGGGGAACCGGCCGAAGCGCAGTCCCTGGGTGATGTCCGTAGTCGTCTTGGATTTCAGAGCGGTGATGGTTCGCGCGGTTTTCGTCACAACCACGACGTTAGCGACAAAAATCACAGAATGCTAAGCACACGACCTATCTACTCGACGCAAGATGACTTTTACCTAAAAGAAACCCAATCCAGTTCCGACTGCCATGTCCGTCCGTTAGTGTGGCGCTCGTGAAGGCTATTCGAAGGTTTACAGTCCGTACCGTCCTCCCCGAGCCCATCCGGCCCCTGGCCCGATTGGCGACCAATCTGCGCTGGTCCTGGCACCGGCCCACACGGGAACTTTTCGGGAGCCTCAACCCGGCTCTTTGGGAGGCGTCGCAGCACGACCCCATTGCCCTTCTGGGGTCCATCAGCCGCGAACAACTGCAGGACCTCGCCAACAACGGCGACGTGGTGGAGCGCGTTCAGGCAGCTGCCTCCGACCTGGACCGGTACCTCAGCGAACCGCGCTGGTACCAGGGCCTCGGCGAAGACGCTCCCGCCTGCATTGCGTACTTCTCCCCCGAATTCGGCATCACTGAGGTCCTTCCGCAGTACTCCGGCGGCCTCGGCATCCTGGCAGGCGACCATCTTAAAGCCGCCTCGGACCTCGGCGTGCCGCTGATCGGCGTCGGGCTCCTCTACCAGGCCGGCTACTTCAAGCAGTCCCTGTCCCGGGACGCCTGGCAGCAGGAAACCTACCCGGTGCTGGACCCCGACGGCCTGCCGCTCACGCTTCTTCGCCACCCCGGCAAGGACGGCATGCCCGGCAAGCCCGTCCACATTTCCCTTCCGTTGCCCAACGGCCGCGAACTCCACGCGCACGTCTGGCGTGCCGACGTCGGACGCGTTCCGCTGCTGCTGCTGGACTCCAACGTTCCCTCCAACGATGAAGCCGCCCGCGGCATCACCGACCGCCTGTACGGCGGCGGGGGCGACCACCGGCTTCAGCAGGAACTCCTCCTGGGTATGGGTGGCGTCAAGGCCCTCCGCGTCTATCAGGAACTCACCGGCACCCCCGCGCCGGAAGTCTTCCACACCAACGAAGGCCACGCAGGGTTCCTGGGCATCGAACGCATCCAGGAAGCCATGTCCGATCCCACCGTGCCCCTCAGCTGGGACGAGGCCCTCGCGGCCGGACGCGCGTCCACCGTCTTCACGACGCATACGCCCGTCCCCGCCGGCATCGACCGCTTCGAGACCGTCCAGATCAAGCACTTCTTCGAAGCCGGACTGGCACCTGCGGTGCCCACGGACCGCATCCTGGAACTCGGCCGTGAAAACTTCGACGGCGGAAACCCTTCCGTTTTCAACATGGCAGTCATGGGCCTGCGCCTGGCGCAGCGTGCCAACGGCGTGGCAAAGCTGCACGGCGTGGTGTCCCGCGAAATGTTCGCAGGCCTGTGGCCGGGATTCGACCACTCCGAGATCCCCATCACCTCCGTCACCAACGGCGTCCACGTCCCCACTTGGGTGGACCCCCGCATCTCCACCCTGGCCCGGAACCAGTTTGGCGCCGAGGCTGAAGCGTTGGGCCGGTGGGACCTTGCCTACAACGTCAGCGACGAAGACGTCTGGGCACTCCGCCGGGAGCTCCGCGCCCAACTCATCGAAGACGTCCGACGCCGGCTCCGGGCCTCCTGGAAGAAGCGCGGCGCCGCCGACGCCGAGCTCGGCTGGACCGACTCCGTGCTGGACCCGGACGTGCTCACCATCGGCTTTGCCCGTCGCGTGCCCACCTACAAGCGACTTACCCTCATGCTGCGCGACCCCGCACGCTTGAAGGCCCTGTTGCTCGATCCGAAACACCCCATCCAGCTGGTCATCGCCGGCAAGTCGCACCCCGCAGACGATGCCGGCAAGAAGATGATCCAGGACCTGGTGCGCTTCACCGACGATCCCGAAGTCCGGCACAGGATCGTCTTCCTGCCCAACTACGACATCGCCATGGCACGGACCCTGTTCCCGGGCTGCGACGTGTGGCTCAACAACCCGCTCCGCCCGTTGGAAGCCTGTGGCACCTCCGGCATGAAGGCAGCCATCAACGGCTCACTCAACCTGTCCGTCCTGGACGGCTGGTGGGACGAAATGTACGACGGCGAAAACGGTTGGGCGATTCCCACAGCCAACAACGGCGCCTCAGCGGATGAACGTGACGACATCGAAGCGTCCGCTCTGTACGAGCTCCTCGAAAACCAGGTAGCTCCGCGCTTCTACGGCACCACCGTTGCCCAAGGCGCTGGAGCTGCGGGACCGTCCGAGTCCAGCCGCGAGACCGTTCCCACTCACTGGGTATCCATGATCAAGCACACCTTGGCAAACCTCGGCCCCGCCGTTTCCGCGGAACGTATGCTCCACGACTACGTCAACAACCTCTACTGCCCGGCCGCTGTTTCCGGGCGCAGGGCTGTTGCCGAATCCTTCAAGGAAGCAAAGGAACTCGCCGCCTGGACCACCAAGGTCCGGAACGCGTGGCCCCAGGTAATGGTGGAGCACGTTGACTCCGTGGGGGTCTCCGAGGAACCCCAGGTAGGCGACAGCCTCCAGGTCAACGCCTACGTGGCCCTCAACAGCCTCACCCCGGATGACGTGTCCGTCGAGGTAGCTTTTGGGCGGGCCGAGGAGTCCGACGAACTCGAGGACATCGTGGTGGCTGAACTGGACTCCGTGGAAGACCTCGGCAACGGACGGCATCTGTTCAACGGCTCCGTGGTCATCAATCGGTCCGGTTCCTTCGGCTACACCGTCCGGGTGTTCCCGAAGCACTCGGCGCTGGCTTCCAAAGCTGAGCTGGGGTTGATCGCGAACGCCTAAGCCTTTGAAAGTGTATGGCCCCGCTTTTCCGTTGTTGCTCAACGACGGAAAAGCGGGCGGCCGCTGGGGGAGGGTACTGTTTTGCATCCACGAAGCTGGTTCGGGGGGAAACTCAGGTGGGATTGCTACGCGCGAATCGCAATAGCGGGATCTTGGCGACTGGCGACCCACGCGGGGTATATGGCGCTCACAATACCGGTGGTCGCACCCAGAAGGACTCCCACCAGCCATAGCTCCGGGGGCAATACGGGCGGCCAGGCCTGGATCCAGGAGACGCAAAGCGTGGTCACAGTTCCGATGATGCCGCCGAGCGAACCTGCTGTCATTCCAACGATGAAGCCCTCAAGGATGAAGGATCGGCAAATTAGCCATCGACTTGAGCCGATCGCTCGTCGAAGGGCTATCTCTGCCGATCGGTTCTGAACGGTCAGGTACATCGAGGAAGCCGCAGTGATGATCGCCAGGAGCATCAGGACCAGCGATAGCAATGCGATGAGCGACCCGAGATCATTTGAGACGTCCTGCCTGATTGACTGAATATCGGCTGTGACGTCTACTTTTGCCTTCCCCGGGTCGCTCGGCGAGTATGCAAGCGGTGCTACTCGGGCAATCGCAGCCGAGAAGCCCTTTTCGGTTCGAACTTGAACTTTTAGGTCTGATCTTGAGACGGCACGCATGATGCTGGCGTTTACGAATACGGAGTCAGCGTACTCAGGAAAGTTTGGGCCAGGTTCGAAGACACCAACAATCGGCACAAGTTGGTCATCGATCCATATGCTCACCCCTGTCGCCGGCCCGGATTTCTTGCTGAACGGTATGTCGAGCGCAATTGCCGCCTTTGTCGAGACTACTGCGAGTGGACCAGCTAGTGGGTCATCGAGGGCACTTCGGATGTTGTGGGGAATTAGCTCGATTCCGAAGTCATTGAAGTAGTTCTTCGAGGAGGAGTGGAGTGACAATGGCGTTTCGGGTTCCAGGTCGGAGGGCTTAACCCGTGTTATGTGTACGTCTGCCGGAACCGCTGAGTACACATAGGATGCGCCGACTACATGAGGAAGACGGGCAATGCGATCTACCCCGGAGCGAAGCCCATCGAAATCGTCTCGAAGCACGGCAGGTCCGTCTTCGATGGAGATGGACAGCCGATCCTGTGAGGCGATAGCCAGCCGATTGTTTATGGCATTCGACGTCGTCGAACTGATACCCAGGGCACCCGTCATCCCCCCGATGGCAATCGCAAATGCAAGAATGAGAAGCATTGTTCGCAGGGTGCGGGCCGAGAGCGCGCTCAGTGCATCGCCCCAGTCATCCATGAGGGAACACACGGTGCGAGAGACCCATGACTGCTGACTGGCTGCACCAAACGGCTCGAGGTCGACCGGAACCCTAGGTTGCGGCATTGGTTGGGACTTCGTTTCGACGTCACTCGTGATTCGACCGTCCCGGATCTCAATTCGGCGATCCGCTTGGTTCGCCACGTCCACATCATGGGTGATGACAATGACGGTGACACCTTCGGAGTTGAGTTTCCGAAGGTATTCAATGACCCGTCTGCTGTTGTTTGAATCAAGATTGCCTGTTGGCTCGTCGGCAAGAATGATCCGCGGGTGTGTCGCAATTGCCCGTGCTATTGCAAGTCGTTGCCGTTCGCCGCCTGATAGGAGCTTGGCTTGGACCTTGCGTTTATGCTCCAGACCTACGAACTCCAGCGCGTCCAAGGCAGCCGACGCCCGCTCGTCCATCGGCACGCCTTGGACCCGTAATCCGATAGCAGCATTGCTGATCACACTATCGTCACCGATGACGTTTGAGGACTGGAAAACGAACCCAATCAGGCGTAATCGCATCGTGTCGAGGCTTCGTTCTGAAGCGGCGTCGACGGCTTGCCCACGAATGGCGAGACGTCCGGAGCTTGCTCTGTCCAACAAGCCCAAGACGTTCAAAAGCGTCGATTTCCCTGAGCCTGAAGGGCCCACAATGGACACGAACTCACCGGACTCAATTGCCAGTGAGACGTCAGATAGAGCGGGGGAATCGGCACCTGGATATGTACGCGATACTCTCTCCAGGCTGATCGCCAATGCGTTATCGGAGCCTGTATATTCTGCTCTGCGCGTGAGAGGCCCCGGTCGTGAAATCGTCACGATATTTGGACCTCGTCACCTTGGCTGAGATCACCAGAGACTGCGGCGAAACCTCCCCCTGACCGAAGAATCGTGATGGCGACGCGCGTTGCGGGGACCTTTGAGTTTCTTCCGTCGCCCGAGCTTCTGAGAACGTAGGTGCCTTCGGCATCCTGTCGGATACCAGATAACGGCACAGCGAGGGCTTCTGCCGCGCTACCTTGGCCAGCCACCGTGACACTCAAATTGGGAGTCAATAAGACCAGATCCGCCTTACTCGTAGGCTCAACCGTCACGGGATGTCCCGCACGTCGGCCATCTCCCGCATCAGTGAATGGACCCAGCCCAGTTATCCGTCCTGTCATTTGCTTTTCCGCGACCCTGACAGTGACATCCTGGCCTGCCTTGAGAGACTCAGCCTGCTGGACCTCGGCGATAAACTCCACGAAGTTATCTTCGGCCTGGAACATGGCGAGAGGACTCTCGGGCGTAACTTTCTGCCCTATGTTCAGCGCGGAGACAACGGTCGCGCTGGCGACGGGGAGGGCTATCAGTTGCCTGTACGGGATCGAGAGCGTGGCGGTTTTAGCGTCGACTGGTGCCGTGGTTTTTGGTGTAGCTCCCGGTTCGACTTGTTGACTTTGCTCGGTAGGCATTCTCCCGCTGCTCAAGGCGAAACCCTCGCTGGCAAAGAAAGAGGATGCAGCATCCATGGTTGCGCTGTCCATGTGACCAGATTCGGAGGAAGGGTACCCCAACTGCAGAAGTGCCCGTTGCAGCGCCAAAACGTCATCTCCCGCATCTCCTCGGGAAAGATTGCGATACAAAGGGAGCGGACCAGGCAGGACGAAATAGGGCTTGCCTGAAACCACACCTGCAAGGTCGCCCCACTTCAACGTGTCCCCCGCCTGAAGCGTCTGGCGCACGACAATCGGTTCCTGACCCTCTAAGTCAATGTGGATAGGCACCGCCGGTCCGGCCTTAACAACTCCTGAGTAGGTAAGACGGTCGTCGACGACACGGTTTTCAACCATGGCATAGACAGGAATCTCAGCCATGGAGTCCTCTGGCCGGATGATCTCTGATTGATCAAAGACGATTCCAGCGAGCAACCCCACCCCCGCGGACATAACTGCGGTGACTGCCAACAGGACGATTAGCCACCGTCGCGAGAGTCGACTCAATCCGACAGCTTCCGCAGCTCTCTGCCGGGGATGCTCATCGATCACTGCGTCTCTTTCAGTAACTTCTCAGCGGCATCTACATAGTTCTGGCTCTTCTTCTTGAGCTCGGTAAGAACTGCCTCATTCTGCTTGATAAGCGGCAGCTGGTAGCTTGCCTGAATATCACCGAGCGTTTGGGTGAGTCGGACTTCCTGGTTGCATTCGGCCTCAATCGTGGCGATTCGGACGCCCTCGGCTGTGTCCGACTTCGACGGGTTTTGCTGATCTGTCCTCGCCTGCAGGTCAAAGGACTGCTGGCTCGACCACTTGGCGTTGGCGGCGTCCCGCCCGGGTGTCAGGCCAGCCGCTGAGATGCATTTGTCCCAGTCGCCCTTGGCATTCTTCCAAGCGTCAGTTTCTGATGCCATACCGAGACTTTTCACAGCGATCTCCGCTGCAGCACCACCATTCATCAGGTCATCAGGTGGAGTGACCTCATCGATCTTGCTCTTTTCACTGGCAACACACTTGTACCTGGCATCCCCCCACGTACCTGCCTCGTCGTGCTTCTGGTTCGATTGAGCGTCTTCTCCAATAAGCCGAAAGCCGTGCTGTCTCACGCGATCAACGTTCCACACGCCGAAGTTCCGGTTCTCTGCCTTCGGATAAGCAGCATTCGGATCATCGATGAAGCCAAATTTCTTCATGCACGTGGTCATGATGACTTCCCTCGCCAGGAGAATCTGAGAGCGATCACGGGCCGAAATCCTATACGCGTCCACTGGGAATACGATCAGAGAGTTCTCGTAATCCAGATTCACTTTTCCCGATGAGTCCGGCGTGATTGAACTGTCCACACCCTCCGAACACGACGAAATAGCCAACGCTACGCCTATGGCAAGCGAGGCCACAAAATACCTTTTCCAGCATGCCCGTCGCTTAAGAGTTCTCCTCGGCACCATCCCGCATCCAATCTCGTTTCTTACGCCTCGACTTAGTAGTAGCCGAGCCTCTTCACAGACAGGAACTTTGACCTGCCGATTCTTTGCTCAGCAGGTCAAAGCATGGTGCTATTCACATTTCGTTATGCGAACGGCCGTGTAGGTTTAGCCCCTGTGGAAGCTGCTGATGTTGTCATTCCACGTACCCAGGAAGGGTACATACCAACCCATGGCGCTATAGTCGTTAGCGCTGCCAAAGCCGGCACCGCCATAGTTGATGTCCTGCCACCAAGTGACGTAGTAGCCGAAGTTCTTTACCGAACTTGCCTTGTTATCAAACGACCCCATCCAGGTCGAGTTGTCGGCTCCGTATGTAGCACCGCCGTAGTTATTGTCTGCATAGAATACTGGCATTCGCCGACTGACTGGCGGCAAAGAGCACCGAGGTAGATAGTGCGATGACAGCAGCTATCCGTGCAAGCTTCTTCATATCGTGATCCTCATTTCAGCTGGTGCGGAATGAGGTCAGCAATTAATCCTGCGCGTTCCCCAATACGCATTGACGTAGACCCTAAAGGCCCCTCAAAATGTATCGCTCGACACATTTAACGTCAAACTATGGTAATAACCGGAGAAAGCACAGAAATGTTTAAAATCTTGCGTCACGATTGGGTGGCACGCACCACTTAAGCGTCTCGGCGGGCATCACGAACGCAGGGAATCAATGCTGAGCCACATCTCAGCTCTCCGTCAGAGCACGCAAGCCGCTGTTTGTGCAGTGGCCAGCAACCTTGGCGCGACTAATTCTCGAAAACGGCGATGACTGCGAGGTCGCGGCCAGCGTAGCGCTCGGCGTCCTGGAGGACTTCGCAGACCACACCGAAGGATCGGTCTGTGCGGTAGGCGGCCGGGACCTGCCAGATCATGGTGACGGGGCCGCCGTCGTCCTCTGAGAGGGCGTCGGCGTAGTCGTGCAGGGAGTCGTTCAGGGCGTCCAGGTTCACGCCGTAGTACTCAGGGAAGTCCAGGACCTGGGCGAAGACTTCCAGGACCGCCTGCTTGGTGGTTGCCGGGGGGACCATCACGGTCCTGCGGCCGGCGTCGGAAATCTGTTCCTGCAGTTCTTCCAGGGTCCAGGTGTCTGCGGAATATATCTTCATGGGCTCCTACTTGCCTTCGACGATGAACTTGAACGACTTGTAATGGTCCGGGGTGTAGTACTTGGCTGAGTCCTTGCCCACGACGATTCTGCGGGCGCCCCGGTCCGATTCTCCTGGCGTGGTCACCGTGTATTCCTTGTAGAAGCCGCTGGTCTTCTTGGGGAGGAGGCCTTCAAAGTTACCGAAGCTGACACCGTCGCGGTCGTAGGGATAAGGGCCGCCCTTGGCGATCAGCGCCAGCGTTTGACGGGCTTCCTTGGGCAACTGGGAGGCATTGATGGCGGGCAGCGTTGAGGGGTTTGCCACCGCTGCGGCCGACGTCGACACGGAGCCAGGTTCCGGCGTCGTGCTTGGCGCTGTGGGTGTGGCCGTGAGCGAGCCACCGCCCACCATGGCGACCACCAACACGACGACGGCGATCACCAACCCCGCGAACGCCACCAGTTTGCTGCGGCTGCGGTTCATGCGAAGAGCTCCTGAAGGGTGAGTGCCTACGTGCGGTAGATGTTGATGGTGTTGGCTTGCAGGATATCCCGCTCGCCTGAGGCCACCAACGCGCCCTTCCGCCGTTCATGCAGCACCGACGTTGTGAAGCGGAGCTCAAACATGCGCTTGCCGATGCCCGTTTCACTCAGGATCTCCGGCAGCACCATCTTCACATCCTGGTTGCTTCCGTTCACTACGATCAAGCCACGGATTTCGCTGTCCTCGTGCCCCATCAGGAGCTGGACGGAGCGCACATTGGGATCGTTCCAACGTGCGGGAGTCATCCGCTGACCTTTGTCGTCGAACCATTGCAGGCTGGAATTGTTCGCGTTGCCGGGGAAACTCTCAGGCTGGTGGCGCAGGAACCAGCGGCGGAGCCGGACAAGCTCACGCGTAGTCCGGAACATGGCGTTGGCTTCCTGGGTGCGGCTCCAATCCAGCCATGCCGTGGGGTTGTCCTGGCAGTAGGCGTTGTTGTTGCCCTGCTGGGTCCGGCCGATTTCGTCGCCTGCCGTGATCATGGGGACGCCGAAGGACAACAGCAGGGTTGCCATCAGGTTGCGGACGGACAGGGCGCGGGCGGCCACAATGGCCTCGTTCTCGCTCCGGCCCTCAACACCGTGGTTGTAGCTGCGGTTATCGCCGTGGCCGTCGCGGTTCTGCTCACCGTTGGCCTCGTTGTGCTTCCGGTCGTAGCTCACCAGGTCCTTCAACGTGAAGCCGTCGTGGGCCGTGATGAAGTTGACCGATGCAAGCCGCGTGCGTCCGGAAGATGCGAAGAGGTTCGCGGAACCGGCCATGAGTTCAGCCAACGATGCCACGGAACCGCCCTGGCCGCCTGCTTCGATGGCGGCACGGTCGGACAGCCAGAAGCTGCGGACGCCGTCACGGAAATGGTCGTTCCAATCCGACCAACCGTGGGGGAAACGGCCTGTTTGCCAGCCGCCGTAACCGACGTCCCACGGCTCGGCAATGAGCTTGACCTCGGACAGTACCGGGTCCTCCGCGATGGCCTGCAGGAAGGGATGCTGGGGGTCGAAGGTGTTGCCCGCGTCCCGGCACAAGGTCACGGCAAGGTCAAAGCGGAAGCCGTCCACGTGGAAGTCGTTCACCCAATACCGCAGGGAATCCAGGGCCAGGTCCACCACCACGGGATCGCTGAAGTCCAAGGTGTTTCCACAGCCGGTGGTGTCCAGGTAGCGCCCATGGGCATCGTGCCGGTAGTAGCGCTTCTCTGCCAGTCCACGGAAGCTCAGGGGCGGTCCATCCGGACCAGCTTCGGCGGTGTGGTTGTACACCACGTCCAGGATGACCTCGATGCCCGCCGCATGCAGCAACTTGATCATGCCCTTGAGCTCGTCCTGTACCGCGTGGGGACCGGCCTTGCGCGCCGCCTCTGTGGCATAGTCCGAATGCGGTGCAAAGAAGGCGGCCGTGTTGTAGCCCCAGTAGTTGGTCATGCCCAGGTCCTGGAGGTGGGACTCATCCAGATGGAAGTGGATGGGCAGGAGCTGGACGGCCGTGATGCCGAGCTCGGTAAGGTGCTGGATCATCACCGGATGTGCCATCCCGGCGTAGGTACCTCTTAGGTGTTCCGGTATCTCCGGGTGCAGCATCGTCTGTCCACGGACATGCGCTTCGTAGATGACGGAGGTTCGCAAAGGAATGCGGGGCGGACGGTCCTCGCCCCAGTCAAAACCTGTTTCCACGTGCACACTGGTGAGGAACTCGCCCCGCTGGTCCACAGCGCGGCCGTAGGGGTCAAGCAACAGGCGATGTTCGCCGTCGTCGTCCAGGTCCACAGCCGGCAGGGACAAGGGGAAGCCGCGCTCGGAAGGGGCCTCGCGGAAACCGTAACGGGTGCCCGGAGGCATCCCACTGACCAGCCCGAAATGCACTCCATCCTCAAGGTTGGGAAGGATGTGGGCGCGCCACGGCTCTCCGGGAGCCTGGAAGGCGATCTCCACCTGTTTCAGGTCGGGCGCGAAAACTGCCACGTTCACCTGGTGGTCCTGCGTCATTTCGGCATCGTCAAGGCCGGGCTGGGGCGTGCTCAGTCCGAGGGGCCGTGGCCGCGAGGCGTCGACGGCGGCTGCTGTGTCAAAAATAGGCATAACCATTGCTTGCAAGTTTAGTTCCACGCCAAGTATGTGCCGCGCCGGCCGCGCATGTGACGACGTTCCACGTCGCGATTTGATTACTTGCCTGCTGATGGCCGGATTACTTGGGCCGCTCACGTGCTGGAACGCTGTTCCGACGCCACCTGCGCGGCGGGGAGACGACGCGAATAAGTCGCATGGACCAGCTGTTGTCCCACCCGCTTGGCATACTGGGACGGAGACAACAGGAGGTTCTATCGTGCGCGTGGCACTCGCCCAAGTCATCACCGGCCGGGATCTGGCCGACAATCTGCGGCTCCTGGAGGAGTACGCCCGTCTGGCGAAAGGCGGCGGCGCCGAACTTGTGGTCTTCCCCGAAGCCATGATGCGCGCGTTCGGGAATTCTCTGCTGGATGTCGCTGAACCCCTGGATGGGCCGTGGGCCGGGCGGGTGCGCGCCCTCGCCGACGAACTGCAGATAGTGATCGTGGCCGGCATGTTCACCCCCGGCACTCCTTCGGATTCAGGAGCGCGTCGCGTGCGGAACACGCTGCTGGCCACCGGGCCTGGCGTCGAGGCTAGCTACGACAAGATCCATCTCTTTGACGCGTTCGGCTTCGCCGAGTCGGACACCGTTGAGGCAGGTACAGACCCCGTAACGTTCGACGCCGGCGGCCTCACCTTTGGTTTAGCCACCTGCTACGACATCCGGTTCCCTGCCTTGTTCACGGCCAACGCTGATCGTGGCGCGGTGGTGAACATCGTCTCGGCGTCCTGGGGAGCCGGGCCGGGCAAAGCCGAGCAGTGGCAACTTCTTGCCCGCGCCCGCGCCGTGGACACCACCACGTTCGTGCTCGCGTGCGGCCAAGGAGATCCCGCCACGCAGGGCGTTGAGCCCAAAGGTGCCGCGCCCACGGGGGTGGGGTACTCCGCCGTCGTATCCCCGTTCGGCCAGGTCCTGGAATCCCTCGACGGCGAACCCGGCCTGATCTTCCACGACCTGGATCCCGCCGTGGTGCAGGAAGCCCGCCAAAAACTCCCGGTGCTGGCCAACCGCCGCGACTTCTGACTCCCCCACCGATCCTCTCTCACATCCCGAGCCCTTCCGGCCGATCCTCTCTCACATCCCTAGCCCTTCCGCCCGATCCTCTCTCACATCCCTAGGGCTCGGAGTGAAGGAAAGCACGCTGGGGTACTGGGACCAGCACCGACAGTAAGTGGCCCGAAGAGTTCAGAGCGTTCGACTCAAGCCCGAGGGACGTGAGAGAGCGTGCCGCTCAAGCCCGAGGGACGTGAGAGAACGTGCCGCTCAAGCCCGAGGGACGTGAGAGAGGGTTGTAGCCGCCTACGGCACTCCAGGCACACAAAAGGCGCCGCAGGGGCCATCCGGAAGCATGCGTCCAAGCGGGGAACGATCGAGCATGCGGAGGATGGCGCTTGCGGCGCCTCAGCGAGGACTACTTAGCTGCGCGCTGCCTCGACACTTCGTACAGCGAGATGCCTACGGCCATGGAAGCGTTGAGCGACTCCATGGCGGAGTCGATCGGGATGGAGACGATCTGGTCGCAGTTTTCGCGGACGAGCCGGCTGAGGCCCTTGCCTTCGGAGCCGACCACGATGCAGACGGGCTCGGTGGCAACGGTGAGGTCAGGCAGGGAGACATCGCCATCGCCGTCCAGGCCCAGGACGTAGATGCCCATGTTCTTGAACTGCTTGAGCGCATTGTTGAGGTTCGACGCGCGGGCCACAGGTACGCGGACAGCGGCACCGGCGCTGGTCTTCCACGCGGACGCGGTGACGCCTACGGAGCGACGCTCGGGAACGATCACGCCGTGGCCGCTGAACGCGGACACGGAGCGGATGATTGCACCGAGGTTACGGGGGTCGGTGATGCCGTCCAGGGCAACGAAGATGGGGGCGTTGGAGATGTGCCCCTTCTTCCACTTGGCCAGGGTTGTCTCTGCGAGGTCATAGGCGTCCTCGTACTCGTACGGCGGGATCTGCAGGACGAGGCCCTGGTGGACAGCGTCCTCGGTCATGCGGTCCAGCTCAACCTTGCCGGTTTCGAGCAAGGGGATGCCACGCTCAGCTGCGAGTTTGAGGGATTCCTTGACGCGGTCGTCCATCTCGATGCGGATGGCGACGTGCAGTGCCTTGGCCGGGATGCCGGCGCGGAGGGCTTCGACCACCGAGTTACGGCCGGTGACCAGCTCTTCGGTTGCACGTCCCTTAGGGCCGGAGCGTGCACCGGCGCCACCGGGACGGGTGCCGGATCCGCGCTTGGCAGCTGAGCGTTCAGCCAGCTGCTTGTTCTTGTATGCCTTGTGGTAGGTGCGTTCCTCCGCCTTGGGCGTGGGACCCTTGCCCTCCAGGGCCTTGCGGCCGTGGCCACCGGTTCCGGTGGTGGGGCCCTTCTTCTGCTTGACCGACCGGCGACCATTGTTGGCCATGAGATTCCATCCTTGATTTTGTGAGTAAGTCTGGAATCAAGTCTACTGACCCGATGCAATTCGGCCGCCGCGCGGGTTCTTCAGTCGCGTTTAAGGCTCCAGGTGGCCCCGTCCGCACCATCTTCGACGACGACGCCGGCGGCGGCCAGGGTGTCGCGGATCGCGTCGGATGCGGCCCAGTCCTTGCTGGCCCTGGCGGTGGCCCGGGCTGCGAGTTGAGCGTCGATCAGCACTTCCAATGCGGCGTGCTCGCGCCCCTGCACGGCTTCCGGACGCTTGACCGCATCCAAGCCAAGAACTTCGGTCATGGAGAGCACGCTGTAGAGGGCAGTCTTGGCGGCATCGAGGTCGCCGGACGCCAACGCGGTATTGCCCGCGCGGACGGTCTCGTGGAGCACACCCAGCGCCTGCGGAACATTCAGGTCGTCGTCCATGGCAGCAATAAAGGCCGCCGGCATGTTGGCCTGCGGTGCCACCTCAGCGGCGGAGCCGCCGCTGAGCCTGGCCGACGCTTTGGCAATGAAACCGTCAATACGCTCGACGGCGGCAGCTGCCTCCTGCAGCGAGGTGGGCCGGTAATCCAGGATGGAGCGATAGTGCGCCTGGCCCAGGTAGTAACGGACCACGCGGGCCGATGCGAGCTCCAGCATTTCGGCCGGGCTCACCGTGTTGCCGATGGACTTGGACATCTTTTCGCCCTCGAAGGTGACCATGCCGTTGTGCATCCAGAAGTTGGCGAATTCATCGCCGGCAGCCTGGGACTGGGCCATCTCGTTCTCGTGGTGCGGGAAACGGAGATCCAGTCCCCCACCGTGGATGTCGAACCGCGGGCCAAGGTATTTGGTGACCATGGCAGAGCATTCGAGGTGCCAGCCGGGACGTCCGGCACCCCACGGGGAGTCCCACTTGGCGGTAACGGGCTCGCCGTCCTTGAAACCCTTCCACAGCGCGAAGTCCCGCGGGTCACGCTTGCCGCGAGGGTCGGCGTCGGGGGCTCCCTGCATGTCATCGATATTCTGCCGCGTCAGCGAGCCGTACTTGCTCCAGGAGCGGACATCGAAGTAGACATCGCCGGAATCGTCCAAGGCAGGGTAGGCATGGCCGCGGTCGATGAGGCGCTGGATGAGCGCGTGCATTTCCGGGATGTGGCCGGTGGCGCGGGGCTCGTAGGTTGGCCGCTGGACTCCCAGGGAGTCGTAGGCGTCCTCGAACTCCTGCTCGTAGCGGTAGGCCAACGCCCACCATTCTTCAGCTTGGCGCGCGCTGGGTTCGGCGTCCCAGTCCGGCCCAAAGGACTGGGCGGACTTGGCAAGGATTTTGTCGTCGATGTCGGTGACGTTCCGCACCACTGTGACGCGGAGGCCACGGAATTCGAGCCAGCGGGTCAGCTGGTCGAAGGCAATGGCCGACCTGACGTGGCCCACGTGCGGCATTCCCTGGACAGTGGCCCCGCAGTAGTAGACGCTGGCCTTGCCGTCTTCGAGGGGAACGAAGTCGCGGACTTCGGCGGAGGCGGTGTCATAGAAGCGCAGGGTCACCGCTCCAGATTAGCCGATGACACGGCATGACCTGCCTACTTGCAGTATTCGCCGATCTTGTTGAACTGGACGGTGAGCTTCTCCTGTTGGTCCTTGGTGGCCGCGCCGAGCGATGAAGCGGCGGCTTCGTCCATGATCGCCGCCATGTCCTTGATCGGGTTGCCGATCTCCGGAGCCAGTTTGTCCGCGATCCCGTGATAGTGCGCAGCGATCTGCTTGGACTGCTGCTGCTGGTTGCCCTCGGGCTTGAAGGTGTCGTTGTTCAGGAACTCGCAGCTGGCCGCCACGTCCATCTTCGGTGTCCCGGCACAACCGCCCAGCAGGAGGACCGCGGCAAGGCCTGCGGACAGCGCCACTGCGGAACGCATGACGTCGGCAGGCAGCTTACGCATGCGGCGCACCTTTCGCGGGACCCGGCTCCGCCGGCGCCACCTCGTGGGCGCTGACCGGGTAAACGAGGGCCGTGGCGACAGCGGAGATTCCCTCGCCGCGGCCGGTGAAGCCCAGGCCATCGCTGGTGGTGGCCGTAACGCTGACGGGAGCACCCGCGGCCTCGCTCAAAACCTGCTGGGATTCTTCCCGTCGGGGGCCGAACTTGGGTCGGTTGGCAACGAACTGCACGGCGACGTTCCCGATCTCGAACCCTGCTGCACGGACGATGCGGGCTGCCTCGCTGAGCAGCGTCACCCCGGAGGCTCCTGCATATTCGGGTCGGTCCGTACCGAAGTGCGTGCCGAGGTCCCCGATCCCGCAAGCGGAGAAGAGCGCATCGGCTGCCGCGTGGGCCACACAATCGCCGTCCGAATGCCCCGAGAGTCCTTGCTCGCCTTCCCAGAAGAGCCCGCCCAACCAGAGCGGTTGGGGATCATCATCGGGGGCGAACGCGTGTACGTCCACACCAATGCCGGTACGGGGCAGGATCATGTCCCGGCTCGACGTCATCAGCCCTCCACCCATCGAATCCCCAGCGGACCTTCCAGGAGGCCTTCAGCGATGATGAGGTCCAGCGGAGTGGTGATCTTAAGGGACTGGCTGGCCCCGCGGACGGAGTGGACCGGAACACCCAGCAGCTCCACCAGCATGGCGTCGTCCGTCACGGTGGCGGCTTGTTTGTCGTCAAAGAGTCCAGCAGCCTCGTGGGCGCGGCGCAGGGTGGCCAGTTCGAAGCCTTGCGGCGTCTGCACGGCCCTGAGGTGTTCGCGCGGCGCCGTTCCCGTGACTACCTCCGGCGCAATGGACGAGTCCGTGCCCGTGGTCTCGGCGACGGTCTTAATGGTGTCCACCACCGGCATGGCCGGAATGACAGCTTTCGCACCGGAGGCCAGGGCATCGGCTACGCGCTCGAAGACGCGCTCCGGGGCCAAGGCGCGGGCTGCATCGTGCACAAGGACGAATTCCGTGCCGTCTTCCAAAGCAGCCAAAGCGGCCCGGACGGAATCAGCACGGGATGATCCGCCGTCGACCACTGAGATTTCCGGGCCACCATCCACCAGGTCAATGGTGAAGTCGGCGATCAACTCGCGGAGTTCGGTGTCGCCCTTGGGCACTGCAATGCAGATCTGGCGCGCGACGTCCGCTGCGACCACCCCACGGAGGGCATGCATCAGGATGGCTTCGCCGCCCAGCGGAACCCGGGCTTTGGGCATGCCGTAGCCGAGGCGCTCACCGGAACCGGCGGCAACCACGATCACGGCCGTAACGGCGCGCTTGGAAGGATTACTCATGGTCACCAGAGTACTTTGTGGCAAAAAGAAACCCGGCGGCGCTTTCGCACCACCGGGGCTCAATTCTTAGGAAGCCAAGACCTCGTCAAGAACGCTTGCAGCCTTCTCTTCGTCTGTCTTCTCAGCCAGGGCCAGTTCTGAAATCAGAATCTGCCGCGCCTTGGCCAGCATCCGCTTCTCGCCTGCGGAAAGGCCGCGATCGTGATCACGACGCCAAAGATCGCGAACGACCTCCGCCACCTTGATGACATCGCCTGAAGCAAGCTTCTCCAGGTTCGCCTTGTAACGACGTGACCAGTTGGTAGGCTCTTCAGTGAACTCGGCGCGGAGAACGTCAAAAACGTGCTCCAAGCCTTCTTTGCCCACTACGTCCCGGACCCCAACAAGGTCAACGTTCTCTGCTGGAACTTCAATGGTCAGATCACCCTGAGCCACCTTGAGCTTGAGATACATCTTCTCTTCGCCCTTGATGGTGCGCATCTTGATTTCCTCAATTTTTGCTGCACCGTGGTGAGGGTAAACTACTGTCTCGCCGACCTCAAAAACCATGTGGACTTTCCCCTTTCCCGCAGATTAGTCTATCACGATTAAGGCATACGACTGGCACCCAGCAGGCCGTTCTACCGCGCCAATACAGGGAAAAAGGCCTTAAACGACTTCCTCCAAGGTCTTGACGTAATCCGGGAAAGATGCTTCGAGCAAGCAACGTGCGACCAAGATCTCCTCCGATGCCCGCGCCATAATGGCCTCCCGAATCCTTATTTTGGCGGGTTTGCCGATAGGCTATGGCTGAAAAGTGTTCCAATGACTCTTGAGGAGTAGGTGTCGTGCGCAATACTGCGATGAACCCTGTCCAGCGCGGCAAGCTGGCAATTGCGGCGGCTGCAATCGGCGTCGGTCTTCTGTCCGTCACCGGCTGCGGATTCGTCAACGCCCAGCAGACTACCCACCAGTACTCGGCATCGGACGGGATCAAAGCTGATCTCGGTCAGTTGCAGTTGCGCAACATCCTGATTGTTGCCTCCGGTGAGAACGAGCCCGGCCGTGTGATCGGCGCCGTCTTCAACCAGTCCAGCACTGATGCGACGCTCACGATCAGCGGCGCGAACGGCGCCCAGACGGAGATCCCGGTCAAGGCCAACTCGGAAACGTTGTTGAACGACACCACGGACGCCGCCATCCTGAGCACCGCAGGCGTGATCCCGGGTGGACTGACTCCGGTCACCATCCGCAGCGGGTCGGATTCCGCCACGATCAACGTTCCGGTGGTGGACGGCACGCTGGCTGAGTACACCAAGTACCTGCCCACCACGCCTACTCCCACGGCAACGCCGACGTCGACGTCGACGTCCACTGAATCCGCAGCAGCCGGCCACTAGCAGGCAGCGCGCTGCAAGACATACAACACAAGGAAGGGTCCCGCCGAGGCGGGACCCTTCCTTTTGTCATTACCGCAGCTATTGCAGCGAAATCTTTACGGCTCGAACTTGTAGCCGAGTCCACGCACCGTCACCAGGTAGCGGGGCGCAGAGGGATCTGGCTCGATCTTGCCGCGGAGGCGTTTCACGTGAACGTCCAGCGTCTTGGTGTCGCCAACATAATCCGAACCCCACACACGATCAATCAACTGGCCGCGCGTCAGCACCCTGCCCGAGTTGCGGAGCAGCATCTCCAACAGTTCGAACTCCTTCAACGGCAGTGATACCTGTTCGCCGTTGACGCTGACCACGTGCCGTTCAATGTCCATGCGGACAGGACCGGCCTGCACGGTGGATGTGATGAGCTCCTCGGGCTCGCCCTGACGGCGCAGGACGGCACGGACACGAGCCACCAGCTCACGGGAGGAGTAGGGCTTGGTGACGTAGTCGTCGGCGCCGAGTTCCAGGCCAACCACCTTGTCGATCTCCGAGTCCTTGGCCGTGAGCATAATGACGGGCACGCTGGAACGCTGGCGCAACTGTCGGCACACCTCCGTTCCCGGAGTTCCTGGCAGTTGCAGGTCCAGGAGGACCAGGTCCGCGCCGTTCCGGTCGAACTCCACCAAGGCATCGCTGCCGTTGTCCACTACCTCGACGTCAAAGCCCTCTTTGCCCAGGAGATAGGACAGAGGGTCGCTGAAGGACTCTTCGTCCTCCACAATCAAAATCCGGCTCAAGCGCTGGCTCCTTGCTCTTGGGCGCCGCTGGCGCCCCCTTGTTGACCCGCGATATGGGGCTGTTGCCCCGCGACAGGGGTTTGTTGAATCGCAGTGTTGGCTTGGTTAACCGCCCGGTGGGGCTCGACGGCGGCAGCAGGCGCCTTAGGTTCCCCGGACGCGTCCGCTGTGCCAGCGGGAGCCGGGAGGGCGCCGTCGTCCTCCTGGCCTTCCATCTCCGGCAGGCGGATAGTGAACGTGGACCCTTGGCCGGGCTGGGACCAGACGGTCACCTCGCCACCGTGGTTGGAGACCACATGCTTGACGATGCTCAGGCCAAGACCGGTGCCGCCTGTATGCCGCGAACGTGCGGCGTCAACGCGGTAGAAGCGTTCAAAAACGCGTTCCTGGTCCTCGGGTGTCAAACCCTCGCCCTGGTCCGTCACTGAGATGGCGACGACGCCTTCCCGGGTTCGGATGCCCACTCCCACCCGGGTGTTTTCGGGTGAGTAGCGGATGGCGTTGTCTATCAGGTTGCGCAGCGCAGTCACCAGCAGGTCGCGGTCGCCGAAGACCAGTGAGTCTGAATGGCCGCCCACGACAATCTGGATGTTCTTGCTCTCCGCCGGCAGCTGCGAGCGGTCCACTGCCTCGGTGATCACGGTGTTGATGTCCACCGCATGCCCTTGCTGGGCGACGTTGGCACCCTGCAGGCGGGAAAGTTCAATGATGTCCTGTACCAGGGCCGCGAGCCGGCCGGACTCCTTGTGCATGCGCTTGGCGAAGCGGCGTACGGCTTCCTCGTCATCCGGCGAGGCTTCCAGAGCTTCAGCCAGGAGGGAGATGGCGCCGACGGGAGTCTTGAGCTCGTGGGACACGTTGGCCACGAAGTCGTTGCGGATCTCTTCGGTGCGGGTGATTTCCGTGCGGTCGTCCGCGAGGAGCACGATGTATTCCTGGCCCAGCATGGCCGCCCGCACCTGCACCACGATGGTTCCCTTGCCCAAAGGACCACGGGGAAGCTCGTACTGCTCCTCCAGGATCACGCCGTCGCGGCGGACTTTCGCAGTCATGTCCAGGAGCTGCTTGTGCACCACTGTGTGCCCGCGGACCAGGCCGTAGGCATACGCAGCGGGACTCGCACGCACCACGCCGTCGATCACGTCCACCACAACAAACGCGCGCCCGACGACGGCTAGCACTTCCGCAGCTCCGTCAGGAAGGCGGGGCTCAGCAACGTCCAGGTCCACAATGCTCCGCTGCCGCTCACTGATCCTGAACGCGAGCATGCCAAAGACGCCCAACGACAGGCCAACGAGGCCGGCGACGACACCTATGAGCAATGGATCCACGGCTCCAGCTTATGCTGTGGAAAGACGGACAAGCATTGATCCGGCGCCAAACGCGGACGGTTCAACTAACGTTCATCTAAAGGTGCCGAACAGTTCACTGGCTCCTGACACAGTTACTGGTTGGACTGCCAATGGTTTTGAAGTCCGGCCCGCATCCAGGGAACCGGATTTCCAAAGAAAGGACGCCTTAGTGCGCAAGGTTTTTCAGGAGGAGCTCACCCAGGTAGGTGACGACCTCATCGAGATCTCCAAGCTGGTTCACGAAGCAATCACGAAGGCCACAACGTCCTTCGAAGGCGCCGACGTGGATCTTGCCCAGGACGTCATCGCGGCGGATGCACGGATCGATTTCCTGCAGAACAGCCTCGACGAGCGTGCCATCGACATCCTTGCCTTGCAGGGCCCTGTGGCCAGCGACCTCCGCATGATCGTGGGTTCGCTGCGCATGAGTGCGTCGCTGGAACGCATGGGTGACCTGGCCCGACACGTAGCCCAGCTGGCGCGTCTCCGCTACCCGGCCACCGTGATCCCTGCTCCGCTGACCCAGACCTTCAAGGCCATGGCGCAGCACGACATCGAGATCACCTCCAAGGTCATCGAGCTCCTTGAAACCCGCGACCTTGAGGTCGCCCGCGACATCCTCAAGATCAACATCGCCGTGGACGACCTCCACCTCAGCGTCTTCAAGGCCATCGCCGCCCCTGAATGGAGCGAGAGCCCGTCCACCACCGTGGACGTTGCCTTGGCCAGCCGCTACTTCGAGCGCTTCGCTGATCACGGTGTATCCGTAGCCCGCAAGGTCACCTACCTGGTGACGGGTGAATGGCAGCCTGAAGGCTTCTAGCCCTTCCTATACCGCAGAAAACAAGGACGGCGGCCGGTCACCTCAGGTGACCGGCCGCCGTCGTGTGGTGCTCAGGCGCTACTTTTTGCCCTGGTTGGCTACCGCGAGGATGGCCTGGGCTGCGGCGTCGGGATCCAGGTAGGTTCCGCCGGGGTTGATGGGCTGGAAGTCCTCATCCAGTTCATAGACCAGCGGGATGCCCGTGGGGATGTTCAGCCCGGCGATGGCGTCGTCGCTGATGCCATCCAGGTGCTTCACGAGGGCACGCAGGGAGTTGCCGTGCGCGGTGACCAGGACGGTCTTGCCGGCTTTGAGGTCTTCCTTGATGTCCGATTCCCAGTAAGGGAGCAGGCGTACCAGGACGTCCTTGAGGCACTCGGTGCGCGGCAATGCGTCACCAAGATCCTTGTAGCGGACGTCGTGTGCCTGGGAGAATTCGCTGTCGTCGGACAGGGGCGGCGGCGGAGTGTCGTAGCTGCGGCGCCATTCCATGAACTGCTCTTCACCGAACTCGGCCAGGGTCTGGGCCTTGTCCTTGCCCTGCAACGCGCCGTAGTGGCGTTCGTTCAGGCGCCAGTCGCGCTTGACCGGGATCCAGCCGCGGTTGGCTTTGTCCAGTGCCATGTTGGCGGTGTTGATGGCACGCTTCAAGAGCGAGGTGTAGAGGACGTCCGGCAGGATGTTGTTCTCCACGAGGAGCTCTCCACCGCGGACTGCTTCTTCGCGGCCTTGATCGTTCAGGTCTACGTCCACCCAGCCGGTGAACAGGTTCTTGGCGTTCCAGTCGCTGTGGCCATGGCGCAGCAGAATCAGCTTGTAAGTCATGGTTTTCATCCTAGCCGAGCGGCTCCATTGCCTGCCCGGCATTACGTCCGCGCGAGATAAAGTGGGGGCCGTGGTGCAAAAAGCGGAACGGGTGGGTTCTCCCCGCAGTCGGGGCGGCAACCTGTCAGGCAAACCGATCGGCAACATCACCCGCGGCACCACGAATCCCAACCGCATGCGCCGCCTGGACCGTTGGCTTGCCGGGCCTCAGGCGTGGCGGCTTCGCGCCGCCGTCGAGCCCCTGGTGGTGGACCTGGGGTATGGCGCTTCGCCGACCACCGCCGTCGAGCTTTTTGAACGCCTGCAGTCCGTACGGCCTGATGTCCGCGTCTGCGGGATCGAGATTGAACCGGAACGCGTCAGGACCGCCAAAGCATTGGAGCGGCCCGGGCTGAGCTTCCACGTTGGGGGCTTCGAGGTTCCCGTACCCGGAAATCCGGTGCTGGTCCGCGCCTTCAATGTGCTGCGCCAATACGAGGAGGCCGACGTTGCCCGAATTTGGCGGCTGGTGCAGTCGCGGCTGGCGCCGGGAGGCCTGTTCATTGACGGCACATGTGATGAGATCGGCCGCCGGGTGACATGGGTGGCCCTGGATTCCGAGCGCCCGTTGAGCCTCAGTTTTTCAGTACGTTTCGGCAGTTTCGAACTGCCGTCCGAAATCGCTGAGCGGCTGCCAAAAGCCCTTATTCACAGGAACGTTCCCGGCGAACCGGTTCACGCGTTCCTGCAGGCGATGGACAAGGCGTGGCTGGAGGCGGCACCTCTGGCGTCGTTCGGAAACCGGCAGCGGTGGACAGGCATGTGCCGTTCACTGCGCGACGCCGGATGGCCGCTTCAGGACGGGCCGGCTAGGTGGCGCCTCGGTGAAGTGACCGTGGCGTGGGACGCTGTGGCGCCCCAGTAGCGCTTTCCGGAAGTGCTTACCAGGGACCGTAAGGGCCAACGTTGCGGTTGCCGCCGCTGCCGGCCTCGCGCAGGGCGGGGCGGACATCGGCAAGGTACACGCAGGCCGCGGTGACTGCAGCGATGCCGAAGAGGCCCAAGCCGCTTCCGCCGGTGAAGACCGTCAGTGCCCCGATGGCGAAAGCAATGCCGGTTAGCGCAGTCCAGAACGTCTTGGTCCGCTTGGAAGCGGCCACGAAGAGCGTCGGGCGGTGGCGCAGGCAGTCAGCGAAGGCCCACACTTCCAAGGCAAGGGCTACCAGGCCAAGGATGAAGTACACCGCATTGGTGACAATCGCGATCAAGAATTTTCCGTCCACGCCCTTTAGCCTAGCCGTCCAGCGACTTCAGCGCTTGCTCAAGGTCGGACCAGAGGTCCTCCGCGTTCTCGATTCCAACGCTCAACCGGACCAGGTTCTCCGGAACGCTCAGCGGCTCAGCGGTGTGCCGGCGCCGGCGCTCAATCAGTGACTCGACGCCACCCAGCGACGTTGCGGGCAGCCAGAGCTGCAGCGCCCGGACCAGTTCGTCCGCAGCGTCAGCACCGCTGCGCTGTTCGTCTCCGGCAATCTGGATGCACAGGATGGAGCCGAAGCCCTTCATCTGCACCTTGGCGCGCTCGTGTCCGGGATCTGTGGGAAGGCCCGGATAGCGGATCGCTTCAACCCGCGGGTGGCTGCTGAGGCGTTCGGCGAGGGTTGCAGCCGTTGCCTGCGAGCGTTCAATCCGCAGGGCGAGGGTGCGGAGGCCGCGCAGAGCCAGCCAGGCTTCGAACGGCCCGGCGATGCCACCATGGATGATGCGGTGGTGCAGAAGCGTGGCGCGCAGCTCCGGATTGGATGTCACCAGGGCGCCAAGGACCACATCAGAATGTCCGGCCAGGTACTTGGTCACCGAGTGAAGCACGACGTCGGATCCCAGGCTGAGCGGTTGCTGCACCAACGGCGTCGAGAAAGTGTTGTCCGTGACCACGATTGCGCCCACTGCGTGCGCGGCATCGGCCAGTGCACGGATATCGGCGATGCCTAGCATGGGGTTGGTGGGGCTCTCCAGCCAGAGGAGATCGGCTTTCTTGCCGTTCTCCGGGCTGATGAGGGCCTTCACGGCATCCGTGTCCGTGATGTCCACAGTGCGCAGCTCCAGGAAACCCTTCTCTGCCAGCTCCGTGGCCATCACCAAGGACCCCGCGTAGCTGTGGGACGGCATGACAACCACGCCGCCTGCAGGTACCAGCGATAGTGCGGAACTGACGGCCGCGAGGCCGGAGGCGTACAGCAGGCCCGGGAGGGTGGCACCTTCCAACTTGGCGAGTGCATCCTCGAACGGGTCCCACGTGGGGTTGGCATACCGTCCGTAGCCGCGGTCCCCGTCGCTTAATGAACCTGTGCCGAAATAGGTGGAGGACAGGACGATAGGCGGATTCACCGGCTCATCGTGGGCCCGTTCGGGGCGGCCTGCAGCAACGACAACGGTTTCCGGAGACAAATCGGCGGCATGCTGATCGGAAAGGCTCATGGTTTCAGCGTAGCCGCGGGCGAGGCTGCGGATGAAAGGCGTTACGCGTCTTGATGTCAGTGAAGCTCGGTAGGCTAGACGCGTGAGTATTCAGAGCCCAGGTCTTTTTATCGCCTTCGAAGGCGGGGATGGAGCGGGCAAGTCCACGCAGGCCGCCCGGCTCTCTGACGCCCTTCAGTCGCGGGGATTTTCCGTGCTGCACACACGGGAACCCGGCGGCACCCCCATTGGCGAGAAATTGCGTTCCCTGGTCCTGGACCATGGGCACGGAACCATCGATGCCCGTACGGAAGCGCTCATGTTTGCTGCGGCCCGCGCCGCCCATGCGAGCCAGGTGATCCGCCCTGCATTGGCTGAGGGAACGGTAGTCATCACTGACCGCTACATCGACTCGTCAGTGGCCTATCAGGGTGCTGGACGCGGTTTGGGTGCCGAGGGAGTCTTGACGCTCAACCAGTGGGCCACTGATGGCTTGCGCCCGGACCTGACCGTACTGCTCGACGTCGACCCCTCCGATGGCCGCCGGCGGCGGACTGCCGGGGACGCCGCGGAGGACAGGCTGGAGTCCGAGCCTGATGCCTTCCACGCCGCCATCCGCCATGCTTTCCTGGAACTCGCCGAGGCCACACCGTCGGGCTACTTGGTCCTGCCGGCCAATTCCGACATTGACACCCTCGCCGCCCAGATCCTTGAACGGGTGGAATCTTTGCTGGGTGACCGCGTTCCGGGCGACCGTCCGTGAGTGTTTGGGACGACCTCCAAGGGCAGGCACCCGTCGTAGCGCAATTGAAGCAGGCGGCGCAGGGTGAAACCGGCCTCACCCATGCGTGGCTGTTCACCGGTCCGCCGGGATCCGGACGTTCCAATGCAGCCAAGGCCTTCGCGGCAGCGCTGAATTGCGAGCAGGACGACGTCGCCCTTCGCGGTTGCGGTGAATGCGCGGCCTGTCACACGATTCTCGGCGAGACACACTCTGATGTGACATTTGTGCGGACCGAGAAAGTCACCATCACCATTGACGAGGCCCGTGCACTGGTATCCAAAGCGGGTGACAGGCCGGCGACTGGCCGGTGGCGGATCATCGTGGTGGAGGACGCAGACCGCATGGCCGAGCGGACCACCAACGTGCTGTTGAAGGCCATCGAGGAACCCACGCCCCGCACCATCTGGATGTTGTGTGCCCCCTCCCCCGCCGACGTCCTGGTCACCATCCGTTCCCGGTGCCGTCCGGTAAGCCTTCGACTTCCGCCGGCATCCGACGTCGCCGATCTCCTGGTAAGGCGCGACGGCGTCGAACGGCAACTCGCTGACCGCGCCGCACGCGCTGCGCAAAGCCATATCGGTATTGCCCGGCGGCTGGCACGCGACGCCGATGCCAGGCAACGCCGCTTGGATACGGTAAAGATTCCCCTTGGCCTTCGCGGCGTCACTGCTGCGGTGATGATGGCCGAGAAGCTGGTGAAAATCGCCACCGAAGAGGCCAACAGCTCCAATGACGAGCGCGATGCGGCGGAGAAAATCGCCCTGTTGGCAAGCCTCGGCGCCCCAGAGTCCGGCACGTTGCCGCCCTCCATGCGCAGCCAGGTCAGACAACTTGAGGACGACCAGAAAAGGCGGGCCAAGCGGTCCATCACCGACTCCCTGGACCGTACCCTGACAGATCTGCTGTCCTTCTACAGGGACGTGTTGATCATCCAGTTGGGGAACGCTGTGGAACTGGTCAACGTTGAGCTCAAGAGCGAACTGGAAGACTACGCCGGCAGTTCAACCCCGGAAACCACCCTGGCCCGGATGGACGCCATCAACAAAGCCCGTGTCCGAATCACCACCACCAACGTGGCTCCCCTGTTGGCGGTCGAGTCCATGGCCACGAGCCTCATCCAGCAATAGGAGAACCCATGACGTCCGCACCCCACCGGCCCGCCGGTGCCCCTTCAAGGGACCGGTCCGCCCAGCGTGGGGCCCGTCGCGGCTTCGTGGCTGTTGGTGTTGCCGTAGCTGCCGCACTGGTGCTGAGCGCCTGCACTGTGCCGTTCCTGCCGGCACCCACGGCCAAGCCGTCCACCAGCACCGTGGATCCCTCAATAGCGGCCTCGGCCCCCAAGGGCCTGGAGAAGTTCTACTCGCAGCCGGTGGAGTGGAGTTCCTGCGAAAATGGCTTCCAGTGCGGCGAAGTCCAGGTGCCCAAGGACTACGCAAACCCAGGGGCCGGCGACATCACGCTCTCCGTCATCAAGTTGCCCAGCACCGGCAACAAGCAGGGATCAATCCTGGTCAACCCCGGTGGCCCCGGCGGCTCCGGGGTGGATTACATCAAGGATGCAGGCAACACCAACTTCACCGAAAAACTGAAGAACAACTTCGATCTGGTGGGCTTTGATCCCCGCGGCGTGAAACGCTCAGCTCCCGTCAAGTGCATGACCGACGCCGAACGTGATGCTGCCCGCGAAAAGGTGTTCCGGAAGAACACCGACGAAGGACTGGAAGCCGCACTGGCCTTCAACAAAGCCTTCGCTGAACAGTGCTTGGAGCAGACCGGGGATGTCCTGGGACAGATTGATACCGTCAGCGCGGCCAAGGACCTGGATGTCCTTCGCGCCGTGGTCAACGACGCCAAGCTCAACTACTTGGGCTTCTCCTACGGCACCTTCCTTGGATCCACTTATGCTGCACTTTTCCCGGACAACGTGGGCCGCCTGGTCCTGGACGGCGCCGTGGATCCGTCCATCAGCAACGAGGAACTGACCGCCGGACAAGCACGGGCCTTCGAACGGGCGATCCGCACCTACGTAGCCAGCTGCCAGGGCCAGAACCAGTGTCCCCTCAGCGGATCCGTAGATAACGGCGTCCAGGAGATCAGGGACCTCATCAACGCCGTGGACCAGAATCCCCAGACCGCCAAGGACGGCCGTTTGGTGACCAGCAATGACTTCGTCAACGGACTGATCCTGCCGCTGTACAACGACCAAAGCTGGCCCGCCCTGACCCAGGCTCTGGAGAGCGCCTTCTCCGGGGACGTGTCCCAGATGATGCGGCTTGCCGATCTTGGGGCCGACCGTGAGGCCAACGGCACCTACAGCTCCAACTCCGCCTTCGCGTTCCAGGCCATCAACTGCCTGGACTACCCCATGGTCACTGACACCGTGGGTATGCGGGCCGAGGAAGCCCGCCTGATCCAGGATTCCCCCACCTTCGGTTCCTTCTTTGCCTACGGCGGAGTCAACTGCAAGGACTGGCCGTACAAGAACACCCGCACGCCTGCACCTGTTGAATACAACGGGTCCGCTCCCATCGTGGTGGTGGGCACCACCGGCGACCCCGCCACTCCCCTGGAGTGGTCCCAGTCGCTGCGCAAGCAGTTGGAAAACGCCTCACTGGTCACTTGGGAAGGTGAGGGGCACACCGCCTACGGCCGCTCGAACTCCTGCGTCAGCACCGCCGTCGACGAGTACTTTGTTGATGGCAAGCTGCCGCAGGACGGCCTGAAGTGCTAGAGGTGCCTGGCTTCGCGTTTTTCCACCAAGAGCGGTAGTTGCTTAATGGAATCCACCACGACGGTGGCGCCGGCTGCTCGCAGCGTCGCTTCGGAGTGCGAGCCCGTCAGCACCCCGGCGATGAGGGACGCGCCCGAGCGGATGCCTGAGAGCATGTCCGAGCTCGTATCGCCGACCACCGCTACCTCGCGCACGTCGTCAAGGTCCAGGGCGAGCACGGCAGTCAGGATCATGTCCGGGTAAGGCCGGCCACGTCCGGCATCGGCAGGACACAGGCTGAGGTCGGCCAGGCCCATCCATCCCAAAGATTCCAGCACCATGTTCTGCGTGTGCCGGCCAAAGCCCGTGGCCAGGCACACCTGCATGCCGGACTCACGCATCCACAGGATGGCGTCCTCCGCGCCCGGAATGGCGCGGACGCCGCCGTCGTCGATCATTTCGTCGTACGCCTTCTCAAAGACCTTGTTGGCACTGGCAGCCACCTCTGCGTCGTCGAAAAGGTGGCTGAACACGGTCATTTTCGAAAAGCCCATGGTGTCCCGGGCATAGCCCAACATGCTCTCGAATCTGCTGCTGCCGGGTTCGATGCCGTGCTCGGCCAGCGCCCGGGACATGGCCAATTCCGTGCGGCCATCATCGGTGATGGTGGTGCCCACCATGTCCACCACCGCCAGCCTCAGCCGGTTGGATGTGTGGCTGGCGTCCCTGGTCAATGCGTCCCCGGTCATTGAGCGGCTCCTTTGGCTTGTCTGTGTGGCGGGTGTACCTCGCCACAGTTGATTCCCCAGCTTCCGGCGGCAGGGAAACGCCTGCCTGAACCCGGCCCGACGCTGGGGTGAACATCCCTGCAACGGCCGCCACCGCTCTCGTTTTGACCCGGATGCGGTGCCTCTACTACAGTTATGTCTTGCGTGATCGCCCGGGAAACCGGTGATTGGCGCGGTGCTTCCTTAGCTCAGTCGGTAGAGCGTTTCACTCGTAATGAAAAGGTCATCAGTTCGATTCTGATAGGAAGCTCAGAGAAAAACCCCGCTGGTTCGTTGAACCAGCGGGGTTTTTGTTTGTTAATTCCGGGACTGAGCCGCCCAGCTTAATGGTGGGAATATCGAACATTTCCCCAAATTCTCGAAATGTTTGAGAGCGCCGGTGCCGTCCAGGTCCTGCCGCCCGGGGAAGCCCCCGCTCGGGAAGGCGCTGCAGAGCCCATGACCGAAGAAGAGGTCATCAGCGTGGTCGAATCCCAAAGGATCTTCAATTTCCCCCATGGGCACCCTCCTAGGACGCTCCAGGCCGTTCGGATCCCTGGAGTGTCTGGAACCCGGAACGTGGGTCGCGGGAGTCAGCTGCCCAGCCGGGACATCAGCACGGCGACGGCGGCCGATACTCCCCCGGCCAGAGAACCTTCCAGCTCGGGTGCGAAGAACGGCGAATGGTTGACGGGCACTGGACCTTCAATCCCCGAGGCGGGCGTGCCACCGAACATCCAGAACACCGACGGCACTCCGATCGCGGCACCCAGGTGCCCGAAGTCCTCGCTGCCCATCATCGGCGGTGTGATGTCCACTGCCTCAACCCCCAACGCCAGCCGCAGTGCCTCGATGACGGCAGGGACGGCGTCGGGATCGTTGAAGCACTGCGGGAAGCGGTACATCTCCTCGATGTCCGGTGCAGGCGCCCCCGAGGCAGCGGCCTCGGCCTCGATGATGCGGCGAACGGCAGCGAGGACCTGGCCGCGGACGTCGTCGTCGAAGGTTCGGATGTTGAGCGTGAACTCGGCCGAGGCCGGGATGATGTTCTCCTTAAGTCCCGCGTGGAAGGTCCCCACAGTGACGACGGCGGACTTCCGCGGATCCAGCTCACGGGACACTATCCCCTGGAGCCGCGTGACCATATGGGCGGCCATGACGATGGGATCGATGGAGTCCTGCGGCTGGGAGCCATGCGACTGCTGGCCGTACACGGTGACCCGCAGCGAATCTGCCATGGCAGCCACCGGGCCGCTGGAAATCGCGACAGTGCCGACAGTCCGGGGTATGACGTGCTGCCCGAAAACCACCTCCGGCCGCGGCGCCTTGTCCCACAGTCCGTCGTCGAGCATGGCGAGCGCGCCGGCGGCAGTTTCCTCGCCAGGCTGGAAAATCAGCACCAGCGTTCCCGACCAAGCCTCCGGATTCCCTGCCAGCACCTCCGCGGCGCCAAGCAGGCTGGCTACATGCGTGTCGTGACCGCAGCCGTGCATAACGGGGACCACTGTGCCGTCCGGGAGGGTTCCGGTATCGGTGCTGGCGTAGTCCAGCCCGGTGGCTTCCTCGATCGGAAGGCCATCCGAGTCGGCACGGAACGCCACCACGGGACCCTCACCGTTCCGCAGGATTCCCACCACGCCCGTCCCGCCGCATCGGAAGTGCTCGAAACCGAGCCCGTCCAACTGTTCCTCAATCAATTCAGCAGTGGCGAACTCCTGCATGGACAGTTCCGGATGTGCGTGGAGGTGCCGGTACAGGGAGTGAAGCTTGGCGGTTTGTTGGGCGTCGAGCTGGAGGGCTGTGGCGGTGTGGGTCATGGGCCTGTCTTCCTGGTGATTGTGGGGACGGGGTGCTGGAGAGTGCTATTCGATGTGGATCGGCTTCGCTTCGGTGATGGTGGTCCTACCCCGGAAGAACCATGCGAGCAGGATGGTGCCCAGCACGGCGATAGCGGTTGACACCATGGCGAGCGACGGCGCCAGGGGCAGCACAACAAACACGACGACGGCCGAGACGACCAGCGCAAACACTGTGGTGCGGGGCTGCTTCATGGACACGATGGCCTGCACGAGCACTGCGCCAAGAACGGCGGGCAGCACGTACAGGCGGGTCACCAGCAGCACCGACGGCGGGATGACGCTGATCAGCCAGCTCCCCAGGAGTCCCACGAAGATCGCAAGCGAGATCAGGTGGACTGCCGCGGCACCGCAGATGGCGACCACGGCGGCCAGCTCGGCGCGCTTGCTGCCCGGCTTGGCACCGATATTGGTTTGCGCGATCAAAGCGGCCGGCAGGAGCTTGTTGGAGATATTGCCGATCATGAAGGCCTGGTACATCGCGGCAGGCCCGAGGATCGGGTAGTACGTGAGTGGCTCAACGATCCAGATGATGCCGAAGGTTGCGGCCACCGCAGCAAAGGCGATCCAAAGCTGTGCGGGGCCTATGTCCAGGCCACTGGCGAAGACAAGAAACAGTGGACCAGCTACCGAGACCAGCAGTCCGAAGATCATGGTGATCTGACCCCAACGGGACGTGGTGCGGCCGAACTCAGCCATGGCGGAGGTGCTGGTGGTGATGGGAGCGGAAGTAGTGGAAGACATACGGGGTGTTCCTTTCGTGCTCAAAGACAGGGGCTGGACGTGTGGATCAGGCGCCGACGGCGAGGTAGGCAGCGCCCAGTCCGATGACGATGGAGAAGCCGAGCCCCCACTCGCGCAGCCAGCTCTTGCCGAGCTTCCTGGCCAGCAGCAGACACAACCCCATGACTGCGGCGGAGATAAGGAAGGACACAACGTGAACGCCGGACTTGGGGAGTTCGGTGAAGCCCAGGCAGGAGAAGGCTCCCATCAGGGCAGCCGCTGGGACGATGGCCATGGCCGCAGGGTTCACGGAGCGGATCTTGGCATCACCTTTGCGAAGCAGCGGTGTCAGGATCAGCGTGGCGAGCATCCACATGGCACCGCCGATACTCATGGCGAAGAACGCGACGGCGAAGACACTCTGCGTGTAGCTGGCGTCGCCGAGCTTCGCGCCCATGGAGCCAGCGGCGATGCCGGCCGCAGAGACGTCGTACGCAGCAGAGCCGATCAAACCAATCCTGGAAAGCACAGCCGGGGCGCCGAAGAGGCCCAGCAGGGCGATGGCAACGAGTGATACGGTCAGGGATGGTCCGATGGCGGAGACCGCACCGGAACGGAACGAAGTCTTGATGTCCTGCGGACTCATCTCTACGGATGGCGCTGCGCGTTGGGCAGCCTTCATGAAGATGACGGACTGGATGATGATCACGCCGAAGACACCGGCCACGCAGATCCACAGGACAGGATTGTTGGCGATAGCCATGATGTCGGTCGAATCGGTGGGTGTGAACGGTTGCAGTGCCAGGGGTTGGTGCATGGGAACCTCCGGGTGTGAGCCCCCAGTCCGCGGCCGGACGACGCTGTGCGGCCCGTGGCGTTGTGGGGCAAATCCATACCCATTAACCAGATCGGCCATGGGGTTACCAACACCATTTACTATGAGCCGGATCACACACAATAGCTGACGGAATCAGCCGGAATGTTGGCTGAATCCGTCACGGCTTGCTTTCTTCGGGTTCCGGCTTCCGCGGTCAGGTGTGACCGGGCACACTTCAAGCAGTAGACATCCAGCAAAGGAGCACCATGCCTGACACCATCGGCGAGCTGTCCGCCGTCGAACTTTCCGCAGCGATCCGGGAGAAGAAGATCTCTGCGCGCGAAGCCCTTGCCGACCATCTGGAGCGCATCGCGGACGTGAACCCCGTGATCAACGCAGTGGTGACTCTCGACGCCGAAGGGGCCCAAGCCCTGGCGCACCGCGCGGACCAACTGACGGCTTCGGGGGCAGACCTTCCGCCACTGCACGGCGTGCCCATGACCCACAAAGACACGAACAATACCGCCGGGATGCGCACCACTCAGGGCTCGCTTGCCTTGCGCGACTTTGTGCCCGACGCCGATGACCTCATCATTGCCCGGCTGAAGGCGGCCGGGGTTGTCAGCACCGGGAAGTCGAACGTTCCCGAGTTTGGCGCCGGATCCCACACGTTCAACGACCTTTTCGGAACCACCACCAACCCGTACGCACCCACCCTCAGCGCCGGCGGCAGCAGCGGCGGGGTGGCCGCCGTCGTCGCTTCCCGCGTCCAGAGCATCGGCGACGGCAGCGACATGGGCGGCTCGCTCCGCATCCCGGCCTCCTTTTGCAATGTGGTGGGTTTCAGGCCATCGACGGCGGTGATCCCCATGCCGTCCGACGTCAACGCCTACGGGTGGCTGGGCCGAACCGGACCCATGGCACGCAGCGTGGAGGACATTGCCTTGTTCATGTCCGTGACGGCCGGCAAGGACCCTCGAGTGCCCCATCCGGAAGGCCTTGATCCGGAGGTTTTCCGAGCTGGGCTCAAGGCCGATATGCGCGGGGTCCGGATTGGCTGGTCACGGGACTTTGGCATTGGGGTGCCGGTGGACCCTGAAATCCTGGAGCATCTCGAACGGCAACTCGCGGTCTTCGAAGGCCTCGGCGCGATCGTGGAAGAAGCCACCCCCGATTTCAGCGAAGCCGACCTTGTGTTCGGCAACACCCGCGCCATGGACTTCGCCGCAGGACTGGGTCCCATCCTGGAGCGCTCTGGTGACGTTATCAAACCGGAAGTGCACTGGAACGTCCACAAAGGTTTCGACCTCACCGCCCGCGACCTGATCGAGACAGCCGCAGCCCGCACTCGCCTGGAACGCAGCGTCCAGTCATTTTTTGGGCGCTACGACCTCTTTGCCAGCCCCTGCGCCCAGGTCCTTCCCTTCGACGCCGCACTGCGGTACCCCCAGGACATCGCGGGTGTTCCTTCACAGACCTACCTCGACTGGATGCGCTCAGCCTGCCTGTTGTCCGCCACAGGGCTGCCCGTGCTCAGCGTCCCGGCAGGCTTCAGCTCCGCAGGGCTCCCCATCGGCTTGCAGCTCGCCGGCAACCACTACACGGACATGCAGTTGCTCCGCTACGGCCGTGCCTTCGAACAGCAGACCGGCTACGCCGCGATCGCTCCTGTTTTTTCTACGGCAGGCGAGGCCATCACTACCGTGCGCGCATAACCCGCCCACCACGCTTTCGGGCGTCCAGCAGGATGGACACGTCCACAGTGACAGCATGCTGCGCCCACTCCGAGTCCGTGATGAAGCGGTAGAGGTCTGCCATGTCCTCCACCGTGACATCGGCCATAATCTGGTAATTACCGGCGATCGCCGCCGCATAACGGACAGTAGGCAGCTCCGCCAGGCTCTTGCCAACCTGTTCAACGTGCTGCGGAGAAGCCCGGATCCAGAGCAGTGCCTCGACATACAAGCCAAAGGATGCCGGCTCAACGATGGCGCGCAAGTGAACCTGGTTATTGGCAAGCAGCCACTCAGTGCGGCGGCGTGCTGTTGCTTCAGAAACACCCACCCGGCGGCCCAACGCTTCAAAACTCATCCGGCCATCGGCACAGAGGGCAGCCACGAGCTCGTGGTCCTGCCTGCTCAAATCCTGCCGCGGCACCAGGATGCCGGAGTCCGGGGTGAGACTGGAGCGGAGCGCCTCCGCCTTGTCACTGGTGAGGATCTCCGGCCGCCACCCCCGGATGGTGCGGAAGTAACGCAACACGGGGTAGCTGGTGGAATCGCGCAGACCGATGGTGGCGGGCAACTCGTCAGAGAGGACATCGGCCATGCGTGCAGGCTCGGTGAGGATCTCTGCCACGCAGTCTCCGGTACCCGTGGTGGTGTAGACAAAGGTGGTATCCGGCCTCTGCCCCAGTGCGTGGGCCGCGGCCCGCACAGTGCCGGGCATGCATCTCATCTCCACCAACACCACGGACGGCCGGGGCCGGATGCCCACTACAGCGACAGCTCCGGACTCCACAAGCTGTGAACCCCGGCGCGCGACAGTTCGTTCTGCTTCCCCAAGGACCGCCGCCATCTTCCGCCAGGGGCACCGCGGATCCAGTTGGAGCGCGGCAACGATCTGCCGCTCCAATGCGTCAAAAACCTCCATGCAAGCTCCGTCCTCCGTCCGCTGGGGTTGCTCAATTCCACCACGGACTGAGGTGCGTTACGTCACGACGGCGAATGCCGGCGTCGTGCCTTAACGGCAGGTGCCCCGCCCCCAAGGAGGGGACGGGGCACCAGGGTCAGGCTTAGGACTTAAGCGAAGTCGGAGACTGCCGGGTCCGGTCCGATGCGGCCTTCGGCACCGCGGTCGAGGCCGTTGATGGCCTCGATGTCGGTGGCATCCAGCGTGACGTTGAGCGCCGCGAAGTTTTCTTGGATGCGGGACTCGGTGACGGACTTGGGAATGACCACATTGCCGATGGCCAGGTGCCAGGCGATGACCACCTGGGCGGGCGTGGCATCGTGCTTGGCGGCGATTTCAGCAACTGTGGCGCTTTGAAGGAGCTCGCCACCCTGGCCCAGTGGGGACCAAGCCTGGGTCAGGATGCCCTTGGAAGCGTTGAATTCGCGAAGGTCAGCCTGGTTGAAGAAGGGGTGCAGTTCCACCTGGTTGATGGCCGGAACAACGCCGGTTTCATCGATGATGTGCTGCAGGCCTTCCTTGGTGAAGTTGGATACACCGATGGACTTGACGCGGCCACGCTTCTTGAGCTCGATGAGCGCCTTCCAGGTGTCAACGTACTTTTCCTGCTTGGGCTGCTGCCAGTGAATCAGGTAGAGATCCAGGGTCTCCAGGCCGAGTCGGTCCATGGACTCCTCGAAGGCTGCGAGCGTGGAGTCGTAGCCCTGGTCTGCGTTCCACAGCTTGGTGGTGATGAAGATTTCGTCGGCGGAGAGGCCGGAGGAGGCGATGGCCCGGCCGACACCTGCCTCATTGCCGTAGATCTTGGCGGTATCGATGTGGCGGAAGCCGGCTTCAAAAGCCTGGCGCACCACCTTTTCGGCTACATCGTCTTCAACTTGCCACACCCCGTAGCCGAGCTGGGGGATGGTGTTGCCGTCGTTGAAAGTAAGTGTTGGTGACGAAGTCATGATTGCCATACTGCCAGCACGAACCTGTGAAAAGCCCGGAATGTTACGGAGATCAGCTATGCGCTTAACTTCTTGTGAAGGAGGAATAAAGGCGCACGCTTGTAGTTGCTCACGCCTTGCATCTTTCTCCCGGCCCTTCAGGCTCCGAGCTGGCGCTCTGCATCGGCAACCTGCTCAAAGACGGCTTCCGAGCGCCGCCTCACGGAGAGTGCACCCACAGGAACCGGGCCAACGGCCAACCTCAACATCGCGGCCGCCTCCGCGGTGGTGGCCAGGGAATTTCCAGCCTTGGACAACGCACGGTGCACCCCTGCCAGGGCCCCGGGAACATCCAGGCCGTCGCTTGGGGAGCGTCTTTGCGCCTCGACGCAAATGGTCCTCACGCGCGGAGACAACTCGGCAAGCTCATTGGCGATCTGCACAAGCTCGTTGTACAGCTGCTCATCATCAACGCCCTCAAGAACTTGGTGGTACCGGTCCAGGCCGCGGTGGAAACGGTCGTGGGCGCGTCGCCACAACCCCTTGCCGAGCTCCAGATCGTCCTTCCGTCCTTGGCGGACGGCCCCAAAGAAACCCACGAGCGAACTCAGAGGTACTGACCCGGACCGTGGTCGGGGTCTTCCGGCCGGCCGTGCGAAGCAGCACCGGGAGCCCCCGGCGCTGCGGCACGCTGCGGCTGGCCATTTTCGCCAATGACGATGCCCGGCGCGATGACAGTTCCCGGCGGGAGCTGGCGAAGTTGCATCTGCGCGGCGGCATGTTCCTTGGCGGCCTGCTGTGCGGCGATGGCGGCCTGGATACCGTGGAACAAGCCTTCCAACCACCCCACCAGCTGTGCCTGGGCGATGCGAAGTTCCGCATCGGAGGGCGCCTTTTCGTCGGGAAAAGGCAAGCTGATGCGTTCCAGCTCCTCGATGAGTTCAGGTGCGAGACCGTCCTCGAGTTCCTTGATGGAGCGCTCATGGATTTCGGCGAGGCGCCCACGTGCAGCGTCGTCCAGGGGCGCGGCTTTAACTTCCTCCAAAAGTTGGCGGATCATGGTGCCGATCCGCATCACCTTTGCCGGTTCGTCAACAAGTTCGTGAAGATTGCCGCCCTTGGGCTTGGCATCCTTTCCGGACTCTCCCCCGCCGGGTTGCTGTCCGTTGGGCCTGTTGTGGCCCTCTTCCAGCATGGTTCCCTCCACGGGGGTGTCGTCCGAAGCCTCATCCGTGGGCTGAATGTCGTTCAGATCGCTCATTCGTTCATACTCTCATGGGGTTCACGCGAACCCCCGTCCAGTTCCTCGATTCCGACTTCGTTCGTAGCGAAACTTGGTTCTCCGTCAGCAGCAGCGGCCCTGGGGATTGCTGTCCTGCCGGTCCATCCGGTCCCGCCAAAACTCACGCTCCGTCATGGCGGGACCGGAATGGCCGCTGGCATTGAAGTGTTCCAGGTACTTGCGGTAGGCGTCTGCACCCATGAGCGAACCCATGTAGGTGGCGAACCCGCGAAGCCCTTTGGCCACCGCATTCATCAGTGATGCCCGGCCTTCTGCGTGCGCTTCTCCGCAGGCAGGGCATTCCACTCCGCCAGCAGGGCCTTCTCCGCTGAGGTGGGGATCAGTCCGGCCGGGGCATACACCTTGGATGGCAGGGCCGGGTCCTCATGGTCTTGTCCGCCGCCTGCACGGATTGCCCTGATGGTCGCCAACAGGGCGGCGACAATCACGATGATGCTCAACGTCACGAAGATGACCGAAAGGACGCCCTGGATCATGGTGTTACGGACCACCGCTTCCATGGCTGCAACGGTCTTTGCCGTGCCGAACTCCGTCTTGCCGTCCGCCAAGGCCTTGGAGAAGGCCTGGTTGTTGGCGAAGTAGCCCACTGCCGGAACCGGCGAGAAGATCTTGTGGAAGCTGGCAGTAATTGTCACTACTGCCGCAAAGGCCAGAGGTACCGCCACGATCCACAGCCACTTGAAGACGCCCCGCTTGGCAGTGATGGCCAGGCACACCGCCAGCGCGATGGCCGCAAGGAGTTGGTTGGCGATGCCGAACAACGGGAAGAGCGTATTGATCCCACCCAGGGGGTCGGTAACACCCATCAGGAGCACTGCACCCCATGCACCCACCATGATGGCGGTGCATAGCCAAGCGCCGGGACGCCAGGAGGCTTCCTTGAACTTGGGAACAAAGTTGCCAATGGAATCCTGCAGCATGAACCGGGCAACACGCGTGCCGGCGTCAACTGCGGTCAGGATGAACAGCGCCTCAAACATGATGGCGAAGTGGTACCAGAAGGCCATCATGCCGGGTCCACCGATGAACTGCTGCATGATGTGCGCCAAGCCTACGGCCAGTGTGGGTGCCCCACCGGACCGGGAGACGATGCTCTCCTCGCCCACGTCCTTGGCCGTCTGGGCCAGCACGTCCGGGGTGATGTTCACGTTGGCCAGGCCAAGGCTGTTCACCCACTGCGCTGCGGATTCCACCGTGCCTCCGGTGAGGGCAAGGGGTGCGTTCATGGCGAAGTAGATGCCGCGGTCGATCGAAATCGCAGCTACCAGAGCCATGATGGCCACAAAGGACTCCATGAGCATGCCGCCATAGCCGATGAAGCGCGTCTGGCGTTCCTTCTCGATCAGCTTGGGAGTGGTGCCGGAGGAAATAAGGGCGTGGAATCCTGACAGGGCGCCACAGGCGATGGTGACAAAGAGGAAGGGGAACAGCGCCCCGGAGAAAACGGGTCCGTTCTCACGGCTGGCGAACTCGCTGAACGCGGGGACTGTGATTTCCGGACGAACCACAATGATGGCCAAAGCCAGCATCACGATCACGCCGATCTTCATGAAGGTGGAGAGGTAGTCGCGAGGGGCCAGGAGCAGCCACACCGGCAGGATGGCAGCAATGAAGCCGTAGATGATGATGCCCCAGGCAATGGTGACCTTGTCGAGGTGGAAGAAGGCTGCACCCCATTCGGTTCCGGCCACTGCGCCGCCGCCGATGATGGCCGCCATCAGTAAAACGAAGCCGATGATGGACACTTCCATCACCTTTCCTGGCCGGATGAAGCGCAGGTAAACGCCCATGAACAGTGCGATGGGGATGGTCATCCCCACAGAGAAGACACCCCACGGACTCTCGCCCAGGGCGTTGACCACGACGAGCGCAAGGATGGCCACAATGATGATCATGATGAGCAGGGTGGCCACGAGGGCCGCCGTGCCGCCAATGACGCCAAGTTCTTCACGTGCCATCTGGCCGAGGGAACGGCCACCGCGGCGCATGGAGAAGAACATGACCAGGTAGTCCTGCACGGCACCGGCAAGAACGACACCGATGATGATCCAGATGGTGCCTGGCAGATAGCCCATCTGGGCTGCGATGACAGGTCCCACCAGCGGCCCCGCGCCGGCAATGGCGGCGAAGTGGTGGCCGAACAGCACATTCCGGTCGGTGCGGACATAGTCCTTGCCATCAGCCTTGTACTCGGCAGGAGTGGCGCGGCGATCATCCGGCTTGAGCAAGTAGCGCTCAATAACCTTGGAATAGAACCGGTAGCCAATCAGATAGGTGCATACCGCAGCGAAAACGAACCAGATGGCGTTCACGGTTTCGCCGCGTACCAGCGCCAGCATGAACCATGCCACCGCTCCCAGCAGCGAGATCGCCACCCACAGCCCGATCTTTGCCGGGGTCCATCTACGCTCTTCTGCCTCACGGACTGAGTCATCCACGGCCGGGGAAGGCAGCGTAGGATCCAATCCTTCCGTGAGTCCGGCCTTGTCAGAAACCTTGCCCATATCTCCTCCTTGAGAACTGCTGCAGTGATGGGTGCTGCCGTTGGTGGCGATCTTCGCGGTGGGGGCCGCATCGCCGGGTGCCTTCCAGCACAGTAACAACCGTCACAGACAAGTAAAGGGGGAACGCGCCAACGTGGAACAACGCGGCGGTGAACGGTCACAGCCTTGCGGCGGATGACCATGCTCCCGCACCGGAGGAGACTAGGTGGCTCCCCCGTTGGCCTGCGCCTGCACCATGCGCGCTTCACACAGGTCCAACCAGCGCACTTCGGCTTCGGCTTGGAAAATCAGGGAATCGAGTACCAGCAGCCCCGCGGTGTCCACGGAACGTTGGTTGGCGGACACTGCCTTCCTCGCCAGCGTGTGCTCCTGCAACGCCCTGACGGACACCTCACGCTGGGATTGGATCACCGCGGAGGTATCCACACCGGGCAGCGTCACGGCAAGGGCAAGCTTGATGGCGATCTCGTTCCGCGGCGGGGCGCCACGGTCCACGGCGCCGCCAAACCACGCCTCGACTTCCTCGGCACCGGCGTCAGTGATGCTGTAGATGACGTGGCCACCGCCGTCGTCGCCGTCTTTACTGACCAGGCCATCGCGCTCAAGGCGGTCCAGGGTGGTGTAAACCTGTCCGATGTTCAACGGCCAGGCGGCACCGGTCCGGTCCTCGAATTCGACGCGCAGTTCGTAGCCGTACCGGGGCTGGTCCTGAAGCAGGGCCAGCAGACTGTGCCGGATGGACATATGGCTCCTCGCAGCGGTTGGACGGAACGATCAGAGGAGCAGCAGGACCTTGCCCACGTGCTCGCCCGAGTCGAAATACTGATGGGCTTCCCGGACATGTTCCAGTGGGAAGGATTTGGCCACGAGCGGCCTGATCCTGCCGTCGGTGAGCATCGGCCATACGGACTCGCGGACCGCGGACATGATGATGCCTTTTTCGGCCACGGACCGCGGCCGAAGCGCCGTACCAATCACGGCAGCCCGTTTGCTGAGGAGTTGGCCGAGGTTGATCTCGGCGGTGGTCCCGCCCTGCAGGCCAATGACGATCAGGCGGCCGTACTCGGCGAGCGCGTCGACGTTCTGCTGGAGGTACTTGGCACCCACGACGTCGAGGATCACGTCCGCGCCTTTGCCCCCGTTTTGCGCCTTGAGGCTTTCAGCGAAGTCCTCTTCGGTGTAGTTGATGGCGATGTCGGCGCCCAGGAAGGCCTTGGCGGTTCCCACCTTCTCGTCGGTTCCGGCAGTGGTCGCTACCGTTGCACCGCAGGCCTTGGCCAACTGGATGGCCATGGTGCCGATGCCGCCGGTGGCGCCATGGATGAGTACTGTCTCCCCGGGCTGCATCTGCGCTGTCATGATGAGGTTGGAATAGACGGTGGCAGCAACTTCAGGCAGGGCCGCGGCGGTAATGAGGTCCACACCTTCGGGAATCCGCAAAACCTGCTCCGCAGGTACGGCCACCTGCTGGGCGTAGCCTCCGCCGGAGAGCAGCGCAACAACTTTATCCCCCACGGAGAACGCCTTGGTGACGCCGGGACCAAAGGCTGCGATGCGTCCGGAGACTTCAAGCCCGGGAATGTCGGATGCGCCTGGCGGTGGCGGGTAGAAGCCGCGCCGCTGCTGGACGTCCGCACGGTTCAGTCCGGCAGCCACGACGTCGATCAGGACCTCCCCGGCGCCTGGCACCGGTGCGGGGACCTCGCGGATTTCGAGGACTTCGGGCCCGCCTGGCTCTGAGATGTAGACGGCTTTCATGACGAACTCCCGGTTTCTTGCTGGTCCTCAAACCCCCGGGGAAGGGGCTGGAGGACGTGATGTTTTGGAACAGCCAACTCCCTATGAAACACTACTAGGCGAGGAAGGTTGTCCGAGCGGCCTAAGGAGCTGGTCTTGAAAACCAGTGTGCGGTAACCCCGTACCAAGGGTTCAAATCCCTTACCTTCCGCCAATGAGATGCCCCGGGTTCCAGGACCCGGGGCATTTTTGTTTGTTTGATTGTTGTTCCGCAGGGCCGCCAAGCGCGCAACTGAGAACTGACACCCGTTAGATCATTGAAACTGTCAGACCCCCCGCATAGTGTTCTTTCTGTCTCCACACCACTGACATATGCCGTAGCTTTGGCCGCGGAATAACAACAGGAGCCTGACCCATGCCTAAGCCTGACATCACTCCCGGCGCACCCTGCTGGATTGATCTGATGACGTCCGATACTGAGAAAGCGAAGACGTTCTACAGCGCGCTTTTCGGCTGGACGTATGAGACCGGGGATGAGGAAAAGTACGGCGGCTACATCACGGCGCTGAAGGACGGCCGGATGGTGGCGGGCATCATGGCGAAGCAGGCTGACATGGGTGCCATGCCGGATGTCTGGTCCACTTACCTTCGTACCGATGACATCAAGGCAACCACCGAGGCAGCAGCCACCCATGGGGGTCAGGTGTATTTGGAACCCATGGAAGTTCCCGAGCAGGGCACCATGGCCATGTACGGTGACGCCTCAGGCGCGTCCATCGGAGCTTGGGAATTCCGGGAAATGACGGGCTACGAGCTGGCGGCTGAGGCCGGCGCTCCTGCGTGGCACGAACTCCTTTCCAAGGATTACGAGGCAGCGGTCACCTTCTACCAGGAAGTCTTTGGCTGGGACACGGACGTCATGAGCGATACTCCGGAGTTCCGGTACACCACCCTCGGCGCCGGAGACGACGCCAAGGCGGGCATCATGGATGCCTCCGGTTTCCTTCCGGAACAGGTCCCCTCCATGTGGAGCGTGTACTTCGCAGTGGAGGACACGGACGCCACAGTGGAGCAAGCAACAGCCTTGGGCGCCACCATCACACAACCTGCAGAGGACACACCGTTTGGTCGTTTGGCGACGCTGCAGGACCCCACGGGAGCTGTCTTCAAAGTAATCCAGGACCTGGGCCAAACGGCCTAGGGTTTCACTGCACCGGGTCTGCCCGGCGCCCTCCACCGAGGGCAGCCGGCCGGATCCACTCATTGCCGGCGTTGGGGGATCAGCCGGCGTGGGTCCTTGTCAGGTCCCTCACTGTCGATCGCAGGCCCCTTGCCTGCTGTCCCGCGGGGAATGAGGACCCACATGCACCACTTTTCACGACGATTGAGGACCGCTGCCGTGCTGGGCATGGCATCGATTGCGCTGGCGGGCTGTTCGTTGATCAGCAGCGGCGACGCCAAGCGGGATGAGTCAGGAAAGCCTACGGAATCGTCCAAGGCCGATGCCTTCAAGGTGAAGTTGGGCGACTGCATCGCCAATCCGGACAGCCAGGAAGTTATGGATGTCACCATCATTCCGTGCGATCAGAGCCACGACCTTGAGGCCTACGCGCTGACCAACATGGACGCGTCTGCGTTCCCCGGCGACACTGAGGTGGGCACCCAGGCTGAAGAATACTGCGGTGCCCAGTTCGCAACGTTTGTTGGCCTGCCGTTCGAGGAATCTGCGCTGGATGTGACCTTCCTCCACCCCACCAGCGACTCCTGGAAAAACGGTGACCGGGAGATCGTCTGCCTGATCGGTGGCGAGGCCGGAGCCGCCACCTCCGGCACCCTTAAGGGTGCCGCCAGGTAACGCACGAGTGCCAAGGGAACCCAGCGGCCACCCCCGGTCCACCTCCCATTCATTCCATCGTGTTCTGCTATGCCCGAGCAATAGGTTTACCCCGGAGTAACTTCCGAAACAACGCCCACTTCACAAGATTGTGGGCGTCGTCCAAAGGGCCCCACAGGGTCCCCTAATGAAAGTTAGAGCGGATGCACCAACAACAGTGGAAAGTACTGGCAGGAACGGTCTTGTCAGTGGGGTTGCTCGCCGCCCCGCTGACGGCCGCTCCGGCCATGGCGGCGGATGATCCGTCCGCCCCTGCCGGCTCATCGGCGGTAGTCATCAACGAGGCTTACCTCAGCGGTGGCAGTGCCGGCGCCGCGTTCAAGAACAAGTTCGTTGAGCTCTACAACTCCTCGGATTCCCCGGTCAGCCTGGCAGGCTGGTCGTTGCAGTACCGTTCAGGCACAGCCACCGCCGCACCCACGGGGATCACCCCCCTGACCGGCACCATCCCTGCCAAGGGCTACTTCCTGGTCCAGGGAGCCACCAACAGCGGAGCCTCCACCGCCCCGGCCCTTCCCACGGCCGATGTCCAAGCCACCGGGACGCTGAACCCCAGCGGAACCACAGGAACACTGGTCCTGGCCAAGCAGTCCACCGCTGTGTCCCCGCTCCCGGCTGGATCAGTGACCGGCAACGCCGCCATTGCCGACCTCCTGGGCTATGGCACCTCCAACACGTTCGAAACCGCCGCGGCCACTGCGCCCACCGGCAACTCGGACGTCAAGAGCCTGAACCGCACCAACGGGGCGGACACGGACTCCAACGCCACGGACTTCAGCCTGAACGCCACCATTACCCCCACGGCCTCCAACGGCGGTGGAACCCCTCCCACGGATCCGGAGCCGGAGCCCGGTGTCAAGGCCATTGCCGAGATCCAGGGAACGGGTACGGCGAGCCCCCTGGTCGGCAGCACCGTGACCACGCGCGGCAAGGTCACCGCCCTCTACGCCACCGGCGGGTTCAACGGCTACTACGTCCAGACCCCCGGAACCGGCGGCGATACTGCCGGGGCGGCCAGGACGGCGTCGGACGCTTTGTTCGTCTACTCACCCACGACCACGGGAACCGTCCAGCAGGGCGACTACCTGGAACTAACAGGCGTCGTCAGCGAATTCGCCAACCAGACCCAGCTCACGGTTGAAGCTGCAGGGTTGAAGAAGCTCGCTGAGGCGGCCCCCGAGGTCAAGTCCACGCCGTTTGCCTTGCCGGCGAATGAGGCCGCGAGGGAAAGCCTCGAAGGCATGCTCGTAGCCCCCCAGGGCGATTTCACGGTCACGGATAACTACTCCCTGAACCAGTACGGCGAAATCGGCCTCGCGGCCGGGACCTCGCCCTTGGTGCAGCCCACGGCCGTGGCCGCTTACGGCTCGCCGGAGTACGCTGCCGTGGTGGCGGACAACGCGCTGCGGGGCATCAAGCTCGACGACGGTGCGTCCACCAACTTCCTCAAGGACGCCACCACCAAGGCCCAGCAACTGCCGTACCTGACAACCTCGGATCCCGTTCGTGTGGGTTCGCCCGCACAGTTCCGGACCGACGTCATCCTTGGCTACGGCAACAACTCCTGGAAGTTCCAGCCGCTCACCGCACTCAACGCGGCCAATGCTGGTTCGGTCCAACCGGCCAGCTTCACCGCCACCCGGCCGGAAGGTCCTGCCGATGTGGGAGGCAGCCTCAAGCTCGCTTCCTTCAACGTGCTCAACTACTTCCCCACCACCGGTGACCAGCTGGCCGGCTGCGTCTTCTATACCGACCGCGAGGGCAACCCCATCACGGTCAAGGAAGGCTGCAACGCCCGCGGTGCTGCCAACGCGGAGAACTTCGAGCGCCAGCAGGCCAAGATCGTAGCGGCCATCACCAAGTCCGGCGCCGACGTCGTATCCCTCGAGGAAATCGAGAACTCCGCGCAGTTCGGCAAGGAGCGCGACTATGCGTTGTCCAAGCTGGTGGAGGCCCTCAACGTCAAAACACCTGGCGTGTGGGACTACGTGCGGACGCCCGCCAACGCTCCCCCGCTGAGCGATGAAGACATGATCCGCACCGCGTTCATCTACAAAAAGGCCGTGGCGGAGCCCGTGGGCGAGTCCATCATCCACAACGACACCGTGGCTTTCGCCAGCGCACGCAAGCCGCTGGCCCAGGTCTTCAAACCGGTTGGCGGTGCCGATGACAAGAAGTTCATCGCGATCGTGAACCACTTCAAGTCCAAGGGCTCGGCCGCTACCCCGGACGATACCGACAAGGGCCAGGGTGCCTCGAACATTGCCCGCACCAAGCAGGCTGAATCGCTGCTCGCTTTCTCGAAGGATCTTCAGGCGTCCAAGGGCACGGACAAGGTCTTCCTGATCGGTGACTTCAACGCCTATGCCAAGGAAGATCCCATCAACGTCCTCACGGGCGCCGGCTATGCCGATCTTGAGGTGGGCACCGGCAAGCACTCATACCTGTTCGGGGGCATGGTGGGTTCCCTGGACCACATCCTGGCTTCACCTGCCGCAGCCAAGGCCGTCACGGGAACCGACATCTGGAACATCAATTCCGTGGAGTCCGTCGCACTGGAGTACAGCAGGTATAACAACAATGTGACCAACTACTATGCCGCGGACGAGTTCCGGGCCAGCGACCACGATCCTGTGGTGGTGGGCCTGGACCTGACTGCGGAGGCACCCGCAAGCGTTGACCTGCAGTTCCTGGGGATCAACGACTTCCACGGCCGCATCGACACCAACACCGTGCTCTTTGCCGGAACGGTGGAGAAGCTCCGCGCGGCAGCTGCCCCCGGGGCTACGGCCTTCATCTCGGCCGGCGACAACATCGGCGCCTCCCTCTTCGCTTCTTCAGTGGCGAAGGACCAGCCCACCATCGACGTCCTGAACACCTTGGAGCTGCAGGCTTCCGCTGTGGGCAACCACGAGTTCGACGGCGGCTGGCAGGACCTGCGCGACCGCGTCGTCGCAGGAGGTACCAACGCAAAGTTCGCGTACCTCGGTGCGAACGTCTACCAAAAGGGCACCACCACGCCGGTCTTGCCGGAGTACAAGGTGCTGGATATGAACGGCATGCGGGTGGCCGTCATCGGCACTGTCACCCAGGAAGTTCCTTCACTGGTGACTCCCGCCGGAATCTCGGACCTCGAATTCGGGGATCCTGTGGAGGCCATCAACCGGGTGGCCGCGAAGATCAAGGCCGACGATCTAGCCGACCTCATCATCGTGGAAAGCCACGACGGCGCCGCGTCCGGCACTCCTGAGGGCGCCACGCTGGAGCAGGAAGTCGCCGCGGGCGGACCCTTCGCCAAGCTGGTCAACGAAACCACTCCCGACGTCGCTGCCATCTTCACCGGACATACCCACAAGGAATACGCCTGGGACGCACCGGTACTGGACGCCAACGGCCAGCCGACCGGCAAAACCCGTCCCATCGTGCAGACCGGCAACTACGGCGAGAACGTGGGCAGCGTGACGCTCACTGTGGACACCGCCAGCAAGTCCGTGACGGCGTACAAGGCCGCAATCGTGGATCGGACCACCGAGACCGCCGAAAGCCTGGTTGCTGCGTACCCGAGGGTGGCCGCAGTGAAGACCATCGTGGACAAGGCGCTGGCCCAAGCTGCTGAAATCGGCAACCAGCCCGTTGGTGCAGTGACCGCCGATATCACCACCGCCTTCACCCCGGATCCTGCCGGAGGCGCCCCCAAGCGGGACGACCGCGCGAATGAATCCACGCTGGGCAACTTGGTGGCAGACTCCCTGGTGGATACGCTCAAGGCACCCGAACTGGGTGCGGCGGAGATCGGCGTCGTGAACCCCGGAGGCCTGCGTAACGAGCTCTACTACGCCCCGGATGGCACCATCACCTACGCAGAGGCCAACGCGGTCCTGCCGTTCGTGAACAACCTGTGGACCACGTCCCTGACAGGTGCCCAGTTCAAGACGCTCCTGGAGCAGCAGTGGCAGACCAACGCTGACGGAACCGTGCCCAGCCGCCCCTACCAGCAGCTTGGCCTGTCCAAGAACATCAACTACACCTACGACGCCGCCCGTCCCGCAGGCGACCGCGTCACCGGCATCTGGGTGAACGGCGCCGTCATCGATCCCGCGAAGCAGTACAGGATCGGCACGTTCAGCTTCCTGGCCACCGGTGGTGACAACTTCCGGGTCTTCAAGGAAGGCAGCAACACCAAGGACACCGGACTGGTGGACCGGGATGCCTGGATCAAATACCTGCAGGAGCACAAGCCGGTGTCGCCGGACTTTGCCCGTCGTTCCGTCGCTGTGGTGAACTCCACCGCAGCCGGGGTCAAGGCCGGCGAACCCATCGCACTGGCTGTCTCAAAGCTGAACCTGACATCGATCGGCAGCCCCGCCAATGCCACCCTCAATGCCGTCTTTGTTGACAGCAAGGGTGCAGCGGTGACGCTCGGATCCGTACCGGTAACAGCAGGTGCAGCCACGGTGGACCTCAAGGTTCCCGCCTCGGCAGCGGCCGGCACTGGCACGTTGGTGCTCACCGCCGTCGAAAGCGGAACCGTGGTGAAGACGCTCGTGACGGTTGCTGAGAGCGGCCCGAACCCGCCGCAATGCACCGCGCCCACCAAGCCGTCCAAGTGGTACGACATTGTGGGGTGGCTGCGGTACGCGTTCGCCTGGTTGGAGTACCAGAGGTGCCTGCGGGGCTAGCAAACCCGTAACGCCATAAGGCAGGGCCCTCACGAACTTACCCTTCGTGAGGGCCCTGCCTTTGTGCTGAACGCTAAGACTTAGTGCCGAACGCTACGCCGATCCGTAGCCGTGCGTGGCTCAGCGGGCCAGAATACTGCGGGCAATCTCGTCGGCATCCCTGAGGGTCCGCTGTCCGCTGGCGTAGGCCGGTCCGGTCCGGGGCCGGGCTTCCGCAGCGATGGCCGTGCCCCACTGCACCGCGGAGAGCTGAAGACCCAAGACGTACAGGTTCCTTGTGACGGATCCATTCGCCGCCAGGGGCCTGTATGGATGCGGTTCAACGTCCAATCCCGTGGTCTGCACAGGAGCGCCTTCGCCGCCCATCATGATCTTGGTGCGCACCAGGCCATCAGCCATCAGCTGCTCCAGCAGCGGGGAGACGTTCATTCCCACCCTGTTGGCCGGCGACATCGCCTCGATCAAGGTAGGTGCTTCGGCCGGCGCATCGTGCACCCACGGCGAAACCGCCCGGAACACCTTGGCTGCCCGGTCCACGCTGAACTTCGGGTCGGGGCCCACGAAACTCACGACGCCGGCACGCGCCAAAGCGGCCAGCTGCTCCGAGCGCAGTGCAGGGGCTCCGCTGGCCAGCCCTTCGACGAAGGACTCGAACCAGCCGCGCAACCCTGAGAGCCACGATTCGTCCGTGATGCCGCCATCTGCCACAACCGATTTGAGGATGGCCCGGCCGGTGTGGAGCGCACCGATGGCCATCTTGACGGGGTCCGCCTCCCCGAGGGCCGATCGTCGCGCGTCATCATCCAGGTAGGCCGTGATGGCTGCGTCCAGCTCACGTCGAGAGGCAAAGGTGCGTCCTGCCAGTGGAGCGGCCAGTCCGCGGAGGTTCAACCGGCGGGAAGACACAACATGCTTTTCCACGAGGTCGCCCACGCTGTTTTCCCAGTGCGTGGTGGTGTGCGCGTGCGGTTGGAGCGCATCCTCAAGATCAGCCAGGAACTGCGCAGGGTCCTTGATTGCCGTCGGCTGGGAGCGGGCCAGCGTTGAGTAGTAGGCCCACAAGGCGTCGCGGTGCAGGAGTGGCCAAAGATCATGGTCAAAACCAGGTTGGATTCCCGCGGCACGGAACCGGTCCACTGCGTCTTCGGTCAGGTACCGCATGGTGATGCTGCCCGGATAGTAGGCATCCAGGCCGGCCTTGGCCCGGTACGGCGTGCCACGGCGGGAGGCGGCGATGATTTTCGGTTCGCGCCCCGATGCCCTGTACTCCAATACCCCGGCTCCCGGCGCACCGGCGTCAACAAACTTGCCCCCGCGCCCCTCCGTCAGCTGGCCCATGACGTCAAAGAAGTTCAATCCCATGCCCCGGACCAGCACGGGCTCGTTATCCGGCACGGATTGCCAGTCCACGTCGGCCGGCGGTGCGGGCGGAAAATACAGCAGGCCCTGTTCGTCAGCGGCGCGCTTGAATGAGCGCTGTTCCGGATTCAGCCGGGACTCAATGTGCCCCAGGGCGAGGACCACGGAGCCGACGGTGAGGGTGAGGCCATTGGCGAGTTCGACGTCGAACCCGTCCCCCGCGCTGTTCGCCGTGCTGTTCACAAAAGGGCGTGCCGCCACGGCGGTGGTCTCATGGAAGGTGACCTCGACGCCGTCGGGAAGCCGTTCCAGCAATCCCGCCAAGGTTTGGCGCAGGTACCTGCCGTACAGCGCGCGGCTGGGGAAATTGTTCGACTCGAGGGTGGCCAACTCGGCCTTCTCAGCATCGTTCAGTCCCGCACCATCACGACGCCGGGCCTCACGCCACTGGTCGAAGGAACCACCTGCCAGCGGCGGGGCCAGCATCGGGTCTTCGGGGATGAGTGTCGGATAGAAAGACTGGGTGTTCATCAGATACAAGCGCGACTGCTCGGGCTGCCACACGTGGCCCGATCCGGCCGGAAAAGGATCCACCACATCAAGATGCAGGGTGGTTCCCGGAGGGCTACCGGCAGCCCAATTCGCAAGCAACCGCTCAAGGACGCTGGTGCCCCGAGGGCCGGCCCCAATAAGGGCAACACGGATGGTTTGCGATTTAGCCACGCTCAAGCCTAACTTCCTGTGACTTGCTTACGGTCGAACAGTGTTGCTTGGATGGGGCGATGACCACCACAGAAGCTGATCAGACGCCACTTCCCGAGAATGACACCGCCACCACCTCCGGGCCCCGCCATGCTGCGGACGTGGCGGCTGAGCCCACGGATGAAAACGTCTGGCTCGAGGACATCCACGGCGAGGAACAGCTGGCGTGGGTCCGCGAACAAAACGCCCGCACCGAGGAATTGCTCGAGGATGCTGAATATGCAGCTGTTGAAGCCGGCATCCTTGAGGTCCTCGACTCAACAGACCGCATCGCCATGGTCTCCAAGCGGGGCGACTACTACTACAACTTCTGGAAGGACCAGGAACACCCCAAAGGCCTCTGGCGCCGCACCACCTGGGAAAGCTACCTCACCGACGAGCCCGAGTGGGACGTCCTGCTGGACGTCGATGCCCTTGCCGCCGCCGAAGGTGTGGAGTGGGTCTTCCACGGCGCCGGTTTCCTCCGGCCGGCCGATGGCGACGAGTACCGCCTGGCCATGGTCTCACTCTCCCCCGACGGAGGCGACGCGGACCGCCACCGCGAGTTCGACGTCGAATCCCGCACCTTCGTGGAGGGCGGCTTTGACATCCCCACTGCCAAGGGAAACGTCAGCTGGCTCGATGCCGACACCCTGCTGGTGTCCAGCACTGCGGAGGGACTGCCTGCGACGACGTCTTCCTATGCGAGGACCGGCGTGAAGCTGAGGCGCGGACAGACGCTGGCCCAGGCCGAGCGCCTCTTTGAGATTCCCGAGGACCACATGCTGGCCATGGTGGCCCACGATTCGACCCCGGGCTACGAGCGGACCTTCGCCGTGGACTACATCGACTTCTACAACCGGAGCACCTGGCTGCTGCGCGAGGACTCGTGGGTGGCAATCGACGTTCCCACCGACGTCAACATCAGCGCCCACCGCGACTGGCTGCTGTTCCGTCCGCAGAAAGACTGGGAGGTTGAGGGCTCCGTGTACCCGGCGGGAGCTCTGCTGGCGGCCGATTTCGACTCCTACCTGGCGGGGTCCCGTTCGCTGCTGGTCCTGTTTACGCCGGATGCCCAAACCTCGCTGCAGTCCTGGAGCTGGACCAAGGATTACCTGCTGCTGAACCTCCTGCGCGACGTCTCCTCGGAAATCCGGGTGCTGGACCCTTCCACGATTGACTCCGCGGGTGCATGGGCATCCACCCTCCTGGATGCCTGCCCGCCGCTGCACGATGTCAATGCCTATGCCGTGGACGACGAAGACCTGGGCGCAGCCGGCAACGACTTCTGGCTGGTGGCCACCGGCTTCACCACTCCCACCACTCTCACCCGGGGAGCGCTGACACGCGGCGATGACGGGCAGTCCAGCGGCGTGGTGAGCCGGCATGCCGAAGTGAAGCGGTCGCCGTCGTTCTTCAACGAAGCCGGGTACGAGGTCCAACAGTACTTTGCTGTCTCTGCCGATGGAACGAAGGTTCCCTACTTCCAGGTGGCGTCCAAGGATCTGGTACTTGATGGCCAGAACCCCACGCAGCTTTCCGGCTACGGCGGGTTCGAGATCTCGCGGACCCCGGCCTACAGCGGATCCATCGGCCGGGCATGGCTTGAGCGGCGAACTGTGGGCGTTGCCTCCGAGGACGGCACCGGCACGCACTCGCGCGGCGGCGTGTACGTTGTGGCCAACATCCGGGGCGGTGGCGAATACGGGCCCTCATGGCACCGCGCTGCCCTCCAGGAAAACCGCCACCGCGCCTACGAGGACTTCGCTGCGGTGGCCCGGGACCTGATCTCCCGCGGCGTTACCAGCCGTCCGCGTCTGGGCTGCGTCGGAGGCTCCAACGGCGGGCTTCTGGTGGGAAACATGCTGACCCAGTACCCCGAACTGTTCGGTGCCGTGTCCTGCGGCGTGCCGCTTCTGGACATGCGCCGGTACACCAAGCTCTCGGCCGGGTACTCGTGGATTGCCGAATACGGGGACCCCGATGTCCCCGCGCAGTGGGAGTTCATCCGCACCTTCTCGCCGTACCACCTCCTTCATGACGGCGTGGATTACCCCGAGACGTTCATCTGGACTGCCACTTCGGATGACCGGGTGGGACCCGTCCAAGCCCGCAAGATGGCTGCACGCATGCAGGCCATGGGCATCCCGAATGTGTGGTTCCACGAAGCCCTCGAAGGGGGCCATGCCGGTGCCTCGGACAACAGGCAGGCTGCGGCGTTGCAGGCGCGGAGCAACCACTTCTTGTGGCGTTCGCTGGCCGGAAGCAACTAGCCGCTCCGTCAGGTCCGATTCGCTGGTTCGCTGCCTGCCAGGCCGTTCGCACGGCCCGTCCCGCCGCGAACCAGCGAAATGGGCAGGAGAATGGCCGCGTTTTGCGCTCGACGGCACGTTCTGCGTATCCTTGGTGGGCTAGCAATAGCAAAGGGAGACGTGCCAGAGCGGCCGAATGGGCTTCACTGCTAATGAAGTGTGGGGCACAACTCCACCGGGGGTTCAAATCCCCCCGTCTCCGCGAACAGGTCCCGGTTTTCAAACCGGGACCTTTTGCGTTTAACCCCGCTTTGAACCGCCGCTGACTTCAGCCCCCGCATGGCGGTGGAGGGTGAGGCTGTCCACAGTGCTGATCAGCATCAGAACTGCCATGGCCACGAAGGCCCCCTTATAGGCCGCCACTTGATCCGGACCGAACACCTCGGTGGCCTCGAACAGGCGCAGGAACAAAGCACCCACGGCGATCCCGGCCGCTGCCGCCAACTGAACCAGCGTTGCCGATATGGCGTTGGCCGAGGGCAACTGCCCCGGGACGATGTCTGCGTACTGCACCGAGGCGTAGGCGGAGAAACCGATGGAACGGAAGGCGCCGCTGAACAGCAGCAGGGCGAAAATGAGCGGTTCGGGTGTTTGGGCGTCAAGGAAAGCGCATATGGCAAACGTCACGGCCGACGCGAAGGAGGCAAAAACGAGCACCGCTTTGAATCCGAAACGCCGGATCAACGGCGTTGTAGCCGGTTTGATCCCAATGTTGCCTACGAACACCGCTGCCACCATGACACCGGCCTTCAGGGGATCCCAGCCAAACCCGTCCTGGAACATCAGGGGCAGCAGGAAAGGGACCGAGCTGATGGTCAACCGGTAGATGAAACCCCCGGTGGATGTTGCCCTGAAAGTCCGGGTACCGAAGACGCTGAGGTTGAACAGGGGAACTTTCGCTTTGCTCATCCACCAGACCGCGCCGGCCAGCGACAGTACTCCGGCAAAGACAACTCCGGCGGCCAGGACATTTGATGCGTGCCCACCCAGGGTCTCCAAGCCCACCACCAACGCGCCTACACCCAGCGTGGTCAGCAACAGGCCGAACCAGTCCAGTCGGCGCTTCCCGTCGAATTGTGTCCGCGGCACCAGCCTGAGGGCCGCAATGAAGGCAGCCAGCCCCAGTGGGACGTTGATGATGAAGATCCAGTGCCATGACAGGAAGGTGGTCAGGGCGCCGCCAACCATCGGAGCCAGCACGGGAGCAAGCAGGCCAGGCCACACGAGGTAGGCGGTGGCCCGGAGAAGTTCGGATTTGGGAGTGCCCCGCAGCACCACCAGGGTCCCCACGGGAACCATCATGGCTCCGCCCATGCCCTGGGCCACCCGGCTGAGCGTGAGCATGGTCAGGTCGGTGCTGATCGCGCAGAACAGGGAGGCAAGAGTGAACACCGAGATTGCGAGACAGAAAATCCTGCGCGCGCCGAAACGCTCCGCCAGCCAACTGCTCAACGGGATGCCCATGGCGACCGTTACCAGATACGCCGTCATGGTGATGTTGATGTCGGCCGGTGCTACCCGGAAATCGGAGGCAATGCTGGGAATGGCCGTGGTGAGGATGGTCCCGTCCAGGAACTCCATGAAAAACGTCGCAGCCACCAGCAGCGCCAGGCGCGGCCGCCACGTCGTCTGGTCGGCGGCATCGACGTCGGTGTTGCTCGGGTTTGCGCTCATGGCTCCGGTCCGGGTTCTGGCGTGTGCCTGCCACGGTGAGCAGGCTGTTTGCTCGATCCTATAGATGCAGCGTGGGAGCGATCACAACATGACGTAGTTCCAGCGGAGAGGGACCGATGGGCTACCCAGCTTGGGCGGCACTACCCGGCTCTCGCCGGACTACCCAGCTTGGGCCAGCGCGAGCGGCAGCACCGCGCCCACTCCGGCTTGGCGCAACGCCCTGGCCGAGACCGTCATGGTCCATCGGCTGTCAATGAGGTCATCGACCAACAGCACGGGTTGGCCACCGAGGCCCGCCAAAGCCTGGGCGAGATCGGGACCGACCACCAGCCTGTCCCACACCCCTGCCAGCCGGTACGCACTGTTCCCTCCACGTGCGCCGGTGGGCCCGCCGTGCTGGGGTTGCAGTTGTCCGAGGTAGGGCATTTGCCCTATGCCCGCGATTCCTTGAGCCAAGGTCCCGACCAACTGCGGCTTGCTCCGTGAGGGGACACTGACCACGGCTGCCGGACGGCCGACTCCGCTCCAGGGAGTCCCACCCTCAGCACCTGACCATTCGCGCAGGACCTGGACACATGCCTGCAGCATGGCTGGATCCACCGCCCGGTCCGGCGCCCCGGCAGCGAACAGTTCGCGGAGCGACCCACCCCAGCCAAGGTCGGTGAGCCTGGCAAGAATCCGTCCCTCGGACACACTCTCATCGGGCTTGATCTTTCCCTTGACCGCAACACCGAGACGGTCCATTCCACTGGGCCATTGAAGGCGTGGTTCCACGGCTATTCCGGCCCGGCGCAGAGTCTGTCCTGCGGCATCGGCGGCGGAGGCTGCCACGTCCACGGGAAACCATCGGCCGGCGCAGTTGTCACAGCGCCCACACGCGGCCGCGGTTTCGTCGTCCAGCACCGAGGTGATGTATTCCATGCGGCACCCGGCGGTGTCCTGGTAGATCACCATGGAATCCTGCTCGTCCACGCGTGCCTCGGCAATACGTGAGTAACGATCGGCGTCGTAGTTCCACGGGACCCCGGTGGAGCGCCAGCCCCCACCGACGCGTTCCACGGCTCCATCGACCGCCAGGACTTTGAGGAGGAGTTCCAGCGGTGTTCGGCGAAGATCCACCCTGGCTTCCAGAGCCACCGTGGACAGCGCCGAACCGGCTTCGCCGAGGACAGTGAGGACAGCGTTCGCTTTCTCGGCCGACGGCATGGAGGCCGTGGCAAAGTACTGCCAGATTTCACGGTCCTCGGAGCCTGGAAGCAACAGGACATCTGCGTTGGCCGCTCCACGTCCTGCACGGCCAACTTGTTGGTAGTAAGCCACAGGCGAGGACGGCGCGCCGAGGTGGATGACAAAGCCCAGGTCCGGCTTGTCGAATCCCATTCCCAAGGCGGACGTGGCCACGAGAGCCTTTACCTGGTTGTCCTTAAGGAGTTGTTCTGCGCGCTCCCTGTCGGCAGGGTCTGTGCGTCCGGTATATGAGAGAACATTGTGTCCGGCTTCAGCCAGAAGCCTGGCAGTATCCTCAGCCGCCGAGACCGTGAGCGTATAAATGATGCCACTGCCAGGCATATCCGCCAGATGCGTCAGCAACCAGCCCAAGCGGTCCCGGGAATCGGGCAGTGTCAGGACGCCCAGGCGCAGCGATTCACGGCCCAGGGCGCCACGGATGGTCAGTACGCCATCACCGAGTTGCTCCTCGATGTCATGGACCACCCTGGAATTGGCGGTGGCCGTGGTGGCCAGGACGGGAACCGACGCCGGCAGTTGTGCAATGAGGTCCGCAATCCGGCGGTAATCCGGACGGAAGTCATGTCCCCAGTCCGAAATACAGTGAGCCTCATCAATGACCAAAAGGCCGGTACGGCGGATGAGTTCCGGGAGCTGGTTCTCCCGGAAGGAGGGGTTGGTCAGCCGTTCAGGAGAGACCAGGAGGACATCCACCTCATCAGCGGCCAATTGGGCCAGGACGGTGTCCCATTCCAGGGCATTGGCGGAGTTGATGGCCACAGCCCGGACTCCTGCCCGTGCGGCAGCGGCAACCTGGTCCCGCATGAGCGCCAGCAACGGCGAAACAATCAGAGTGGGGCCCGCACCCCGCCTGCGCAGCAGCAGCGAGGCAACGAAGTAGACAGCCGATTTTCCCCAACCGGTACGCTGAACCACCAAGGCCCGGCGTCCGGCATCAACCAACGCTTCGATGGCCTCGTACTGGCCGTCATGGAACTGGGCTTCCGGGTGCCCCACCAACTCCCGCAGACATTCCAAAGCCTGGTGCTGGGTAGGTGATTGCACGGAAACGGCAGCGTTCTGGGAGTTGTTGGCCATCACCCCAGTATTCCAGCCGACCCTGACAGCCATAACCTGCAGGTCCTGCTATGTGGACAACGATTATCCACAAGCCAGGTTCCGCATTCCAGCCCGTTTGCGTTGCCACAGTAGGATTGAGCGCGTGACTAGCGAGCAGAACAAGACATTCGACCTCTCGGCATCCTTTAAGGCGTATGACGTCCGTGGGATCGTTGGTGAGTCCATCACGGCGGAAATCGTCGAGGCCGTGGGTGCTGCCTTTATCGACGTCCTGGGCCTCGAAGGCGAGACCGTCCTGGTCGGAGGGGACATGCGTCCGTCCTCTCCGGAGTTCAGCCAGGCCTTCGCCAACGGCGCAGCAACGCGCGGAGCGAACGTCCTTCTGTTGGACCTGATCTCCACCGATGAGCTCTACTACGCTTGCGGTGCGTTGAACGCTGCCGGTGCCACGTTCACGGCCAGCCACAACCCGGCAGAATACAACGGCATCAAAATGGCCAAAGCCGGCGCCCAGCCCATCTCCTCGGAGTCCGGCCTGAAGGAAATCCAGGCCTTGGCAGAGCAGTACCTGAACTCCGGGACCATCCCGGCTGCGGGTACCCGCGGCGAGATCGGCGTGCGTGATGTGCTGAAGGACTACTCGGAATACCTGCGCCAGCTCGTGGACCTTTCCGGCTCCCGTCCGCTGAAGATCGTGGTCGACGCCGGTAATGGCATGGCGGGGCTGACCACCCCGGCAGTCCTTGGCGACAAACTGCTCCCGGCACTGCCGTTTGAGATTGTCCCGCTGTACTTTGAACTGGATGGTTCTTTCCCCAACCACCCGGCCAACCCCCTGGAGCCGGAGAACCTGCGCGACCTGCAGGCCGCCGTCGTCAAGCACGGCGCGGACATCGGTCTGGCATTCGACGGCGACGCTGACCGCTGCTTCGTGATCGACGAGAAGGGCGAGTCTGTCTCGCCGTCTGCAATCACCGGCATGGTGGCCCGGCGCGAAATCGCCCGTGCCCAGGCCGCAGGGGAAGAAACCCCTGTGATCATCCACAACCTCCTCACCTCAAAAGCCGTCCCGGAGCTCGTCGCCAAGGATGGCGGCCGTGCGGTACGGACCCGTGTGGGACACTCCTTCATCAAAGCCGTCATGGCCGAAGAAGGTGCCGTGTTCGGCGGGGAGCACTCCGCTCACTTCTACTTCCGGGACTTCTGGAACGCCGATACCGGCATGCTCGCCGCCATGCACGTCCTGGCTGCTTTGGGCGAGCAGGACGGTCCGTTGTCCGAACTCGGCCGCCAGTACGAGCCCTACGTCTCTTCCGGAGAAATCAACTCCGAGATCGAGGACAAAGCAGCCGCCGTTGAACGCGTCCGCGCCGACTTTGAAACAGAAGACATTGACATCGACCACATGGACGGCAGCACCTTTACGGCCAAGGACGGCAGCTGGTGGTTCAACTTGCGCCCCTCCAACACCGAACCCTTCCTCCGCCTGAACGCCGAAGCGAAGGATCAGCCCACCATGGAAAAGATCCGCGACCGCGTCCTCGCACTGGTCCGGGCCTAGGTTCAGGCATGAACGATCAGCACGCTGCCACAGACGTCCCGGAAGAAACCGACCAGGACCGCGAACTCCGTGAAACCTTGGGCACCGCTTTGGGCACAGCCCAGGAACACATCCAGCAGAACGGCGGATTTTTCCCTTTCGGCATCACGCTGTCCAACGACGGCGAACTGCGGATAGTGATGATTGCTCCCGGTGAGCCGGACGAAAACGGTGACGTCGACGCCGGCCAAATGCTGACCGACGTCCATGATCTGCTGCGACAGGGCCGGGACGATTACCGGGCCGTAGCAGTGGTGAGCGACGTCAGCCTGCCGGACCATGGGTCCGACGGTATCCATGGTGCAGCCGAACACCGGAACGGCGAAGTCCTGGCAGCGATCATTCCGTACACTCCCACGGCGGAGGGCTTTGCCTTCAGCACGATGGAACCCGATACACACGAGCCATCCATCTGGGTGGACTAGACCCTGCCCGTGAGCTGGACCCTACCCGGGAGCTGATGCCATGAAAATCAACGCGTTCGCAGATGTCAGCCTCCGCGCCATCATGGTGTTGGCCGCGGCCCCCGAAGGTTTGCTCCTGACCACCCAGGCAGTGGCGGATGCCGTGGGTACACCGTACAACCATGTCAGCAAGGCCATGGTCCGCCTGCGTGCCCTGGGATATATCGACGTTGAACGAGGACGGCTGGGCGGTTCCCGACTCAATGAATCAGGGCGGCGAGCCACCGTTGGGGAAGTCCTGAGGCATCTGGACAGCCGACAGGATCCAGCGGAGTGTCAGTCCCCCACCAAGAACTGCCCGCTCATCAATGAATGCGCCCTGCGCCACGCGATGAATCGGGCCAGGGAAGCGTTCTACACCGAACTGGATACCGTGGTTATCGCTTCTCTCCCCCACGCCCGCCAGATGAACCCGGTGTTCCAGTCCATCGGGCTGCGGCCGGAGTTCAGGGTACCGGCCACCCAGCCATAAGCGGCCACCCTCCCGGCACTTTGGGTGGGTTGGGCACTCAGTGGGCAATGACGGCAGACGCTGCGAACATCGACTTCCACCCGGATCCACTACGAAGTCTTCGGCCCGGACGTGCGGCCCGCCAACCAAGGCAGGAAAAACCGCCGGTGACATCTGCCGCAAGAACGACGGCGGCCCGCCACCTTTCAATCGAAAGGTGACGGGCCGTCGTCGTTCACTTAAGAACGCCGTTGTTCCTAAGAGGTCTAGCCCAGACGGGTCTTCAGACCGTCCAGCTCGGACTGGAGCGCCGCCGGGAGCGAATCGCCGAAGTTCGCGAACCATTCTTCAATGGATGCCAACTCAGTTGCCCATTCCTCAGGATCGACTCGAACAGCCGACTCAACCTCGGCCGGTGTCATGTCCAGGCCCTCCAGGTCGATGGATTCGCCGGTGGGCACGAAGCCGATCGGCGTTTCCACAGCGTCGGCCTTGCCCTCGAGACGCTCGATGGCCCATTTGAGCACACGGGCGTTGTCTCCGAAGCCAGGCCAGGCGAAGCCGCCTTCGGCCGTGCGACGGAACCAGTTGACCAGGAAGATCTTTGGCAGTCGCTCCGGATTGGCCTTGGCGGACAGGTTCACCCAGTGATTCAGGTAGTCCCCCGCGTCGTAGCCGATGAACGGCAGCATGGCCATGGGGTCGCGGCGGACGACGCCGACGGCACCGGCGGCAGCAGCGGTGGTCTCGGAGGACAGCGTGGAACCCATGAAGATGCCGTTGGACCAGTCGCGGGCCTCGGTGACCAGCGGGATGGTGGTCTTGCGTCGGCCGCCGAACAGGATTGCGGAGAGCTCCACGCCTTCCGGGCTGAAGTATTCCTCGGCCAGCATGTCGATCTGGTCGATCGGCGTGCAGAAGCGGGAGTTCGGGTGCGCTGCCGGGGCGTCGGAGTCCGGAGTCCAGGACTCGCCGCGCCAGTCGGTCAGGTGCGCCGGAGTTTCCTCCGTCATACCTTCCCACCAGACGCCACCGTCGTCGGTCAGTGCCACGTTGGTGAAGATGCTGTTGCCCTTGGCGATGGCGCGCATGGCGTTCGGGTTGGTGCCCCAGCCGGTACCGGGTGCAACGCCGAAAAGGCCGGCTTCGGGGTTGACGGCGCGGAGTTCGCCTTCCTTGCCGAAGCGCATCCACGTGATGTCGTCGCCAAGGGTCTCAACCTTCCAGCCCTTGATGGTGGGGTCGAGCAACGCAAGGTTGGTCTTGCCACAAGCGGACGGGAATGCCGCGGAAACGTAGTAGGTCTTCTGCTCCGGCGAGGTCAGCTTAAGGATGAGCATGTGCTCGGCCAGCCAGCCTTCGTCGCGTGCCATCACCGAAGCGATGCGCAGCGCGTAGCACTTCTTGCCCAGGAGGGCGTTTCCGCCGTAGCCGGAGCCGAAGGACCAGATGGAGCGCTCTTCGGGGAAGTGCACAATCCACTTGTCCGTGTTGCACGGCCAGGCAACGTCAGCCTGGCCGGCTTCCAGCGGTGCACCCAGCGAGTGGAGGGCGGGGACGAAGAAGGCGTCGGTCTGTGTGATGCGGTCCAGGACATCCGTGCCGATGCGGGCCATGATGCGCATGGAGGCAACAACGTAGGCGGAGTCGGTGATCTCGACGCCAAACTTGGGGTCCTCGGCATCCAGGTGGCCCATGACGAACGGAATGACGTACATGGTGCGGCCGCGCATGGAGCCGGCGAACAATCCGCGCAGCTTCTGCTTCATTTCGGCCGGGGCCATCCAGTTGTTGGTGAAGCCTGCGTCGCGCTCGTTCTCGGAGCAGATGAAGGTCTGCTCTTCTACACGGGCAACGTCAGCAGGGTCGGAGAATGCTGCGAAAGAGTTCGGGAACGTCTCCGGGTTCAGCCGCTTCAACGTGCCGGCCTCAACGAGTTCGTCGGTGAGCTTCTTGTTTTCTGCTTCGCTGCCATCAACCCAGTGGATGCGGTCCGGCTGAGTCAGCTCGGCAACTTCCTCAACCCAGGCCAGCAGGCGTGCATGCGTAGTAGGTGCCTTCTCAAGCAGCGGCAGTCGCGCCAGATCGCCCATTGCGGTTCCCTTCCTCGGGTTCAGTGGTGTGTCCTAAACGATAGGGGCCGCGGACCAGACCAATCCGTTGTCAGACATCGGACATCCACACAGCCCAAAAGTAAAAACCGCTAGAAATAAGGGGTTGGGTTAGCCAGGACGGAGATTTAAGTGACTAAGGTCACGTAGACCGGTCTAGTTGCGCAGATTACAGCTTTTCGATTTGGAACTTCACATGAACTTCTGTAAAGTTTATTGAGGTTCGAGGGGGTCAGAGAAACAGACCGCCGAGAATCACACGAAATGCGCCCATAGCTCAGCTGGATAGAGCGTCTGTCTACGGAACAGAAGGTCAGGGGTTCGAATCCCTTTGGGCGCACAAATCAAGACCCGCACCGGTTCGCCGGTGCGGGTCTTTTGTTGTGCCCGGGCCAGCCCCACTGACTTGCATGTGCGGTGACTTGCACGCCGAACGCAAAGGGCCGTCGTCGTACTTTTCAAAAGTACGACGACGGCCCTTTCGTTAAGTACGGGGCGTTTACTCCCCGACTGCCTCGCTGATGCGGCGGCGGATGCCATCGAAGTGTCGGTTGAGCAGCTCGGACGCCAGGACCTTGTCCCCTGCCGCCACAGCTCCGTAAATGTCTCGGTGCATCGCAGCAGTCTTCGCCAGGTCCTCGTTCCCTGGACCGATCTCCACGTGGATCTTCCGGTACACCTTCCAGAACACGCCCATGAGGTTGATCAGGAGCTCGTTGTTGAGGGGTTCGAAGAGGCGACGGTGGAATTCGGCGTCCGCGGCCACGAAGTTTTCGCCGGCAGCGGCCAGCTCTTCCATCTGCTTCACGGCTTCTTCGATGGACGCGAGCTGTTCCTTGGTCATGACATCCATGGACGAGCCGATCAGGCCGGACTCCAACGCCTGGCGCACATCCACCAGCTGCAAGGCCTCCAGCCCCTGATGTCGCAGTGAGAGCCGGCCCCTGAACGTCAGGCCGTCAGCCAGTGCGTCAAAGTTGCTCGGCGCCACGAACATGCCGAAGCCGTGACGGATTTCGATGACACCCAAGGCCTGCAGCACCTTGAGTGACTCTCGGAGCGTGTTGCGGCCCACGCCCAGGGCACCGGACAGCTCGCTCTCGGTCGGCAACGGATCGCCCGCCTCGAGCTCGCGCTCAAGAATCAATTCCATAATGTCCGACTGCAACGCACGCAGCCGGGCCTGTGCACTGAACCGCGCCTGCGGAACCACACCGGAAGTTGTCATGGCTTTCTCCTTGCCGATGCACCGGCCCGCAGACCGGCAAAGGCCGGTTCCGAGGGCAGGTGCGGTGTTAATATTGAGGCGAGCTTAGTGCCCACCCCAGAATGAGTGACTCGCAACATACAATATCGGATGTCCCACCTCCGTCATAGCTATGTACTGGGAAATCGTTGAGATTTCCCCTCAGGACCGGCCGCAGCCGGCAGGCCGCCAGGTGCGCGGCAGCAACCCAAGCGCACATTCTCACTTGACGTTCCGTTGTGACCGCCCTTACAGTTTCCATACGAGCATCGGACGTCCTACATCCGATAACCCACGAAACGCGAATGGTGAGGCACCCTATGAGCAAGACGATCCACAGCCTGCCGCTGGTCAACGACGCCAGCCGCCGGAACTTCCTGAAGCTAAGCGGCGCAGTTGGTGCAGCAGCCGCCTTCACGGCAACACTCTCTGCGTGCGGCGGCGCTGCCAGCACCACCACCGGTACCACCACCAACACTGCCGCGGTCAATAAGGACCTCACCATTGAGGCCGGCATCTCCTACGCGCTGTCCACCGGTTTCGATCCCCTCAGCTCCTCCGGAGCCACGCCGATGGCCGCCAACCTGCACATCTTCGAAGGCCTCATCGAACTGCACCCGGCCACCCGCGAGCCTTACAACGCCCTCGCCGCAGCGGACCCCAAAAAGGTCAACGACACCACCTACCAGGTGACCATTCGCGAGGGCGCGAAATTCCACGACGGCTCCCCCGTCACCACCGAGGACGTCGCTTTCTCCTTCACCCGTGTGATGGATCCGGCCAACAAGTCCTTGTTCTCCCAGTTCATTCCCTTCATCCAGGACGTCAAGCCGCTGGACGCCAAGACGGTGGAGTTCACCCTTAAGTACGCCTTCCCCGGCTTCGGACCCCGCATCTCAGTGGTCAAGATCGTTCCCAAGGCACTCGCTACCGACCTTAAGGCGTTCGACGCCAAGCCAGTCGGCTCCGGACCGTACAAACTCATCTCCGCAGTCAAGGACGACAAGATCGTCTTCGAGGCGTTCGCCGACTACAACGGCCCCAAGCCTGCGCTGGCCAAGGGCATGACCTGGCTGCTGCTCTCCGATGCCGCAGCCCGTGTCACGGCGGTCCAGTCCGGCCGTGTCCAAGCGATCGAAGACGTTCCTTACCTTGACGTCGACGGACTGAAGTCCAAGGTCAAAGTTGAATCCGTCCAATCCTTCGGCTTGCTGTTCCTCATGTTCAACTGCGCCAAGGCCCCGTTCGACAACAAGCTGGTCCGCCAGGCCCTGCACTACGGCATGGACAAAGAATCCATCATCAAGAAAGCGCTGTTCGGCAACGCCAAGGCCGCCACTTCCTACTTCCAGGAAGGCCACCCGGACTACGTCAAGGCCAAGAACGTCTACAGCTTTGATACTTCCAAAGCAGAAGACCTCCTGAAGCAGGCCGGCGTCACCAGCCTCGAATTCGAGCTCCTCACCACGGACACCGCTTGGGTCAAGGACGTTGCACCGCTGATCCTCGAGTCCTGGAACAAGATCCCGGGCGTCAAGGTCACCGTCAAGAGCCTTCAGTCCGGCGCGTTGTACAGCGACCGCGTGGGCAAGGGCGACTTCTCCGTAGTCGCGGCCCCTGGCGATCCCTCGGTCTTCGGCAATGACGCAGACCTTCTCCTGAGCTGGTTCTACTCCGGCGCAACCTGGATGGACAAGCGCGCCTTCTGGACCACCCCGGAACGCGCCAAGCTGCAGGAACTCATGAACAAGGGCTCCCAGGCATCCGGTGACGCGGCCAAGAAGATCGTGGGTGAAATCGTGGACATGGTTTCCGACGAGGTTCCGTTGTACCCGGTCTTCCATCGCCAGCTCCCCAGCGCCTGGGACGAGAAGAAGCTCAACGGCTTCCAGCCTCTGCCCACCACCGGCTTGTCATTTATCGACGTCGGACGAACCAACTAAGCACCCTCCCTGTTGTGAGGCCCGCCCTGCGGCCTGAATCTCCCTTGTAGCCCCGCGGAGCGGGCCCCACAACCAGCACCACCCAACCAACCGGAGAACACATTGGTCACGATATTGCGTTTGCTTGGCCGCAGACTTGCAGCATTGCCATTAATGATCCTGGGCATTACGTTGCTCGTCTTCCTCGTCCTGCAGGCCGCTCCCGGCGACCAGGCCAGTTCGGCCCTCGGCGACGGCGCCAGCGAAGAAGCCAAGCAGCAGTACCGCCAGGACAATGGCCTGAACGATCCCCTGGTCCTGCAGTACTTCCGATTCCTCGGCAAGCTCCTGCAGTTCGACCTCGGCGTCACCACCCCACCGGCAAAGTCGGTGGCGTCCATGATCGGCTCAGCGTTTCCCCTGACGCTGCAGCTGACCTTCCTGGGTGTCCTTATCGCGATTGTGCTCTCGCTCGCGTTCGGCATCCTCGGCGCCCTGTATCGCGACAAGTGGCAGGACCAGTTGGTCCGCGTCTTCTCCATCGCCGCGATCGCCACGCCGTCCTTCTGGCTGGGCATCCTGCTCATCCAGTGGTTCGCGCTCGGCGCCAACCCCATGTTCCCCTCGGGCGGAATCGCGACGCGGGAATCCGGCTTCGGCGGTTGGCTCAACTCCATGGCCCTCCCGGCCTTGGCGCTCGGCATCCCGGTGTCTGCGTCGCTGATCCGCGTGGTCCGTACCTCAATGGTGGAAGAACTGGACCGCGATTACGTCCGCACCGCCATCGGCAACGGGGTCCCTTACCGCGAGGTCGTCTCCAAGAACGTCCTCCGCAACGCGCTCGTCACCCCGGTGACCGTGCTGGGACTTCGCGTCGGCTACTTGCTGGGCGGCGCCGTCGTGATTGAAATGATTTTCGCCCTGCCCGGCATGGGCCAACTGATCCTCAACGGCATCACCAACCTGGACGTCAACCTGGTCCAGGGCGTGGTGCTCACCATCTCGGTCACCTTTGTCTTGGTGAACATAGTGGTGGACCTTCTCTACCTGCTCATCAACCCCCGAATCAGGACGGTATAGCTCATGCGCAGCAAGCTCGCAGAACGGCTAAGTGCCCCGGGCATTCGTTTCAAGGCCCTGCCCTGGGGCTCGCGTATCGCCCTGCTCTTCCTCATCGTGATTGTCCTGGCCGCCATTTTCGCGCCGGTCATCGCCCCGCACGATCCACTGGAGACCTTCATCCCGGCCACCCCGCCCGGCGCCGAGCACTTCTTCGGCACGGACCGCCTGGGCCGCGACATCTTCTCGCGCCTCCTCTTCGGCGCACAGTCCTCGCTGATGATCGGCCTCGGGGCGGTTGCGTTGGCCATCCTTGCCGGAGCGCTCCTTGGTTCCTTCGCCGCGACCTCCAGCAAGTCCGTCAACGAGATCATCATGCGGCTCATGGACATCCTCATGGCGTTCCCGGGTATCGCTCTCGCAGCTGTGTTGCTGGCCGCGTTCGGCAACTCGGTCCCCACCATCATCATTGCCATCGCCATCATCTACACACCGCAGCTTGCCCGCGTAGTCCGCGCCAACGTGCTGGCACAGTACGGCGAAGACTACGTCCGTGCTGAACGCGTGATCGGCGCCGGACGTTTCTACATCCTGGTCAAGCACATCGTCCGCAACACCGCGGCTCCAGTGCTGGTGTTCGCAACGGTCATGGTGGCTGACGCCATCATCCTGGAAGCCTCGCTTTCCTTCCTGGGGGCCGGCGTCCAGGATCCCGCGCCGTCCTGGGGAAATGTGATTTCCTATGGCCGCAACCTGGTCCTCTCCGGCGGTTGGTGGGCTACCACCTTCGCGGGTCTGACCATCCTGCTGACCGTGTTGTCCCTGAACATCCTGGCTGAGGGCCTCACCGACGCCATGGTGAACCCGAAGCTTCGGCGCGCGCCGGTGGTGAAGGACGACGACGGTGCTTCAGCCGCCGTTGCTGTCGACGCTGAGGTAGCAACCTCGGTGGCCCAGCCGTCCGTGGTTGAGCAACACGAGCTCGACGGCGTTCGTGCGGCTTCCAGCGACACCGTCACCTCCGGTGTCGAGACTGCGGCCGTCCTCACCGACGTGAGGCTGGCAGCCGCCAACCCGCACCTCCTCCTGGACCGCGAACTGGAGCTCCTGGCAGCCATCGAGGCGAAGCGCACCGACCGGCTCCCGCAGGTCTCCCCAGGAGCCCGCAATGTCCTCGAAGTGAAGAACCTGTCCATCCGTTTCCCAAGCCGCTTCGGCGACATCGCAATCGTGGACAACGTCTCTTTCACGGTCCGCGAAGGTGAGACCATGGGCTTGGTAGGCGAATCCGGTTGTGGCAAGTCCATCACCTCACTTGCTGTGATGGGGCTCCTGCCCAAGACCGCCCAAGTCACCGGGTCCATCACCTTCGATGGCAAGGAACTCCTGGACTCCACCACCGAACACAGCAACCCCAAGGCGTACGAAGGCCTTCGCGGCGAGCAGATCGCCATGGTCTACCAGGACGCGCTGAGCTCGCTGAACCCGTCCATGAAGATCAAGGACCAGCTGGAACAGCTCACCAAGCGCGGCGGCCGCAAGACTCCCACCGAGCTCTTGGAGATGGTGAAACTGGATCCCGTCCGGACCCTCGCCAGCTACCCGCACGAGCTCTCCGGCGGCCAGCGCCAACGCGTGCTGATCGCCATGGCGTTGTCGCGTTCACCGAAGATCGTTGTAGCCGACGAGCCCACCACCGCCCTTGACGTCACTGTCCAGAAACAGGTGGTGGACCTCCTCAACGAGCTCCGCGAACAGCTCGGCTTCGCGATGGTGTTCGTCAGCCATGACCTCGCCTTGGTTGCTTCCCTGGCGCACCGCATCACGGTGATGTACGCGGGCCAGGTGGTGGAGTCCGCACAGGCCTCCGAGCTCCTGCAGAACCCCAAGCATGAGTACACCCGTGGCCTGCTGGGTGCTGTCCTCTCCATTGAGGCCGACGCCGTCCGTCTCCACCAGATTCCGGGCACGGTGCCGTCACCTCGGGACTTTGCCACGGGAGACCGCTTCGCGGCCCGCTCACTGAGGCCCGACGCCGATCCCCACCAGAAGCTGGTCCTCACCACGGTTTCTTCGGTTGACTCCGTCAACGGCGGTGACGCCGACCACTACTGGGCGAGCCATTTGAAGGAGGACGCGAAATGAGCCAATCAATTCACCAAGAATCAAAACCGGTCATTGAGCTCAAGGAAGTCAAGGTCTATCACCACGCACGGACTGGTGGCCTGTTCCGTCCGAACATCGTCAAAGCGGTGGACGGCGTGGACTTCACCATCAGCCGCGGCGAAACCGTGGGCATCGTTGGTGAGTCCGGCTGCGGCAAGTCCACACTCGCGTCAGTGCTTGTGGGACTTCAACCGCCGACGTCGGGCAAGGTCCTTTTCCACGGAAAGCCGGCCATCAAGCGGAACGCGGCCATGCGCAAGGAATTCGGCCGTTCGGTCTCCGTGGTCTTCCAGGACCCGGCAACGGCACTGAACCCGCGCATGACCATCCTGGACATCCTGACGGATCCCCTGCAGATCCATGGCATCGGCAACGCGTCATCCCGTGCTGCCAAGGTCAAGGAACTGTTGGCGCTGGTGGGCTTGCCGCAATCGGCAGCCGAAGTGACGCCGTCGCAAGTTTCCGGAGGTCAACGCCAGCGCGTGGCGATTGCCCGGGCGCTGGCCTTGGACCCGGACATCATCGTGGCGGACGAGCCGACGTCGGCCCTGGACGTTTCCGTCCGGGCGCAGGTCCTGAACCTGCTGTCCGACCTGAAGAAGCAGCTCAACCTCGGCATGGTGTTCATCTCGCACGACATCCAGACCGTCCGCTACGTCTCGGACCGGATCTGCGTCATGTACTTCGGCAAGATCGTCGAGCAAGGCACAGCCAGCCAGGTCTTCGACAACCCGAGCAACGACTACACCAAGAAGCTGCTGGGTGCCGCGCCGAGCCTGCTCCACATCTAGTTTTTCCTTTCACAAGCTACAAACAACGGAGAATTCTGTGTCCACTCAGTTCCAGGGCGTCATCCCCCCGGTCATCACCCCCCGCCACGCAGACGGCAGCATCGACACCGCGTCGCTGAAGAACGTCACCAAGCACCTGATCGACGGCGGTGTGTCCGGCCTTTTCGTCCTGGGCTCCTCCGGCGAAGTCCCCTACCTGACCAACGACGAGCGTGAGCTGGTGGTCTCCACCATCGCCGACGCCAATGCCGGGGCGGTCCCGCTGATCGTGGGTGCCAACGAGCAGACCACCACCCGCGTCATCGAGGAAGCCCGCAAGGTGGTTGACCTCGGCGCTGACGCGATCGTGGTCACCTCCATGTACTACGCAATCGGCAACGCCGCGGAGACCGAAACGCACTTCCGCAGCATCCACGCGGCCATCGAAAAGCCGATCTTCGCCTACGACGTTCCTGTCCGCACGCACTTCAAGCTGCCCACCGACCTGCTGGTCCGGCTCGGCCGCGACGGCGTCCTTGCCGGCGTCAAGGACTCTTCCGGCGACGACGTCTCCTTCCGCCAACTCCTCCTCGCGGCCAAGGACATCCCCAACTTCGACATCTTCACGGGTCACGAAGTTGTGGTGGACGGCGCTCTCCTCGGCGGCGCGCAGGGTGTTGTTCCGGGCCTCGGCAACGTTGATCCGGCCGGCTACCGCCGCCTGTTCGACGCCGCCCAGGCCGGTGACTGGGCTCTCGCGGCAAGGGAGCAGGACCGCCTGGCCGACGTCTTCGAGATCGTCTACGCCCCCAACGGCCGCGTTTCCGGTGGTGCTGCGGGCCTGGGCGCCTTCAAGACCGCACTGCAGGTAATGGGCGTCATCGAATCCAACACCATGAGCTCGCCGATGCTTTCCTTGGATGACTCCGAGACTGCTCTCATTCGTTCAATCCTGGAGCGGAACGGGCTGGTCTAAGCTTCGATGACCCCTTCCATGAACCACGTGATCGGCGTTGACCTCGGCGGCACCAAAACCGCCGCCGGAGTTGTCACGCCTTCCGGCGACGTGTTGATGTCGGAGATCATTCCTACGTTGAACCGGGCCGGTGGCGAAGCAATTTTGGACGCCACCGCTGCGCTGATCGCGGGCTTGGTGGAGCGCGCTGCCGACGCCGGCATGTCGGTTTCCGGCGTCGGCATCGGCTCCGCCGGTGTGATAGACGCGTCTTCAGGGGTGGTGGTCTCCGCGACCGATGCGATTCATGGTTGGGCCGGGACTGCGCTTGTTTCGGGGCTTGCCGCGCGTCTTTCGCTTCCTGCCCCGGCCGTCCGCGCCGTCAACGACGTCCACGCACACGCGCTCGGAGAAGCTTGGCTTGGCGCCGCCGCCGGATCATCGAGTTCACTCATGGTGGCGTTCGGAACAGGAGTTGGCGGGAGTTTTGTCCTGAACGGCGTTCCTGTAGTGGGTCACCGTTTTGTGGGTGGGCATGTGGGGCATTTCGCTTCTCCCTATGCCTACTCCGACGGTGTTCCACTGCCGTGCGTGTGCGGTGGTTCCGGGCACGTTGAGGCTGTGGCTTCCGGGCCCGCTCTTTTTGAGGCGTTTCTTCGCTGTGGCGGTTCTGCACGGGAGGCATTGGACGCGCGGGGCGTGTTTGCGCTGGCCGCTGCTGAAGCCCACGACGGCGGTGCTGCCGCAGGCTCTGCGGACAGCCGCGCCGCGGCTTTGCGTGCTGTCGACATTGGCGCAGCCGCTGCTGGACAGGCAGTGGGCGGCCTTATCAACATCCTTGATCCTGAAACCGTGGTGATCTCCGGCGGCCTTGCCGATGCCGGTGAACTGTGGTGGAAGCCCATGGAAACGGCACTCCGGGAAGAACTCCTGGCTCCCTTGGCTGCCATCCCTGTCCTCCGGGCAACACTTGGCAACACGGCGGCGATTGTTGGCGCCGCGAAACTCGTCCTACCAGGCCCTAAGTAAAGGGAGATCCCATGATTCTCACCACCGAAGGCCTCGAGGCCCTCCGCTCACAACTGATCGTCTCGTGCCAGGCCTACCCCGGCGAGCCCATGCGCGATCCCCGGACCACCGCCCAGGTGGCGGCCTCGGCTGTCAGCGGAGGCGCTGCGGCGATCCGCGTCCAAGGGTTGGCCGACGTGCAGTTCACGCGCGCCGCCGTCGAGGTTCCTGTCATTGGCCTGTGGAAAGACGGCCACGATGGCGTCTTCATCACACCCACGCTGCGCCACGCCTTGGCGGTAGCGAATGCCGGTGCGCACGTTGTGGCGATTGACGGAACGCGGAGGGCCCGCCCGGATGGGCTTTCCCTGGGCGAAACGGTGGCTGGTCTCCACGCGGAATCACACGCACTGGTCATGGCTGATTGCGGTTCCTTCGACGACGCTGTTGCCGCCGTCGAGGCGGGTGCTGACCTGATCGGCACTACATTGTCCGGCTACACCGGCGAGCGCCCCAAGACTGACGGCCCGGACCTGGAGCTCCTGGAGCAGATCGCGTCCGCCCAACTGGGCAAGCCACTCATCGCAGAGGGCCGCATCCATACCCCTGCGCACGCACGGCAAGCCCTTGACGCCGGGGCGTTCGCCGCGGTGGTGGGCACCGCCATCACGCACCCGGCCACCATCACGGGCTGGTTCAAAGGCGCAATGCACGCGTGATTCGCAGCGTTGCGAGGCCCGCTCCGCACCTCAAAATCCGCGCCGGGCCAGCAAAGCAGGCCTCACAACCCCGGTGACAGCGTCGCCTCTGGCATCTCCTGCGCACGGGAGTACTGGGACCACCCGCCGACGAACAGCCTCCCATGGCCCATACCCACATGCTCCATGGCCAGCAGGTTATGGCAGGCCGTTACTCCAGAGCCGCAGTAGGAGACCACGCCCTCTGCGGACAGAACGCCGGCAAGCTCGAAGTTCGCGCGAACCTGCAGGTCCGGGATCAAGTGTCCCGTGGAGTCGAGGTTCCCGCGGCACGGAACATTCACGGCACCGGGGATGTGTCCGGGACGGGGATCCACGGGATCCTGGAGTCCATGGAAGCGGTCACGGTTCCTCGCATCCACTCTCAGGTACGTGGCAGACGAGGCCTCGGAGATATCCGCCAGTAGTTGCGCTGGCCAGGTCTGGGCCGAAAAGTCCCCCATCCGTGGTGAAGGTGCCTGCGTGGTGAGTTCGCCTTGGTAAGCGGCCATGCCGCCGTTCAGTATCGCTGCGTTGTGTCCTGTCGACCGGAGCATCCACACGAGTCTGGCCGCGATGACTCCGCCGGCGTCGTCGTAGGCGATCACCGTGTCCGAGTCGTTGATCCCTGCACGCCGCATGCCTTCGGCAAACACGTTGGGGTCGGGCAACGGGTTCCTCCCGGCTTCAGGAGACGCCGGCCCGGACAACCATTGGTCAAGGTCCATGAAAACAGCACCAGGAAGATGGCCGCGGTCATAGGCGTCCTTCCCGGAGGATCCGTCCAGATACCAGCGGGAATCGGCAAGAACGACTTTTCCAGCGTTCTCCTTGCACCAGTCCCAATCGACGAAAGGCCTCAAATCTTCTCCCATGCGAAGCAGCCTAGCCACCAATCCCACAATATGAGATGTGCATCTCGAAATATGGACAGTGTGGCCGCCTGGCTGGGCCCTTTTGCGCCCCAAAATCCGGCGCTGGCGCGCAGAGCGGGCCCCACAACGTACAGGTGCCGGTTGTAGGCTTCTCCCATGACTGCCGAGACCTCCCGGGAATTCGATGTAATCGTGATCGGCGCGGGCGCCGTAGGGGAAAACGTGGCGGACCGGGTGGTTCGCGGCGGCCTTACGGCGGTGATTATCGAGAGCGAGTTGGTGGGCGGCGAGTGCTCCTATTGGGCCTGCATCCCTTCCAAGGCACTTCTTCGTCCCGGGAACGTGCTCCACGCTGCCCAGGTGGTGCCCGGCGCGAGCGAGGCTGTTACTGGAGTGGTTGACGCCCAAGCTGCGCTGAAGAACAGGGATTGGTTCACCAACAACTGGCAGGACGGCAGCCAGGTGGAGTGGCTGGACAGCGCGGGCATCGAGCTCATCCGTGGCCGCGGCCGCATCACGGGCCCGCGCGAGGTCCAGGTGGATGGCCTCGACGGTAACAGTTACGCGCTCAAGGCACACCATGCCGTGGTGGTCGCGACCGGCTCCACCCCCACCATCCCGGACATTGAGGGCTTGAAAGATGTCCCGTTCTGGACCACCCGCGGAGCCACGGCAGCGAAGGAAATTCCCAGGCGCTTTACCGTGCTCGGCGGCGGCGTAGCGGGCGTGGAGATGGCGCAGGCATTCGCCCGGCTCGGCTCGGACGTGACCCTGATTGCCCGCGGTCGTTTGTTGAGCAGCTATCCGGAAGAGGCGGCCACCCTGGTGATGGCCGGACTCCGCGCCGACGGCGTCACCGTTCACGTCCACACCGATGTGGAGAGAACACAGAAGAACGACGACGGCACAGTGACAGTCGCGTTCGACGGCAAAACTGTCACCGCTGACAAACTGTTGGTGGCCTCAGGCAGGCACCCCGCACTGGCCAATCTGGGCTTGGAGAATGTTGGCGTCGAGCCCCGGAACGGCAAGCCGCTCCGCGTCACGACCGATGCCAGCGGCCTGGTTGAGGGCCCAGCCAGCGATGGCACCAGCGGACTCTGGCTGTATGCCGCGGGGGATGCCGCGGGCAAGGTCCTTTTGACCCACCAGGGCAAGTACGAGGCCCGTGCTACCGGTGACGCGATCGTGGCAAGGGCCAACGGCAAGCTCCAGGGCACACCGAAACCGTGGAGCCCGTGGGCCCATACTGCCGACGATCATGCCGTGCCGAGCGTGGTGTTCACCGACCCCGAGGTTGCCTCCGTGGGGCCCAGCCTGGAGCAGGCCCTCTTGCAGGGAAGGAACGTCACTGGCGTGGAACTACCCATCAACGTGTCCGGTTCCCAACTGCACTCCCCCGACTACAAGGGCTGGGCCCAGATCGTGGTGGATGAGGATCGGCAGGTGATCATCGGCGCCACCTTCGTGGGCCCAGGCGTTGCAGAACTCCTGCACTCAGCCACCATCGCGATCGTGGGCGAGGTGAAGTTGGACCGCCTCTGGCACGCCGTTCCTTCATATCCGACCATCAGCGAAGTATGGCTGCGGCTCCTGGAAAAGTACGGACTCTAAATCTCTATTTGAACTGACCAGTCAGTTTAGTTAGACTTTCAGCAGACACCATTTCTGCGAAAGGCTTCATTGTGCTGTCCGTACAGCAACTCCAGATCAACGGCCGCCGGGACGATCTCCTGCCGGCAACGTCACTTCAGGTCCGCCGCGGCGAACTTCTGCTCGTTGCCGGAGAGGGCCAGGACCAGCGGACCGCTTTGGCGTTGGCCCTGAGCGGCCGCATGAAGCCCAGCAACGGCGTCCTCAGCTGGGACACCACCACTAAAACCAAGAAGATCCGGCTCGCCAGCGCCTTGGTGGACTCCCCCGGCGTCAACGAACCCGAGCAGCACCTCAGCGTCCGTGACCTCGTCACCGAAGACCTCTCCCTCATCCCCCGCCGCTACCGCGGCGCGTTGCTGAGCAAGCCGTGGCTGAAGGTCAACAGCTTCGAGGACATCGCGGGACTCTGGATCGAACAAATTCCCGCCACCCGCCGGCTCGAACTCCTGACCGCACTCGCCCTCGCAGATCCGGCCACGGACCTCCTCGTGGTGGACTCCCCCGACCGCCACAGCGCAGATCCCGCAGCGTGGTTGCCCAGGCTTCAGGCTTTGGCGTCCGACGCCGGGCGGCCGCTTGCCGTGGTCGCCGTCGTCGGTGCCCTCCCGGAGAACTGGACCGGAGCCGCCGCGGTGATCGGCAACTCCGTGATGCATCCACCCGAACCGGAGGCTGAGGGCCCGCACTCCGAAACCAAGCCAGCGGCCGCCGTCGAGCCTAAAGCCAAACATGCTGCCGAGCCGGTGGCTGAAGAGCCGGAAACACTCGAAACTCCAGCGGCGCCCCAGGTGGCCGTCGACCCCGAATCCGAAAACCTCCAAAGGACTGCAAAGTGACTGTTCTGCGGCTCGCCCGCTCCGAACTCAAGCGCATGACCGGCGGGCTCCTGCCCAAGCTGACCATCCTCGCCCTGACGATGGTCCCGTTGCTGTACGGCGCCGTGTACCTCTATGCGAACTGGGATCCGTACGGCAACCTGAACCAGATCGACGCCGCGCTGGTAGTGGAGGACACGGGAGCAACGTCGTCGGACGGCACCGAACTGCAGGCCGGCCGGAAAGTGGCCGACAGCTTGGTGGAGGGACACGTCTTTAACTGGAAGCCGGTCTCCAGCGCCGAGGATGCAGACGCCGGTGTCCGTACGGGTGAGTACGCCTTCGCGCTGCGCATCCCCAAGGACTTCTCCGCCAACCTGGTCTCGCCCGGCAGCTTCGACGCCGCCAACCAGGCCATGCTGCACGTCACCACCAACGACGCCAACAACTACCTTTTGAGCACCATCGTGGACAAGCTCACCACGGCGGTTCACTCCACAGTGGCCAAGGAGGTGGGTGAGGAAACGGCAAACCAGCTCCTCACAGGCTTCGGAACCATCCATGCCTCCATCGTCAAAGCCGCGGACGGAGCCTCGGAACTGGCCACGGGCGTGACGAAGCTGAGCGACGGCGCCACAACCCTCCATGGCGGCACCACCGAACTGGTGGCCGGCGCCGACCAACTCGTGGCCGGTCAAACCAAACTGCGGGACGGTGCTGTCCAGCTCAACACCGGGGCCAGCCAGCTGAGCTCAGGCCTCACGGAGCTGAAGAACAAGACGGCGACGCTGCCTGCGGACTCCAGGAAACTCGCCGACGGCGCCGCCCAAGTAGCCGCCGGAAACGCCGAGCTGAACGCCAAAGTCCAGGACGTCGTCGGGCAGCTTGAAGCGGCAGACAAAGGCCTTCGGAACCGGGTGGTCGAGTCCAACGCGCGGCTGGTCGCGGCCGGTGTGCTGACGCAGGAGCAGGCCGCCAAGGTTCTGGCGGACTTCGACGCCGCCGCGGCATCGAGCCCCGTGACGGACGCGAAGGCCAAGATTTCCGGCGACGCCGCCAAGATCCAGCAACTCTCGGACGGCTCTGCTGCCGTGAGCGCCGGAGCTGCCAAACTCGCCGGCGCCACGCCAACACTCACCGACGCGATTTCGAAAGCCGCCGCAGGTGCCGGACAGCTGAACACCGGCGCAGCCACACTGGCCGCCGGACAGCAGACCGCTTTGGACGGCGCGGCCAAGCTCGACGACGGTGCCCGCCAACTGGACGACGGCGCAGGCCAGCTAGCCAGCGGCGCAGTGACCGCAGCCGATGGTTCACACACCCTTGCCACCGAGCTCGCCAAGGGGGCGGGAGACATCCCCAACCCGAACGATGAGCAGAAGAGCAGCGTGTCCAAGGTGATTGCTGATCCCGTGGCGGTGGACAACGTCTCGCAGGCGAAGGCAGGCTCTTACGGCGCCGGACTGGCACCCTTCTTCCTGACCCTGGCACTGTGGATCGGCGTGTTTATGTTGGTCCAGGCCATGCGGCCCATCACCCAGCGGGCCCTGGCGTCGAACGCCCCTGCCTGGAAAATCGCCGTCGGAGGCTGGCTGCCGTTCTTCGTGGTCTCGGTGCTGCAGGCCACCATCCTCACTCTCGTGGTGAACCTTGGCCTGGGCTTGAACCCCGCACACCCCATCGGCATGTGGCTGTTCATGCTGGCCGCAGTGATGGCCTTCAGCGCGATCATCCAGGGCATCGTGGCGCTGATGGGGACACCCGGCAAGTTCGTGGTGCTGATCCTGTTGGTCCTGCAGCTGGTGTCCTCGGGAGGAACGTTCCCGTGGCAAACCACCCCCATGCCGCTGCACGTGGTGCACGAGGTCCTGCCCATGGGCTACGTGGTGACCGGCATGCGGCACTTGATCTACGGAGGTGAGCTCAGCATGATCTGGCCCACTGTCCTGGGCCTGCTTGGATACACTTTGCTGGGAATGGCGTTGTCCACGCTCGCCGTCCGCAAGCACAAGGTGTGGACCCTCAAGACGCTGAAGCCGGAGATCGCAGTATGAGCACCACCGAGCCCGTCCCCACCGGTCCTGCAGAGAAGAAACTCCGCCCCGGCCGCACCAACGCCACCAAGCAGCGCCTGTTCGAGGCCTCCATGGAATTGATCGGCGAGCGCGGCGCCGCGGGGGTCACAGTGGACGAGATCGCGGCCGCGGCCGGTGTCTCCAAGGGGACCGTCTATTACAACTTCGGCAGTAAGTCGGACCTGATTGCCCAGCTGCTTCGGCACGGTGTGGACATCATGCTGGTCCGGCTCCAGGACGTTCGCGGCCAGGCCAGCGACCCCTTGGAATCCATGAACAACATGGTGGGCCAGGCCATGGAATTCATGGACGACTACCCCTCCTTCGCCCGCCTGTGGGTCAGTGAAAACTGGCGCACGCCCGGCGAGTGGAGCGCCGTATTCGCCGAACTCCGGGCTGAGCTCCTGGCCGTGATTGGTTCGGCCGTGGAAAGCGTTGCGTCCGGGTACAAGGTCAACGAGTCCATTGCCCGCGGTTCACTGGAGGCAGCGATCTTCGGAGCGATCTTCGTGGTGGGACTGGACCGTCAGACGTACAACCCGGAGCGGACCCGCGAGCAGAGCGTCGACGCCGTGATGACCATCATGCACGGGTACGTCATCAAGTAGCGCTGTCCGAGCGGGCCTCGGAACGGTATTCAACTGCAATGTACGACGGCGTGGCGTGGCCACTTGGTCGGCGATGATTAACCTCATGCGTCACATGGGGAACAGTGGAAAGCTTGCGGTAGTGGCAGCCTTTGTGTCGCTCGGGCTCTTGGTACTGGCGGCCGTGGTCTTGGAAGAGCTGGTGCTGTACCTGTTCCTGGGCGCCGTGCTGGTCTGCTATTTGGCGTCCCTCGTCCAGGTTTTCAACCGCCGCCGCTACTTCGTGGTCCTCCTTGGCGCGGCGGGCACCAGCCTGTTCATTGGTTGCGGCATCGCGTTCCTGAGGATGTGGGGTATCGCCTTCAACCAGGATGCCAACGCCTTGGGCAGTGCCGGGAGCACCCAGGACTCCGACATCTACTTCTACCTGGCTGCCGCGGCCGGGGTCGGGACACTGGCTGTGCTGTTCCTCGGCGCGGTGGTGCCGTCGTTTGGTTCGCGTGCCGCTGCCTCTGCCGAAAGGCCTTCGACGGCGGCAAAGCGCACCCCCGCGCCGCGCAAACCCGCGACGCGCGCAGGGACACCGGCCAAGCGACCGGTTCAATCAGCACCGCGTACTTCCGGCGCAACGAAGACCCCGGCCGTGAAGCGCCCCACACCCCGGACGCCAACGACGCCTGCCAAGCGACCGGCGTCGAGCGCGTCCGCCCAACGCAAGCCGGCCCCCAAGCGCTAACGTCCCCAAGTAGGTAACAGCACATGTCGCAATGGGCACTCATTACGACATGTGCTGTTACTTAGTTGGGAGGGTCAGGAGTCGAAACCCAGCCCGACGGCGTCGAGCGCTTTGAGGATGAGGTTCCGTTTCCCTTGATTGTGGTCGGCCCTGTCCATGGACCAGCGGGTCAGGTTGATGCCCAGGGAGGCCAGCGGCTCGGGAGGGAAGGGAAGCGGCCGTTTCCTAACCATCTCCACCCGGGTGCGCTCGGTGTCGAGGCCGGCCAGCAGGTCCAGGAGGACGTCCGCCGCGAAGGCTGTGGCCCCCACTCCCAGCCCCGTGAAACCAGCCGCGTACGCAACGCGCCCTTTCCGCGCTGTACCGAAGAACGCGCAGAACTGCGTGCTCGAGTCGATGGGACCGGCCCACTTGTGCGTGAACTTCAGTCCCTCCAACTGCGGGAACGTCGTGAAGAAGTGGGAGGCGATCCTCTCCCAGGTCTCCGGCTGGTATTCGTGCCGCTGGTCCACGCGACGGCCCCAGAAGTAGAGAGCATCGTACCCGCCAAAAAGAATCCTGTGGTCCTTGGTGATGCGGTAGTAGTGGAACTGGTTGGCAACATCGCCAATTCCCTGGCGTTTGCTCCACCCGATGGACTCCAGCTGTTCTGCCGTCAGGGGTTCGGTCATGAGCGCATAGTCGTACACCGGAACAGTCATGAGCTGGTTCCGCTTGAGCAGGGACGGAAACACGTTGGTGCCAAGGACCACGTACCCGGCCTCTACGTTGCCTCTTTCCGTGACCACGGTGACGCCGGAATCATGGTCCTTGAGTTCACGCACACGCGTTCCTTCGTGGATCACCACGCCCAACTCCGCTGCCACCCTCGCCAGTTCAAGGCCGAGTTTGTACGGGTGGACCATCGCCACGGAGTCCTTGTGCCAACGTCCCGCCAAGTACGTAGGGGAATTGACCTCTGCCCGGATGGCCTCCTGGTCCAGGAAGACACTGCCGGGGCTGTCGTCCCCCTGGAGCCACGCCACCTGATGGGGTTCGACGGCAACGTTGAGCTCACCGGTCCGCTCCCAGTCGCAGTCCATCCCGTATTTCTCCACGGCTTCCTGCATGCGGTCCAGGTTCTCCATGCCCAGACGGTCCAGGATCTCCAACTCGCCGGGCCAACGGTTCTTGCCGTTCTCGTGGCCGTGGGTGAGGCTCGCCTCGCAGAAGCCGCCATTACGGCCGGACGCCGCCCAGGCAACGTGTTCTGCTTCCAGCAGGATCACCGTCCGGCCAGGGTCACGTTCCTTGGCGCGAAGTGCTGTCCACAGGCCGGTGTATCCGCCGCCGATGATCACGAGGTCGGCGGCAGCATCGCCGTCGAGCTGTGGGTAATGAGTAGCTGAGTCCTTCAGGTCGTCGATCCAGAAGGGCCGATGGGCGGCACCTTCCAGCGCGTGGGATACGACGGCGGTCTGCGGGACATTCCGTTCGAAAACGGTGGTCTTCACGGGAGGTTCTCCTGTTTCAATGGTGATGTTCTTAGCCGGTCAGGCAATGACCGGTTGGACGTCCCACAAGGGCCGGGGACGGGAGGCGATGAGGTTCCGCGTGTACTCATCTCCAGGGTCCTCAAGGATTCGTGCCGTGAGCCCCTGCTCCACGATCCGTCCCTGATGCATCACGATGAGCTCAGAACAGAGGCGTGACACCACGGCCAGGTCGTGGGTGACGAACAGGATGGTCAGTCCAAGCTGGTCACGCAGTTCCTCCACGAGTTCGAGCACCTGGGCCTGGACGGAGACGTCCAACGCACTGGTGGCCTCGTCCAGTACCAACAGGCGGGGTCGTGCGGCAAGGGCCTTGGCCAAGGCGACACGTTGACGCTGTCCGCCAGAGAGGGCCCGGGGCTTGGCGTCGAACCGTTCGGACCCGATCCCCACCCTTGCCAGGAGGTCGCGTGCACTGTCCTTGGCTTCCTTGCGTCCCTGCTTTTGGTGCAGCCGGAAAACATCGGCAACAGCATTGCCAACAGCGATCCGGGGATCCAAGGACAGGTACGGATCCTGGAAAACAATCTGTACTTCCTTGGCCAACACTTTCCTTTCGGATGCCTTCAGGGGCCGGTGTGGCCTGATGACTCCGCGAAGGGTGAGTTCGCCTGCTGTGGCGGTTTCAAGCCCCAGCACCAGCCTGGCGAGCGTGGACTTCCCGGAACCGGACTCGCCCACGATGCCCAAGGACCCGCCCTCAGGCAAGCTGAAATGGGCGTTTTCCAAGGCGCTGATGACTTCTCCGCCGGGCAGGTGGTAGCTCTTGGACAACCCGGTGACCTCCAGCAAAGGAGACCCTGCCGGCTCATGCCCGGGAGGCGCAGCCAAGGCGGAGCCAGACCCCACCTCTATGACAGGAGTCGCCTCCACCAACTGCCGTGTGTAGTCCTGCTGGGGCGTCAGGAAAACAGCCTGGGTTGGTCCGTGTTCCACCACTTCCCCGCGACGGAGAACATAGACGCGCTCACACAGGCCCGCAGCCAGGTTGAGATCATGCGTGATGAACAGCATGCCCATCCCGCGGGACTGTTGTTCTTCGCGCAGGAGCCGCACAATCCCGGCCTGGGTGGTGACATCCAGGGCGGTGGTGGGCTCGTCGCACAGCAACAGGTCCGGCGAGTTCAGGAGGGCCGCAGCAATCATGACGCGCTGGAGCATGCCGCCGGAAAGTTGGTGCGGGTGCTGGTCCATGAGTTCCTTGGCCCGCCGAAGCCCCACTTGCTCCAGTTGTTTCACTGCGCGTTCTATGGCCTCGGCGCGGCTCAGGCCGTCAAACCGCACGAGTGTTTCAGTGAGGAAGTCCCCCACGGTCCGGACCGGGTTGATGCCTGCCCGGGGGTCCTGGAAGATCATCGACGCATGTCCGCGGCGCAGCTCCATGAGCCGCTGCTTGCTGGCCGTCAGGGTGTCGAGGCCCTTCACGGACACGACGCCGGAGGACTGTGCACCACCGGGAAACAACCCCAGCGCGGCACGGGTGGTCAGGGACTTGCCTGAGCCGGACTCCCCCACCAAGGCGACCGCTTCGCCGTCGTTCACGTGCAGGGAAACGCTGTCCAGCAGCGGCGGCCTGCCCGGAAACCCAAGCGTAAAGTTTTCAATCTGCAAGAGCTGGCTCATGAAAGTTTTCCTCCGATGCGGTCTGAGATTTCCTCGCCGATGACGTTGACGGCCACCACCACCAGGACCACCACCACAGCGGGCCAGAAGGCAGGCAGGAGATAGCCGCCCAGCAGGGCGCCGCGGGATTCCTCGATCATGGCGCCCCAGTCGCTGGTGGGCGGTTGGACCCCAAGCCCGATAAAGGAGAGCGCCGCGAGGTCTGCCAGCACATAGCCGAAATTCAGGGTCGATTGAGCGCCAACAGTGGGAATGAGGTTGGGGAGAACCCGTCCCAGCACCACCCAGGGTGTCCGGAAACCGAGCACCCTGTACGCCTGGACGTACGGCCTGCTGCGTTCGGCCACCACCAATGACTGCGCGAGCCGGGCCACGTACGGAACGTACGCAATGGTCATGGCCAGGATGGGCGCCAAGAGCCCCTTACCGAACAGGGCGATGGCAAGCATGGCCATGAGCAGCGCGGGAAAAGCAAAGAGGAGATCGAAAAGGCGGCCCAAAGCCTTGCCCAGCCAGCCCTCCGACCAGCCAGCCACCAGGCCAAGCAGCAATCCGAGGACAGTGGATCCGATCACCACGATGGTGGGCCCCAGCAGCGACGTCCGACCACCGTGCATGAGCCGGCTGAGGAGATCGCGGCCCAAGGCATCCGTACCCAGCAGATGCTGCCCGCTGGGACCGGCCAAAACGTTGTTGAGGTCTACATAGTCCGGGTCGTACGGCGCCAGGACCGGGGCGAACAGGGAAAGAAGTACGACGGCGGCGGCAACGGCAAGCGCGCCCCACGCCATGGGTGACAAGAGGCTGCCGTAACGGCGAAGCCCCGCCTGTGGCAGCTGGATGGCTAACGTCATCGGGACTCCGTTCCGGCCGCGATCCGCGGATCAATGAGGGGTTGGACGAGATCCACCACGGTGTTGACCAGGACGAACGCTGCAACCACCACCATGACGATCGCTTGGACAACACCGAAGTCGAGCCTGTCGATGGACTGCACCAGGAGTTGCCCGATGCCGGAGAGTCCGAAGGTCCGCTCGATGATGGCGCTGGAGACCAGGAGTCCGGCCACGAGCACGCCGCTCACGGTCAGGATGGGCCCCAAGGCGTTGCGCAGCACATGGCGTGCCACCACGGACCCACGGGTGAGTCCACGGCTGGTGGCCACCTCCACGTGTTCGCGGAGCAATTGCTCGTTCATGGAGGACCGCGTCACCCTGGCAACCATTGCGATGTAGGTGATGCCCAACGCGAGCGCCGGGAGGGTGAGATGCCAGATCCGGTCCCATCCGCCGTCGCCGCTTCCAAAGGAGGGGAACCAGCCCAGCCCCACGGAGAAGAGCGCTACCAGGGCAATGGCCGCAACGAACGGAGGAACAGCCCCGGCCGCAGTGAGCGTGATGAGGATGAAGCGGTCGCTGAAACCCTTGTTAAGGCTGGCGACGATCCCGGCAAACAAGCCGAGGACAGTAATGAACACCGCGGCCAAGGCGACGAGTTGCAGGGTGGTGGGCAGCCGGCCGAGCAAGACGTCGGAGACGTCCTGGCGGTAGGTCAGTGAGCGGCCCCAGTCCCCGTGCAGGATGCCGCCGAGCCAGTTCAGGTACTGTTCCCAGGCCGGCTTATCCAAGCCGAACTGCCGGGTGATCTCTTCCAGTGCCTCGGGTTTGGGGCTGCGTCCCCGGAGCAGGAAGCGGGCAGGGTCTCCGGGGACCAGGAAACGGGAGAAGAACACGGCCACGGAGGCAACGAACAACGTCAGCACCAGGGCAAGCAGCTTCTTCACGATGTAGACCGCCGGGCGGACCGCCCTGCGTTTGTCCCGCTTGTGGCTGGGAGCGCCCGGCGTGTTGGCAGCCTGGACTTGTTCTGTAGCGGTCATATCAGCGACCTCCTATCTGGGCTGCCCACGGGTAGTACATGTAATTGATGGACGGGTCCGCACCGGTGATGCGTTTGCCGAGCCACATGGAGGTGACGGTTTCGTAGAGCGGTCCCCAGACCACTTCCTCGCTGGCCAGCTTTGCGGCCTGGCCGGTGAGTTTGCCGCGGGCCTCCGGGTCCTGCACGCTGTAGGCGGAGTTCACCAGGTCATCGAATTCCGCGTTGCTCCAGCCGCCGTAATTGCTGAAGTCGCCGGTCCGCAGCACGCTGTACATTTCCAAGGGCTCGGTGCTGGAGAGGTACCAGGACGTCACCAGCAGGTCCACATTCTTGCGGGCCTCCGGGTCCGAGAACAAGGTGGTGTATTTGTCGTTGGACATGGTCTGGATTTCCGGTTCCAAGCCGATCTCCTTGGCTGCGGACGCGATGGCCCGTGCAGTGATGTCGAACGCGGCATTCAGGGAGGCGGTGGCAAAGACGAACTTGCTGCCTTCGGCCCCGGCTTCCTTCACCAGCTTCTTTGCCTCTTCCAGGTCATAGGGCGTGGAGAGGAGCCCATCAAAGGCCTCATCAGCTGTGGCAGCCGGGACGTCCTTCCACACGCTCCTGGTGGTCAGTGCATCCGTGTTCTTGGCGTAGCCCTGCTCCGCGGCCTTGATCAGTGCGTCCCGGTTGATGGCCATCATGAGTGCCTTGCGCACCCGGACGTCCTGGAAGGTCCCGGCCAGGTTGGTGAAGACCATGCTCTGTACGGAGGTGTCATTACCGAAGTACAGGGACCCGGCGTCCTTGTTGGCTTTGAGGATGTCGATCGCATTGGACGGGATCGCGAAGCCGCCGTCGATTTCGCCCGTTTGGAAGGCGTTGATGCGGGAGGTGGCGTCCGGGAGCATAGTGAACGTGACCTGCTTCGATTTGGGTTTCAGGTCCGGATCCCAGTAGTCGTCGAAGCGTTTGAGGGTGATGCTCTCCCCCGCTTCCCACTGATCGAACTGGAACGGTCCCGTGCAGTTCACTCCCGCTTTTGAGTTGCCGTAGTCCTTGCCTGCTTCCTCAAGGGTTGCTGCGGACTCCACCACACCCGGGGCGCCCACCAGGGAAGAGCTGAACACGTAGTCCGGACGTGTGGTGGTGACCGTGACTTCGTAGTCGCCGGTCTTCTCGATGGACTCCACGTTTTGGTAGGACGACGCCCAGAACGAGCCCACCTCCGGGTCGAGGTGGCGGCTCAGGGAAGCGACGACGTCATCCGCCGTCATCTCGGTGCCGTCGTGGAACTTCACCCCTTGGCGGATGGTGTAAATCCACGTCAGGGGATCAGGATTCTCCACTCCCGTGGCCAGGCCGGGCGAGGTCGAGAGGTCAGCGTTCCATCGGAAGAGCGATTCGCACACGTTGGAAAGGACGGTATTGTCCGGGTAGTCGAAGGCGTAGGCGTAGTCCAGGGAGAACGGCTCCGCGTACATGGCCCAGCTGAAGTTGTCGATCTCCTTGGTGGGCGCTTCTGTGGAGTCGGCCAGGGTGTACTTGGCACCGCCCGCGGAGCCGGTCACGCTGGCGGGCTGCGCGCCGCAGCCGCCCAGGAACAGGCCGAGCACGACGCCGGTGACGGTCACCGCGGTGATTCGCGACGGCGTCGTCCGCTGTTTGCGGCGCATGGTGCCACCCGCTGTTGGCGGCCTCACTGCATCACCGCCGGCTGCTGGCCGCGGGCTGTCTCCGCGACCGGGCTTTGGGCTGCCGCCCGGTCATAGACGCACTCGCCCCCAATCCACGTCTGCGTCACCACTCCCCGGTGCAGTTCCTCCACAGGAAGCTCGAAAAGATTGACGTCCAGGACCGCGAGGTCGGCGAGTTTCCCCGGTTCCACAGTCCCCGTTGCGGCGTCCAGGTGGTTGATCCAAGCAGTGCCGTGGGTGTAGGCGTCCACGATCTGTTTGAGGCTGAGCTTTTGTGATGCCGGGCCGAGCGGGGGGAGGTTTTCTCCCGGGGCTGTGCGGTTCACTGCCACATGGATGGCCGCAATGGGGTCGGCAGTGGAGACCGGCCAATCGCTGCCCGCCACCAATCGGGCGCCCGCAGAAGCCAGCTCACCGAAGGGATAGTGCCTGTCCTCGGCGCCCGGTTCAAGGAACGGGAGCGTCAGGGTGTCCATCTGTTCCTCGTGGCAGGCCCACAGTGCCTGTACGTTGGCGGCCGCATTGAGCTCAGGGAAACGGGGAATGTCCTGGCCGCGGACCACCTGCAAGTGGGCGAGGTGGTGCCGGTGATCGTTGGCGCCGTTGCTGTTCCGGGCTGCCTCCAGCGCGTCCAGGGCATCCGTGACAGCGCGGTCGCCAAGGGCATGGAAGTGAACCTGCATACCCTCGGCATCTATGGCGGTGACAAACTCCTTCAACTGCTCTGGCTCGAAGAACTCGATCCCGCGGTTGTCCGTGTGGTGGCCGTGGTGGTCCAGGTAGACGTGGTGCATGGCGGCCGTGTAGTTCTCGGCCACGCCGTCCACCATGACTTTGACCGTGTTGGCGTTGAGCTGCAGGGGGTCGAATGCTGCGGCCACCGTGTTCCGGCGTTCCACGATTGCTTCCAGCTGGGACATACCGGCGGTCCTGTCCCACCACTGGCATGCCGTGACCCTGACTTTGAGGTCCGCTGCCTTCGCTGCGTCCTGGTAGACCTCCAGGTGATCGGCATGTCCGCCCTCCGGGATGGGGACCCAGGCGTCCTGCCAGGCAGTGATGCCTTGGGCGAGCAGCAATTTCTGGGATGCGAGCAACCCTTGGTACGCCAACTCGTAAGGCACTGCCGGCTTTACCGCGTTGAAGAGGTCCATGGCACCTTCGTGGACGGTGCCTGCCGGTGTGCCGTCCTCTTCGCGTTCCAGCCGACCACCGTCCGGATCAGGTGTGTCCTTGGTGATCCCGGCGGCTTTGAACGCCGCAGTGTTGGCCCAAGCTCCGTGGTGGTCCCTGTTGACGAGGTACACGGGCCGGTCCGGGACCACGGCATCAAGCAACTCCCGGCCAGGGGTGCCCCCGTGGAACAGGTCCATGGACCATCCTGCGCCCACGATCCACGGTTGGTCCGGGTTGTCCGCGGCGTAGCGGGCCACTGTTTCTACAGCTTCTTCTGCGCTGGCCACCTCCGTCAGGTCGCACTGGAGCAGCTCTATCCCTGCGAAGATGGGGTGGATGTGGGCGTCCTGGAATCCGGGAACCACCAGTTGCCCTTCCAGGTCCACACGGCGAGTGTCCGGCGTCGCCGTTGCCTCGAGGTCTTCAGCACCGCCGACGGCGATCACCCTGCCCTCGCCTATTGCCACGCTGGCTTGGACGGGTCCGGCGTCATTGCCGGTGTAAACCCATCCGTTCTCCAACAAAATCTCTGCGTGCACGATCGAGTCCTTTCGTGGGAAATTCAACTCTGCGAGACAGACTATGAGCCGGATCACATTAATGTCAACAGTGTTGACATCAGTGCTGACAAAGACTTTGACTTGTCCTCGAAAGGAGGTGGCCATGGATCATGTAGGTTGATAATCAACCGGGGATCGCATGGAAGGCGGACAACAGATGGTGCAGCCAGCACAGTCAACGGACCGCCGCACGCGCTTGGACCCAGCTACCATCATTGACGCCGTCCTCCGGATTTCCAGCCAGGAACCCAGTGAGCGGCTGACCGTCCGACGACTGGGGCAGGAACTTGAAGTAGACGCCACCGCCGTCTACCGCCACTTCCGGAACCGGGACGCAATCGTCAGGGCAGCGCTGGACAAGTTGTTCATGATGTCCGTGGATCGAACGCTGGCCTCGGCACGCGACCAGGACTGGCGCACCCGGCTGGAGACGTACCTCGATGAACTCCTCCGGGTCTTCATGCAGCACCCCTCCCTGGGCAGCGAGTCCTTCGCCACGGACACTTACGGCCCCGGTGAATTGACGGCAATCGAGTTCGTCCTCCAATGCCTCACCGACGCCGGGCTCGAAGAGGACCGCGTGGTGCACTACTACGCCGCCTTGGAAAGCTACACCCTTGCGCTCGGCGCCGGCATTGCGGTGGAAATCCAGCGGCTCCCGGACTCCGAGGGCCACGATCCCTGGCTCAACCCCAGGGTCTTCACCCGAATTACCGGGCACCCGCTCCTTGAAAAGCACCACGCTGCACTGCAAACCCTCGACTCACTGAAAGCTTTCCAAGCCGGTCTCGCAGCCATCCTGGACAGCGCCGAACGCGAAAGCGCGCAGGCGCCGCAGGCCTGACAGCCTGCCACGCACCCAACCCACCTTCACCGCACGCACGCCGCCACCCGGCGTCGTTCCTTCATCACTGCCCGGACACCGACGCCCGGCAGGGAAAGCACGGCACCCCATGCATCAGTTCATTAACGGAAAACTCCTGTCCGGCACCTCGGGAAACACCCTGGACGTCATCAACCCGGCGACTTCGGAGGTGGTGGAAACCGTCAGCCTCGCCTCGGTGGCGGACCTCGAGGCTGCGGTGGCTGCAGCCCGTTCAGCCTTCCCGGCGTGGTCCCGGACTACCGCAGGAGAACGAGCCGGGATTTTGCAAAAGTTCGCCCGGATCATGGAGGAACGGGCCGCGGAGTTCTCCCGGGTGGAGAGTTCACAGACGGGCAAACCATTGCGGTTGACCCGCGAATTCGACGTCCCCGGCACCATCGACAACATCGACTTCTTCGCAGGAGCCTCACGCCATCTCGAAGGCAAAGCCACAGCTGAGTACTCGCCACAGCACACCTCCTCCATCCGCCGCGAGGCGATTGGCGTGGTGGGGTCCATTGCGCCGTGGAACTACCCTCTGCAGATGGCGGCGTGGAAGATACTGCCCGCGATCGCCGCAGGCAACACCATTGTCCTCAAGCCTGCCGAGATCACACCACTGACATCCCTCATGTTCGCGCAGGCGCTCACGGATGCCGGACTGCCCGACGGCGTGGTGAACGTGGTGGTGGGTGACGGAGCCTCTGTAGGGGCCGCCCTCATGCAGCACCCGGACGTGGACATGGTGTCCTTTACAGGCTCCACCGGCATTGGCCGCACGGTCCTGGAAGCTGCTGCCGTCAACGCCAAGCGAGTGCACCTTGAACTGGGCGGAAAAGCACCTTTTGTGGTGTTCGACGACGCCACCTTGGACGCCGCAGTGCATGGCGCTGTGGCCGGCTCCCTCATCAACACGGGTCAGGACTGCACCGCAGCAACCCGCGCCATTGTGCACCGCAGTGTTTATGACGAGTTCGTGGCAAAGGTCGCCGAGCACTTCGAGGGGATCGTTCTTGGTGCACCCGGGGATCCCGACGCGGACCTTGGCCCGCTGGTCTCCTTCAAGCAACGGGACCACGTGGCGGGGATAGTGGAGCGGGCCCGGGGCTACAGCAAAGTGGTGGCCGGGGGCTACGCTCCCACGGGCAAGGGCCTTGCCGACGGCGCCTTTTACCGCCCCACGTTGGTGGTGGATGCGGCGCCTGACTCGGAGATTGTCAAGGACGAGGTCTTCGGCCCGGTCCTGGTGGTTCTTCCCTTCGACACCGATGACGAAGCGATCCATCTCGCCAACGACACCGTCTACGGACTCGCAGCGTCAGCCTGGACCAACAACCTCCAACGAGCCATGCGCGCCACCCGCGAGATCAAGGCAGGCTGCGTCTGGGTCAACGACCACATCCCGATCATTTCCGAGATGCCCCATGGCGGTTTCAAGCAGTCCGGATTCGGAAAGGACATGTCTGCGTACTCCTTCGAGGAATACACCCAGGTGAAGCACGTGATGGTGGAGCTGGACGGCGTCATCAAGAAGGACTGGCACCGGACGATCTTCACGCTGCGCTGATTCCGCCGTTGCGAGGCCCGCTCTGCATGACTCCGCGGGATTTATAGCCGCAGAGCGGGCCCCGCAATGGTCACTTCGGGCCGGATTTTTCGTCCATTCCCGAGCACTGCCGTGGCCACGCCCAGCAGCAGGATCAGCCCACCCATGATTTCGGTAAGGGTGGGAATTTCATTCAAGACCAGCCACGCCGCCGTCATCCCCACCACCGGGACCAACAGCGTAAAGGGCACGACGTCGGAACTCGGGTACAGCGACAACAACCGGTTCCAGATGCCATACCCGATCAGGGAAGCAAACACCGCCGTGTAAATCGCACTGAGGATGGTCGCCGGTTGCAGGTCCGTGAGCGTTGCCCACACGGTGCCAGGCCCGTCGACTACCAACGACAACCCCGCCAACGGAACAGGGACCACCGCGCCGGACCACACCACCAGTCCCAACCCGGAAGCGGCTTTGGAGTGCCGGGCCACCACGTTGCCAACAGCCCAGGACAACGCCGCGGCCAAAACGATCATGAGGGGAAGGACCGGCGCCACAGCGCTGCGCCCCAGTGCCACCACGCCCAGGCCTGCGATGCCCAGCACCACTCCGGCCATCTGACGCCGGCTGGGCTTCTCCCCCAGGAACTTCGATGCCAGCAGGATGGTCAACAGGACCTGCGCTTGGAGGACCAGCGAGGCCAAGCCCGCCGGCATCCCGAGTGCCATGCCCAGGTACAAGAGGCCGAATTGACCGGCACTCATGAAGAGTCCGACGCCGACTATCGCCTTCCAGCCCACGTCCGGCTTTCGGATGAACAGGATGAACGGAAAAACGACGAGAAGGAAGCGCATCGCCACGAAGAGCAGCGGAGGGACTTCCCTGGCGTTCGTGTGCAGGCCGAGGTCAATGGCGACGAAGTTGATACCCCATAAGACGGCGACCAAGACGGCAAGGGCAGAGTGGCGAAGGTTCACAAGTACACTCTGTCTCTCTTTAGCGTGAAGCACCAGCGTTGAATTCTGTACCTAACCGCGTAGATTTGCTTCATGATCGATATCTCAGCCCTGAGGGCGCTTGTAGCCGTGGAACAGCATGGCTCGGTAGTGGCAGCATCCGACGTCATGGGGTTCAGCCCCTCCGCGGTGTCACAGCAGATCAAAAAACTGGAAAAACAGACCGGTGTTGTGGTCCTGGAGCGCAATGGCCGCGGCGTGCTCCTCACCGAGCGTGGGCTGGCATTGGCCGGCTATGGCCGCCGGATCATGGGTGAACTCGAGGAGCTTCAGGCAACGCTGCTCGCTGATCCCGCCAAGCCGTCGGGCCTGCTGAGATTGGTGGCCTTCTCCACCGCATGCCGGGGGTTGGTGGGACCCATGCTCGGGCGCATGGCGGCCACCCACCCCGCCGTGAAGATTACGGTGCTGGCTGAAGACCCGCGCGAAGCCGTGCAGCGGGTGGCATCCGGCGAGGCGGAACTGGCAGTGGTCCACAACTGGAACTCCGTACCCCTGGTGATCCCGGAGAACCTGGTCCACGAGGATCTCTGCGTTGACCAAGCCGATGTCCTTGTTAACAGCACCCACCCTCTCGCGTCCCGCACCGCCGTCGAGCGTGAAGACTTGCTGAACGAGACCTGGATCAGCACCCCGGCGGGGGCTATCTGCAACGAGGCCCTGCTGCAGATCTTCGCCGGGCTGGGGCGGGTTCCCGACATCCGCGTTTACGATCCGGACTTTTCCACGCACATCGCCATGGTGGAGCAAGGGGTAGCCGTGGCGCTGGTACCACGCCTGGGAAGGCCACTGCTCCCACCGGGAGTCGTTGCCATCCCCGTCATGAATCCCGTCCAGCAACGTTCAGTTGGGGTTGTGTACAGGAAAACGATGACCGCCAGCCCCACCATTCGCCAGGCCGTTCACATACTGCGCGAGGTTTCGGGTGGGTTGCCCCTGCCCTAAGGCTAAGCGGGTGCGATCAACGTCACACAGGGGAACATTCGACGCTTGGCTCTCTGTTAGCTTAGGCTAACCTTACCCAGCCTTCCGCGCCGTCCGGAGCGCGATCGTCAAAACTTTTTGAAGGGGCCCAACTGTGGAAGCAATCCTCTTTCCAACGGACATGAACCACCATCACACCTATGGCCTGGTGAGTTACATCATGATCGACGACGGACTGTATCCGAGTGCCCACAACCGGCGCGATCCCTACGCACTGCCGGCGTTCGATATCCGCGGGCAATGGGTGTACCCCAGCCGTTACAACGAATACATGGCACCGCAATTGCCGGTATACATGTTCGACGGCGAGTATCTGATCGCAACAGGGCACGGAGACGAAGCGGCGGGCCTGCCCGTTTTCGAGATTCGTTGCATGTGCATGCCGCAGTTAGCCCACGGAGACCCAAGTAACTCGCAATAGCAGATTATGCGCGGGGCACAGTGAAGTGCGTCAGCCGCGCGTCCTGCCCGTCCAGCTCAGCCCAGGACTTCTCCGTCTCCAGTACCGTCAACGCACTCGTTGGGTATCGGGTAGCGGCATCCATGTACGCGTCGTGGTCCGAATCACGCGAAGCCAAGTGCATGGCCAGATCCTGGACGCCGGGCATGTGTGAGATGACCATCAGCGTGGTCACCGTGTCAGGAACATGATTGATGACCGTCAACATGCGGTTCGCGGAGGCGGCGTACAGGCCGTCCTCGAGTTTAGGGGTCGGCGCTTTGTCACCCAGCTCATCGCAGACCCAGGTGCAGGTCTGGCGGGTCCTCAGCGCGGACGAGCACAGGATGAAATCCGGCACCACGCCCTGCTTGAGCAACCATTTGCCCGCGAGCGGCGCTTCCCGATGCCCACGCTCTTCGAGGGGACGCTCATGATCAGGCACACCCATGGGCCAATCAGCCTTGGCATGCCGCATGATCACGAGGCGCTTGATGTGGTGGTCGCTCATGAACCAACCCTATCCGCTGCAGACTCCCTCCCCCGGGCCTTCCTGACCTTCTTTGGGAGATCAACAGCCCGTGGTCAACCTGGTGCGGTTGCTCAAGGGCTGTTGGCAGATCAAAGTGGGTCAGGACCCCACGCACGCCGGTCCGTGGGCTTGCGAGGTGAGGGCGGCCGTGGGGAGGAACGAGCGCCGGCGCAGAGGGATGTTGCCGCCTTTCGGCTGCGGTGCTACTTAGATCGAGTATTCCGGAGCGGCCCAGACAATAACTTCGGGGTGCTCGTAGAAGCGGTAGCCCTGGCCGCGGACCGTGCGGACGGTGTTGGCGAGGCGGCCAAGCTTGGAGCGGAGGCGGCGGATGTGGACGTCGATGGTGCGCTCGTTGGGCACCTCTTCGGCGTTGCGCCACAGACCCTCAAGGAGTTCGTCGCGACCCACGGTGCGAGTGCCGTTCTCGACGAGGTAGTTGAGGAGCTCGAATTCCTTGAATGTCAGGTTCAGTGACTCGCCGTCGAGGTGCACTTCGCGGCGGGCGAGGTCGATCAGCACGCCGGAGGGGCGCGATTCCTGCTGGGGCGTCGGACGGGCAGCTTCGGTGCGCTGGCGTGCGGCGACGGTGGGGTCCCCGAACGTGGAACGCACGACGTCGAGTGCGGACCCGGGTGCCCCGGCTGGGGCGACTGCGACGGCAGCGTAGCTCTCAGCGCCGGTCACGAGGGACTGCGCATAGGCCCGGATTTCCTGGGCCAGCTTGGCAATGGAGGTGCCGGCTGCCGCTGCTGTTTCCTCGTCAATGCCCATGTAGAGCACAAAGCCGCGGGCCACATTGTCGTTGGCAACGGGGCGGAGCCTGTCGGACTGGGCAATCACCGGAGTGGGCGCAGTCATGGGTGCCGGCTCGGCGGTAGGTACGGCGCGCAACTGGCCATAGGAGTTGGGGTTGTAACCCTGCGGAACGTAACCGGGAGCCTGCTGGCCTGCGCCCTGCTGGGCGGGGGCGTAGCCGGGGCGGTTGCCAAAGCCGGGGCGGAGCCCCGCGTTCGACGCGGCCTTGTTGGCGTTACGGACGGAGATGTGGACGTATCCAGATGCAACTGACATGGAGTGCTTACCTCAAAAGTGAATAGCCGTCATCGCGGCTTCGAATGCTGGTTGTCCCCGCAATGAGTTTGGGGAGGGGCGCCCAACGCTGGGCTAGGGGGCGAATGCCTGAAACTTCTTGGGGTGGAAAGTTAGGCTTGCATTCGACAACAGCGGTCATCATGGCCAGCGGGTGTGCTGGACCAGGTTGCTGCGGCTGCAGGTGCTGTTGAGTTCTTGTTCACATTGGAAGTGTGCAACGTAACAATGGCAACACGCAAGTAACAAAGCGCCGAACCGTCCACATTTTGAGACGCAGAGGTCTATTGTGTCGCAAATCACAATTCAGTTCTGGCCTAAAATGAACGTCTCTCAATTCTGCCGCGACTGCCTTTTTTGGTGCCCTGCCGAATTTCCTTCGCTTCAGGGGGCATTTGGCGCATCTGCCTCCACGCGAACCCTGCCTCCGCGGAATCTCACGATCTGAAACAACTGTTGTCCAATCGCGGAAACGAAAATCCCCGCATTTTCGACCCCGTGTCCCCGCAAAACGCCTCACTCTCGGACGTGAGAGAGCGTCGGCCGGAAACAAACGGGACGTGAGAGAGCGTCGGCCGGAAACAAACGGGACGTGAGAGAGCGTCGGCCGGAAACCAACGGGACGTGAGAGAGCGTCGGCCGGGGCCGGACACGTGTCACCGCACTTCCACGTCGCTAGTGTTGACTTCACAGCGTTCTCACAGGACCGGCAAAGCGCGGGCTAACCAGCAGATCGGAGAGTTGTCCCATGGCCTCCTCGCACTCCATGACCAACAACCTTCCCCAACTCTCCCACCCGGACGGCTCCCCTATCCGTGCCCTGGTGGTGGATGACGAGCCCAGCCTCGCTGAGCTCATGAGCATGGGGCTTCGAATGGCCGGGTGGTCAGTTGCTGTTGCCGGCGACGGCCCTGGGGCCGTGAAGCTTTCCAAAGAATTCCGGCCCGATGTCCTCGTACTGGACGTCATGCTTCCCGGATTCGACGGTGTGGAAGTCCTCAACCGCATCCGTGCGTTTGCCCCGGAAGTTCCCGCGCTTTTCCTCACAGCCAAGGACGCCGTGCAGGACCGCATCGTCGGGCTGGCTGCCGGCGGCGACGACTATGTCACCAAACCCTTCAGCATGGAGGAAGTCCTCCTGCGACTGCACCGCCTGGTCCAGCGTTCCGGCGTGGCCGCCATGGACACTGCCGAACTGGTGGTGGGTGACCTTACCCTGAACGTGGACACCCGTGAAGTCACCCGGGCCGGCGAGGACATTCCGCTTACCGCCACCCAGTTTGAGCTTTTGCGCTACCTCATGGAGAACCCTAAACGAGTGGTCAGCAAAGCACAGATCCTGGACCGTGTGTGGGACTACGACTTCGGTGGACAAGCCAACATCGTGGAGCTCTACATTTCCTACCTGCGCAAGAAGATCGAAGCAAACCACCCTCCGATGATCCACACCATCCGCGGCGCCGGCTATGTCATCAAGCCTGCGGACTAGGCGTTGAGCACCCTTTCAGGAGTGGCCAAAAAGTCACACCGCAGTTGGCTCAGCCCCTCCGCGTGGCACCTGCGTACCCGACTGGTCCTGGTCGCCATGGCCTTGCTGGTCGCCATTTGCGCTGCCGTGGGAGTGGTCAGCTACGCCTCCATGGACATGGTGTTCAACAAGCAGCTCGACCGGCAGTTGGAGCAGGCGTCAAGCCGCGCGACCAGCTTCGGCAGGCCGCCGTCGAACTTTCCGTCCTCCCCCTCCGGAAGGCCGGACCCGCTGGAAGCGCGCGGCCAGGCCGCTGGAACGCTGAACGCACGGATCGATGGAACAACCGTGATCAATCCAGGCGTTATTGAGGCCTCCGGCAAGCGGGCCGAACTCACGGCGGACGACAAACAGATTCTGCTGTCGTTGCCCCGGGACAACCGGCCTGTGGACCGATCGCTCTCCTATGGGGATTACCGGCTCGTGGCCGTCGAAACTGCCGGCGACGTGATCGTGACGGGACTGCCTCTCGCGGACAAGCAAAGCGCCGAGGCCTCGCTGGTGTGGACCATGGTTCTGGTGTCGCTCGGCGGACTGGCTGTGATCGGCCTCGCGGGAACGGTAATCATCCGGCGGACCATGCGTCCATTGGAGCAGCTCTCCGAGGTAGCCACCAAAGTTTCCCGCCTCCCTCTCGACGCCGGTGAGGTGGCACTTGCGGTGCGGGTCCCGCCGTCGGCCGCCCATCCCGGAACCGAAGTCGGCAGCGTTGGCCATGCCCTCAACCAGATGCTGAACAACGTCTCCAGTGCTTTGGAAGCCCGCCAGGAAAGCGAAACCAAGGTGCGCCAGTTCGTCGCGGACGCGTCGCACGAACTTCGAACGCCGCTTACGGCCATCCGCGGTTACACCGAACTGTTGAGCATGACCGAGAACTTCACCGATGACGGCCGAAAGTCGCTGGCACGCGTCCGGAGCCAGTCCGAACGGATGACCACCCTGGTGGAGGATCTGCTGCTGCTTGCCAGGCTGGACGAAGGCCAGGCGCTTAAGATCACGGACGTGGACCTCACCCAGTTGGTGATTGAAACTGTCAGCGACGAGAAAATCATGGCACCGGACCAGATTTGGCAACTCCAACTCCCGGATGAACCCGTCACGGTCCGCGGCGACGTTACGCAACTGCACCAGGTCCTGGCCAATCTTCTCTCCAACGCCCGTAAACACACCGATGCCGGCACCACGGTGGTCACGAGCGTGATGCTCTCCGCCGACGGCAGCCCAGTGGTGACCGTAACGGACAACGGGCCCGGCATTCCAGAGGATTTCCAGGGCCGGATCTTCTCCCGTTTTGCCCGCGCCGACGCTGCGAGATCGGGGTCCGAGGGCACGTCGGGGCTGGGTCTGTCGATCGTTGAATCCATCGTGGAAGCTCACGGCGGCAGCGTGCACGTGGCGTCCCGTCCAGGGCGCACGGAATTCACCCTTCGATTCCCTGCCGTCGCCACCGAACAGAAGTTACGAACCCAGCAAGGCGACTCACCGTCGTCGTGATCTCTGTTACCTAAATGTGACTTCTACGAATTCCTCCTGTACCGTCGAAAGGGTGGGTCGCCCCAACTGGCCCACATCCGGGATGCGCCGAGCTCTGCCACTTCCCGGAGTCCGTACTTACTCCGAGGCAGAGACGGGGGACCCAGAGTCTCCGGGACCAGGCATTTATGCCGGACCCTTGGGGTGAAGCCGCAGCGTGATGCGCGGCCGGATGACCTCATCCGAACCCGACAGCTAACTCCGCAGGCGCTGAGAGGTAATCACACATGTCTGAATTTAATGATCAGACGCGCCCTTCCGCGCGTCACCGCGATGAGCACAACGCACCGTTGACCAAGTCGCAGGCTGTCCTCAAGAACGCTGCCCGCCAGGGCAAGTCCGGCCACCGCATGTCGGTTGTTGCCGGTGTTGTAGCTGCTGCGCTGGGCGTTGCATCGCTCGGTACTGCTGCCAACGCCGCCCTGACCCTTCCCGAGGTAAGCCGCGTTGCAGAGACCCAGGCGAATGCCCAGGTCAGCAACAACAAGACAGCTGAAATCTCCGCTTCCTTGGATGCAGCCGCTGCAAAGGGCGCCGCTGACAGGGCAGCCGTGGACAAAGCCGCAGCCGAAAAGGCCGCAGCCGAGAAGGCCGCGGCGGACCAGGCCGCCGCTGAAAAGGCCGCCGCCGAGAAGGCCGCTGCCGACCAGGCCGCCGCTGAAAAGGCCGCCGCTGATGCTGCAGCCAAGCAGGCCGCCGACGCCGCTGCTGCCGCCGCCGCTGCCGAAGCTGCAGCTGCTGCTGCCGCCCCCAAGGCCGTGGACGATCCCGCCGCTGCCAAAGCCTACGCTGCCAGCATCCTTGGCAACTACGGCTGGAGCGCCAGCGAAATGACTGCCCTGAACACCCTGTGGGAGAAGGAATCCAACTGGAGGACGACCGCCACCAACGCTTCCAGCGGTGCTTACGGCATTGTCCAGTCGCTGCCGGCTAGCAAGATGGCAACCGCGGGCGCTGATTGGCAGACCAACTACCAGACCCAAATCAAGTGGGGCTTGAACTACATCAAGGAACGCTACGGATCCCCGTCGGCCGCCCTGGGCTTCCACTTGGCCAACAACTGGTACTAAGCCAGACTGCTTGATTACCGCGCCGGTTGCCGCCGCCCGCACCAGTACAGACTGGAGCGGATGGCGGGAACCGGCGCGGTTTTCGCGTTACACAGACTCCGGTTCGGCTTCCAACGCGCTGCGCACCGCCGCGATGGACGCAGCAACATCCCCTGCATCCGTGGTCCAGTTACTCACCGAAATCCTGAGGATTTCACGGCCACGCCAGGAGGACCCGGACATCCACACCGCGCCCTCGGCCATCAGCCGTTGCGTGACACGGTGTGTGCGGTCATCACTGCCGAAGCTCACCGATACCTGCGTGAACACGACGTCGTTGAGCACCTCGACGCCCGGGATCGCGGCGAGCCCCTCGGCCAACGCGCGGGCGTTTGCAGCGAGCCGCTCCACCATGGAGATCACCCCGTTACGGCCCAGTTGCCTCAGCGCCGCCCACACAGGGATGCCCCGGGCACGGCGGGACATCTCAGGCACTTTCTCGAAAGGATCTCCCGGGCCGGCATCCGTAGCAATGAGGTAACTTGTGTGAACACTGAAAGCACGCCTCAAGGCTTCCGGCCTCGCAACGATGGCCAAGCCGCAGTCGTAAGGAACATTCAGCGTCTTGTGGGCATCCGTGGCCCAGGAATCTGCTTCCTCTACTCCCGCCAGCCGGGCCCGCAGCGTCGGGCTAACGGCGGCCCATAAACCAAAAGCACCATCCACGTGCACCCATGCGCCGCGATCGTGGGCCACCGCAATGGCTTCCTCCATGGGATCAAAGGCGCCGGAATGCAGGTTGCCCGCTTGCAGACAGACCAGTGACAGTCCTGGTTGCTGGTCCATGGCCTCGGCAAGTGCGTCGGGGAGAATCCGTCCTTCCTCGTCGGCATCTACGGGCACGCAGGCACCCAATCCGAGATACCGCAAAGCCAGGTCCACTGCGGCGTGCCGCTCCCTGCCCGCAAAGGTGGTGATGCGTGGGGCGCCTGTCAGCCCCAGCGCCTCAAGGTCCCAACCCGCCTCGTCCATCAGATATTGGCGGCCCGCTGCCAACCCCACGAAGTTGGCGGTGGTGGCGCCGGTGGTGAATCCGACGTCGGCACTCGAAGGAAGGTGGAGAAGGTCCAGCAACCACGCGGCGGCAGATTCCTCGATGGCAGCAGCCGCCGGCGTAGCGAACCGAAGCCCCGTGTTCTGGTCCCACGCCGAAACGAGCCAATCCGCAGCCATGGCAGCGGGAAGGGTTCCGCCCATGACCCACCCAAAGAACCGTCCGGACTGGATCGCCATCAAGCCGGGCTCAGCCAGAGCGGCGAGCTCATCAACTACCTCCGCAGCATCGGTGGCCTCGTCCGGCAGCCGCGACGTCATGCTGTTGGCTACCTGATCGGCATCGGAGGACGGGCGGACAGGACGTGTTGGGACCGACGCAAGCCAGTCACCGGCATGGACCATGGCCCGCTCCAGTGCAGCACCGTACGCCTCCGGCATCGCAGACATGCCCACAGCCTACGCCCGGTTTATCGCTTGGAACAGTCCTAACCCGGCGGTACTAAAGGGTCAGCGTGAGGAGGTGCCCGCCGTCGTCGTCCTTTACCGAAATGACCGTCACGTCCGAGTAGTCCGGGATGCGCCACATGCCATCTTCAAGATGACCGGCGTCGCCTACTACCACGGTCCGCATCCCGGCTGCGCGCGCCGCAGCGATACCGGCTGGCGCATCTTCGAAGACCACGACGTCGGCCGGGTCGACTCCCAGCAGGGTGGCCGCCTTGAGGTAGCCCTCCGGGTGCGGCTTGCCGAGGGTTACGGCCTCCGAGGTAACGGTGGTGGTTGGCATGGAAAGCCCGGCAGCCTTCATGCGGATGCCCGCGAGGATATGGTCGGCTGACGTGACCAGGGCGATCGCTTCATCCGGCAAGGCACTCAACAGCGCTTCGGCGCCCGGCAGTGCAATCACGCCGTCTGTCCGCGTGCGCTCCATGGCGTCCAACTCAGCAGTCAGAGCCACGACGTCGGCACCCGCCGGAGCATAACGGCGCACCGTATCGCCGGAACGGACACCGTGGGAGGTCCGGAGAATCTCCTCGATGTCCAAGCCGTAGCGGCCAGCGAACTCAGACCACACCTGCTCCACGATGGCCGTGGAATCGACGAGTGTGCCGTCCATGTCGAAGAGGACGGCGCGGACGGTCAGCACGGGTGCGGCAGGATGGCTCATGGTTCCATCCTGCCGCACGCTCATGGGGTAGTGCTGAAGTATGACTTAGCCATTCGGCCGCTGCGGAAGGTACTGCACCGCCCACTGATTGCCGTCAGGGTCAGCGAAGTACACAAAGTGACCCCAGTCCTGGACGTCGACATCGCTGACCTCCACCCCGTTGGCCTTGAGGTGCTCATGGGCCTTGTTGATGTCCGCCACCACCACTTGCAGGTTGGGAGCCGAACCCGGAGGCGCGTCGGTGAGACCTTCACCGATGGCGATGGAACACGCCGAACCCGGCGGCGTCAGTTGCACGAAGCGGATGCCGTCCGTGGGACGCTCATCGAAATCGGCGTTGAAACCAACCTTGTTGACGTAGAAGTCCTTCGCGCGATCGACGTCGGAGACAGGGACAAATACCAGTTCAAGTTTCCAGTCCATGCGCCACAGGCTAACGGGGCACGGCGGAAACCGGTAGGGGTCTACCTTTAGCCGGCCACGCCGTAGAGGCGGTCGCCGGCGTCACCCAAACCGGGCACGATGTACGACTTCTCGTTGAGCTTCTCGTCAATCGATGCGAGGACAACCTTCACATTGGCGTCCGCGAGTTCCTCTTCCAGCTTCGCCAGGCCTTCAGGGGCAGCCAGGAGGCAGATGCACGTGACGTCAGAGGCGCCGCGCTTGAAGAGGAACTTGATGGCCTCGCGCAGGGTGCCGCCGGTAGCAAGCATGGGGTCCAGGACAAAGATCTGGCGTCCGGTGAGGTCCTCGGGGAGGCGCTCGGCGTAGGTGATGATGTCCAGGGTTTCTTCGTCGCGGGCCATGCCCAGGAAGCCCACCTCGGCGGTGGGGACCAGCTTGGTCATGCCCTCGAGCATGCCCAGGCCTGCGCGCAGGATGGGGACCACCAGCGGCGTGGGCTTGGTGAAAGCCGTGCCGATGGTCTTGGTGACAGGGGTCTCGATCTCCACTGGCTGCGTCTTGACCTCGCGGGTGGCTTCGTAGGCCAGGAGGGTGACGAGTTCTTCAGTGAGTTGCCGGAAGACCGGTGAAGGGGTGTTCTTATCCCGCAGAACGGTGAGCTTGTGGGCGACCAGCGGGTGGTCCACGACGAGTGTGCGCATCCCCCAAAACTATCATTGAGACATGAGCGCCACCGAGCCGTATCACGCAGACCACATGGCCTGGATGGGCCTTGCCCTGGACGAGGCCCGGTTGGCGCTGAAAACGGACGACGTACCGATCGGCGCCGTGGTGTTGGGGCCCGACGGCGGCGTGCTGGGTTCCGGACGCAACGAACGGGAAGCGCATGGGGACCCGACCGCCCACGCGGAGGTGGTCGCCATCCGTCAAGCGGCTGCTTCGCTGCGCCAGCGCGCGGCGGAGGCGGGCTCGGACGGTGACGGTTGGCGGCTTGAGGACTGCACGCTGGTGGTCACGTTGGAGCCATGTGCCATGTGCGCCGGGGCTATTGTCCTGGCCCGGATTCCGCGCGTCGTGTTTGGCGCGTGGGACGAGAAGGCGGGAGCGGTGGGATCCGTGTTCGATATTCTCCGCGAGCGTCGTCTCAATCATTGGGTGGAGGTCTACGCCGGTGTGCGGGAGGAAGAATGCGCGGCCCTGCTGAAGGAGTTCTTCGCCTCTCATCGCGTGCCCGGCGGGAGTAACTACCCGGCCTGATCCTCTTCTTTGCAGGAGTAGAAATGCCAGTCTCTTTCAACCACACCATCGTCTACGCAACGGATAAGCACGCCTCAGCCGACTTTCTGGCGCGCATCTTCGGCCTTCCGAAGCCGCAACCCATGTGGTCCTTCGTCACGGTGTTGTTGGACAATGGCGTCACGTTGGACTTCCTGGAGGCGTCCGGGGAGATAGCGCCCCAGCACTACGCCTTCCTGGTCAGCGAAGAGGAGTTTGACCAAATCTTCCTCCGGATCACTGCCGAACACATTCCTTATTGGGCCGACCCTTCCCGTGCTCGTGCACAACAGATCAACCACAACGACGGCGGCCGCGGCATCTACTTTTCCGATCCGGACGGGCACTTCCTTGAGGCGATTACCCGCCCGTACGGATCGGGCTGAGCTGGCCGTTTTGCCCGCGCGGCCGACAGGTGAGCTTAGACTGACACATGCTCGAAAAGTCGTGGGGAGCTTTTTGTCTTGCTGCTGTGGTGGTCGCAGGAACTATGACGGCATGCGGACAACAGGCATGCGATTCGATGCTTCGGCGCACTGACGTGAGTATCGATTTTTCCCGGCTTGGCGCGCCGTGGGAAACCTTGGAGTACACCGTCAACTGTCCGGGGCAGGAATCGTGCGTCTACACACCGGGCAGCAACACCAAGCGCTACGCCGCTGTGGCCGACAACCCGCTCTGGATCGTCGGCGGGACCAAGACCTTGGAAGTGACGGTGTACCTCACGGGTTCCTCCACACCACTGGCAAAGTCGACGGCCGACCTGAAGTGGGATCCCCCGTTCGATCCCTCCGCCTGCTCGACTAGTGCTACAGCAAACTTTGTGGTTTAGTCCCCAGCGCGCTGAGGACAGTGGCTGCCGTGGTGTCCCAGCCTTGTAGATGCTGGCGGGCTTGGAGGGCGTTGTTGCGCCAGCGCTGCTGCAGGGCGGGGTCGGTGAGCCAGTTCCTGAGAGTCCTTGTCAGGTTGTGGGGGTCGCTGAGGTCCAGCGCCGCACCCGCTCCGGTGCCGCCCAAGGCTTCGACTGCACCGGTCCCCTGCCGGACAATCACCGGGACGCCATGGGCCAACGATTCCGTGACCACCATGCCGAAGGATTCTGATCGGGAAAGAAGGACGCTGAGGTCAGCTTTGTGCCACTCCTCATCGAAGGCGTTGCCGGTCAGCTCGCCGGTAACGCTGATGCGGTTGTGGAGCCCGTAATGCTCGACGGCGGCCCTCACCTCAGCTGCGTACATCGGGTCTGCGTCCTCCGAGCCTATGAGGGCGACCGTCCACGGCAGATCCGTTATCTGGCTGAGGGCCTCTACCAAGAGTGTTTGGCTCTTGTTGGGCAGCAGTGCGGCCACGGCTACGATGTGCCGTGGCTGCGACCCCTTGGCGGGGTCTGCTTTGTCGGCCCCGGGCGTGGCGATGACTATATCCTGCGTCCCGTGCTTCGTCTCAAGCTCATCAGCGGCGTGGGCACTCGGGCAGATGATCCCCGTCGCGGCAGCCAGCGCCTTGGCCTCAAGGTCATGGTGATCCGCCAACGCCATATGGGACAGGATCCACACACTGGTTCCTTTACCCACGGCGCCTGCGATCTCGTCCGGCGACCCACTCGCTACCAGCCCATCGGCAATCACCGTTGCGCCGCCGTCGAGCGCTTCCGCGAATCGCTGCCGGTCCGCTGGGCTGCCAACCGGCCAGTCGCCGTCGACCACTACCGTCTCGATGTCCGCGCCCAAGGCGGTCAGGTGCTCCGCGAGTTTGGCGTTGTATTTGTTCCCCCCGGAGCCGTGGCGAACGTTCCCCGGGACCAGGAAGCGCACGTGCATCTACTTGGCCGGGAGCTCCAGCGAGTAGCCGGCCCAAGCATCGGGGTTTTCGCGGAGGACGACGTCGATGCCACTGAGCGCCGGGCCGTCTTCTGTGTCCTGGATCCGGGTGGCCATGGCGTCGGCGATGTGCTTGGCCAGTGCCTCGGTGGTGGAGAGCTTTCCCTTGAACGCCGGGTGCTCGTCGAGGTTCTTGTAGTTCAGGTCCGCCAGGATTTCCTCCAGGATGCCGCCCGCGGCGCCAATGTCCAGAACGATCGCGTCGTCGTTGAGGTCCGGACGCCGGAAGCTGACTTCGGCAACGAACGTAGCCCCGTGGAGGCCCTGCGCTGGGCCGAACGCTTCGCGGGGAAGGCTGTGGGCGATCATGAAGTGGCGTCGGACGGTCAGGCTGAACATGTACTAATCCTCCGGGGTGGGATAGGCGACCACGTGGCAGAAACCGCCGGGCCGTTCGAACAATTTAACGAGTGTGGTGGGCAGGTTCTGGAACTGGCATTCGCTGCTCAGGAACGTGTCGAACAGCGGGTCTTTGAGCTGGTTCACCGCTTCCTGCAGGCGCAGGGCGTTGGTTCGCCGGTGCCTTCTTGGAAGGGCAACGGCGCCGACCTGGCTGGAGCGGATGTTCAGCCTGCGCGCGTGGAAGTCCTCGCCGAGTGGGAGGGTGACTTCCTTGTCCGCGAACCAGGAGAGTTCGATGACGTCGGAGTCGTCGCCGGCCAGTTGCAGGCTCAGCTTGAGTCCGTCGTTGGACGCGGAGCAGTGGAAGACGATGTCGTTATCGTTTTTGGCGTCTTCAGGCTCGGCGAATTCGATGCTGAGCTTTTCGGCGAGGTTGCGCTTCTCCGGGTCCGCATCCACCAGCTGCAGGCGACCGAGCGGGTACTTCCGCAGGAGCGTCGTCAAAACGCCGCCCACAAGGCCACCACCGACGACGGCGACACGGTCACCCAGCCTCGGTCCGGCTTCCCAGAGGGCATTGATGGCGACTTCCACGATGCCCGTGAGCACCGCGCGACGGGCAGGGACATCCTCGGGGATGGCCGTGAGCTGGCTTGTGGGAACGATGTAGAAGTCCTGATGGGGATGAAGGCTGAAGACGGTTTTTCCTACCCACTCTTCCGGTCCTTGCTCTACCGTCCCCACACTCAAATAGCCGTACTTCACCGGGCCTGGGAAGTCACCTTCCTGGTGCGGGGCCTGCATCAGGTCAGCAACGCGTTCCGGGACCCGACCTTCGTGGACCACACGCTCCGTGCCTCGGCTGACACCTGAGTACAGGGTCCTGACGAGGGCTTCTCCTTCTTGCCTTGCTGGCAGGTCTTCCGGGCGCAGCTCACCATCGCCCGTCTCAGTGACCCAGTAGGCGTGGGCTTCGTGCTCTTGTTTCCGTTCGTGTTCCTGAGAAATCGTCATGATGCTTACGAATCTATCGGTGCGGAGCTGTGGACGGAAGTTGGCGTGGATTGAAGGGTGCGCCACCTGCTTATTGGGCAGGGTCCAGAGGGGCTCGTTTTGGGGAACCGGGCCAATCTCGGGTAGCCTATTTCAGTTGGTGACGTGTCCGAGCGGCCGAAGGTGCAACACTCGAAATGTTGTTTGGTGTAAAAGCCAACGTGGGTTCAAATCCCACCGTCACCGCCAATGAGAAAGGCCCTGCTTCCCTTTGTTTATAAGGGAGGCGGGGCCTTTTGCTGTGTTCGGGCTAGCCGTCTGCCCACATTCTGCCCACACCCGACTGTGAAACTGCGTGATCTAGAGCGTCTGAAACTGAGTCTAGGTTGAAGGGATATGCCATGAGCAGGGAAGACGAAATTGTGTATTTGCGCCTCAAGATCGGCCAGTACACGTACGAGGTCACCAACCAAGATCGCAACCTTAATGAGTGGATGATCCGCAGAGTCTGGGATGAGGGTTCGGAAGAGATCGGCGTACTTGTAAAGGATGATGGACCGGATCCGAGTTACTTCACGAAGCCGCTTAATCGACCGGTCGATGGAACTATCATGTGGCACACCATGGAGGATGCAGTCAGGTTTGCTGCGAGGGGCTTCCGGTAGGACGCGCTTGTCCCCTTGACTTGGCCTGACTTGAGCATGGAACGGATCTGCACCTGACTGGTTGCGAGTTCCTCCGCGACCTGCTCAATCGTCAGGAACCGGCGCTTATTCATTTCATCGGGCATTCATCCATTCTAAAGTCCTGCAGCTGTGGAGTCCTTGGGCCGGCTACATGGGTTATGCTAATCGTTGGATTTATTGTTCGCTTTATGGGGGACGGGCATGAGTTTTAACTTTGGTGACGGCGCGGACGTCGGGATTGTCTTTAATGATGGCGCTGCCGACGCTGTGATCAGTGCTGCTGATTCAGCGGATCAGGTTCTGCGTGGCGAGGGTGGGTTCCTGGACGGGACCATGGATCATGCTGTGGAGGACTTCAAAGGCGGATACGCGCAGCTATTCACCCAGGCTTGTGCCATCAGGGCTGATGACCGCGCCAGGCTTGCCGGGGTTCTCGCAGCGTTGGCGGAGGACGTCCGGCAAGCAAAGCTCAAAGCGCAGGAGGAGAAGTCTCGGCTAAAGAAACTCACCGCCTGGCGGCAACGCGCCGATATCCGTGAACAACACTTTCAGACTTTCCAGAGCGTGGCGAGCGATCCGATGCCCATGGAATGGCCGGTCGCTGCACCGACGATTTCAGCGGTGTTCTCGGCGAGGGACCGGGCCCGGTTCGCCGGCGGAGCGGGGGGCGCAACCAGCTCGGCTGATCCTGGAAAGCTGCGGGAATTTGTAGCCCAGTCCCGCGCCTCCTCGAACATCCTGGACGCGGAGCTGGGGAGAGTCCGGAGCGCGTGGAGCGGATTCACCGCATCGTGTTCCTGGGTGAACATGGGCATTGTCACAGTTGTGTCCGGTTTCGAGCAGCTTCTGATGCAGAACGCCGCTGACGCGGCTTGGCTTGAGCAGATCGCCGCGGCATTCGAAACAGCCGGCAGCGGTTCCATGGTTGACACCATGCTCAACAGCGCCCTCATACAGTACGCGCCAGCCGGGCAAGTCGGTTTGAATGACGTCGGGGCCCTGAACGCCGATCAATTGAAAGCCTGGCTCGCCGCCCCAGACCGTCGCCGGCAGAACAATTAAACCCGGTGCTAGTCAGAAGCTCCTGATCGAAGCCCTCCCCGGGGTTATCGGGAACCTGAACGGAGTCACCGCCACTGCCCGGAATGAAGCCAACCGGATACGTCTCTTTACCGAGCAGGAGCGCATCAACGCCGAACTCGCCAGGACGCCGGAGTCCTTGTTCACCAGCACAGGGCGGTCCATTCAAAACCCGCACTGGATACAGCTGCAAACGCAGCAGAAAGCCCTTGACGGTATCGGTCAAGCCCTCGTCAACGCGGGAGCCTCAGGCGAAGCTGCCCTGCTCGGTTTCGACCTCACCCACGGCCCACCGAAGGCACAGGTCTCTGCGGGCAACCCCGATACGGCCGACAACGTTACCTACGCAGTGTCCGGCATGCTCATCACACCGCAAAGCGGCTTCAACGACTGGGCAACAAACGCCGCGAACCTCCAGAAGCGACAAAGCCGAAACGACCCGGGCAAGTCCTTTGCGGTGGTGGCATGGATCAACTACGAGCCTCCCACTGTTCCGACCGTGAACAGCGGCGATGCCGCCCGGGCCGGTGCCGACCGGTTCGTCGCAGACCTTCAGGGGTTCAACGCCGTCAGAGAGGGTTTGGGCAACAGGACCCCGGAAACCCTGAACGTACTGGCCCATTCCTACGGCACCACCGTGACGTCCAACGCTCTTGCTGCTGCGGATTTGCGCGTCGCCTCCTTCACGATGCTCGGCTCCGCCGGCATAGAAAAAGAGATCCGAAACACCGGAGACCTCCACGTCCCAGCCGGCCAGGTCTACGCCACCCACGCCGCAGGCGATGGACTGGCCCAAATGGGCCGCTTCCTGCGCCAGGATCCGCGCCTGGAATCCTTCGGCGCGAAAGTGTTCTCCTCAGAAGAGGCCACGATCGACGGGACCCAATATCACGGCACCACAGAACACAACACACTGGTACATGAAAATGGCGGCAACGGCTACGGGTATCTAAACAAGGACACCGCCGCTCTGTACGAGGCGGCCCTGACAACAACCGGCAACGGAGACCGTATCCTGCCAGGCGCACGACCAGTATCGCCACCGGCCGGATTTGCGGGCCGGTGAACAACTCAGGAAGAGTGAACCGCATGCCCCATGAACCCAAGAACCGTCTAAAGGCGCGCCGCATAATTGTCGCGTTGTTTTGCGCGAGCATTGCACTGAGTGCCTGCACGCCCCCTACCCCGGAGAACACCATGACCGGCTCAAGCAATCCCAGCGACCCCGCAACCGTCAAAGCCCAGGTCGAAGAACTTAAACAGGCCCTCGCGGACCTCCACGCCTTCAAAACGGAAACCCAAAAAGCTATCGGACCCCAGAAGTGGAAGGACGAAGGTCTCCGAAACATGAGCTGCAGCACCAGCGACGGCAAAGACGGCGTGAACTACAGCGTCCTGAGCCAAACTATGGAGCCCCTCGATTTGGAAGCGTCTGTGGAGCTGGTCAAGGCGTTCTGGGAATCCAAGGGTTTCACTACGCAAACCGAACCACGGGATCCAGGGCTCATCGACCTCAACGCTGCCGGGAACGACGGACACCGAATCTCCTTCACCGCAAATGTAAAAGGCTCCAGTCTGGAGATGGACAGCGTCTGCGTTGCCGGGGACCAAACCGCAATCTACAAAGAGCTGTATCCCGAAAATTTCGGCCTCCCTGCCAACCCCAGCACCTCGTCGACCGCAAAGTAGAGCTGTTACAGCACGTTTCTCTCTGATCAGAGCCGATTCCGCGGTGCAGGTTCTCCGTTCCAAAAAGGCCGGTTTTCCGGGTGATGCCGTGAAGTATGCCGGTACGGAGGCGAGAACTTCGTCAAAACAACTGTAGTCTTAGCCCGAGAAATTCGTCTTGGGACTCACTACCGGTAAATATGAGATAAGCCTCGGCGGAAATACTCGGTGTGTTCCCGACCCGGAAAGAAATTCCGCTGGAAGATCGGCTGCACGGAAAGCTGACGGTCTGGCCAGGTGGGCCTCCTGGGTGTAATACCTTCGGAGTTGCCCGTCGCTTCGGGCCGCTATCGATTAGCGCGTGTACGGCTTCCAAGCGTCAAGAACGGTGATGAGCGGCCTGATTTCCCCGTTGGCCTGGGTAATTGCGGCATCGCAGGCTTCGCTTCGTTTGTCTTCGCAGGCGATCGGTGCAGGATTCTTGGCCCAGGACATCCAAGCTGGTAAGCGTCCGGGCGACCAGGCTTTGCAACTCAGCAGGCGGGGTAGGAAGCCTTCGGACCTGAACAGCCGCTTGCTTCGCAGTCAACGCCACCGTGCTCACGGAGTACCCGCAGGTAGTCCGCTTGGCGAAATCAATGGCGGTGTCCCCTATCGACGCCAAGGCGCAGGCAACAATGTTGTCTTCGTACTCACGCCAGGCCTCTTCACGTTCGGTGATGATGCTCGCGAACTGTTCGGCGGACGCCGTGGGAGTCGGCGTAGGCGTAGGGGTCGATGTTGCCGAAGAGGGAGCGCCGGCCTCCGCAGCTCCACCGGGCCCTGCGCAACCAGTAGCTGCGAGCGGAGACATGACGATGCACAGCGCCAGCACCTTGAACAGTTGTTGATGAACGGTGGAACTCATTTGGCCTCCTGGGCCTAGGCGGGAGTTGTGATCATCAAACTTTGTCCGCCCCTCCGCGTACCCTCATGGGCATGGCGAAGTTTGACCCTGAGGGTTTCCAGACGATGATGGCTGAACTCAACGAGGAGGACCGCGGCGCCGTGGTTGTGCGCAGCCCGTACGAGGACATGGAATCAGACCTGGAGTACCTTTCAACTGGCAAGAACTAGCCCCGCAAGCCTATGTACGCGTAGACATCTTCTGTCGTAGCGTCTAGCGAAGGTGCCGCTCTCAGAACTTCACTCTCCAAGGTGTCCACGTGTGCCTTGGAGGCTGCTATCCATGCACTGTGCGCCTGGAAGTCGTCACCAGTTAAGCCTTCGCTGGCCTCTTGCAGACGAGACAGGAACGCGCGTCTTTCAGTGACCTGCTTCCATACCTCGAAGCGCTTCTCGAATTCAGCAAGCTGCCTCTGCACAAGTATGGAGCGTCCGACTACTCTGCGGAGCTCGGGCATGTGATCGTCAGCCAAGCGAGCCAGCCGCAGGTCTTCTTCCCTACGCCTTAGGGCGAATGTGGATTCAGCTTCTGCTTCACGAAAGAACCGCGGCAGGGAAAGTGGCGCGCCCGTGGAACCACCCCAACTGACTTCAAGCTGACCCGTGGGAACAAAAGTGTTCTGCCTGTCGCGCATCCACGCAGGAGTCTTCGGGTCTGTTCGAACATAGTATTTCTGCCTTTCGGAACCAGTCCCGCGCGTTTCCGAGACGTTAACCGTAATGACCATGTGTGGGGGCCTGATTTGAATGTGAGCACCCTCCGCTAATTTCCCATCCGACGGGCTAGGATCGCCGTGCATGTATGTGCCCCACCCTCGCCGGCGGGCTTCCTGGCGAATCTGCTGAAGGATCAGCGCAGCAGGCTCGGGTATGGGACTCCATTGCCGTAGAAAGTATCCGATGCGAGGTGGTTTCGGCTGAGCCGCGTACTAGTTCAGGCGGATCGAGGGGGTCAGCATCTACTGCCGGTGTTTTAGTGCAGACTTCTAATTGCGGAAGCATTTCGGTGTCCCAAGGAGTAACTTTCCAAAATAAAGAGAAGATTGCGTCGTCTTTCATGAAAGGCAGTGTGTTCGAGTTCGACATCGGTGTGACAGGAAGACGATGTCCAATAGAAATAGACCTTCTGAAGGCAAGGCTCCCAGGCGGAAGTTTCAGAGGCTCTGGCAGGTAGCAGGAGTCCTCATACTCCCTCTCGGGTTTCGTCAATTCATTGCTTGCAGCTATTAAGTACTAGTTCCAGCATGCTTACTGGGCTCATCACTGCGTGAACGGCGCCAGACCGATGCGTTCCGGTGCAATTTGCGGAACAGCCAGATGCACTTAATCCAGCACCATCCAGTAGGTTCCGTCGAGCGATCGCCAGTGTAACCCTGCGAACTGCCGTCGCCCGTCAGCGGGGGTCGAAGCGCCGACCTTCCTCCTTGGACGGCATAAGCGCCAAAATCAAAACAGCCAGTCCGCCGACCATCGGAACAAGCCCAACGAACGCAAGCGGACCCGCAAGATTTGCATCATGCAAACGCCGCCAAAGCAACGACAGCTGAGGCACCACAATGGCCAGCCCCAGAACAACGACGAGAATGAAACCTACCACCATGAGGCTTCCAGTCGGGGCATTCACGATACCAGGAGCGGCCTCATAGAACACTTCTTTACCGGTGGCCGGATCGAAACCCATGGATTGCACATTAGGGTTCTGTTGAGCCCAGGAGTACTGGCCACGAACCCGACAGTCATCACGAGGTATGGGACCACCATCACCAGGAAAACGAAAAGCTGACTCCACCAGAACTCACTCCGCGAGGCGCGACCAGCGAACTTCGCATACTTGGCAAAGAACCGCTTCACCGACTTACCAAACGACGCTCCATATAGAGGACCAGCCAGCTCACCCGAACCTTTAACCTCCGCAACGCCTCCGCCTGCAGGATCAACAGTCTTCATATCCATCTGTCTCCATGTCCTTCCCAGAAATATCTATAGAAACCAACAAACAACTATCTTCCGAACGCAAACGTTCTGCGCCCGATAATCTCTTCCGTAGAAGATAACTTGAATGAGCAGAACGAATAACCACTGATCAGAAGTGGAAACCTCACGAATTAGACCTTCCCGCGAAACCTCCCTTTTTGGCAGCTCAAGCCATCTGGTGCACTGAACACAAACACAGTCACCAGCTAAAAGCTAACGATGTTCACCGGCAGTCAGCGTCAAGCCAATCAATGGGCCGAGAGGGCATCCCGTCCACAGCGCACCGCCCGTCAAGCCAATCACCGGGATAACATTGGAAAGAACTGCGAAGGCTAAGCTGCCTAGGATGATGGTGGCACCAAACGATAACGTGGCGGCGAAGTTGGATTTCCAATACGTCACACATCCAATGCCAAGGGCAGTAGCAACAAGGACAATAGCGTTAGCAATCCAAACGGATATTCCGTACTCTTCAGTCCTATTGACGCACAGAACCAGCATGAGAATTCCCGGTATAACGCTCCCGGTCCAGTAATACCATTCCGGAGCGACTCGTTTAGTTGGCGCATACACCCTTTGCTTCGAGATCATCTTAGTTCACTTCCACAACTCGTCAACAACGACATTTGTGCTCAAACCCCTCGCTCCTTCAATACTTCAGCACTCATCCTGCTGCGGCGAGGCCGCCACGGGATGAGCCGTCGTTGCTTTCAGGTCCGCGTCGTTCAGGGGCCCGCAACCCGGTCGGGTCAGGAGTGTTGAGGGGATTGTTCCCGGCGTAGCAGTAGAGGCAGACTCAGCAGCGCGCCCCATGCCAAACCCGGAAAGCGACCTCAACGAGATGTCGTCTCCACCCAAGACCGGAAAATTCACGCCACCACAGAACGGAAAGAAATACTAAGTTCCGAAGTAACCGCCTGCAGTAAGGATGGACTGACCCATAACCCACTGGCCAGCAAGACATGCCATGATCATGGCTGTTCCTAGAATGTAGGTCCCGACGCGAGATCCCTTTCGCATCCGGTGCGCATCGGGCTTTCTACCGGACCGCCAAAAGAGGAAGAGCACAAGAAACACAATGAGCATGGCCATCCGCATTGGAATCCCATTGCCAGAGCGATCAAACCTTCCGTCGTAGGGCATTCGCGTATCCCAAGGGACGTGAGTGAAAACAAACACTGCAATACCTACACAAAGCAATGCGACAATCACGCAAAGTATGTCTATATATCTACAGGATTTCCTTCCCAATCGCAGATCTTCATCCGTGAAATCATCCTTTGCCTCCGAATTCCCCTTTGCACCATTCTCATCATCTACCACAGTGGCGCCCCTGTTCCTTGCTTTACAACTTCATTGCCCACAAATTTCACGCTTTCAACGATAGCCCCGGCATGCGCTCCGCCGTAGGCTGCCATGCTGTGAGTCATCCAGCCTGGATTGGGACTCAGTTCCGCGGCCCCTGGGAAGCGTGTAAGCAGCCCCCCGCCCAGTCCGTCATAGACCATCTCCGCGGCTCCGTAGCCCTCACCACGAATCGCATGATCAACGGAGCCACCAGCGAGTGATCCTCCCGCGCCGACACCGTATTGAACGAATGACGAGAACCGACCTGTCAGCGGTTGGGCTAAATAGCCCGCTTGGGAGCCAATGGCTCCGCTGACGATACCGCCACCTGCAGCTCCGAGGACGCCCTCGGGTTTCCACTCGTTCGGTGATCGCTGTACAAGGTACATGCCTGTGTTGCCTAGTCCCCCCGATATCCCATTCGTCAGTGCCGCCCGGCCCATCTGCTGGGCCGACAACTGCGACAAGTAACTCCCCGCACCGGCACTGACACGGGACACCCCCGCAGTGACCGCAGTCCCAACACGCGAACCCACAGCCGACACAGCAGATCCTGCCCTGGCCGCACCCGACGCAACCACGGAGCCCGCACGGCCCATCGCAGGAAGCAACTGCGTACTCACTGCCGTACCAGCCCGACCGAGCCCTGCCGTCACAACGCTGCTGACCTTCCCAGCCAACGGCCCTGCAACCACGCCAACGGCACCCGTCAAGGCCACCTGCCCCCAATTGACCGAACCGGTGGTTGCTTTCTGGATGATCGTGTCAGCACCCGCACCGATCAAGGCCAAACCAACCGGCCCACCAACACCGGTAGCCATCAACACACCACCAGCAATCACCATCGCACCACCAGCCAAATACTCCCAGTTGTCTCCGAGCCAGTCCCCGGTCGCTGCGAGGGCGCCGCGGGAGGAGCCGTCGTAGGCTTTCAGGTCAGCGTCGGTCAGGGGCCGCAGGCCGGTGGGGTCGGTGGTGTTGAGGGGGTTGTTTCCGGCGTAGGAGTAGGGGTTGCCGTCCCAGCCCGCGCCAAGGACGGGGGCGAGGGGGTCGGTGGAGAGGAATCCCCGGGTGACCGGGTCGTAAGCGCGCTTGCCGAGCCATTTGAGTCCGACGATGTCGATCCCGGCACCAGCGGTCAGGGCAATACCGGCCGGCTCCGGGTCCGGGCTCTGTGGTCGAATTACGACGGCGACACGAACCGTGCCGCTTTCACCGACGCGCCGGAGCTACTATCACCTAAATACGCCGCGTGCCGGGTCAGCAGTTTGGCGATACCCGTGCCAAATTTGCCGAAGTAGAAGCGGCCCACGCCCAAGTCACCGAGAAGGAGGGCCAATAGGCATGGAGTTAGAAATGACTGTCTGGACCACTGACATGGGAAATTTGCTGACTTCCGGTTGACTGCTAGCCTGCCGGGCCTTGCCAACCGAAGTCGGTTGGCGTCTTGGCGCGCACGTCAGGCGTGACGTTCACTCACAACCACCATCAACGATGACTACCGCGTTCTGTCGCGCTTGTTTATGTAAAATTGCCAGCCTCGCGCAGGATTGTTATGGCCAACATCACCTGAAAGGAAATGAGCACAAAGATTGTTGCTGGTCCGGAAATATAGCGCAGTTTGCGCGCTTTTTCACGAGGGCGATTCTCACTAAACACTCGTTCCGTTGCCCAAAATAGGAAAAGACCAACGACAGGTAGAGCAAGAGCAAAAGGTATTGGTATATGCTTCCCATAATAGATGATCCCGGTATCAATGGGAACATTCACAACGACAAATATCGAAACACCAAGGCAAATAATAAAGCCGACAATACAAATTACGTCTATATAGACGCATGTCTTTTTCGACTTCCAGGCAATTTCACTTACTAATTCCCGCTGCGGAACATCGCTCCTCAATTTGGGATCTACCGGATCATTCACCACGGCCCCTCCCAGCTCATTAAACGTCGATACCAACAAGCCTAAGACTTGCGTCCCCAGCTACTCCGGTCAAAGCACAGCTCACACCTCACAACGCGCCCAGCCCTACCAGGTGCAATCACTAGTGACCGCACAGCGGCAGGCCGCGTCCTGGTTGATGCCGGAAACCAGCACTCCACCGATGACGCCGTAGCTTGGCCAGAAACGTAGGGCCAAGCAGTGAGCTATTTCCCGAAAGCATGTCCTGTCCACCAGGACCATCATCCATTGCAACCTCCGTCCAGCCCCTTGTCCGAGCGCCCACCTATCGTCGTTCACCAGCAGTCAATGTCAGTCCAATCAATAATCCCAGAGGGCACCCCGTCCATAATGCGCCCCCAGTCAACGCAGCCACCGGAATGACATGGGAAAGCCCAGCGAAGGCTAAACTTCCTAAGACGATCGCGGCACCAAACGATAGCGCGGCGGCAATATTTGATTTCCAATATGTTACGCAACCAACAGCTATGGCACAGAGGATAAGAACAATAAAGTTAGCAACCCATACAGATATTCCGAACTCTTCCGTTCTGTTGACGCACAGGATCAGCACAAGAATTCCCGGAACCACAACCCCAGTCCAATAATACCACTCCGGAATGGCCCGGACACTTAGGGTTTTATTACCTGATTCATTCTTCTTCATCTATTTTGGCCACATCTCATCCGTGTAAAAGTTTGCACCGGTTCCTATCCCTCCATTAGCAGCCTCAGTGAACACATTGCCCCAGTTGAAGTACTTTATCGGGGAAGGTGTATTTGGTCCGATAAGATCCCCGTAACCCTGCGGAATTTTGCCACGCAGCGATGCCAGAGTGGAAGACCCTGTACCCGCCATCACAGATGACACTCCGGACTTTAGCGGGTCGAAGGCTTCCCCGTTCACACCACTCTTCACCATTTCGCCTGCGAATCCAGCGCCGATATTGATGCCAAGGGTCGAACCATACTGGAGGCTCTTGGTGGCAGCATGGCCCGCTGCAGGGCCAAGGGCCCCGCTGATAACGTTTGTGGCGGCGCCTCCGGCAACGCTCCCTAACAGTCCTTGGGCCGTCCAAGGACCTCCTTTCTGAACGCGCTCGCGGAGGTAATCTATCGCCCCAACTACACTGCCTGACGCCCCGCTCCCGACCATGTCTTTCATCACACCTGCACCGAATCTCCGCGCGATGACGGCGGCATTTCCTGTCCCACGGGTCAGTGTCGAAGTCGCGTTTGAAGCCATGCTTCGCGCAGCCTGCTGTGCCACCACTTTCCCAACAATATGCGAAGCAGTTTTAGTAATGGCAACCCCGACTCCGCCGCCGGAGATGGCTGCTTGGCCCCAGTTGACTTGGCCGGTGGTTGCTTTTTGGATGACTACGTCGGCGCCGAAGCTCATCAGTCCCATGCCCGCGACTTGGCCGCCGGGGACGAACATCAGCACGGCCCCGCCGACCACAGCGGCCCCTCCGACGACGTATTCCCAGTTGTCTCCGAGCCAGTCGCCTGCTGCGGCGATGGCGCCGCGGGAGGAGCCGTCGTAGGCTTTCAGGTCGGCGTCGGTGAGCGGCCGCAGGCCGGTGGGGTCAGAAGTGTTGAGTGGGTTGTTCCCGGCGTAGGAGTAGGGGTTCCCGTCCCAGCCCGCGCCCAGGACAGGGGCGAGAGGGTCGGTGGAAAGGAAGCCCCGGGTAGCCGGGTCGTAGGCGCGTTTGCCGAGCCATTCGAGTCCGGCGATGTCGATCCCGCCACCAGCGGTCAGGGCGATACCGGCTGGCAACACACCACCGGCACCCAAACCCGCACCAGCACCGGCACCAGCCAGCCCGGCACCGTTTGTTGTGGGACTGCCCGGGGTGGGGGTGGTGGGGGTTCCGAGGACGGCCCAGGGGTCGTGTTGGTCGGTGGGGCGGGCGGTACGCCACCCCGGCGCGGTCCACGCCGCGCCTGTGCCGGTGACCCCACCGGGCAAGGACAACACCTGGGTGGTGTTGATCCCGGCCAGGGTCGGCACGGGCGCGGCGGTGTCCCACCACAACGTCGCCCCGTCCACGGTGGCAAGTTCACCGAGCGCGTCGACGTGGCGCCGGTGCCGGGACACCTCGGCCCCGTCCCGGTCCTTCTCGATGGTTCCGGTGAGGTAGCCGATGGGGCCCCAGGCATATTCGGTCCAGGACCCGTCCGCCCCGATCACCCTGACCCGTCGGCCCAACCCGTCATACACGTACTCGGTGACCGCACCGTCAGGTTCCGTCACAGTTAGGAGCTGGCCTGCGGCGTCGTACTCAAACGTTCGGGCCCCGGTGGGGGTGGTTTCGCGGAGAAGCCGCCCACCGGCGTCGTACTCCCACCCCAACACCGACGCCGACGCCGACACGTTGTGGCTGTCGGTGGTGGCGGAGACCAGTTGCCCGGCAGTGGTCCGTGATGACCACCCGGCGACGGGTTGGGTCGCGTTCGATGGCGGCGATCAATGCACCGTCCACCGCGGTGGTCGCTTCCCGGCCCGCAGTGTCGTAGGTCCACGTGGTCGTGCGCCCGTCAGGATGCAGGCTGTTGCTTCTGGTTTCTTTTCTTATCACCCTAGACAGAGAAATCGAGCCGCTGGGCCCCCACGGAGACGTGAGCTAAGCTCCAGCGCTAGCAGCAAGCCAAAGCACTTCCTCAAATTTCAGTTGCTTCGGAAATTTTCTTGCCCAGCGCACAGCCAACAACTCCCCCCGCGGCCGAGGTCAGCGCACCAATCGATAGTCGTGAGCCGACGGAATGCCGCTCCTAAGGTCCTTCATGACAACACGAGAGAACCAGCCAATATCAAACTCATAATCTTTGCCAATTTCGAAAGAAGAAGAAATTTCCTGTTGATTTTCAAAAGTTATACCTTGCGATATGGAAATCGTTCCGCAGTTCGACGTTTCGACTAAAACGCCAGCGCTCGAGGCGGAGCCTCTGGAGCCCCCTGAATTCGTATTCGGCGATGCAGAAACTACCTTGCAACGAATGCTTTCAACTGCAATCGAATCCCAAGTGGGAATAAGCAGAACGAATAAACCAGCTACCAGGATAAGGACTCCCGTAAGCTTCCAGAACCGCTTAGATCTGCGGTTGGGGTTCTGCTGTTCTGAAGCATCGATATTGTTCTTCGACATCCATTTTCCTGTTCCTCACCAACCACTTGAACGACGTCCGCTCAGTGGGCCTGTTGCACCGTTGGCAAATCCTTGAACGGCTCCATTTACGAGGTCATCCGTGGTAGCAGTACCCGGCTGCAGCTCTGTGTTGACTGCACCCACAATTCCACCACCGATCCGATTGACCACCTGCTCAGTCACGACCGAACCCCAATTGTAGGGTGCGCCGCTGTGAGAGCCTCTGGAGATTGGGCCTGTCCAATTGGGCAAGCGCGCAGCCACGTCATCAGCCCATGCGGCTCCCGCCTTGCCGACAACCCAGGATCCCCCAGCGCCGGTCAAGAATCCGGTTCCGGCCGTGGCGAGGTACCCTCCGATCGTCTGATCTTCTTTATCGTCAAGGGCATAAGCCACGACGTTGCTACCCGACCCGCCCACACCGGCTGACAAGGTGCTCCGAACGGTCGTGCTTCCCAGCACTGTGTTTGCCCTCGTCACGAGAGACGACGTTGAGCCCATGGATGTCGCCACTCGAGTCGCGTTCGCAGCACGTGCCAGCAGACCGCCCGCGGCCCCGCCAAACCCACCGCCGACAGCGCCAATGGCGGCATCCTGCCATACCTTTCCCATGTCGACTTTTCCAGAAGAAGCCTTCTGCACGATCACTGAAGCTCCGCCCGATGTCAGCGCGCCCGCAGCCGCTCCGACGAGGGCCATTCCAACTGGTCCTCCAACACCGGTGAACATCAGTCCCACACCCACGGCGATCGCGGCCCCGGCAGCGACGTACTCCCAGTTGTCTTTCCACCAGTCCCCGGCTGCGGCGAACGCGCCGCGGGAGGAGCCGTCGTAGGCTTTCAGGTCAGCGTCGGTCAGGGGCCGCAAGCCAGTGGGGTCAGTAGTGTTCAGGGGGTTGTTCCCGGCGTAGGAATAGGGGTTCCCGTCCCAGCCCGCGCCCAGGACCGGAGCGAGCGGGTCGGTGGAGAGGAACCCCCGGGTGGCCGGGTCATAGGCGCGCCGGCCGAGCCATTCGAGCCCGGCGACGTCGATCCCGCCACCTGCCGTCAGCGCGATACCGGCAGGCAACACACTAGCCAACCCACCAGCGGAGCTTACTCCTGCACCTGCGTTGGTTGTTGTGGTGGGGTGTGGGGTGGTGGGGGTGCCGAGGACGGCCCAGGGGTCGTGTTGGTCGGTGGGGCGGGCGGTACGCCACCCGGGCGCGGTCCACGCGTCTCCGATGCCGGTGACCCCACCGGGCAAGGACAACACCTGCGTGGTGTTGGCACCGGCCAGGGTCGGCACGGGCGCGGCGGTGTCCCACCACAACGATGTCCCGTCCACGGTGGCAAGTTCACCGAGCGCGTCGACGTGGAGCCGGTGCCGGGACACCTCGGCCCCGTCCCGGTCCTTCTCGATGGTTCCGATGAGGTAGCCGATGGGGCCCCAGGCATATTCGGTCCAGGACCCGTCCGCCCCGATCACCCTGACCCGTCGGCCCAACCCGTCATACACGTACTCGGTGACCGCACCGTCAGGTTCCGTCACAGTTAGGAGCTGGCCTGCGGCGTCGTACTCAAACGTTCGGGCCCCGGTGGGGGTGGTTTCGCGGAGAAGCCGCCCACCGGCGTCGTACTCCCACCCCACCACCTTCGCGGTGGTTCCTGTTTCTGTGGTGGTGGTGGTGGCGGAGGTCAGTTGCCCGGCGGTGTCGTACCCGTACCGGGTGGTGACCCCGCCCCGGGACAGGCCAGTGATCCTGCCGCCGTCCTCCCGGCCAATCAGGGTCACATCAGCTGTTCCTGGGTCATCGGTGGTGGTTCGGATGTGTTCTGCAAGGTCCCCGTCCCGGTAGACCCATTCCTGGGTGTAGTTCCCGGCGGTCGCCGAAACGATGCGCCCGGAGGGGTCGTGGGTGAAGGTGGCGTCCCCGAGCAACGGGTTCGAGACCTTCACAACCCGCCCGGCGGGGTCGCGGGTGTAGCGGGTGGTGGTCCCGGTGGGGTCGGTGAACCCGATCCGGTTCCCGTCACCGTCGTACTCCCACCCCAGCGCCTGCGTCCCGTTCCCGTTGGACTTTCGGGTGAGGAGGCCGCGGCGGTCAAAGCACAGTTCGTGCTCCACCGCATACCCCGCCCCACCCGTGTGGTCCGTGATGACCACCCGTCGGCCCGCCAGGTCGCGTTCGATGGCGGCAAGCAGTGTCCCGTCCACCGCGGTGGTCGCTTCCCGGCCGGCAGCGTCGTAGGTCCAGGTGGTCGTGCGCCCGTCAGGGTCCGTTTGCGACAACTGCCGGCCCGCCGGATCATACGTCGCCGTGGTGGCCCTGCCGAGCGGGTCCGTCACACTATCGACCTTGTCCGTGGCCGTATACGTCCGGGTGGTCACCCCACCCAAAGGGTCGGTGATCTTAGTGAGGCGGCCGCGGGTGTCGTACTCGAACCCGGTCCTGCCCCCCACCCCGTTCGTCGTGGACACTAACTCCCCGGCAAGGTTGTATTCAAAGCGGCGGGTCCCGTACCAGGAATCCTGGGAGAAGCTCAGCCGCCCGACCTTGTCATACCCGTACCGGGCCGTCCCCTCCCCCGGCGTATGCCTCGCGGTCAACCGCCCACAGGCGTCGTAGGCGAAGGTTTCGACCTCCCCGGTCGGCAGTCTCCTCGCGGTGAGGCGCTGGTCCGGGTTGTAGGACAGTTCCGTGACCGCCCCGACCGGGTCAACACTGCGGAAGGGTCGGCCGCAGTGGTCGTACTCGAACCGGGTCACCGCCCCGGTCGGGGAGGTGATCGAGGTGATCTTCCCCGCGGCATCGCGGCCCAGGACCGTCAACCCGCCCTCACCATCGACCAACTCGACAGGGTTCCCCGCCGCGTCATAGCTCACCAGCTCCGCGGACCCGTCGACAGATTCGATTTTCGTGGGGCGGCCGTACTCATCAAAACTATAGGTATTCGTGCTGAACGCATCGGTCAAGGACGCGGTGCCGCTGGTCCGGTCGGTGACCGCGCCGGTCCGGACCCCGGTCGGATCGATCACGGCGGTGAGGGCACCGACCGTGTCGTACTCCCGCACCCAGTCATGCCCGCCCGGGTCCGTGACCGAGACGAGCCGGGAGAGGTTGTCGTGGGTGAACCCCCACTTCGCCCCGTCCGGCAGCACCGCGGCGGTGAGGTTCCCGAGCTCATCAAACACCCGTTCCACGACCCGGCCGAGCGGGTCGGTGGTGCGGGCCAGTTCCCCGTTGGGGGCGTACTCGAACACGGTCCGGCCCCCATCGGGGGCGATCATTGCGGTGGTCCGGCCCGCAGTGTCGTGCTCGAACGCCCACACCGCCCCGTCCGGGTCCACCCGACGCACCAGTACCCCGGCATCGTCGTAACTGAACCGGGTCTCAGCCCCCGACGGGGTCAACGCCGTCACCGGACGACCCGCCCGGTCCCGCACGATCCTCGCAGTGTCACCGGCCGCGTTGGACGTTCCGATGAGGTCTCCGAACGTGTCGTACTCAAAACCGATCACCACCCCGGCAGGGTCGGTGACCTGGGTCAGGAGTCCGTCCCGCCACCGAAGCCCGGTCCGGCCGCCCAGCGGGTCCACGATCACGGACGGGTCCCGGGACAGGTCATCGGCGTACTCATAGGCCACGACGGCACCGGATGCGGTGACCAAGGTCCTCAGACGGTCGTGTTCGTCCCACCCGTAGGTCAGGTCCGCGCCTTCGGGGGTGACGGTGCGGATCTTCCGGCCGCGGGTGTCGTAACCGTGGACCGTGACCGCGCCGTCACGCTCAGTCAAAGACACCAAGTTCCCGTGTCCGTCATAGGACATGGACTGGCGCCGGTCCTCCGCGTCCAACACCCCCACCAGCCGGCCCTTGGAATCAGCGACCCAGGAATTGGACCGGGACCCGTCCTCATCGGAGACCACCGTGACCCGGCCCGGTAAATACGCGAACCTCGTCCGCCGCCCATGCTGTGTGACCTGCCAAACCACACGGCCGGCCTCGTCATAGCTGTTCTCGGCCTCCACCACACCCGCAGCAGAAACCACCGAGGCGATCAGACCCTGCTCGTTCCACCGATACACCCTCGTGCCGGCCTCCGTGCCCACCGTGACCAACCGGCCCGTGGCGTCGTAACCATACTCAACCCGCCGCCCATCCGATGAACGAACCACCGCGACAACACCACCGACGTAGTCGATCTCCACGAACCGGCCCCGGACATGCACCAACCGGTCAACCACCCCCGGCACGCCGCCATCGACCGAACTCTCCGCATCCGGCGCAGCCGGTGTGTGGCGGTGGGCGGAGATGGTCCGGCCGGACCCCGCCCCGGTCCCGAGCCACACCCCGGCGATCGTGTAAGCCCACCAACCGCCCTGGTTATCGGTCACGACCAACACCTCGGAGACACCTGTAGGGACCGAGGACAGCTCCGCCAACCACGGTGTGCCGGCATCTTCGCGGGTGAGCCAGTAATTCTCCCCGACCGCACGGGCCCAGCCTGCACCCTCGCGGGGGAAGTCCACCGCCCGGCCGTCAGCCAGCACCCAGCGGCAGCCCTCATCGGTCAGGACCAGGTGCTGGTCCAGGACCGAGGCCCACCCAGGACCAAACACCCCAACAGTGTCCAGGCCGGAACCGAGGGAGTTATACATCCGGGTGAGAACCAGGTCCGAGCTGGCCCCGGCGAACCCAAGATCTGTTTCGGGTTCAATGAAGTTACCCGTGGCCGTGTTCACCGGATCATTCGCATACCCGGACGAGGGCATCGCCCCGGCCGCGGTGGGCGGGTCAATGACCAGGCCCGTCCGGTTCGCCGAGACCCCGGCCGCGGCCAGTGCCTCGTTCACCGCCGCGTCCGAGAGGGTCGAGACCGCGCCCTCGCTGCCGGCGGCAGCGAACGCGTCCGCGACCACCACCGCCCACGCCGCGTCCGCCTCGTTCAACCGCAAATACTCCCGGAACGCCGTCACCACACCAGCGGCGTCGATCCGGCCCCACCCGCACCGGTCCGCGAACGAAGACAACTCCGACTCCAAGGACCCCGGCACCGACGCGATCCCGTCATCCAGGCCACGGGAACCCGCAGCGAAACTCCGCAACGACTCCGGACGGGCCGAGGACGTCCCGCCCCCGTACCCGCCACCCGGGCCCGGGATCTCCCGCCGCCCCGACGCCGGAGACTCCGAAGGGAACGACGGCGCACTGCCGGGCTCCATATTCGGACGGGCCTCCTCACCCCAAAGGTTGTCCCAGCCCTCTTCGAGCCAGTTGCGGTTGTTATGCCGCCGCACCCACTCGTTGTTCTCCCGGCGCCGGTCATCCTCGTCCCGCGCCTCGGAAATCATGGTCCCCACATACCCGGCCACCGTCCGTAACGCCGCGGCCAGGGACTCCGCGTCCCGGGACGCCGTAGCCGCGTTCGCCGCGAACACCTCCGAAAAATGCCCCCGGAAATCCTCCCCCGCCGAGGTCACCAACGGCGTCCGCGAGCCCGAATGCTCCTGGACCCGCGACGCTGCGGACTCAAAAGCACCCTTCACCGACTCGGCAACCCCATACACAAACCGGCCACCATGGCCAGCATCGGAATCCGGCAACAACGGCATCTCAACGAACTCGGTCACAACCACAGCCCCCAACAGAACAAGAACGCGAACAAAACCCAACAACCCACAAAACCCGGCACCACAACCAACAAACCCGGCGCCACCAGACCACAGCGGAACGGCCGGGCAACCACACCGCACTAAAGCGGCACGATCACCCGGCCCCCACACTCACAGCAAAGAAGGAATCAGGCCCCGCCACCGGCAGAGAAAATATCCTGCGAAATCTTCTGCAACTGACCGCGCAACTGCTCCAGCTCTTCCTTGGCCTTATCCAACGCAGCCTTCGTCTCCGGCCACGTCGAACCACGGAACTCAGCAGCCAACGGCCCATCCCACACATTCGGATCCGACAACACACGACCCTGCGCATCCAACGCCGAAATCTGATCCGTAAACCCACCAGTAATAATCGACTGCACCTGACCAATAGCAGCCTTGGCTTGCTCAGTAGACAACACACGCGACATAGAACTTTCCTCCCAATAAGAACAATCGCAACACCCAAGCCAAAAAACCCAGGCAACCAAACACCCACAAACTACCAACACCACCGAATAAATCCAACAAACAGACAAACAAAGTTCGAAAAACATGATTCGTTCGTGAACTGCGGGCGGTGCCCCGCACGGCGGGATTAGTCCATTCGGGAGCGCAACCTTATGATACTCAAGGCACCGTGAACGGAAAGAGGGGGACGATCCATGCCCAGGCAGGCTAGTTTTAACCAGTACAAACCGGGGCGGCGTATCCCCTCGGGCCGTTCTCTGGGCATCGCCCTGATAGCGCTGGGACTGATCGCGACCACTTCGTGCACCCAGACTCCCGAGCCAGAGCCGGTGTCCAACCCGGTCAAACTCCTGCAGAGCGTCCGTGTAGGCCTGTCCCCCGCCGCCGGAGTGCAGAAGATCGAAGGCACCACCATCTCCGTGTCCGCTGCGGGTGACTCTTCGGCGGAAAACACCACCTATGACACCGCCCAGGTAGTGGGCGAACTCCCGGTGCGCGTGAGCCTCCAGTACCGTGCCGGCGAGAAATCGGGTTCCGACCTCGCCGAGTTGAAAGGCCACACCGGCCCGGTAGAGATCAACCTGACGCTTGAGAACCTCACCGTCAAACCACAGACCATCCAGTACGACGCCGCCGGCCAGGCCCGCTCTGACACCGCTCTGGTAGGCGCTCCGCTGACAATCGCAGCGTCCACCAAGCTCCCGGGCATCCGGGCGGACGACGTAACACCCGGCTCAGCCGACGGCACTACCGGTACCAACGGAGTCCTGAGCAGCACCGAAGACGGCGCCACCGTTGTCCAGTGGGCCACTGTCCTGGCTCCCCCGCGTTCCGGCGCCAGCACCACGTTGCGCCTCGCCGCCGACGTGAAGGACTTCCAGGTTCCCGAATTCGACGTCGCAGTCCAGCCTGGCCTCAATACAGACCTCAGTGCCAACGGTGTGCTCGCCAGCGCCTTCTCATCCGGAACCGGTTCGGAGATGGAGCTGCAACGCCGCACCATTTCGCTCGTATCTGATGTCAACACGGTCCTGGCGAAGGCCGGATCCACCATCACCGATGTCCGCAGGAACCTGCAGGCAACCTCGCAGACTCTCGGCGCAAAGACGGCCGGTGAACTGCGGGACAACTCCCAGGCCCTTGCCGCGACGATGTCTGACCTGAAGCAGCAGCTGCAGGTTCTCGGCTCTGATTTGGAGTCTTCAACAACTGCCACCCAGTCCACCACCATGTCGCAGTTGAAACTGACGGTCTCCGCCGTGGACGCCATGCTGGGCGACACTTCCGCGACACCGCCGGTCACCCCCATCACCGGTGACGGCTGCACCGCCGAGGTGGCCAAGGCCGCGCCGGCAGCCACCGTTTACTCCAGCGTTCTCACCATGTCCTCACAGCTGGACGCCTACGCTAAGGTCAGCGCGAGTTGCCGGGACACCGTTGCCGGCGCCCTCAAAGCCACCATGGGACCGGAAAACCCCACGCCAGCGGAATGCGCTGAGCAGGGTTCCATGACCTGCTCCCTTTATGGTTCGGCTGTGACAGTTACCGGAGCGCTTCTGGGCCTGGTGCAAAAGGGCGACGAGCTCGTCTCCGGTCTCCAGCCGCAGGTCATCGAAGGCGCGATCAAAGACCAGGCAACTTCCGCCGTCGCACTTGAAAAAGTGCGCACCGACCTCGGTGCGATGCTTGACGGCTCTGGAACGTCCGAGGATTACAGCAAGGCACTGGCTGCACTGGATACGGCCATCAAGTCCGCCGCCGACTCTGCAGCCGCGACGCGGAAAGCAGCCACGGCAGCCCAGACCAGCGTTGACGCCCTCCGGCAGAAACTGCTCGCCATCGCCACCAATGCCAAGGATGCCAAGGGCGAACTCGGTCAGGGAACCTGGCTGAACGGCTCCATGCTGCAGCAGAACCAGAAGGTGGCGGACGAGCTGTGCAAGCTGTCCGATGACAGCCTCATCCCCGGCAAGGGCAAGCTGTCCGCAAAGGATGTTGAGCGGCTGCGTTCCTATTTGACCTCAGTGCCGTGCGAACCGACTGATGAGGACGGCAACCCCACACCCGCGCTGAATCCGCCGCCGGGCTTCAAGGAGCCACTGGACGTGCGGCTCGAAGGTCAGTCAGCCGCTTGGGACGAGGTTCTTGCAGCCACTGACACGACTGCCGCCGACCAGGCAATTGGCCAGGCGTTCACCGCCTTGGAAGCGACGTTCGACGACGCCGACACCAAGCTCGAAGCGATCAAGACGGGCGTCAAGACGCTCGACGGCGCCGCAACAGGAAACGCCAATGGCACCAAAAAGGGACTTGAGGCGCTCGATACTGCACTGGCTGACGCGATTGACTCCTCCGGCACAGTGACGACCGCACTCGCGAAGTTGAAAGAGCAGCAGGACATGCTCGGCGACAAGATCAAAGAGTCACTCCGCGACGTTTCGGCCGAAACCGCCGCCGAGGTCTACAAAACCGTCGGCGAACAAGTACGCCAGGTTGCCGACATCGGCGATGCCAGCTCTGAATCCGTGACCACAGCCTTCAACCGGTCCATTTCCGGGCTGAAGTCCACCTCAGACGACGTTGTGAAGGACGCCGAGGGCACGGTCAACAAACAGCGCGACGAACTCCTCGGTCAAAGCGGTGACCTCACAGCCGCCCTGTCCAAGAGCACTCAGTCCTCGCTGGAGAACATTGCGTCCAGCACGTCCGGCTCCACCCGCGACGTCGAGGGTGCCAGCGCCCTTCTCGCCTCCAGCCTCAATAAAGTGATGCTGGATCTCGGTGACCGCACGGTCAACGGCTCGGGTCTGCTCGGCTCCATGGCCACCAGCGCGGCAAAAGCAGACACAGCGGACTTCCAACTGGCCCTGGCCTCCCAGAATGCTGAAGGCTACGCCAACATACGCTCCCGCGACGTTGCAGGACTTCTCCTGCGCCAGGCCCAGTTCAAGGCCTCGCTCACTGCAGTGGATGAACTGCCACCGTTCCAACTCGAGGTCCCTGCAGGTGCGACGTCACAGACGCTGTACACACTGAAGATCGGCGGCAACGCGTGAACCCCCGCAACCGTCTCTTCTTACTGATCGCTGCGGGAGCCGCCGTCGTGATTGCTGCTGCTGTGGTCCTGACCATGGCACTGAACCGCCCCACGGAAGCTCCCCGGCCCGATCCTGTGGCTGCCACAGTTCCTGTTGCCCTCAAGGCTGACGGCCTGCCGGCGGACTTTTCGATCGGCGTCGTCATGACATTCGGCCAGTCCGGTGAGCCCGGAACCGAATACAACCGCGCAGCACAGGGTGCCGTGGTGGCGGCACAGCGTTTCGCCCAAGGCGGCGCGACAGTCACCCTCCCCACCCAGAACGACCAAGGCACCGAAGACGGCGCCCGTGCCGCAGTCGGCGCGCTTGCCGAGCAGGGTGTGTCCGGCGTTCTCGTTGCCAGCACAGGTCCGCAAGCCCGTGCAGCAGCGAAGGCCGCTGAGGAGCGGGGCCTCCCGGTCATCTTGCCCTACAGCGAGGCGTCGGAACCGACCCAAACGACGTGGACCACTGGACCAACATCAGCCTCTGTCCAAGCCGCTCTGGGGACCGCACTTGCCGGCAAGAGCCGGGTGCTGCTGGTCAGCGACGGCGGCCAGGTCCCGGCATCCGTCACTCCCGCTGACACACTGACGCTGGAGGGCTTCTCCGACGTGTCCGGCTTGGCCCAGGAAGCAGCCATCCGTACGGGCGACCAGCTTCGACCTCCGGCCAAGGACGCGCCGGCTGATGCTGAAGGCACACGGATTGCCAACCCCGCAGACGCTGTTGTGGTGTCGGCGGCAACCCCGCAGCGCCTGGCCCGGCTGGTCCAAGCCCTCCAGTCACGCGACGTGTCCGTTCCGCTGGTACTTCCCGACGGCGCCATCACCCCCGCGTTCGCGTCCTCGCTCGCGGAGCTTGACGGCACCGCTTCAGGACAACTTGTCAGCGTCGCCCCGGCGACCGGCGATGCAATCGCACTTCAGCAGGACGCCCAAGGGCGGGGCATGTCCGCGTTCCTCTCCGGCATTAGATTGGCTGGCGGGAACCCGGAGATCAAGAACCTGACAGACGATACCCCGTTCTCGGCGGATGCCTGGGCCGCGGACGCCCGAAGCCATGACGCCGTGGTGGCCCTGGTCCGCGCGGCTGCACTGGCCGGCAGCAAGGAACCGTCGAAGGTCGCAGCGTCGCTGCGCACCCTGTCCTTCGGCGCCGGGGAAGGCCTCGCCGGACCGCCGCTGGACTTCTCGCAATCCCAAGCACTGACTGCCGAAGCGATCCCCGTCTTCGCGTCACCTCAGGACCTCGGTCTTCGTCCGGCAGACGAGAACGCTCCACGGCTCGTCTGGGTACCGGCACCAGCCAGCCCTTAACAACCCTTTCTGTCCCCACGCCTGAGGGGAACAGTTCCACTACAGGAGGAGCGCCCGTTGCGTGTGCTGATCGACCTGGACGATCGTCGTTTCGAGTGCGAGGTTGCCCATGCTGCGCCCGCCACCACGCTGTCCGACTTAGTGGAAGCTGCCGGCGGACCCAGGGTTTCGCCTGATGAGCCGGTGTTTGTCAATGAGACAGAGGTCCGGGGTGCCACGCCGCTCTCCGAACTGATTCTGTTGGAGGGCAGCCGCATCTCACGCGCACCGTGGCCCGCGCCGCACCGTGTCCGTGGTTGGAGCCTGACGTTGGCCGGCGGGCAACGTACGGGTGGTGTGGTGGATGTTCCGCAGGGGCGTGACATGCTGGTCGGCAGGTCGCCCCATGCCGACCTCAGTCTCCCCACCGAAAGTGCCTCGTGGGATCACTTCCGTCTTCGCCGCGAAGAGGAGGGGCTCCGGGTGGTGGATGGCGGTTCCACCAACGGCACCTTGGTCAACGGGGAGCCTGTGGGCGAGGACGGGGTTTTGGTCACACAAACGGCCACCATCACGGCAGGTGGCACGGTCCTTCTCCTCCGCCCCACCTTGGATGAGACCCCCGCTCCCGCCCCCGGCAGCCTGCACAACCTGACCCCGGCAGCCACTGCTCCCTTTAACAGGCCACCGCGCCCCGGCCGCGCACCCGCCGGGGATCCGTTGGTCCCGCCGAGCCGCAAGGACGTTCCGCCAGCCAACAAGTTCAGTTACATCACAGTGCTGGCACCGCTGGTCATGGCCGTTGCGATGGTGATGATCCTGAGGGACATGCGCTTCGCGATGTTCGCCATGCTCAGTCCGGTGATGGCGGTGGGCATGTGGTTCGAGCAAAAGCGTCGCCATGCCCGGGGCCTCAAGGAAGAGGCAGAGCGCTTCGACGGAGCCCTCAAAGAGTTTGAGCAACAGATCCGCACAGCCGCAGAGGTGGAAACCGCCCGCCGGCACAAGATGGTCCCCGATCCCGCTACGGTGGTCCGCCGTCCGTCACTTCCGGCGACGTCACTGTGGCAGCGCCGTGCTGACTCCGACGACTTCCTGGTCCTGCACGCGGGCACAGGTGACGTCCCGTGGAAGCCCGAAGTTGACCGTGCTGCGGGCTCGCGCCCGGACGAAAAAGTCAAGGAGACCCTCACCGCCGCCCGTCTCCTGGCAGCCCCTGTTCTGGTGGACCTGACCGACGCCGGCGTCGTTGGCATTGTTGGCTCACGGGAAGGAGCCCTGGCGTTGGCCCGTTCACTGGTTGCCCAGGCCGCGGTGCACGTTGGTCCTGCCGATCTGACGATCGGCGTTTTCTGCGACGCCGGCCGGGCCGATGAATGGGAATGGGCGTCCTGGCTCCCCCACACACGCCAAACCGGCAGCAGCACGGGCGATCGCTGGATGTCCGCGCATCGTGAGACCAGCCTGGCCATGCTGCGCATGCTGAAGGATTCAGTGGAGGAATTGCCCACCCCAGCGCTCATGGTGGTCCTGGATTCCGACGTACTGACAGAGGGCAGGGACGCCCCTGCCCGCGCCTTGCTCGGCATGGGGCGTTCCGTTCCCGGTGGCCACGTCAACCCGCAGCAGCGGCCTCCCCGCGTGGCGGGCATCGTCATAGCGACGTCCGAGGAACAACTGCCGGCGTCCTGCACCACCATTATCAGGGTTGGGACGGATGCTGCAGCCACCGTGGACCAGCCGGAGGACCTGACCCGCGTGGAGGACGTCATCCTGGCAGGTCTCGACCAGGAAGAAGCCCTGCGCTGCGCCACACGCTTGGCACACTTCGATGATCCCGAACTCAGCGTTCCCGGGGCTTCCTTGCCCTCTTTGGTACGGATGCCCGGGCTTCTGGGCTACGAACGCCCCGACGCGGCCACGATCCGCCGGATGTGGCAGGCCCCCACCGGCGTTTCCACGCCAATAGGTACCGGCGAAAACGGACCCCTGACCCTTGACCTCGTCAAGGACGGACCGCACGGGCTGGTGGGCGGCACCACCGGCTCCGGAAAGTCCGAATTCCTGCGCTCCCTGGTAGCTGGCCTCGCCGCCCGCAACGATCCCACCCGATTGAACTTCATTCTGGTGGACTTCAAGGGAGGGGCAGCCTTCAAGGCCTGTGAGCGCCTCCCGCACACCATCGGAACCATCTCCAACCTGGACGAACAACTGGCTGACAGGGCCCTGATCGCCCTGGAAGCAGAGATGGAGCGCCGCCAGCGGGTTTTCGCAGAGGCAGGCGAGGGAATCGACAACCTCAATGCCTACTTGGCCACGAACCCCGCCGAGCCGATGCCCCGGTTGCTGCTGGTGGTCGATGAGTTCGCCATGCTGGCCAAGGATTTCCCGGATGTCCTGACGGCCCTCGTCAGCATTGGCGCCGTGGGCCGCACCTTGGGAGTGCACATGATCCTGGCTACGCAGCGTCCGGCTGGGGTGGTGAGCGACGACATCCTCGCGAACACCAACCTTCGGGTGGCGCTGCGCGTCCAGAGCCGCGACGACTCCAACAACGTTATTGGCGTCCCAGCCGCCTCAGCGATCGGCAGGGCCCAGATGGGCCGCGCCTTTGTGAAACTCGGCCAAGACGACATCACGCCCGTCCAGACCGCGCTGGTCACCGGACAGGCACAGCTCGACGGCGGCCCCGCCGTCGATGTTCGCGACATCCGGCAGTTCGGTGTCCCCGCCCCCGCGCCCGTACTTCCACGGTCCGCTGCGATGGACGAAAACGATCTGGATCTCCTTATCGACGCCGTGGTGGAAGCCAATGCCGAAGCCGGATACGCCCCTCCGCGGCAGGTCTGGCCGGAGGCGCTGGGCGAGCGGGTGGAGCTGGAAGGATTCCTGGCGGAGGGATCTCCCGAGGAGACCTCTACAGCCGACCGTCCATCGGTCGGAAGCGTACAGGGGTCCACCGTCCTCTTGACCCTGTTGGACGAGCCTGACTTGCAGCGCCAGTCTGCCGCCGGATGGGACATGTCCATGGGCAACCTGATGCTGATGGGTGTAGCGGGCTCCGGTACAAGCACCACCCTGGCGACCATCGCGCTGACCCTTGCGAAGAATACAGATCCCGCCGACTTGGACCTGATGATTCTGGACATGGGTTCCGGCGACCTGGAGATGCTCAAACGCCTGCCCCACACGGTGGCCTATGTGGGAACCGGTGCCGGCGCCAAGGAGCAGCAAGCGCGTTTCCTGCGGCACCTGAACACCGAATTGGAAAGTCGCAGGGCAGCACCAGGTACGCATCGCCGCACGGTGGTCCTTCTCGACGGCCTGGCGTCGCTGCGCGATGAATTCCAGGACTTTGAGGGGCAGCAACTCCTGGGCCTGCTGTACCGGGCCTATGCCGACGGGCCGGCCCTGGGGCTCTCCTTCGCCGTGACCACGACCCGTGCCAAAGCAGTTCCTTCCGTGATGAATGAAGTAACGCTGCAGAAGTGGCTCTTCCGGCTTGCCGACACCTACGACTACTCGTCGCTCGGGGTGCGGGCAAAACATGTCCCGGCCGCCCTCCCCGGACGTTGCGTGGATCCGCGGACCTCCCTGCAGATGCACGTTGCTACTCCCGGCATCGGCTTGGAAGCCGCTGTGGACCGTGTCCGCCAAGGGTGGGGAGATGCGCCTGCCAAGACCACTGCAATCAGGAGCCTGCCCACCAACGTCACCATGGCGGATCTCGGCGTGAAGCCACAACTCGAGACCGAGCCGTGGCACATCCCCGTGGGAATCCGCGAAACAGACCTCTCACCGGCTTTCCTGGAAATTTATGAGGGCGAGCACGCCCTGATTGCCGGGCCGGCCCGTTCTGGTAAATCCACCGTGCTGCTGGCTCTGGCCGAGGCTGTCCGTGGCGTATCCACCTCCCGGGGCCCGGCCCAGGTCTGGGGCATCTGCGACCGCCGCTCCCCTTTGGCCACCGCCGATCTGGACCGGATAGCCGTAGGCACCGACGAAGTACCTGCGTTGTTGGCTTCACTGCGGATCGAGCGCGGCCCGGTGTTCCTCTTGATCGATGACGCCGAACGCTTTGAGGACACCGATCAGTCCATTGCGGGGATCGTAGCCTCCGGGCTGCCCGGGCTCTGCATTATTGCCTCAGGGCGGGCCGCTGACCTCCGTGGGCTGTACAGTCACTGGACCAAGGCCATCCGAAAATCCCGTCTGGGCGTGGTGCTCCAGCCCGACGTCAATTACGACGGCGAGCTTCTGGGTGCCACGCTTCCGCGGAAGGCACCCGTGGCGCTCACTGCCGGACGCGGATACCTCGGTGTGGGCGGGCAAATGTCGCTGATCCAGTCCCTGAGTCCCGGGAGCTAAACCAACAGCAGATACTTTGCAGGGGTCCGCGGAACGGCCCGGACATCAGATCGACAGCTTTGGAGAGTACGGACATGCAATTGGCACAAACGGGTCAGGCGTTGGGCGCGTCCTACCGCTTTGGGGAGCGCGTGGGCTCAGGGGCTGTGGGCGAAGTCTGGACGGTCACGTCCACCGACGGCCGCACCCTGGCGGCCAAAGTCCTGCGACCGGAGCATGCCGATGACCCTTCCTTGGTAGAGCGGTTCGTCCGCGAGCGCTCCGTGCTGCTCGGTCTGCAGGATTCCAGCATCGTCACAGTACGGGACATGGTGGTTGAGGGTGAACGGTTGGCCATCATCATGGACTACATCGCGGGCGGCTCGCTGCGCGACGTCGTCAAGGACTCCGGCCCGCTGCCCTCCGAAGACGCAGCGAAAGTGGCCGCCGAAATCTTCGATGCCCTCGCGTTCGCCCACTCGCGGGGCGTGACGCACCGTGACATCAAGCCGGACAATGTGCTCCTGGCCCGCCCGTGGTCCGAGTGTGAAAGCGGCGACGTGCGTGTGTCCGACTTTGGCATTTCCGACGTCGTGGGCGAGAAAATCCGCCAGACGACAGGCCTGATCGGCACTCCGCAGTACATGCCTCCCGAACTCATCAGCCAAGGGCGGTCCGGGCCCGCCGGAGATGTCTATTCCACGGGAGTCCTGCTCTACGAACTCCTTGCCGGCCGCACGCCGTTCGCGGGTCCGGGGACGGACTTCAGCGTTGCGTACCGCCATGTCTCTTCGCGACCGCCCCGTATTCCGGTGGATGATGCTTTGTGGAGCGTCCTGGATCGGCTGTTGTCCAAAGACCCCAACCAACGCCCAACAGCCGGTGAAGCTGCGTCGTCGCTCCGACGCCTGGCGCCCGGTCTTGCGGGCAAGCCCGCTCTCCTCCGGGGGACAGCGCCCGAAGAGTTCGACGACGTCGAACGTCCCGCTACCGTCGTCCGCGGCGCCTTTACCGATGACGAACTCACAGCCTTTGCAGCGGCCCCACCCGCCGGCGTCGATGTTGAGGCTCCGGACCTTGGGCAGGCCGGCAGCGCTACCATTGCCCGCCCCATGCCGCGCCGCGAGGTCCTTCCCCAAGCGGAGGAAAAGGCAGAGGAAAAAGACTCGACCCCGTTTTGGCGGACACGCAAGGCGCTGCTTCTGGCCGCCAGCGCGGTCTTCCTGATCGTGGCCATGGTGGTGGGTTTTATTCTCCTGTCCCCCACCACCCAGCAGGCAGCACCCCCGCCTCCCGGACAGCAGCTGTCAGCGCAACTTCAGGACCCTGCCCTTCCGACAGGCCTCGCCATTTCGCGGAGCGCAGCGTACGAGCCTTCGTCCGGCCAGGTCCGTTTGACAGTGTCCTACTCGGCGCAGAAAGCGCCCTTGTCCGGTGAGTTCCTGGAGGTCATCCCCGGACTTGCCGATGGCGAAGCATGCCCGGCTGTGACGTGGGATGGTGGCACGGTGAGCCGTAACCAGGCTTCCATCACCGGCCTGGATGTTGAATGCGGCTGGAAGCTGTCCGGGGTGGAGATTCCCGCCGGAGGATCTGTACAACTGACCGCCAAGGTACCTGTGCAGCCCGCGGACCAGAGGGCAATGGATGCCTGGCTTCGCAGCTCATCGGCTGCAACCACGGCTGCCACGCAAAACCCTGCCGTCAAAGGCACCGCGTACCCGGTGCAACGCCTCAAGGGCGTAGAGGTCCGCACCCCTGCCCGCGTTGTCACGCCCAGTCCCCTGAAAATCACGCTGGTTCCGGTGTGGGCAGGCGGCGCCGATGAACTCAATCCCCTCTACGTCAGCCCGGCCTCGGGTAAGCCATCGCAGATGCTCGACGCAGTCACCGGCGGTGAAAAGGGAGTGCGGTTCGCCGACGGTTGTGGCGGAGCGCTGGCGGTGGACAGCTCAGGACTCACTGTCACAGCCCTGCAGATCACGCCGCAATGTACGGTCCGGGCCAGCGTGGGAAACTTCACCGAGCTCCAGTCCGCGCCGTTCGGCATCACATCCCGGGAGAACTCGGGCGAGTAGCTTTGTCTTCGCTTCCGCCGAGGGGCGGGATCTCAACCCTTTCACGACCGGCGAGGGGCGGGATCTCAACCCTTTCACGCTGTCAAAGGGGCGAGAGCTAACCCTTCGACGATGCCAAGAGTAGATTAATCACGGATGCCACCAGACACCCTCGGAACCAGCACGGACCTCGGAGGCAACAATGGCCGGGACCACCAAAAGAACCAGCAAAAGCAGTGACTACGAGTTCGTTACTGTGTGGCGTGTGGCGGGATCCCGCGAGGAAGTGGTGGACATCCTCGGTGATGCCGCGGCGCTCAAGCAATGGTGGCCGTCCGTCTATCTCACGGTCACTCCCGTCGCCGACGGCGGACCTGACGGCGTTGGCGCCAGCTTCGACCTCCACACCAAGGGCTGGCTCCCGTACACCCTGCGTTGGCGGCTGACCGTCACTGAACCGGTGACCCTCGACGGCTTCGCCCTCACAGCACAAGGCGACCTCAACGGAACAGGCCGCTGGACGTTCGAAACCGACGGCCCGGAAGTGGTCATCACCTACGACTGGCGGGTCAGCGCAGCCAAGCCACTGCTCCGTTGGCTGAGCTGGCTTCTCAAACCCGCATTCTCGGCCAACCATCACTGGGCCATGGCGCGCGGCGAGGAAAGCCTCAAACTGGAACTCCGCCGTCGTCGTTCCACGTCGATAGCGAAAGTGCCTCAGCCCCCACAAGCAACCTTCGTCCGGCGGGCGAGGGGTTAGCTCTCACCTCTTTTGTCGCTGCCAAAGTGCCGGGATCCCGCCCCTCGGCGCACCTATCCACATAGCCACCCATCCGGGGCCAGGCCGGCGCCGAACTCCCGATAGAATCAAGACGCCGACAATCAAGCAACAAATGAGATCAGGGAGGACCACGTGCGCACATCGCGGACCCGGGCTCCCTTCCATGCTCTGCGGTCGGGCGCCGTCTCCCTTGTCGTGGTTCTCCTCGCAGCAGGTGCCCACATTGTGGGCGGCGGGACGCTTCCCACGGCCCCGGTCCTGTTGGCGCTCGTGGTGCTGACGGCTCTGGTGGCAACACTGGCTACCCGTTTCAAGCTGAACCTCGTCTCCATGGCGGGCCTCTTAGGCGCGGGACAATTGGTGCTTCACGAGGCCTTCACGGCCCTGGGGCCCATCACAGCCACGGGTCCGGCGGCAAACCACCACCTGGGCGGTGAATCCCTGGACCCCGGGATGGATATCGCGGCGACCCACACCCACGAGCTCGGGACGGCTTTCGGCGCACTGATGCTGGTGGGTCACATCCTGGCGACCCTCGCTTCCGCCGTCGTCCTGGCCAAGGGCGAAGATGCGCTCTGGCAGTTGGCGGCCTGGCTACGGCCGCTGCTCGCCCTGCCGACCTTGGTGTTCAGGCCCGACGCCGGCGCCTCCCCTGTCACGGTTGGCGCACCCGACGTCTTCATCCCCCGCCCCTGGCGGAACCTCAGGCAAGACAGCCGACGCGGCCCGCCCGCCGTCGTCGTACTTCCCTAGTTCCGCCCGGCACCAACGCGACGCGACAATGCGCCGCACACGCAAAGCCTTTGCATGGTGACGGGCCCCAACCCCGTACCCCTGCGCCGGTTCAGCCAGCGCATCTGAAAGGCATTCCCATGAACAAGTCCGCCCTCCGTCGCACCCTTTCCGCTACCGCCGTCGCCGGTGGAACCGCCGCCCTGATGATGGCCGGCCTGGCCGGAGCGTCAGCCCACGTTTCCGCAGACCCGAACAAGACCGCTGCCAACTCATACGCCCTGGTTACCTTCGGCATCCCGCACGGTTGCGACACGTTCGGCACCACCAAGGTAGCCATTTCACTCCCCGAGGAGCTGAACGACGCCCAGCCCACAGTCAACCCGAACTGGACCGTGGAGAAGGTCACGGAGACCCTCGCAGAGCCCAAGAAGCTGGACGATGGCACCACCATCACCAAGCGCACCAGCCAGATCGTGTACACAGCCAAAGCTCCGCTGGACCCGCACCTCCGTGACGCTCTGGTCCTGTCGGTCAAACTGCCGGACGCGGCTGGCAAGACCATCTACTTCCCCACCTTGCAGACCTGCGAGCAGGGCCAGACTGACTGGTCGGAGATCGCCAAGGAGGGACAGGACGAGCACGAACTCAAAGCTCCTGCGCCGTCGGTGACCATCACCCCTGCTGCCGCGGAAGGTGACCACCACGCGGCAACCGCCGTCTCCACCGAGCAGGCTTCCGCAGTGACCTCGGACGACGGTTCGCAGGCACGCAGTTGGGCCGGCCTGGTCGCCGGCATCGCTGGTTTGGGCCTGGGCGGTGCTGCCTTCTTCCGCAGCCGCGCTGCCAAGCCTGCGGTGGCCAAGGCTGATTCCTCCAAGTAGTTGACCCCGGGTTGGCGCCCGGAAGATCACGATCCGGGCGCCAATCCGCACACTGTGCCGTGGCTCAATTGACTCGCGTCACGGCCGGGGCAAGGCTGGTGCCCATGTGGACTCAGCGCATCAAAACCGGACTTGTCACAACGACGGCAGCCGCTTCATTGCTGCTCCTGGCGGCTTGCGGGCCAAGCCCCAGCCCGGCGGGAACCAGCAGTGCCCCGCCCACTTCTTCAACTCCGTCGGCCTCGTCGACACCCAGCTCACCATCGGCGACGGCCACGACGACGCCCTCCCCATCGCCGACCGCCACGTCCGCCGCGCCAGCAGACGCCACCCTGTGCAAAGCGGCGTCGCTGACGGCGGCTACCGATTCAACCGGCGGCGGAGCAGCAGGCAGCATCTACGAAAAGCTGATCCTGACGAACTCCGGCACAACCCCCTGTGTCCTCGAAGGCTTCGCCGGCGTCTCACTGACAGCCGATGCCAGCGGCGAACCGATCGGCGAACCGGCAACCCGCGAGACCACCACTCCGGTCACCAAGATCGAACTGGCCCCGGGCAAGTCTGCGTGGGCTGAAATCCGCTACACGCAGGCCGGCAACTACGGCGACTGCACCAAGGTCCCTGCCGCCGGCTTCCGGATCTACCCGCCAAACGACACAGCATCGCTGTTCGTCGCAGAGCCCCACGACGCCTGCAGCAATGCCGGCATCAAACTCCTGACCATTACCGCGTTCCAAGCAGTCTGACGTTGACTCCACGGCTCCCGGCTTATTCTGTCGGGGCCGTGGGGCATGATGGAGGGATGCAGGAGCCGCAGGCGTCGGATGGCGCCATCAGCCGTTTCAGCCAGGCAACCAGGGAATGGTTCCTCGGCGCCTTTTCCGAGCCCACCCCCGCGCAAGACGGGGCGTGGAACGCGATCTCGTCAGGTTCGCATGCCCTGGTAGTCGCTCCTACCGGTTCCGGTAAGACCCTCGCAGCGTTCCTTTGGGCGCTGGATCGGCTGCACTCCACCCCGTCGGACACCCTCCCAGGGCTGGAGACTGTCCCCGCCAACGGCAAGGGCCGCGCCAAACGTCCCAAGACCAAAACCCGCGTCCTGTATATCTCCCCACTCAAGGCACTCGGGGTGGACGTAGAGCGGAACCTCCGTGCGCCACTGATAGGCATCACTCAGACGGCCAAGCGACTAGGGCTGCCTGCACCGCTCGTGACAGTCGGCGTGCGTTCAGGAGATACGACGGCGGCAGATCGCCGAACGCTGCTGACCAACCCGCCGGACATCCTGATCACCACGCCCGAATCCCTGTTCCTCATGCTGACCTCCCGTGCCCGGGAGACGCTCAGCGAAGTGGACACCATCATCATCGACGAAGTGCACGCCGTTGCGGGTACCAAACGCGGGGCCCATCTGGCCGTTTCCTTGGAGCGCCTGGATGCCTTGCTTCCCAAGCCGGCGCAGAGGATCGGGCTCTCGGCCACCGTGCAGCCGCGTGAATTGGTGGCGCAGTTCCTGGCGGGCCAGGCTCCAGTGGAAATCGTAGCTCCACCATCCAAGAAAAACTGGAACCTCACAGTCACCGTGCCTGTGGAGGATATGTCGGACCTCCAAGGTGCCGCGGGAGCATTCGATTCCGGGCCGGCCTCAGGGTTGCAGCCCCAGGCGTCCATCTGGCCCCATGTGGAGGAACAGATTGTTGATCTTGTCCTGTCCAAGCAATCCACTATTGTCTTCGCAAATTCGCGGCGCCTTTCCGAGCGTCTGACGGCCCGGCTCAACGAAATCTACGCTGAACGGCAATTGATGGCTGTAGGCGGCAGCGAGTGGGCCGCCCCGGCATCGGACGCCGGAGTACCGGCATCCACAGCCACCCCGGCCCACATGATGGCGCAGGCCGGCAGCACCACCGGCGCCGATCCTGTCCTGGCCCGGGCCCACCACGGCTCGGTCTCCAAGGACCAGCGGGCCATGATCGAGGACGACCTCAAATCCGGCAGGCTCCGCTGCGTGGTGGCAACCTCGTCACTGGAACTGGGCATCGATATGGGTGCGGTGGACTTGGTCATCCAGGTGGAGTCTCCTCCGTCAGTGGCCAGTGGCCTCCAACGTGTGGGGCGTGCCGGCCACCAGGTGGGCGAGATTTCCGAGGGCGTGCTGTTCCCGAAGCACCGGGCGGATCTCCTGCACACGAGTGTCACCGTGGAACGCATGCTGAGTGGGCAAATTGAACGCTTGAGCATCCCCACGAATCCGTTGGACATCCTGGCCCAGCAGACGGTGGCGGCGACTGCCTTGGGGAGCATCGACGTCGAAGACTGGTTCAGCACTGTGCGCCGGTCAGCACCGTTCGCCAGCCTCCCGCGGTCCGCGTTCGAGGCCACACTGGACCTGTTGGCGGGACGCTATCCATCGGACGAATTCGCCGAGCTCCGGCCGCGCATCATCTGGGACCGGCATGCCGGAACCATCGAGGGCAGGCCGGGGGCCCAGCGTCTTGCTGTGACCTCCGGTGGCACCATCCCGGACCGTGGACTGTTCGGCGTGTACATCATCGGCACAGAAGTTGAGGGCTCAGCCTCGCCGGGCAGCGCGGACGGGAGCGAGCCAACTGCCTCGGCACGCGCAGCCAAGGGCGGCCGCCGCGTTGGTGAACTCGATGAAGAAATGGTGTACGAGTCACGGGTGGGCGACGTCTTCGCACTCGGCGCTACCAGTTGGAAAATCGAGGACATCACCCACGACCGCGTCCTGGTCTCCCCGGCCTTCGGCCAACCCGGCAAGCTCCCCTTCTGGAAGGGTGACTCCCTCGGCCGCCCCGTTGACCTCGGCCGGGCGCTCGGCGCTTTCATCCGCGAACTTTCCGCCGCTGACGAGGCTCCCGCCATGGAACGCTGCCAAGCCAGCGGCCTGGACGCCTTCGCGGCAAGCAACCTGCTTCAGTACCTCAGGGAACAGAAGGAAGCCACGGAGATCGTCCCCAGTGACCGAACCTTGGTGGTCGAACGCTTCCATGACGAGCTCGGCGACTGGCGGGTAGTCCTCCACAGCCCCTTTGGCATGCCCGTCCACGCCCCCTGGGCACTCGCCGTGGGGCAACGTCTGCAGCAGCGTTACGGACTGGACGGTTCCGCGATGGCGGCCGACGACGGCATCGTCCTGCGCGTGCCCATGATGGAAGATGAGCCGCCCGGCGCTGAGCTGTTCCTGTTTGACCCGGAGGAACTGGAACAAATCGTCACCGCCGAAGTAGGGGGAAGCGCGCTGTTCGCCTCCCGGTTCCGCGAGTGCGCAGCCCGGGCGCTGCTGCTGCCGCGCCAAAACCCCGCCAAGCGCCAGCCGCTGTGGCAGCAACGGCAACGCTCGGCCCAGTTGCTGGACGTCGCCAGGAAGTATCCTTCGTTCCCTATCGTGCTCGAAACGGTGCGCGAATGCTTGCAGGATGTTTACGATCTGCCCGCACTCAAAGACATTGCGGCCTCTGTGGAGCGTCGTGAACTCAGGATCGTGGAGACCACCACGCAGCAGCCGTCCCCCTTCGCCAAGTCGCTGCTCTTCGGCTATGTGGCCCAGTTCCTGTACGAGGGCGACTCCCCCTTGGCGGAACGCCGGGCCGCTGCCCTGGCGTTGGACTCCACTCTCCTCAACGAACTCCTGGGGCGTGTGGAACTGCGCGAGCTCCTGGATGCGGCAGTTATCGACTCCACGGAAAGGGAACTGCAGCGGCTGGCCCCTGACAGGCGCGTGCGTGGGATGGAGGGCGTGGCTGACCTGCTGCGGTTGTTGGGTCCGCTCAGCGTTGAAGAAGTGGCGGAACGGCTTCAAGGCGTGGAGCCCGCAGAAACAATGCTGCAGCCCGGAACACTGGAGCAGCATGTCAGCGCAGATCATCCGGACGGCGCCGAACACCTGGAGGAAGCTCAGCCGGCCGCGCCACCGGGCACCGTCACCGACGCCGGATCCCACCTCGCTGCCCTGCAGAAAGCCAACCGTGCGCTTAAGGTGACCATCGGCGGCGTCGAACGCTTCGCTGCGGTGGAGGATTCCGCAAGACTCCGCGACGCAATCGGCGTTCCCTTGCCGATGGGTGTTCCTTTGGCGTTCATTGAGCCGGTCAATGATCCTTTGGGTGACCTCGTCTCCCGGTATGCACGCACACACGGACCGTTCACGGCGTCGGAAGCAGCCTCAAGGTTGGGACTCGGTGTAGCGGTGGTCAATACGGCCCTGAAACGCCTGGCCGGGGACGGCCGGGTGGTGGAGGGAGAGTTCCGTCCACACGCCGTGGCCGAACCCCAGCCCATGGCGGAAGGGGCAGATCGCGAGCTCATGACCCTGGACGCCCCGCCGTCCAGCGAGTGGTGCGATGCCGAAGTTCTGCGCAAGCTGCGCCGCCGTTCCCTTGCTGCCCTCCGCGCCGAAGTGGAGCCCGTTGACACCGCCGCTTACGGGCGGTTCCTGCCGGCTTGGCAAAACGTCACCCCACCGGGCAAGTCGCGGAGCCAGGCGTTGCGCGGACTGGACGGCATCATCACGGCCGTGGACCAGCTGTCCGGCGTACCAATCCCCGCCTCAGCCTGGGAGCCTTTGGTGCTGGCGAGCCGGGTGGCGGACTACAAACCGGCCATGCTCGACGAACTGATGGCCGCGGGCGAGCTCCTGTGGTCCGGTGCCGGTTCCCTCCCGGGAAACGACGGCTGGATCAGCCTCCACGTGGCCGATTCCGCCGAGCTGACCCTCAACCCCTCCCCCGAGTTCGAACCCGGAGACGCACAACAGCGGCTCCTGGAGCACTTCAGCGCAGGCGGTGGCTACTTCTTCCGGCAACTCACTGACGTGGCAGGCGGCATGGATTCGGTGTTGAGCGACGACGCCGTGGTCTCTGCGCTGTGGGACCTGGTCTGGGCCGGCCGGGTGACAGGAGATACTTTTGCCCCGGTGCGCGCCATGATCGCCGGCGGCAAAACCGCACACCGGCAGGTGGCCAAGGCGCCAAGGGCGCGGGCTCCCCGCCTCAGCAGGCTGGGCCGCTCCCATGGGTCAGGTCTGCTGGGCTCGCCCGGGCTTACTGGTGGCCGCTACGGATCGGTTTCAGGCGGAATTGCTGCTGCACCGCCGTCTGCTGTGGGCCGCTGGTCGGCCCTGCCTGCCCCGGAATTGGATCCCACCATCCATGCCCGCGGCACGGCCGAACTGCTGTTGGACAGGTACGGCGTGGTCACCAGAGGTTCGGTCATGGCGGAGAACATCATTGGCGGCTTCGGGCTCATGTACAAAGTGCTTGCCCGGTTGGAGGAGGCAGGCCGGTGCCGCCGCGGGTACTTTATCGAACATTTGGGGGCTGCCCAGTTCGCCGTTCCAGCAACCGTGGATCGGCTGAGGTCCTTCACAGAGGATGCCCGCATTTCCAAGGCGGAACCGTCGGCTTTGGCCTTGGCCGCGACGGATCCGGCCAACCCGTACGGCGCCGCCCTTCCGTGGCCTGCCTTGTCAGTCGACGCCGGGTCCGGGCACCGTCCGGGACGGAAGGCCGGAGCGCTCGTGGTGATGGTCGACGGCGCGTTGGTCCTTTACGTGGAACGCGGCGGCAAGACACTGCTCACCTTCAATCAAGACGAGGCCGTGCTGACACTTGCGGCCCAGGCGTTGGTGGATGTGGTGCGCCGCGGTGCCGTGGACAAGCTTTTCATGGAGAAGGTCAACGGCCACGACCTTCTCGAAACCCCCATTGCCGTAGCCCTGGCAGCAGCCGGTGCCTACTCCACTCCGAAGGGACTCCGGATCCGTGCCTGAGGGTGATTCCATTTGGCGCGCTGCGTCGCGGTTGAACGAGGCCTTGGCCGGACAAACCATCACGGCCTCCGACTTCCGTGTGCCACGCTTCGCCACCCTGAACCTCGCAGGCTGGACCATGACCGAGGTGGTCCCCCGGGGCAAACACCTCTTGATGCGCCTTACCGGCCCCGTGGACGAGGCACCCGGCGCCAGCAAAAGGCCGCGTGCCCTGACCATCCACTCCCACCTGAAAATGGAGGGGAACTGGATGATCTATCCGCCGGGTGGTCGATGGACCAAGCCCGGCCATACGGCACGGTGTGTGCTCCGCACAGCCACGGCTGACGCAGTGGGGTTCTCGCTGGGCATCCTGGAAGTGGTGCCCACCGCCGAGGAAGACAAGATAGTTGGACATCTGGGACCGGACCTGCTCGGCCCTGATTGGAACGAGGACGAGGCTCTGCGGAGGCTGCGGGCCGAGCCGGACGTCACCGTGGGTTTCGCGCTGTTGGACCAGCGGAAACTGGCAGGCATCGGCAACATCTACCGCTGCGAAGCCTGCTACCTCTCCGGCATCCACCCCGCCCTCCCTGTGGGAGAGGTCCCGGACCTCGCCAAGACGGTGAACGACGCCAAGCGTCTCCTCGGCGAAAACCTTGGTCCAGGGCGGCGCAGCACTCTTGGGCCGCGGGCCCTAAGACCCGGTTACTGGGTCTACGGCAGGGAACGCCAACCGTGCAGGCGCTGTGGCGCCACGGTTCGGCGTGGCCTGTTGGCCGGCCCGGATGGAACCGAGGAACGGGACATCTACTTCTGCCCGAGATGCCAGCCGGCTCCGTAAAGCGGAAACGGCAAACACTCCACCGAAAAACCAGCCCAGCCCGGCCGGGCCCAGAACAACCAGCCCGGCCGGGCGACCCACCATCCGCCGCGACGACGACGCACACCCACGGCTCCGGCCGACTACTCCAGGAAGCTCCCCAGCCGCCCCAGCAATAGTCGAACGGACCCCGTAAAGCCGCGCGCCGCCGTCGGACGCTTTCCTACGCCATCCGCCACCACTTCTGGTTGGCGGACCCGGCGCAATCCCATAATTGCAGCCGTGCACCGTTGGATGGACTCCAATCGGCGACGTCAACACACTTATTGGCCTGCGGATTAACCAGGTCCCCGGCGTTGTTCAGAACGAACTTCTGCGCCGCGTTGCCGTTGCACCCGGTGAGTTGAATGCGTGCGCCGTTGGATGTGGATCCCCAGGCGACGTCCATGCATTTGCCCAGTGAGCGGATGGTGCCGTCGGCGGCGAAAGTCCACTGCTCCGAGGCTGCTGTGTCGCAGTCCCATAGCTGGAGTTGAGCACCGTCCACGGCTTGCCTCCCGGCGACGTCGATGCACTTGCCCGCGTAGCCCTGGATCCGGGTTCCGGCCGCGCTTGCAGGTGGTGACGGAGGGGCAGCGAGTTCATAGACCCGGACGTAATCGACCAGGAGGGACTGCGGAAACGCTGTGCCTGCGTCCGGAGCTCCGGGCCAGTAGCCGCCGACGGCCAGGTTCAGCAGGAGGAAGAAGTTGTGATCGAAGACCCAAGGGCCCGGAGTTGTGGCTTTAGTTTTCCGTGAGTAGGGAGTGCCGTCGATGTACCACGTGATGGATTCGGGCCCCCAGTCCACAGTGAATGTATGGAACGCGTCGCCCAGTGCTTTGCCGTTGGTTACGGTGTAGCTGGCGTTGGACGAGTTCGCGCCCGAGTAGCCGGGGCCGTGGATGCTTCCCCACACGGTTCCGGGTTCCTTGCCGACGTTTTCCATGACGTCCAGTTCCCCGCTGGCTGGCCAACCGTCGGTGAAGACGTTGTTGCCCAGCATCCAGAATGCGGGCCACATACCTTGCCCTTGAGGTAATTTGAGCCTGGCTTCGAACCGACCTTGCGTCCGGCTGAATTTTCCGGCGGTGAGGAGGCGTGCGGACGTGTATTGGCATGAGCCGTAATGGCACTGGTAGCCGGCAGGATTCTCCTTGCGTGCCGTGATGGCCATGTTTCCCCTGCCGTCTGCTGCGGCATTCCTGGGGCTGGATGTGTAGTACTGAAGTTCGCCGTTGCCCCAGCCGGATCCTCCAGTGTCGTAGGACCATTTTCCGGGGTCCGGCGCGGTTCCGGCAGGGCCGTTGAACTCGTCACTCCACACCAGCGCACCCGGGGCCGGCATGCCCGCGGCGGCCATTGCGGACGGCTCCGGAGCTATGACAGCAGCTGCGAGGGTCAGGCCGGCGACGAGCATCGTCAGGGGCATGAGTCTTCGCTTCATGGTTGCCACTCTGACGGTGCGGCAACCCGCGCGCAAGCCTTTTCAGGACGACACACAAAACGTCACGGCCTGGAAATAATCACCGCGACTTTACTTTTCTTTTTCGTAACAGCGATGAAATAGAAGCGGGGGAAAGTGGAATGAGGAACCATTTGGGTGACGAAAATGATGTCACTCCAGATGGCACAGGAAAATTCCGTTCGCAGCCGAATTCCTTCCTCTGAGCATCGACGATGCATGCTCCAGGCGCGTCAGCCGTGTCCTCCCAACCCCCACTTCGAGGGTGTTCGGGCATGCTGCGCGCCTTGGCCTTTTCCCAGCAGTTACCGGAGGCTAAAAATGGGCATTTACAGACAAATACTTGTAAGGATTCTTGCAGTTCTGGTGGTTTCCTTTGGATTGATCTACATCAGTTGGCGATGGTCCGGCACGGTCGCGTGGGACGCATGGTGGATTTCGCTGCCACTCGTGGTGGCCGAGACTTACAGTCTGGGCGAATCCGCCCTGTACGCGGTCACCATGTGGAACGCCCGACGACGGCCGCCTCCCCCGCCGGCCCTTCCGGGCAGGACGGTAGACGTGTTCATCGCCACCTACAACGAACCACTCGACCTGGTCCTCAAAACGGCCATCGCCGCCAGGGACATGGAGTACCCGCACCAAACATGGATCCTGGACGATGGCAACCGCACCGAATTCGCGAAGGCAGCCGGGCAGATAGGCGTCGGGTACATCACCCGCGGACCCGAATGGGATGGCAGGCAGCGCTTCGCAAAAGCGGGCAACGTCAACAACGCCCTGTCCTTGACCACGGGCGAGTTCGTGGCCATCCTGGACGCCGATCAGGTCCCGGAACCCCGTTTCCTGGACCGCGTCCTGGGCTATTTCGATGCTGAAGAGGTGGCCTTCGTCCAGACCCCGCAGCACTTTTGGAACGTCACAGACCGGGATCCCCTGGGCAGCCAGGCGGAACTGTTCTACGGACCCATCCAGCAAGGCAAGGATGGCTGGGACGCGGCGTTCTTCTGCGGCTCGAATGCTGTCCTGCGCCGGGAAGCCCTCATGGCCCTGGGCCTGACCCGATACACACGCACAGCAACGGAACAGACGTGGAGTTCCCTGCGTAAGGGACGCTCAAGGCTGCAGGATCTCCTGGGTGAACTCGGCAGGCGCCGTCCCGCGGCAATGCCGGTGGTCGAACAGGCCCTGGAAGCGATGGCGCGTGCGGAGCGCCAGCTCCGCAGGGGCGATGTCTTGGCGGAGATCACCTTCGAGCTTCGCGTAGCTTTCCATGCGGCCGCATTGTCAGTACCTGATGCCATGGATGATGTGGTTCCCGAACTCGACGCCATCCTGGAGTCGGTGGATGTGGCACACACAGACCAAGCACTGGCCATCCACCCCATGGACACCACCACCATTACCGAGGATATGGCCACCGCCATGCACCTTCACGCGATGGGGTGGGGCAGCGTTTACCACCACGAGGTCCTGGTCCACGGCCTGGCACCTGAGGATGTGTCCACCATGCTCTCCCAGCGTCATCGCTGGGCAGCCGGAACCATGCAGGTGTTCTTCAACGACAACCCGCTGTTGCTTCGTGGCCTCACGGTGGCCCAGCGCCTGATGTATCTGGGCACCATGACAAGCTACCTCAACGGGTTTGCCGCCCTGAGCTATATCGCAGCGCCGGTGGTTTTCCTGTGGGCCGGCACCTATCCGTTGACGGCCAGCCCTGTGGTGTTCTTCTGCCTGTTCCTTCCCTTCTTCATTTCGTGCCAGGTGCTGTTCCAGGTAGCGGGCAATGGCGCGAAGGGTCTGTGGCGTGGCCAGCAATGGTCTTTCGCGCTCTTTCCCACCTGGATCGCTGCCACTTGCTCAGGAGCAGCTGCCGTTTTTCTCGGCAGGCACCTCACCTTCTCCGTCACAGCCAAGAGCAAACAGGCCACGGGACGCGGTTTCCAGCACGTCAGGCTGCAGGTTGCTGCCATGGCGTTGCTGGCTATTTCCGCGGTCATTGGCCTCGCCCGCGTAACCACCGGGGAAGCTCCGCTGTATCCCACGCTCATCACGTTGGCCTGGGTTGCTTTGGACCTGGCACTTTTGAGCGTGGTGATCGGGGCCGCACGGTACCGCGGTCCCGGCGAGGATCTGGCGGGCCCGGTTCCCACCCCGCATGAGCTCAACCGCGTCCTCGAATCCACTCAAGGTTCACGCCCAACACATCCCTGACAACAAACCTGAATAAAGCCGTTCCAACCCCCAGCCAGGAGCGCCCCATGTCCGTTCTTTCCCATGCCCCGAATTCCATCCCCACCTTGTTGACATCAATCGATCTGACCATCGCGGGCCCATTGGACGCTTTGAGCGTCCTGGATTTTCGCCACCTCACCGCAGAAGCCGCGGCCGACGGCCCCATAGTGGTCCTGCTGAACGTTGCCGACGTGACAGCTGTCGGCGCGTCCGGCGTCGTTGGCCTGCTTGAAGTACTGCACGTGCTCCGCGCCCGCGGCGGCGATCTACGTCTTTTCGGCACATCCTCCGCCCTCGACCAAACACTGCTCCAAGCCCATCTGGGGCAGGTAGCCCGTATCTACGCCACCCGCCAGGAAGCGCTCGACGGCGGTACGAACCTGGTGGGGGCACGTCACCTCGCGCCGCAGTCACGCTGGCGTGGGCTCTTCGCGCGTCCGCGCCGCACCCTGGGATGGGGATGACGGTGGCCCCGGCACCTCCCACCTTTAGCGGCCACCCGAATCGCAAGCGCCGGCGGGCCAGCCTGCTCATCCCTTTGGTGGTGACGGCCCTCGCCGCCACTGGACTGGGTTTCGCGTCCAAGGAGGTGGTGCCTGTGGTGCAGGCGCTCTCCCTCTGCAGGGCCGTGGATGCTTCCACCATCGTGCCCAAGGACGGGGTGTTGCTGGGCGTCAACCTGGACTGGAACTCTGAAACCCTTGCAGAACACCAGGCCAATCTCGGGCATGATCCGGCGGTGGTGGTCCAGTTTTCGGACATCCCATACGACGACGAAACGTGGTCCCACACCACCAACGCCGTCACCCAGGTCCGTCCCACAGGCGGCGTCCTCCTCCTGACGCTGGAACCACACGGTGGCTTGGCGACCATGAGCGACGAAGTAATCGCCACGTTGGCAACCGACTTACGGGCCATCAACGATCAGGGAACGCCCGTCGTCGTGCGCTTTGCGCATGAGATGAACGGTTCCTGGTATTCCTGGGGCCAGCAGCCGCTGCGCTACGTGGAGGTTTTCCGAAAGGTGGCAGCAGCCGTGCATACCCAGGCGCCGGGTACGTCCATGATGTGGGCACCGAACTACGGCGGTGGCTACCCGTTTACGGGAGGCCAGTTCGCCGCCAGACCGGGCACCCCGGACTTCGCCACCCTGGACACTGACCACGACGGTACGCTCACCATGAACGATGACACGTACGCCCCCTATTACCCCGGGGACGACGCCGTGGATTGGGTGGGCGTGTCGCTGTATCACTGGGGCAACCAACGGCCCTGGGGCAACAACGACATCTCCGAACCGGGCAAATTCCTGGCCATGCTTACCGGCACCTACAACGGAACCGCAGGCGATGACAGTGCCGTCCCGGACTTCTACCAGGTCTACGGAGTGGACCATCAGAAGCCGGTAGGGATACCGGAGACGGCTGCGATCTTCACGCCGGCGCGCGGTGGAGCGTCAGAGCTGGACGTCAAACGGGCCTGGTGGCGCCAGGTCTTCTCCCCCGAAACCCACCAACAGTTTCCGCAATTGAAAATGATCAACTGGTTCGAGTGGAAGAAGTACGAAATCGAAATTAACGACGACGTCGATTGGCGGAGCGCTGGAACACCCGCCATCCGCGATGCCCTGACGCAGGACCTGCCGGACTGGTTGCGGTACGGCGAGGATCTGGGTGTGTGCCGCTAAGGTCCGCCGGTCAAGCGGCGGAGCTTAGGCCGCTGGCGCTGTCGGCACGGCTTCTGCGGGTTCCGTTGCCGGGCTGGAAGCCGTGCCGTCCGTTGCCTTGGCCCGTTCCGGAACCATAAATTTCGGCAGCAGCACTTGCACGATCGGGCCAATCGCCAAGGCATAGACCACGGTTCCCACACCTACTGAGCCTCCCAGCAGGAAACCCACGGCAAGGACCACCACTTCGATGCCGGTGCGCACCAGCCTGACGGACCATCCGGTGCGGCGAACCAGGCCTGTCATGAGGCCATCGCGGGCACCGGGACCGAGCCGGGCACCGATGTAGCAGGCGGAAGCAATACCGTTGAGGATCACGGCTCCGGCAAGCATGGCGATCTGGCCTCCAAGGTGGGATAACCCGGGGATCAGCCACAGTCCAAGGTCGGCAAAAAGTCCCACGAGCACCGCGTTGGCGATGGTTCCGATCCCCGGCATCTGCCGCAGCGGAATCCAGAGGAGCAGGACAAGGAAGCTGACCGCGATGACCACAACGCCAATGCTGAAACCGGTCTTCTGGGACACGCCTTGGTGGAACACGTCCCAGGGGTCCAAGCCAAGGCCGGCCCGGATGAACATGGCCAAGGAGATGCCATACATCGCGAGGCCGATCAGGAGTTGTGTGATTCTTCGGGTCATCATGATGTCAATCATCCAAGAGAACTGGCCTTGTATTCCATAGCCAGTTTGGAATACTGGTCTTATGTCCGGCTCACTGAATCCCATTGCACTCGTCCGCCTGCTGGGCTCTTGGAACTCCGGCGCCCTGCCTGCCTACCGCGAGTTGGCCGACGTCGTGCGGTTGCTGGTGATGGACGGGCGCATCCCACTGGACGTCGCGCTGCCCAGCGAACGCGCCCTCGCCCAGACGCTTGGCCTCAGCCGCACTACCGTCACTGCCGCCTATGCGAGCCTGCGGGAGCAGGGTTTTCTCACTGCCGGGCAGGGCAGCCGCGGCAGGACCTGCATCCCGCACCGCACGGTACCAGTCAGCGCCCCAGGGCTTGCCGTTCCGGACGGGGTGCTGGACCTCGCTTATGCATCGCTTCCCGCCGCCGGAGAAGTGGTGCACAGGGCATTCGCGGAGGCACTGACCGAGCTGCCGGCCCTCTTGCCGGGCTTTGGGTACGACGCCGTCGGCGTACCCGCCCTGCGTGAAGCCATCGCGGAAAAATATACCGCCGAGGGCGTGCCCACCACAGCCGGCCAGATCCTGGTCACCTCCGGCGCCCAGCATGCCCTCAACATCGTGCTGCGGACGCTCGCCGGTAAACAGGACCGGGTCCTGGTGGAACACCCCACCTATCCCAACGCGCTGGACGCCATCCGCTCCGCCGGCTGCAAACCGCTGCCGGTGGCGTTACCCGTCATAGAGTCGAGTACATCTCCTGCCTGGGACATCGACGCGATGGTGTCCACGATGAACCAGCAGCGGCCCGCCATGGCCTACCTCGTGCCGGACTTCCACAATCCAACAGGACGCATCATGTCGGATCTGCAGCGGCGGCGGTTGGTGCGCGCTGCAACTGCGTCCGGGACGGTGCTGGTGGTGGATGAGACGTTGCGGGGTTTGAACCTCGACGGCGTCCGTACGGCTCCGATGTCGTCCTTCAGCCCCTCGGTGGTTTCCATTGGGTCGCTGAGCAAATCGCATTGGGCAGGCCTCAGGACCGGATGGATCCGGGCCGATGAAGCGATGATCACCCGTTTTGTTGCGACGAGGACCGTCATGGATTTGGGGGGTCCTGTGGTGGAACAGTTGGCGGCTGCGCGCCTGATCAGGTCCTTCTCGGAGCCATTGGACGCCCGGCTGGAGGAACTCCGGCGCAACCGGGAATCGCTGTTGGACCTACTGGCCGAGCACTTGCCATCGTGGGAGGTGGAGCGACCACAGGGCGGACTCACCGTCTGGTGCCGGCTTCCCTCGCCGTGCAGCACGGCGCTGACGGTGCTCGCACCTGACTTCGGGCTCCGCTTGGCCGCCGGTCCGCGCTTTGGAGTGGGCGGAGCGTTCGAGCACTACCTGCGTGTGCCCTACACCTTGCCGCCCGCGCAGTTGGAGTCCGCCGTCGGTGCGCTCCGCACCGCCCAGGACAAGCTCGACGCCGCCCCCCACCTGCGCCGTACCCTCAAGGCCGGGCGACCCGCCGTCGTCGCGGTTGCCTAAGCCGCAGTACTCCGGGCCCCGCCCATGCGCTGCTTCGCCGTGTTGCTGCCGGGTCCCACTGGGACATGCGAGGTTGCCTTGGCTAATCCGAACAGTGGCATCCCGTTGTAAACCACTTCAATGCCCGACGCCGGAACCTGGTACGTTTCGTGCCACACACCGACGTCGCCGCTGCCCGCAATCTCCTTCATGAATTTCCGCCACGGACCTAGATGCGGCGAATCCTTGTCGGCAGCAAATGCGCGAAGATGCCCGGGGCTTTCCCAGTAGCTGAGCAGCATGGTGGTCCGCCCGAACCACTGCTCACTGCCGAGCAGTCCAGCCTCGGGGTTTTCTGCGAGGTGCCGCATCATGGCGGGCATGGCCGAGGCAACCTTCGCCACACGGCCCATCTTCCACCACCGGTTGGCGCGCATCCCGATGAGGAAAACGGTCACGGTGTCGCGCTCGATGTCCGCCGTGAAGCGGCCGGGGAAAATCTCCTGTGCCATGTGAAGCCTTCCTGGATGCGATCCTGGTTGCCAGTTTCATAACGCTGTTATGAAACAATGTTATGAAAGACTTGAGGGCATGGCAAGACCCGTCGTTCATGATCAGCACGTCCAGCAGCGTCTCCTGGCGGTCACTGCAGACCTTGTGGACCGCGAAGGTCCTGCCCGCGTCACCCTTCGGGACGTCGCAGCGGCGGCAGAGACCTCCACCACGGCCATCTACTCGCTGTTCGGCGGAAAGGCGCAGCTGCTGACGGCCGCCGTCGACGACGGTTTTCGGTCCTTCGGCCAGTCCCAAAAGGAGGCCGCCGAGGGCGGACTGCTGGAGCTTGGGCGCGCCTACCGGGTGTGGGCCTTGGAACATCCGGCGTTGTACCGGCTCATGTTCGGCGGCGCGTTGGCCGGCTACGTTGACTGCAGCCCGACGCCGGACGTCGCCTCGGATTCAATGCTCCCCTTGGTGGAGGCGGTGGTGGCTGCCCAGTCAGCCGGCAGGCTCCGAAGCGACGATCCCACCATGGTGGCGATGGCCATTTGGGGTCAGGTCCACGGGCTGGTCAGCCTCGAGCTGGCTCAAATGAATGACCCCGCAACGGACTGGGCTGGAATCTACGAGGCGGCCCTGGAATCCGTGGCACGGGCCTGGGCCGCCTAACCTGGTCCGCCTACGAGTAGACCTTCTGCAGGAATCCGCCCCAGGCCTTGGCCGTGAGCTCCGGGTCGCCCGAGCCGCTGAAGTCGTGCACGGTCATGCCAACGGGAGCGCCGAAAGCATTCCGGCCAAAAAAGCGGTAAAGGGTGTCGCCGGTCCGCAGTCCCAGGAAGTTCTCATTGGAGAAATCCACTTCGCCGCTCAGCTGCCCCACGCCGTCCACGTTCAGGTCGAATCGCGAGCCGGCATCAACATCCTCCACACCCAAGGCCTTCTTCAGCTGCACAAACCCTTCAGGGGTCTGTGAAGAAGCGGGCGCCTGGATGTCGGTGAACACTACGGGCTTGCCGTCGAAGTACTGCAGGTACTGGCCCAACGTGTGGAGGTAGAACTCCGTATGCTTGCTGGCGCCGTCGTACTGCTCGTCCCAGTTATCGGCGAAGATGCCGCTGTGGACGTAATGCAGCTTGGCACGGCCACCGTCGAGCGGCTCCAGGACGTGCTCCAACTGGTTGAACCAGCCGTCCGGGCCATCCATCCGGGACACCAAGTGCGTGGGAAACTCCTCGGTGGTCTTCACGTCGGGCCACTGATCCGTGGGGAACATCCAAGCGGCCGTGTCCGCCGTGACAGCATTCCATACCCGCTCGGGGGTGCCGGGCAGTTCAGTATCCGCCACGATGTCGAATCTCCGGTTGTCAGTCATTGCCTTGGTCCTTTTCTGCTATTGGATCTGCTGGGGGCTCGTGTTGCGTCTTCAGTGCGGGGTGAAGCACGACGACGAGCCGGTGCTTGCGTGCCCCGCCCGCCTCCGCGGCAGCACCGCCGTCGTGGTACTTATCCACCAGTTGGGTCACCGCCACGCCGAGCTCTTCGGCGAACGCTGCGCGTTCCGCCGCAGAGCGGAAGGTGATCTCGCCGTCGATCGCGAAACTGGCCAGCTTCTTCTTCGCCACGGCGGCACCGGAGATGAGCTTGCCCATTTCCTGCACGGTGCGCGAGGCAAGGGAGAGAAGCCAAAACGCGGAGAAGCGGTCCGCAAAACGTCGAGGGTCCGGCGCCACAGATGCCAAGGCGACGGGCGAGATCAGGTAGGAGGCCGCCGTCGCACGCACCACACGTTCGGTGACATTGCCCTTTCGACGCTCCTCCACCAGTTCCACCAATCCGTGCCGTTCGAGCGCTTTCAGGTGGTAGTTCACCTTCTGCCGCGGCAGGCCGACCTTGAGCGCCAGCTGCGTGGCGGACGCGGGCTCGGCGAGCTCGCGGAGGATGCGGGTGCGGATCGGGTCCAGCGACGCTTCCGCCGCGGCCGGGTCCTCGATCACTTCGATGTCCAACATGCTTCAAGTATGCTTACCGACAACTTTTATTGTCAAGAACTTTTTTATCGTCGGTTGTGGGCTGGTTGTGAGGCCCGCTCTGCACGCTTCAGCGCGGCCAAAGTACGCAGAGCGGGCCCCACAACGCAGCCGGTAGAATTGTCCGGTGATGCAATCCCCCCTCCCCGTGCGCGACGGCGTGAATGCGACCCGCCTCCGCCTCCCGGACGAGGGGCCGTGGACCACCGCCATGGACTACATGATGCATCGTTGGGGACACATCGACCCCCAAGGCATCGAGGACCGTTTCGATGCCGGCGAAATCGTAGGCGAGGGCGGCGTGCCGCTGGACCGGAACACCAAACTGGAGGACCACACCTTCATTTGGTACTACCGGACCTTGCCGCCGGAGACACGGCTGCCGGTGGATATCAACATCCTGCATCAGGACGAACACATCCTGGTGGTGGATAAGCCACACTTCCTCCCCACCACGCCCGGCGGGACCTACATCCAGGAATCCGCTCTGGTCCGGCTCCGGAACCTCCTGAACCTCCCGGACCTCATCCCCATGCACCGCCTTGACCGCATGACCGCCGGCATCCTCCTGCTGTCCACCAACCCGGACACCCGGGGAAAGTACCAGGTGCTCTTCGAGAAGCGCCAGGTCCAGAAGGAATACGAGTGCGTCTCTGCCGCGACGCCCGCCGCAGGCTATCCCGCCGTCGAGTTCCCCACGGTGGTCCGCAACCGCATGACCAAGTCCCGCAGCTATCTGCTCGCCGAAGTCATCGACGGCGAACCGAACGCCGAAACGCGGATCGAACAAACAACAACGTTCGACGCCGGCACTCACCAACGCGCGCTGTACCGCTTGGAACCCCACACCGGAAAAACGCACCAACTTCGCGTCCACATGGCGTCGTTGGGCCTGGGCATCATCAACGATGCCTTCTACCCGGACCTGCTGGACAAGGCCCCGGACGACTACAGCAAGCCGCTCCAGCTCCTGGCCCGCGGCATCCGGTTCGTTGACCCCATCACCAAACAACCCGTGGAATACCGGAGCCAGCTGGAGCTCAGCGAAGCCCACGCTTGAGCACCTGGCGCGGGTCTTTCCGGCACTTGTTCCGCGCGGCCCGGTGCGGACCCCGGCGGCTGCGTCAGTCCCCCGGCGTCAGGTGGTCGAAGACCAGGTTTGTTTGAGTGTTCGCGATAGCCGGATCCGAGGCCAGGTGAACCGCAATGAAGTCCCGGAGTTCCTTGGGCGTCCCGCAGGCCACATGCATGAGGAAGTCCTGGTCCCCGGCCAGCAGGAAGACGCTCTGAACGTTCGGCAGCGCCCTCAACCGTTGGCCGATGGCCAGCATCTTGTTCCTTGCCTGCGGATTCACGCGCACTGAGATCAGCGCGTAGACCAGGAACCCCAGCGCTTCCAGGTCCACCGAAGCGTGGAAACCCCGGATGATCCCGGCGTCCCGCAGTGCCCGGACCCGTCCGAGGCACGTGGAGGGCGCGATGCCCGCCTTCGAGGCGAGCACGTTGTTGGGGATCCTGGCGTCGGCCATGAGTTCTTTGAGGATCAGCCGGTCGGTTTCGTCGAGTCGAACCCGGTTCGGAACCGCTCCCCATGTACGCGCCGTAGGTGAATCCGACACGAACACACCTCCAATATTCTCGTGATGCTTCGAAATCCGTTGTTCTGCCTTGAGCTGGATTCTATCTTGAAGCGATTTGCAGAATCGACGAGGAGGTCGCGATGGGCAGTTTCGACAAGATCCAGGCACGTGAAGGTGGGCTTAAACGGCAGCTCACCTCCCGCCAGATGACCATGATCGCGCTGGGCGGTGCTATCGGCACAGGACTGTTCCTGGGGAGCAAGTTTGCCATCGGCCTTGCCGGTCCAAGCGTGATCATCAGCTACGCCATAGGCGGGTTGATCGCACTGCTACTCATGGGCAGTTTGTCCGAGATGACGGTGGCACACCCCACGTCAGGCTCGTTCGGTGCCTTTGCCGAGCACTACGTGAGCCCGCTGGCCGGGTTCCTGGTCAAGTACATGTATTGGTCCTGCATTGTGCTGGCTGTGGGAACTGAAGTAACGGCCGTTGGCGAATACATGAAGCTGTGGTTCCCGGACGTTCCATCAGTGCTATGGGTCATCTTCTTCTCCGCAGTGCTGATCGGCGTGAACACCATGAACGTGAAGGTATTCGGGACCCTGGAGTATTGGTTCTCCAGCATCAAGGTCTTCGCGATCATCGCCTTCATTGTGCTTGGCGCCTACATCGTGTTCGGCGCCCGTACGGAGGGCACGGGTTTCCACAACTACACTGCCGAAGGCGGCTTCTTCCCCAATGGCCTGTCCGGCACCTGGTTCGCCGTGATCGTGTCCATCTTCAGCTACCTCAGCATCGAAATGATCGCCATCGCGGCAGGTGAAGCAAAGGACCCCGCAACAGCAGTAAAGAAGGCTTTCCGCACCACCATCGCAAGGCTGCTCCTGTTCTACATCGTCACCCTGGCGCTCATCCTTGCGATCGCACCGGTCAGCCAGATCCTTGCCGGCGGCAGCCCCTTCGTCACTGTCATGCAAAACCTGGGCATCCCTTTCGCCGACAGCCTGCTGACTTTTGTGGTGATCATTGCCGCGCTCTCCGCCATGAACAGCCAGCTCTACATCTCCACCCGCATGATCTTCAGCCTCTCCCGCAGCGGGGACGCTCCGGCCATGTTCGGAAAGCTGCGCTCCAACGGCGCCCCCGTGAATGCACTGGTCCTGTCCACGGCCGGAATCGCCGTTGCCACGGTGGTCTACGCGATGTTCCCGGAGACAGCCTTCACCTTCATGATGGCCATTTCCATGTTCGGTGCCATGTTCACCTGGTTCATGATTTTCACCACCCACTGGTTCTTCCGCCGCAGTATGAAGCGCAGCGGAACGGAGCTCTCCTACAAGACCCGCTTCTACCCAGCGGGCACCATTCTTGGCGCAGTGCTCATGCTCTCCATCGGCATCAGTACGCTGGGCACCTCGGCCTTCAATATGACGTTGATCTTCGGCCTGCCGTCGTTGGCGCTCGTCGCGGCGCTCTATTTCGTGGTTCAGCGCCGCAAACGTCAGGAGTCCGGCCCCGGTGAGGAACCAAACACCGCCCGGAAGACCGCCGTCGTATCCTCTGAAAACAGCACGAACTCCACCACCTCAAGCAGGTTGTCCGCAGCCACGCTGCCGGAAGATGACGACGAAAACGACCTCACGGCGTCGAGCGCTACCCCGGCAACCTGACGGGCGTCCCATCCGTAAATTCCGGCGCTGATCGCGGGAAAGGCGACCGTCCTGGCGCCCAGACCGGCCGCGACTTTCAGGCTTTCGTGGAAACACGAGGCGAGCAGCGCCGGATCCGTCTGCCCCGCGTGCCGGTTGGGACCCACCGTATGCACCACCCACTGGGCGGGAAGCCGGAACCCGGGGGTCGCGACGGCAGAGCCCACCGGCAGCCCGTCCGGCAACGACGTCCGCCTCACCTCGCGACACGCGGCGAGGAGTTCCGGGCCGGCGGCCCTGTGGATGGCCCCGTCCACTCCCCCTCCACCGAGCAGAGACGAGTTTGCGGCATTGACAATCGCGTCCACCGGGCGGCTGGTGATGTCCCCCTTCAAAATGTCGATTCGCATGGCGTCAGTCTCGCGCCGGAGCGGCGGATGCGGCAAGTGCGGTACCTTGTGCCCATGGACATCACCGCCCCTGAGACGTGGGGATCCGCGATTTACCTGTGGATCGTCCCCATTGTGCTGGGCGACGCCATCTTCCCGCCCATCCCCTCGGAAATGGTGGTGATCACCGGCGGTGCCCTCGCCGCCGACGGCCACGCCAACTTCTGGCTGATCTTGTTCCTCGCCGCCTTGGCATCCTGGCTCGGCGACATGGCGGTTTTTATCCTCTTCAAACGGCGCATCAGCCATGTCCTGGACCGGTGGTCGTGGGGCCGTCGGCTACACCGCGGAATCCACGAGGCCATCGCCAAAGCCGGACGCTCCTCCACTTACGGCGCCATCATCGGCGCACGCTTCATCCCCGGAGGCCGGCTTGCTACATCCTCGGCGGCGGGCATTGCCAACGTTTCCGTCCGCGGTTTCAGCCTCTGCGCCGGCCTGGGTGCGGTCCTCTGGGCGGTCTGGCAAGTGGGCCTCGGCTACTTCACCGGCTCAACCACCAAGCTGCCGTTTTGGGCCAGTTCACTCATCGGCGTGGCCGTAGGCCTGGTGATCGGCGTGATGGTGGGACTGATCGTCACGCGGCGCCGCGGCAGCAGCTCACCCGTTGACGAACCGTACAACGCCGATAAGCCCGGCGACGTACCCCAGCCCGAGTAACTTCCCCGATTTAGACCGGTGACCAGCGTCGTTAGACCGGTGACCAGCGTCCGCGGCTGCGGCGCAATACGTAAAGGCTGCCCGTGATGGCCACGCGTTCGACGGCGTCACGCATCATGGCTGCCGACGTCCGGGCTTCGTCGTTCTCACCTGAATAATCGCGGTCCCCCACCGTGAAGCGCAGGCTGATCTGGGGTACGCCGCCCACGATATCCAGCTGGTTCGACTCCACGTGGTGGCGGGTTTCCAAGGCTTCCACGGCTGCGGCCATCACTGACTCAGGCGCATTCCCCGGTTTGAGGCCAGTGATCTTCAACTTGGTTTGGAACGACGGCATCCCACCACCCTAACGCTCTCTCACATCCCGCGCCCTTGGGCAGATCCCTCTCTCACATCCCGCGCCCTTGGGCAGATCCCTCTCTCACATCCCGCGCCCTTGAGCGGATCCCTCTCTCACCAGATGAGAGAGGGATCCTTGAAACCCCGAGGGACGTGAGTGAGCGTTTGTTAGCCGGTGTTGCGCAGGCCCGCGGCCACACCGTTGACCGTGATGAGCATGGCCCGCTGCAGCCGTTCGTCGATCTCGGTTCCGGACACGGACTCTTCGCGCACGCGGCGGAGCAGCTCCACCTGAAGGTAGCTGATCGGATCCAGGTACTGGTCGCGGATCTCCAGCGACCGCTTGAGCGTGGGCTGGGCATCGAGGAGCTCGATCTCGCCTGTAAGCCGCTCAATTTCGGCCACGGTGAGCTCGTATTCGTCACGAATCATGTGGAACAGGCGGTGAAGTTCCTCCGGTACCAGCGACGAAACGTAGTGACCGGCAATTTCCATGTCAGTCTTTGCCAGCGTCATCTCCACGTTGGAGATGACGGAGCGGAAGAAGTGCCAGCGGTCCATCATCTCCAGGAGCTGGTCGGTGTTGCCTGCCTCGCGGGCAGCCTTCAGGCCTGAACCCACACCAAACCACCCCGGAACGATCTGCCGGGACTGGGTCCAACCGAAGACCCAGGGGATAGCCCTGAGACCCCCGAGGCCTGCGCCGGAATCCGGACGCTTGGACGGGCGCGATCCGATGTTCAGCGAACCCAACTGCTCTACCGGGGTGGAGGCAAGGAAGTAGGCCGGCAACTCGGGATCGTCGATCAGTGCGCGGTAGCGGTCGAATGCTGCGTCGGAGATGGTTTCCATGACGTTCGCGTAGCGCTCGCGCTCGTCCTCCGAAGTACGCGGAGTCCGGTGCAGGGCCGAGCCCTGCATCACCGCTGCAAGAGACAACTCAAGATTTTCGCGTGCCAGTTCGGGCAGGGAGTACTTGTCCGAAATGACCTCACCTTGCTCAGTGAACTTGATCTCACCTTCCAGGACGCCGTTGGGCTGCGCCATGATGGCGTCGTATGTTGGTCCGCCGCCACGGCCCACGGAACCACCGCGGCCATGGAACAAACGGACTCGCACACCATGTTTGGCCGCAACATCGCGCAGTTTGCGCTGGGTCTTGTGGATTTCCCATTGGCTGGTCATCACACCGGATTCCTTGTTGGAATCGGAGTAGCCCAGCATGACCTCCTGGACATCGCCGCGGAGACGGACAAGTTCCCGGTATGACGGATCGGACAGCAACTGGTCCACGATCTCGGCAGAAGCGCGCAGTTCTTCCACGGTTTCCAGCAGCGGGGCAAACCCAATCTTGGCGTGAGGCTTGGCCCCGAAAAGGTCAATCAATCCAGCTTCACGGGCCAGGACCGCCGCGGCAAGGACATCATCAGCGCCCCGGGTCATTGAGATGATGTACGTCTCCACGACGTCCGGCCCATAGGTGTGAAGCGCCTGCCGGATGCTCCGGAAGACGTCATACGTGCCGTCGGCAGTACCCTCCAGCTTGATGGGGTGCCCGGAGAGCGGGCGGTGGGAGGCCAGTTCTGCGCCCAGGAACGTAAAGCGCTCCTCACGGCTGAGGTCGCCGTACGGCTTCTCCGTGCCGAGTCGGTCCACAAGCTGGCCAACAGCGTCGTGGTGGTAATCGGCGTGCTCGCGGATATCCAACGTTGCCAAATGCAGGCCGAAGGCTGCGATTGCCCGGCGAACACGGGCCAGAGCACCATCTGCCACCAGCGCGGCTGAGTGGTTCCGCAGCGAGTCCTCCAACAGCCCGAACTCTGCCAGCAGCTCGGAGGTGGTGGCGTAGTCCCGGCCAGGCTCGTGATACGTCGACGCCGAAACGCGGCGTCCAGTGTTGATGAGCTTGGCCTTGATGCATGTCAGCTTGAGCCTGTAGGGCTCCTGGGCGTTCAGTTCAAGGATGCGCTTGTCCAGCCCCGGGAGGTTCTTGAGGTCTTCGGCGATCGAATCCAGCAGTACCTGGTCGGCCCCAAAAAGTGCCGTGGAGTTGGACAAAACCGAAATGAGTTCGTCGATCAAGGCAATGCTGATGCGCACGGCGTTCTGATTCTGTAGCTGCAGGATCTCCCGGGTGACAGCGGCGGTGACGTTGGGGTTGCCGTCACGGTCACCACCGATCCACGAACCGAACCGCAGCGGAGCGGCGGCCACCGGGAGTGCGACACCGTGCTCGGCCAAAAGCTCGGACAGGTCCGTCAGCATTTCCGGCATGGCGTCGGTCAGGATGCTGTTCAAGTAGTAGATGGCGTTTCGTGCCTCATCCACGGGCGTGGGGCGGACTTGGCGCAACTCATCGGTCTGCCACATCTGATCAATGATTTCGGCAAGCTGCCGGTCCTGTCGACGACGCGCGGACGTGCCTTCCGCCGTGGGCTCGGCAAGGACATCGGAGAGTTTGCGGACCTTGTCCAGCACGGACCGGCGTGAGGCCTCCGTAGGGTGCGCCGTGAAAATGGGGCGGACATCGAGCTCGTTGATCACGTCCTGCAAGACCTGTGGACCCGCTTGGCCGGCGATCTCGGAAACCGCTTTGGCCAACCAGCCGTCCTTTTCCTGCCGGGTGCGGAGGCCTCGGACACGATGGACTTGTTCCGCCGCATTGGTGAGGTGGAAGTAGAACGCAAAGGCCCTCACCAAATCCGTCGCCTGGTCCAGCGGCAGGGAGGCGAGCAATTCGCGGACCTGGGCAACGACGTCGTGCGCGCTCCAAGGCCCGGTGGCATCAGCACCGCCGCGCGCCGCTTCCTTGGACTCCTTGGTCAGCAGGCGGACCTGCTCCACCAGGGCAAGCAATTCCGGACCGTGCTGGCGAACCAACGATTCACCCAGGAGGGTGGAAACGCGGCGCACATCGGCGCGCAATTCGGCAGCGAGATCGGTGTCTTGAGGGGCAGTGTGAACCATGGATGCATACCTTCGGGATCTGGTTTTGGCCCGTACACTGCGCTGGATACTGTGAGCCGGATTACTAGGGTTTCCTACGGGATCTTACCCGCCCCGAACTCGACCCATGGAATGCGTCTCAGATTCTGGCGTCACCTTTTTGATCAGTCCGCCCGGGCAGGACCACCTTGCCACTCATCAGCTCGTCGTGCACCATGCCGGGCCCCGCGGAGAGCTTCTCGTGCCTGCGCTGCCGCATTTCTTCGATCGCAGCAGCCGCCTCCACTCTGGTAGGCGCACCGGTGGCAGGTTCAATCATCGAGAGGACACTACCCAGTGTGCCTGTTGCCCCCTTCGCGCGAACACCCCGTTTAACAAGTCCTGTGCCAGCCCAAATGGAGCCGCATATCAGGGCACCACTGACAACGATTGCAACCACTGTGTCCATCCCCATGCGGTCAGCGTACTCCGCGGGGAATCGGCTCAACAGTGCTCACTTCCCCACCCAGGCCTTCCTCAGTTCCCCCCAGTGCTGCTCCTCCATGAGACTGGCGGGCGTCACGGATACAGAAGTGGCCCCGCCGAGCGCCGCCTCCCGCAAAGCTGTACCGAACTCTCCCGCCGTTATCCGGCCCTCACTGGACCAAAGTCCCACCGACAGGGACATGCGGGAACCCGCGCGGCGGTTCATGGATTCAGCCAATTCCCGGGTCTTGGGGGACCGTTCGCTGTTGAGCCCCACGTACTCCCACACGTGAAGCCGGTCCACCTGCTTGAGTAGGAGATCGTAGTCATGTCCGCTGTCCGCCCGGTCCCCGGACGGTGAATCGCGCGGCGAGCGCACGTCCATGTCCAGATTGACACCATAAGGTTCGACGGCGGAGCTCACTTTGCGCACGATGTCCGCCATGGCTTCGCTGCGCCAGGTATGGATTCGTGGGTCTGACGTATCGATGGTTCCGTCACCGTTTCGGGGCCAGTCCGTGGAGCCGGTGGTGATTTTGAAGTCCTTGAGATCGTTGCCGCCGAAAGTGAAGTCGTCGAACATGAGCTCTGTGAGGTTCACTGCCGAGGGCCTGTACTTCTTGGCGACAGCAGCGGCTAGGGAAGCCAGCCGGGTACCGGCCGCGCCATGCCTCAATGACCACACACCCGCAAAGGAATCGGATGCCGCCCCGTCAACGTTCCTCCCGGCAAGGGCAGGATCTTCCTTCAGCGCGCGGTCCAATAAGACGTCGATGGTCAGGATGACATCGCGTTTGCTTCCGTCATCCGCAGTCTCCAGCGCCGTGATGGACTCTGCCACGAAGTCCCGTCCTGACTGGGAAACCTCACTGGACTCCGCCCCGGATTGGTCCGGCCATGGGAAAGCTGTCCAATCGGTGCGTCCAACGGAGATGGACACCGCCGTGGCATTCACTGAGTCCAAACGTTCTGAGAGTTTCGCAAGGTAGCCGGGCTCACTGTTCACCACGTCCTCAAAGCCCAGGTTGACCATGCGGTCCGCAGGCTTGGGAAGCGGCTCCCCGGCGCACGAGGCCATCGTCAGGGTCGAGGCCAGCAGGGCGCCTGCGATCGCTGAGGCTGCGCGGTTCACGCGCCCACCTCTTTCGGGACTTTGGCCTCGGCAGCAATCACGCTGATGACACCGGTGCGTTGCAACTTGTTCCATTTGGCCGGTGTGCCACGGATCTCCTTGGCGATTGCGCTGGCCAACGCCAGTCCAACGAACACCGAATAGAAGGGCCATAACGGCAGGGTCCAAAGGAATCGCAGATCCCGCCATGACCGGTTAAGACCAATGGAAAAACACACCAAGGCCAGAGACACGAAAAGGCCCAACCAGCCAAGAATCGCGAAGACCTGGCCCGGCACCGGACCTTCACCGGCGATGTAGAGAAAGGGCAGGACCGCCAAGATGGCAAGTTGCAGCACGGGTATCACCACCATGGTGATGGCGTTGAACACCAGGAACATGCCAAACAGTCCGTAACGACGCCGCCCGAGCATCCCCATGTGCATCCGGAGTGTTTGCAGCAACCCGCGCGACCAGCGCACACGCTGGCGCCACAGTCCTCCTATGGTGGAGGGCGACTCAGCGTAGACCAGGGCACTGGGCTGGAAGCGAACCCGGTAGCCCACCTTGTAGACCCTCCATGTCAGTTCGAGGTCTTCACCAAGGGTGTCCTCGTGGAATCCGCCCACTTCCCTCACAAGTTCGCTCCGGAAGGCGCCAATGTTCCCGGAAACAATGGGCAGGCAGTGCAACAAGGAGAGAGCCCTGCGGACCAGGCCCGTGCCAACGTGGCTCAGGACGGCAAGCATCATGGTTTGGACACGGTTCAGGTTCACGGGCCGGTCATCGCCGCACACCGCTCCGACCTTTGGATGGTCAAAACCTTCCAGCATGTTCACGATTGTGTCCGGTGCAAAGATCCCGTCAGCGTCAACAAACATCAGGATGTCGCCGTGCGCTGCGGCGATTCCATTGTTGAGGGCGGCCCCTTTCCCGGCGTTCGTCTGCGACAGGAAGCGCACCCTGTCATACTGTTCCGCCAGTCCCGCCATGATGCGTGCAGTGGAATCGGTGGAGCCGTCGTCTACCAGGATGACCTCGAGCCGCAGATACCTGCTCGCCAGGATCGACTCGACGCATTTGGTGATGACCACGGCTTCGTTGTAGCCGGGGACGATGACCGACACCAAGGGCCTCTGGCTGAGAACCGAGTAGCGATGCTTTGGAGCTTTGGAACGGTGGAACCAGTTGAAATACAAGGCCAATGGAACGTAGGCGATCTTGACCGCTCCGAAACCCAGGATCACCAAGCCACCACACTGGACGAACACCATGGCCGCGTCAACCAAACTCACACAGTCCGTCCGAGCATTGGCCCGTGGATATAGCTCCGCAGGACCCGTTCCAGGAGTTCCGGTGCGAAGGCACTATTGGCACCAAATCTGGCGTTGACCTCCAGAACTACCGGAGTTCCGTCCCACATGCGGCGGACGTCAACGTCGACGGGACCAGCCAGGCCCAGTGCGGCGGAGGCTGCTTCCGCTATCCGGGCGATATCGGGAGCCTCCGGCGTATCCACTCTCCTGACCGAGAGCGCGTTGCCGATACGACCGTGTTTAAGCTCTGTCTTTTCCAGCACCACCACAAGATCGTCCTGCTCCGACTCCTGCCAGGGCCGAAACACCACAGGCGCATACTCGGCGCCCGGCGCAAAGCGCTGCACGATCCAGGAATCATCCAATGAGGACCATATGCGCGCGGCGCTTCTTCCGCCGTCGGCAGCCCTTTCCAGGATCTGGACTCCGCGTCCACCGCGCGATACCCGGGGCTTGACCACCAAGGATCCGCCAAAGCGGGCCATTGCCTCATTGATTGAGCTGAAATCCCCCGGCAACGCGAAATCCGGAACCCCCACATTGGCGTTGGCAAGGCACTTCATGGTGAGGTACTTGTCATTCGCGAGCCGAACGGGTGTCGGGTCCGCGATCAGGATCTCGACTCCCGGAGCGAAACCATCCCGGGCCTCCGCCACCATCACCAGTTCCTCGCTGACGGTTGGCACCACCAGTTCTATCTCATAAGCGGCTACGAGTCCGCGAAGTTCCCACAAGTAGCCCGGTGCACTAGAGGGTGACACCACAGACACGGTGTCCGCCGCCGAAGCGTGGACCTGTTTCATATCGACGCCCAGAACCCAATGTCCCTGGTCCACCAATTGACGTGCCAAGGAATCCCCAGCCGGCCCGCCAACACCCGTCACCAGCACGCGCACCATCAGAACTCCCCTACGGCAGAGCCGAGCAACCGGACAGGTTCAAAACCCTCTGCATATGTGGTCTTGACCTGTGAACCCCGGAAGGCCGCGAGACTGCGGACCCTTTCAGCGCTCATGTACGGCTTTCCCTTTTGATCCCGGTGCATACCCACGGCATGGATTTTTACGTCCACATACCCGGCGATGTCCACGAAAACGCTGGGATCGAACTGCCGCGTGGATGACGGACTTTCAAAACACAGAATGGAGGAGTGCCGCCGCGCCGCCCGCATAGTGGCACTATGGACCGCTTGGTGATCCTGGTGGTAGTCATTGCGGGAATGCGTGATGACAACGTCCGGACGGAAGTCCTCAATGGCCTCCTCGATCGCTTTGACCATCTCCGGCCCATGCCCGGACAAGTTGGTGTCTTGGAAGTGGTGGACCTGCACTGCAGTGGCGCCCATGAAGTCCGAGCCTGCAGCAGCCTCCGTTACGCGGACTCTGCTGTCTCCGCCCTGGCTCCCGTTACTCATCACCATGGTCCTGACGTCATGGCCGGCGTCGGACAACTTGGCCAGCGTGGCCCCACAGGCCAATTCCAGATCATCGGGGTGTGCTCCGATGGCGAGCACTCTTCGAGGCCGGGCAGCCACCCTGTAGCGGATCCGAAAAGCCGGAGCAACAAGGCACGCAACAATCAGCCCTGCACCGGCAAGCACAACCACCGTATTCAGCCAGGAAGGATGTGTCTGGCCGACTGCACACCCCGCAAGGGCTACCAGCAGCAAACTTCCAAAACAGGCCAACGTCCAACGGAGCCTGTTCGGTGAGCTGAACTTTCGCGCGAACCAGTTCCGGCCAGCTGGAACCAAAGTCCAGCCAGCCACCAGAATCCCCAACAAACCAGCAACGGAGAACAGCGTTGCTTCCATAATGCCCCCATAATGCGTAGCGAATTAGCACGGTTCCCATCTCCGGAGACCGCCGTAGAAGTAGTGAACTGGGAAGGAGATTCGTGACGCTGCCGATGAATCCCTTTAATAGCGGTACTCAAACTCCCCCGTGACCAGGCCGCTTCCGCTCAGTGAGTACCTCAGCACGCTGTTGGACTTATGGCGCTTGGATTGCACCGTCACGTGGAAGTGCAGATCGCTGCGCTGGACTGAATCCGTGTTGCACGTAACTTCTGTGCCCCCCGCCATGGAACACGACCATCCTTCTGGTGCCTCGATGGAGTTCTCCACAATCCGTGAATCCCTGCCCACTGCAAACACCGCCGTACCTGCGCCCAAGGGTCGGGTGCCTGAGGCATTGAAGTCGATTTCCATGGCAGTGCCGCGGAAGTAGCCCTCAGAGGTGCGCCTGGCAGTACCGGAGACCTGTGCCCGCCCAGATTGCGAAGGCACGGCAGAGGGAACTGGTACAGGCGTGGTGGGGGTGGACGTCGGAACCGGAACGGGATCCGGCTCCGGTACTGGTGGCGCCACGGGCTCCGTTGACGGCTCCGGCACTGACACCGGAGGGGTGGTCTCCACCGGCGCCGGCTGAACCTCGGCCGATGGGGCAGGGGCCGAGGTACTGGTTGGGGACGCTGAAGGTGTAACGAGCGCTCGGCCCGTCCCCACCGGAGGGGCGCCGGTTTCGACAGCGCGCTCTTCCATATAAGCGTCAGGGGTTAGTTGGTCCACTATTCCCACTGTTCCCAAGACCAGTCCCACTCCTGCCGCTGCAATGACGGCCATCACGGCGGGTTTCGCAAGGGCGGGAACGACCACCGCCTTTGCCGGCGCCATCCCGCCAAGAACGCCCAGACCGCCCCCTTTTGCCGCCCACGCAGTCACTGGGATACCCGTCACCAGCGGAAGAAGTACCACCCTCATGCTGTTCTGGACGTCTTTCAGTTCTGCAAGGGCTGCCGTGCATTTGGAGCAGCCGTTCAGGTGCTCGCGAACTTTGCGTTCCGTTCCAGTGGAGAGTCCGCCCCGGAGATAGTTACCCAGTTTCGTGACGAACGCGGCGCACCCGTCATCAGGCTGATCTGCGATATGGAATTGAAGATAATGCCGCCTCAGCCCCTCTCGTGCTCGCAGCGCCAGTGCAGAAACCGCGTTGGCGGACAGCCCAAGAATGGGAGCGACGGCCGCCGGCTTCATGCGCTCAACGTCCAGGTACCACAGCACAGCCTGCCAACGTTCCGGCAGGGCACGGAACGCCCTGGCCACTGTTTGTGATTCGAAGGCGCTGACGGCTGGATCGGAATCTGCCAGAGTTTGGTCCAGGACAGACTCGTCACTGCTTGGCAGGACCCTGCCGGCTTTTCGATTCCGTTGGTGGGACAGCCGGGTTACCGTGGACAACAAGTACGCCCGGAAGAAGGTATCCGGCCCTTTCCCTGCCACCAGGCTTTGCAGCACGGACTGGAACGCCTCGGCAACTACATCCTCGGCATCGCTCGGATTGTCCACGTTGCGCTTGGCTACGGCGGAGGCGATGGAAATGTGGCGCGCGTAGAGCCCGTCGAATGCGGACATCTCTCCGGCACGGACCATCCTGATGAGGTGCCCGTCGCTATCGACGTCGACGTCCACTTGACTGTCCACTTGTGACCTTCGTGCCATCTATGGCACCCCCGAAACGTAAATAATCCTGCCCATATCTATTGAGTGGGGGTAAGCGGCAAGACGTGACGCGGTTTATACACTGTCTTTAGCAACGATTTTGCCGTCCGCTTCGTCACGAAACGGCTTCTCCGCACACTCTTCGGATATGACATCGTTCCGGACAAAATCATTCGCAGAGTGCACGTTCTCGCGGCACCTTTTGCTGCGTAGATGGCAGACCACCAGTTACCAGACAGGCTGGCGCTTCCATGCTGACTGGTTCTTGCCCGAAGTCCGGACCGTCGTCTCCTCACTGGCTGACAGCGCATCCGTTCCGGCACCTGCAGCAAAATCGCTCGGCGCCGCACGGGCCAGGAATGGCGTGGGCATCGGTGAGACCATGACTGATTTCCGGGCACTCTTTTCGGCCGCGGAAAGGACCCTGGACGTCGATGCCTTGCAGTCAGTGGCGGAAGGCTGGGCGGAGGTTGCGGAAACGGCGCCGCCGATCTCGTGCACGGATGTCTACACAGGACTGGCTACACAGGCACACTTCCAGCGGCGGATCCATGAAGTGTCGTCAATGGGGACTGGGCCCGATTGCCCGGGCGCGCATGCCATGGCCATCATCTCCATCGCCGGCCCTCGAGACGGCCGGAGCCATTGCTGGACCCTCCTGGCCCGGATGGGAGAAGCCGTTAAAGGGCAACTGCATGGCACCGGAGCGATGGCCATGTACCAAAACTCCGCCGTGCATGTGCTGTTCCCTTTCAGTGAAAGCAACCTGTGCAGGTTGGTGGAGTGCAAAGCCGCGCTGGAAGCTTTGGGGGATGGCACCCTGGGCCCTGCCCGGCTGCGGTTCTACCCGCTGTCTTCCGCTGCTGCAGCGGTGTCCGCCGACACGGCAACAGCAGCCAAGGATTCATCCTGCGAAACAAAATAAGCCGGCTCCCTACGACGCCGTCACGAACCAGTATGGCCCAACACTCATCTATTGACGGAGCATCTCACCACGGATTCTAAGGACCATCCAGCACATGAAAAATCAGATCCATCTAAAAACCGCGTCATTGGTGGCCGCCCTTCTGGCGGTTGTCATGGCCGTCCTGGGGCTGGGCCTGTCAGCCTTGCCCGCCAACGCTGCAGAGCTGACGGACGCGGACATCACCCTGAGGACGGAATCAGTAGTTTCCAGTCAGTGGGACCAGGTGGATTTGACGTGTGAATGGTCCGTGCCGGACAACTCCCGGCCGGGTGACACCTTCAGCATCCAACTGCCCCCGCAACTGCGGTGGTTTGGAGTCACAGAATTTGATCTCCAGAATCCTGACGGCGAAACGGTCGCCACCGCAAGGGCCAACGACTCGGGCCTGGTGGTATTCACGCTGACGGACTTTGTGGCAGAACAGCCCCTCAATGTCGGTGGGACGTGTTCCTTCAGCACGCAGTACTCGGTTGATCCCGGTGACGGCGAAATTGAAGAACTGAGCTTTAACGTCGGCTCCACAGTGCTGCGTGTCCCAGTGGCTGTTCAGCCGTGCACGTCGGAGTGCGGTCCGTCCCTCCCGACTGAAGCAGGCAAGGCCATGTGGTGGGTTGACCCCGCCCAGACAGTCCTTGAGTCGATCTTCTACATGCCGCCGATGGCTGCGGAGACCAACGATGTGGTGGTTACCGATACTCCGTCAGCCGGCATGGAGATCGACTGCAGCCGTGTCACACCCCGCGTTGGACGAGTCTTGAACGACGACGGGAACATCACCGAGCCATATGCCAACGAGCAGTACCCTGCAAGCCTCGACTGCACTCCGCAGAAACTCACGGCGAGCTGGACTGGCCTTCCCAAAGGCCTTCATGTGGAGCTCTACGTTGTGACCCAGGTGACCGATGCCGCATTGAACGTCTACGAGAACAGCGGAACTGTCACCATCTCGGGGCAGGAAACACCTGTGGCGGCCCAGACCCGCCGGAGCAGCGGAAGTGGCACAGGCAACGGTTCGCCCACTCCGACGCCGACGGCGACACCGACGGCCACCGCAACACCCACACCAAGCCCAAGCACCCCCACTCCGACGGCCACTCCGACGGCCACCGCAACACCAACACCGAGCCCTAGCCCCAGCACCCCCACCCCCACTCCCACTCCCACCCCGACCGCTACGTCAATGCCCACTGAAACGGATGAGCCGATTGTCGTGACTACCGACCCCCTGGTTGTGGCGCCCACGGAGAACCCGTCGGAGCCCGCGGCAGAGGAACCTGAGGAACCGTTGGCAAACACGGGCACGCAGGGATCGGCATTCGTCTTCATAGCGGCCGCGCTCCTGGCCGTCGGATCGGTGCTCGCCTTCGCAGGATCACGCTGGTCCGGCCGCAGGTCGCACTAACAAGGCCCGCTGAGCGCCGGATCGGCTGATGGGCCGGGCACATGATGTCCAGCCCATCAGCCGGTTCTTCAATCTCGGCTCGCGCTGGCATGGGTTGGGGGCCAGCGCGAGCCGTCCCAATGCGGCTGCGCCCCGGCGTCGACTCGAGTTCAGGGAATGCCCACACACGGCGCATAGTTGAGGAAAGTGCAACCACGCCACGTGCCGCGAAGACAAGCCGAGGAGACCCATGAGCTCGCCCACCACAGCAACCGATCCCCAGCTGGCCCGTTGGGAGCGGTTCCGCACGGGCCGGCACACGGCGCTGGCAACCGAGCATGGCTGGTTGACCCTGACCTCGTTCCAGTGGCTGGAGTCGGACCCGGCCGAGGTCGAACTCTCCCCCGGTCTCTGGTCAACTGACGGTTCTACCGCTTTTCTTTCGGCGAGCGCAGCGGACGGCCTCACATTTGTCCAGACCGGCGAGCCTGTGGACGGGACAGTCAGCGCAGTCCTGCAGGACGAAGAGTCACTGATGTGGGTTCAGTACGGTGGCGTCGACGGTAAGCAAGTGGTGGTGGAACTTGCCATGCGTGCGGACAAGTACGCCATCCGCACCCGTGACAACAGCTCCCCCGTTCTCACGGAGTTCCAAGGCGTTCCCACCTACGACTACAACCCCGAGTGGGTCATCCAGGGACGTTTCGAGGCGTACGAGGAGCCTCGCGATGTTCCCATCGGCACAGCTAATCCATTGGTGGACGGGGTCCATCGCTCAGTGGGAGAGGTCGTTTTCCGGGTACCGGGTGTGCCCCATGAAATCCGGCTCCATGCGGAGGAAGAGAAGCTGGGCGCCCTCAACGTGACCTTCCACGATGAGACCAACGGTGCCACCACGGACGAGTGGCGAAAGGTCTTCATTCCTCGCCCCCGCCCGGACGGGTCCGTTGTGATCGACTTCAACCGCAGCATCAACTACCCCAGCGCCTTCACCCCCTACGGCACATGCCCCATGCCGGTGCGGGGCAATTCGATCGATGTAAGGGTGGAAGCCGGTGAGAAACTCCCCCGAGACTAAATTACGGACCGCCAAGCCCACCCGGACTAGGTGATTGCCGAAACCCCCGTCACTGCGCGGCCAACGATCAACGAATTGATCTCGTAGGAGCCCTCATAGGTGTAGATGGCTTCAGCGTCGGCGAAGATTTTGGCGATCCGGTAGTCGGTGACAATTCCGTTTCCGCCCAGAATGGACCGGCCCAGAGCCACTGTCTCCCGCATCCGGGCGCTGCAGTAGGCCTTGGCGAGGGCCACCTGGGCCATGTCGGCGCCGCCGTGCCGAATGCCTTGGGCATCCGTGGAGATGTCTTCCTGCAGCTGGGCGATCCTCACCATCATCCCCATGCTGGCTACAGCGTTTCCCAGCATGTCCACCAAATGTTGTTGGATGAGTTGGAATTTGGCGAGCGGCTTCCCGAATTGCATGCGCTCGACGGCGTACTGCCGGGCAACATCGAACGCCGCCAGTTGCTGGCCAACGGCTTGCCAGGCAACCATGATTCGGGAGCCTCGCAGCAGGTGGTTGGTGTCGGAGAAGCTGCTGATCCCGGCGAAGCGATCCGATTCGGCGACTTCGACGTCCACGAACCGGATGTCGGCGTTCTGCACCGTCCGCAGCGCGATCTTGTTTTCGATGCGGCTGCGGGTGATGCCAGGCAGGGAAGCGTCAACGATGAACGCGCGGATGGCTCCGTCGGCTTCGTCTTTGGCCCACACCAGCATGTAGTCGCAGAACGTCCCGTTGCCAATCCAGCGTTTGGCGCCGTTGACCACCCAGTAGTCACCGCCGTCGGAAGCTGCCCGTTGGATCCTGCGCGCCGTGGTCTCCATGCCACCTGCCACATCAGACCCATGGTTTGGCTCGGTGAGCGCGAAGGCGCCGGTGGTGCGCAGGTTTGAGGCGTCGTCGAGGTAGCGGTCCTGTTGTGAGTCGCTCCCGAAGTCGTACAGCGACTCAACGAAGAGATCGTGATGGACCATGAAGAACGTGGCGATCGAGGTGTCCACACGGGTCATTTCGGCGATCACCAGGCCGGCGAACAGGTGCGTGTACCCCCGCTGGGCCGGCGCACTGAGCCGCAGCGCCGCGAGCTTGGGCAGGATGTGTTCCGGGAACTCGGCCTTTTCCCACCACTGCCCGGCGTAGGGGGCGATTTCCGAAGCAAGGAAGGCCCGGAGTTCGTTGAGTTTCCGCTGTTCCTGGACGCTTAGCAGCGACTCGAAGTCGAAGAAGTCCGCGGTGGGCAACCCCGCCACGGAGGAAGGTATCGCACCGGCGGAGCCCGCGGGCACCGCCGGCGAAGATGGGGAATCCGCGCCGCCGCTGTAGTCGCCCATTATTTGATTCCCATGCGGATGGCGCCGTCCAGCCGGATGGTTTCACCGTTCAGCATGGCGTTCTCCACGATGTGCGCGGCCAACTGTGCGTATTCTGCCGCACGTCCCAGCCGCGCTGGATGCGGGACCTGCTGGCCCAAGGAATCCTGTGCCGCTTGCGGAAGACCGGCCATCATGGGTGTTTCAAAGATGCCGGGCGCTATGGTGGCCACCCTGATCAGAGAACGTGCGAGCTCGCGTGCCAATGGCAGGGTCATGGCCGCCACAGCGCCTTTCGAAGCAGCATAGGCGGGCTGTCCGATCTGGCCTTCGAACGCTGCCACGGATGCGGTGTTGATGATGACGCCGCGCTCGGGCCCGCCCAGTTCGGTGGAAACCGGTTCCGTTTCCACCATGGCTGCGGCGGCAAGGCGGATCACGTTGAAGGTTCCCACGAGGTTGATTTGGATAACTTTGCTGAAAGTTTCCAAGGGCAGCACGCCGTCGCGTCCCAACACTTTGCCGGGTGTGGCAATGCCGGCGCAGTTAACGACGATCCGCAGCGGGCCAAGGGCGGTTGCAGCATCGACCGCGGCCTGAATCTGCGCTTCATGGGTGACGTCCGCGGGGACAAAGACCGCCCTCGGACCAGAACCTGCACCCAAGGCGTTCAGTTCTGCGGCGTAAGCATCCCCTGCGGACTGCGGCAGGTCCACCAGGACCACCGACGCTCCGGCCTCGAACAACCGCCTTGCGGTGGCGGCCCCCAGCCCTGATGCCCCGCCGGTAATCAGCGCGACCGTGCCCTTGATGTCCATTCATCCTCCTTGATGCAGACCCAAAATCCGTTAATGCATGTTAACTGGAATTGTGGGCCAGCGCACCCTCGGTAGGCTGGGACCATGCCCGCCGACGCTTTCGCTGCCGACCAGCCCCTCCCCCTCACGGACCAGGACGAGTGGGCAACGCGCGCCAACCAGGCCGCCCGATCAGTGACGCGGACCTTCGGCCGGCGCCTGCTCTTCCTTCCCGGCACGCACATCGGGGCGGTCAGCCTTCCCGCCACTACTCTCCGCAGCGTCTTTGGTCCCTGGCATTACTGGTGGCAGGCGCACTATGTCGATTGCCTGGTGGACGCCGGCCGCCGTGAGCTGGCCACCACAACAAAGTTCGACGGCGCCTCCCGCCCCAGTGCGGGCAGGCTCGCTTCGCGGCTGGTCACCACCATCCGGTTGCGGAATCTGCTGAGGTTCGAGAACCACTTCTATGACGACATGGCGTGGCTCGCCCTCGCTACGCACCGGCTGGAGAAGCTGGCGGAGGAAACCAGGAAACCGGGTCGTCGGCGCAATGCGTACGTCCGCAAGAAGCTCACCCTGCAGTTCCACTCGGCCTCCACGGACGATCTGGGCGGCGGAACGTTTTGGAGCACCCAACGAGACTTCAAGAACACTCCTGCTACAGCTCCCGTAGCGCTCTACTTTGCGCGGACCGGGCACAGGGAACGGGCGCAGTCCCTGGTGACGTGGCTCAACAGCAGGCTTTTCGACCCGCAACGGGGTGTCTACTTGGATGGACTTCGCATCCGCAATGGCGAGACCGTCCTCGAGGAGGCGGTCTACACCTACAACCAAGGTCCAATCCTTGGTGCCTTGCTGGAACTTGGTGGCCAGGAGAACCTGGAACGTGCTGCGCGGCTGGTTGAGTCGGTGTCCCGCGAACTGACGGTCCCCGGAACACGAGTCATCCATGGTGACGGCACGGGCGACGGCGGACTTTTCACCGGCATCCTGGTCCGCTACCTCGCACTTGCCGCGCGGGACCAACGGTTGCCCGCAACTGCTCGGGACACTGCCCGGGCCTTGGTGCACGCTACGGCCGGGGCGTTCTGGATGACGCGTCGTGAGGCGTCGGAACCAGCCCCCACCGAAGCCCCGGCGCTCATATTCTCCCCCAATCCGCTGCGGCCGGCGGCCGAGACGTATCCGGTGGGTGCCGCCGTCGAACTGTCCACGCAGCTTCAAGCCTGGATGACGCTGGAAGCTGCGGCCACGCTCTAACCGCCGTCGGCAGCCGGGCGCTTCTTCTGCGGATACGGCGTTTCGTGCCGGGCCAGCATCTCCACGAACCCGGCAATCTTGCGGGCCCGGGTCTCTGCACGTTTCACTCCGTTGGTGCGGTGGATCAACGCGAAGCGGTTTTGGGAGGTCAGGACCTCGAACATCGCCTGCGCTTCCGGCACCGCGGCGATGGCGGCAGCCAGATCGTCAGGGACCACGGAGTCCGCAGGACCTGCATAGGCAGCTTCCCAGCGGCCATCGGCCTTGGCGGCTTCGACGGCGGCACGTCCGGCGTCGGTCATTTTGCCCTCGGATTCCAGCCGGGCAATGTGGCCCACGTTCCGGACTGACCAGATGCTTTTGCGGCCCCGCGGCGTCATGCGCTGCAGGTAGCTTTCGTCGTCGCGGCTCTTCGATTGACCGTCGATCCAGCCAAAGCACAGTGCCTCATCCAGGGCGGCGTCGTAGTCCAGCTCCGTGACCGTGCCGCCTTTCTTGTGCAGGATCAGCCACACTCCCGGGCTCTCGGCAGCGTGCGCCGAAAGCCAGTCACGCCACGCGGCGCCGTCTTTGAGAAGGAGTTCCGGAAGCTCAATGGGCATGAGCCTATTCTGCTGTGAAAAGGGCGGTCCAAGGCAAGTCCACGCGGCATAGGCTGGGAAGTGACTACCCTGCCCAGGAGGACCAATGCTGCGAGCCCGCCCCACCCATTACACGTCCCGCCCCGATCAGTGGTCCACGCTCCTCCAAGCGCTCGGGATGGTGAAGACCGTGGACGACGACGCCTGGTGCGAGTTCGACGCCGGTTCGGGTCGCCTCGCGGTGGTGGTCGTGGAGCAGGGTCATCCGTTGGACGGCTCCACGATTTTCGGTGTGGAGGTGGGGAACCTGGCGGAATTTGCGCGCCGCACCGAGGAAGACGGCACCCAGGCTGACTGGAACGAAACCCAGGACGGACCCACCGTGCGGATCTCTGCCGAGGACGGTTTCGAGTTCTTCGCGTTCCCTGCGACCAGGGCAGCGGATGGCACCTGGGCCACGTCCACGGAGGCTGACCCGGCGCTGGCCGTAGTAGGCAACTGGATCAGCCCTTTCGTGGGCCTTGCGGCCAACGATCTGCGGAACATCGGCGCCCGGCCGCGCACGGAGGACGACGAGTCAGCCACGTTCACCACCAAGAACGGCGGCATCCTGCGCGCGATCCACGGCGCGGACAGCGCCAACGGGGATCTTTCCTTCGAGTACGACGGCGGGCTGGAGCCGTTGTTGCACCGGCTCACCGAAGCGAAAATCGAAGCCAGGATCAGCGAGGACGTGCTGTACGTCGCCAACCCGGATGCTGCGGGTGGGGCAGCGCCGGCGTCGATCGTGATCGAACAATCACCATCGCAGCAGGCGCCGGCGAGCCCAAGCAGCTAGTCTTTGGCAGCTGCCCTGCGGAAGCGCCGTTTGATCGCATCCGCAGGAGAAAATCCTTGCCCACATAACACCTGGGAAGCCGGACGAGACGATTCTGGTCCTCTAATACCGCCGAGAGCGTAACCTCGCAGCCACCGGAACGCCACCAAGGAAGTTCGGCTGGGGATGGGGTAGAACTTAACCATGAGCGTACGTACACCCGACCCGTATCCAGGCTGGCTTTCAGATGAAGACCTCTTCGAAGCCCGCGGCCGACTTCCCATGGTCTACGTGGAGGCTGTTCCGGTCAGGCTGGATCCGCTCGGGTATGTGAATGAGGTTGGCACGCTCTTGCAGGGCGACGCCGACGGCAACATGGTCCGCTACCTCGTCTCCGGCCGGGTCCTCTACCGCGAGACCATCCGCGCAGCTCTCCTGCGTCACATGGAGAAGGACCTCGGTCCCTTGGCCTTCCCGCAGCTCCCCATCAGCCCGGTCCCCTTCACCGTGGCCGAATACTTCCCGGCCCCCTCCCAAACCGGCTTTACGGATGACCGCCAGCATGCGGTCTCGCTGGCCTACGTCATCCCGGTGACCGGCGAATGCGAACCACGCCAGGACGCACTGGAACTCACCTGGATGACGCCGCAAGAGGTGCTGAGCGAGAACGTCCAGCAGGAATTCGACGGCGGACGCGGGAACCTCGTGCGCCAGGCGCTGGCTTTTTCGGGCATCGTTCTCTAGCGGGTCCCCGCACCTGCACCAGCCGCCCTTTGTAGACTGGACGGCGGACCCCAAGAGAACCAAAGGACTTCCGATGACTCACAGCCCAGCCACACAGCAGTACAGAGAGAAGCAGGCTGGGGACCTGCGGCCCGGAGATTTTGTCTATCCGCCCGGCGACGGGCCAGCCGCTGAAATCGCCGGCATCGAGGTGCAGAACGACGATTACGACGTTGCCGCGTTGCTGCTGGTGACCATGGTCGACGGCGGCACGGTGCGGATCGCTGTCGGGTCCAGTGTCCCTGTGGGCGACGCCGTCGATGCAGGCGTGGATGCGGAGAGCGACGCCGGGACGGCGGGCGCGGGCGCCCCCGAGTCCAATACGCCGGATTCCAACATTCCGGACTCTGGTGCACTCGACTCCCGCACCCCTGCCTCCAGTACCTCCGCAGAAGGAGGCTCCGATGCCTCCCCCGAGCCGGCCGTCGTCGTTCCTCCCCGCCCGGAAATGCCACCCACGTACACCCGCCCCAGCGCCGAAGAGTTGGCCCTGATCCCCGAACCGGATGGCACCCCGGAGGCCGTGGTGAGCGCAGCCGCGGCCAACCACAAGGGCAAGAACGGCGTCCAGGTCCTGGCGGATCGCCTGACGAAGGGCATCAACACCAAATCAGGCAGCTGCCTCCGGGATCTCAGCAACCTGGCGTTCGACCTCTGCATTGTGCTGCGCGATCCGGACCATGCCCTGGCCGTAGCGGACCTGCTCAACGTGCTGCCCTTTGACGGCAACCTGGACCGCTGGGCATCCATTGAGCGGGCGCTGGCGTTGTCCAGTTTCATCTGCCGCGAAGCCGGACAAGCCGAACGTGCCGCGGTCTACGAGAAACTGTTGCGCGCGCCCGAGTCCCAGGAAGAGGACCCGTTCAAGGCCCGGATCAACGCCCGGGTCCGGCAGCGCTCGCTCAACGAACCCAACCTGTACGACAAAGAAATCTTCCGCGCGATCGACAACGGCAACCACGAGGCCGAACGCGATTGGCGGTTCCTCCGACTCGAAGCGCTCATGTTCCTGCGCGCCCACGGCGGCTCCAAGACCATCGGCGAAGACGAGTTGGCCCGGCGGATCAGCAACGAACTCGAAGCAGTGCGGGCATAAATTTCCGGACCCGCCGCTTCTGGGTATTTCAAGACCTGTTATGCGGGCGCGAACGGCGGTAGATTCGGGGCCATGACGAACAATCTGAGCGTTGTGATTAATGCCGACGCGCAGCAGGTTTGGACAATGCTGCGTGAACCGTCGCTGGTGGCTCAATGGCACGGCTGGGAAGCCGACGATCTCACCGACGAAATCAAACAGATCTATTTCAACACCGACGTTGTGGAGGGGCCCGATCACACGAGCCTGACCGTCAATGGCGGCGATGTCTTTGAGCTCCACCCTGTCTCCGGCGGAACGGAAGTGAGGGTCACCAGGGCAGCGCTCGACCACAATTCCGAGTGGGCTGAATGGGACGAGGACATCACCCAGGGCTGGCTCACCTTCCTGCATCAGCTGCGCTTCGCCTTGGAACGTCACCCGCATGGGCACCGCCGGACGCACTTTATTTCGCTTCCAGGCAAGGGCGGGCCGGCGATTGAAAAGCTGGGACTCGGGGATTTGCCGCCCGTTGGGGAGGAGTATTCGCTCACCCTGGCAACGGGCGAGAAGATCTCCGGCAAGGTCTGGTTCAAGAGCCGGCATCAAGTTGGCCTCACCGTCCACAGCTACGCGGAGCACGGAGACGGCCTGTTGATCGTTGCGGAACAGCTGCCGATTCCGGAGAAAAGGCCCGACGGCGGCTCCATGGTGATCGCCTCCACTTACGATCTGGGGGCCCACACCTTGGCGGACATCCGCTCGTCGTGGGACAACTGGAAATCTGAGAACTACGGCTCGTAGGGTTTCCTCCGCGGGTTACTTCGGGTAAAGCTGGCACACTTGGTAGCGTGCCAGCTTCCGTTTCTGCTTCCGCGTCTGTGTCTTCTCCTACTCCCGGCCAGCCTGACTTGCCAGGGTTGTCCTCCCGGCAATCCGGGTTCTCCTTTTCGGTGGGCCAGCGCCTGACTGAAACGTGTTCGCCGTCGGACGCCCAAGTGAATGCCAACGGCGGAGCTTTCCTGGGCCGCACCGGAACCATCACCACACCGCACGGAACCATCCAGACGCCCGCGTTCATCGCCGTCGGGACCAAAGCCACCGTGAAAGCAGTACTGCCCGAGTCCATCGCCGACCTCGGTGCGCAGGCTGTGCTGGCCAACGCATACCACCTGTACCTGCAGCCGGGGCCGGAGATCCTCGACGCCGCCGGTGGGCTGGGCGCGTTCATGAACTGGTCCGGGCCGACCTTCACCGACTCCGGAGGATTCCAGGTGATGAGCCTGGGCTCTGGGTTCAAGAAGGTCATCGACATGAAGAACGTCGATTCGTCCGGACCCGACGACGCCGTGGCACCGGGCAAGGAACGGCTGGCGCACATTGACGATGACGGCGTCTGGTTCAAATCGCACCTCAACGGCGACAGGCACCGCTTCTCCCCCGAGATTTCCATGCAGGTCCAGCACCAGATCGGCGCGGACATCATGTTCGCCTTCGACGAGCTCACCACGCTGCAGAACTCGCGGGCCTACCAGGAGGAGTCCCTGGAGCGGACCCGGCTGTGGGCGCTGCGGTGCTTGGAGGAGCACGCTTCCTTGACTTCTTCCCGCGTGGGCAAGCCCTATCAAGCCTTGTTCGGCGTGATCCAGGGTGCGCAGTATGAGGACCTTCGCCGCAAGGCGTGCCGGGACCTCGGTGCCATGCCCTTTGATGGGTACGGGATCGGCGGGGCGCTGGAGAAGGAAAACCTGGGCACGATTGTGCGCTGGTGCAACGAGGAATTGCCCGAGAACAAGCCGCGGCACCTTCTGGGCATCTCCGAGCCGGACGACATCTTCACTGCCATCGAGAACGGCGCCGACACCTTCGATTGCGTCTCCCCCACCCGCGTGGCCCGAAATTCGGCGTTCTACACACCGTTCGGCCGGTTCAACCTGTCCGGGGCCCGCTATAAAACCGATTTCGGGCCGTTGCAGGACGGCTGCGACTGCTACACGTGCGTGAACTACTCGCGCGCGTACATCCACCACCTGTTCAAGGCCAAGGAAATGCTCTCGGCAACGCTCATCTCCATCCACAACGAGCGCTTCGTGGTGAAGATGGTGGACGACGCCCGCTTGGCCATCGAATCCGGGGATTTCTTTGAGTTCAAGGCGGAGACCCTGGGCCGGTACTACTCGTAGGCGTCGAGTTCGCCGGAAGCGTGCGTGGGCGTGCGGAAACTTCCGGCGAACTCACACGGTTCCGGCGAACTCGGCCCGAGCCTAGGCTGCCGTTACCCCGTAGCTTGGCTCGCGCTTCTTGATCCACCCGACAACCAGCACGGTGACGGGCACGAACAGGAACTCCACGGCCGTCTTGTAGACGAAGCCAACCAGGGCGTAGTTCAGGAACGAGCCAAAGTCCGTGATGCCGATGACCGATGCTGCGATGCTGCAGAAGATCAGGGTGTCCACGAATTCGCCCACCACGGACGAGCCCATCAGGCGTGCCCACAGGGACTTCTCGCCGGTGCGGGCCTTCATCTTCACCAGGATCCAGGAGTTGATGGTCTGTCCGGCAAGGAAGGCAAGGAGCGATCCAAGGACGATCAGCGGCACGGGTCCGAGGGCGCCTTCGAGGGCTGCTTGCTTGCCGATGCTGTACTCGTCATTGAAACCGGGCAGCACGATGATGATCCAGTAGCAGAGAGAGGCAAAGACCGAGAGGGCAAACGAGGTGATGATGGCCTTGCGCGCCACCTTGAAGCCGTACACCTCGCTCATCACATCACCCAGGATGTAGGCGATGGGGAACAGGAAGAACCCGCCGTCAGTCAGGATTGGCCCGAGCGCGACGCCCTTGGAAGCGCCGATGTTGGACAGGATCAGCACCACGGCCATGATGGCCAGCATGATGCCGAAATACGGGGAGCCTATTGAAGCAAAGCGTGGGGCGGGCTTGCTCAAGGTACTGGAGCCTGAGGGCGAGGGCATGGGTCATCCATTTCGTAGTGGTTCGCGCAGGCTCCTTCGTTCAGGGCGCCCCGCTGTATTAGCACTGTGGTTGGTGGGGCATGTGGCCCGGCACCGGTTCCATTCTCCCACTCCTCCACCCCAACGCTCACTCACATCCCTCGGGCTTGAACCCAACGCTCTCCCACATCCCTCGGGCTTGAACCCAACGCTCTCCCACATCCCACGGGCTTGAACCCAACGCTCACTCACACCCCCTTTTGAACGCGTTCAGAAATATGCCATACTCAGTCTTGAACACGTTCAAAATACGTCCCAGGGAGCGGCACCATGGCAGCAAAGAGTGAGCAGACCCGCCAATTAGTGGCCGAGGTCGCGCTGAAAATGTTCCGCGAGGTTGGCTTTGAGAAGACCACCATGCGAGCCATTGCCCAGGAGGCCGGGGTCTCCGTCGGCAATGCCTACTACTATTTCGCATCCAAGGACGAGCTCGTCCAGGAGCTTTACGTTCAAGTGCAGGATGAACACGCCGTGGTCGCGGCGCAGGCCTTGGAAGGAGTCCAAGATCTCGCGGGCCGCCTGAAGGCAGTGCTGCACACCGGCATCGACGTCATGGCGCCGTACCACCAGTTTGGTTCCGACTTCATCGCGACGGCGATCCGGCCGTCGTCGCCCGTCAATCCGTTCGGCGAGGCGTCCACCGCCGCACGGGAGGCTTCGCTCGCAATCTTCCGGTCCGCCGTCGAGGGCTCCTCCCCCGCCGTCGCGAAGAAGCTGCGCGGCGATCTGCCCGAGCTGCTGTGGCTGGCGTACATGGGAGTCGCGCTGTTCTGGGTTTACGACACCTCCGAGAACCAGCGCCGCACACGCAAGCTGATCGACGGCGCCGCCCCGCTGGTGGCGCGCGGCTTGTCGCTGGCGAAGGTTCCGGGCGTCAGCAAGGTGTTCGATGACGTTCTGGGACTCGTGCGCAACGTCAAGGAAGATTCGTGATGCGGCGGACAGTAGTCATCGCCGGCGCTACTGGCTTCATTGGCAGCTACTTCCAGCGGCGGTTCCTTCAAAAGGGCTGGCAGGTCCGGACCGTTGGGCGGGACGCTTCGGCTGACGCGCAATGGCACGACGACGGCGCCATCACCAAAGTGCTGGACGGTGCCGAACTGCTGGTGAACCTCGCCGGACGATCCGTGAATTGCCGTTATGACGAGCGGCACAGGAGGGAGATCCTGGACTCCCGGGTTCTCACAACAAGTGCCTTGGGCCGGGCCGTTGCTGCATGCGCCGAACCGCCCAGGACGTGGATCAACTCCAGCACCGGAACCATCTACCGGCACGCGGAAGATCACCCGCAGTCGGAGGTTTCGGGTGAATTGGGCAGCGGGTTCTCCGTGGACGTGGCCCGTGCATGGGAAGACGAGTTGGCGGCTGCCGTTGTCCCCGGCACCCGCAAAGTGCCGCTCCGCATCGCGATTGTCCTGGGGGCGGGCGGCGTCTTGAGTCCCCTCCGGAACCTCGCCCGCCTCGGTTTGGGTGGGCACATGGGTCCGGGCACGCAGAAGTTCAGCTGGATCCATGTGGAGGACCTGTTCAGGACGGTGCTGTTCGTCCACGATCACGGAGAGCTGAGCGGTCCGGTGAACGCGGCGACGCCCCACCCAGTGGACAACCGGGAGCTCATGGCCATGGTTCGGCGAAGCATGGGTGTCCCCTTTGGCATCCCGACACCCGCATGGCTGCTCGAGGCCGGCGCCGTCCTCATTCGGACACAGACCGAGCTGGTCCTCAAGAGCCGATGGGTAGAACCCCGGAAGTTGCTCGACGCGGGGTTCGCGTTTGAGTATCCCTCGCTGGCTGGCGCCCTCAACCAGATCGCCAACGCGCACCCCAAACCCTCTCTCACATAACCGCACCTTCAAGCGAACCGTCTCTCACATCCCCGCCCCTTCAGGCGAACCGTCTCTCACATCCCCCGGAGGTATTCATGAGTCAGGAACCCTGGTCAGACAAGGAGGAATTCGCGCTGGCGACGCGGAGCCCGTCGGGAGGCTGGCGATACGGACCTAAGGACCGGGTGGTGCTCGGCGGCAAAGGACTGGCAGTTGGCATCGCCGTAGCGCATCTGACTTTCTGCGTTCTCGTCAGCATCCAAGCACCTGAGTGGTGGATCATCTTTTTCATTTACAGCTTGCTCCCCGCCTGGGCAGTTGGTGCTGCCGTGGGATCGCTCCTTGGGCTGGCGCTGCGTCGCATTCGGAGCCAGTGGGTTCACGTGGCCGCGTTCTTCTCCGTCGGACTACTCATGTGCGCACCGCTTGGCGGACTCTCGGCAACCGGTCCGTTGCTGCTCTCGTTGTCCATCGCCCTCGCCGCCGGCGTTGGTCGCATAGCCATCTGGAAGCTGGTACGAATCAATCCCTCTCTCACATGATGGCCTCTTCAGCCGGACGCTTGCTCACATAATCGCCCCTTCAGCCGGACGCTCCTTCACTATCCAGATGGAAAACCGTGAGCCAGGCACCATGGAGTGACGAGGATAAGCACTCTTTGGCGACGCGGAGCCCGTCGGGAGGCTGGCGATACGGATCCAAGGGCCGGGTGGTACCCAGCGGCAATGGACTGACTGTGAGTTCGCCGTAGCGTACGTGACATTTTGCGCCTCATGGGCATCCAAGCACCAGGATGGGCCGTCATCTTTTCTTCGCTAACGTCTGCTCCTGGTCTCGGCCACGCGGGCTCGCTCACCATGGAGTTTGCCCCTGACTCATCGAAGACTTGGGTCACGCCCAAGACCAACGCCAGCCAAACCCGAGGGAAGTGAAAGAGCGTCCGTCGGAAACCCGAGGGAAGTGAAAGAGCGTCCGTCGGAAACCCGAGGGATGTGAGCGAGCGTGCGTCCGGACGCGCCAGCTAACGCTTCGCCCCGCCGTCCGGTCCCAACCGCCCTCCGGTCCCGACCGCCGTCGAACCTCACCCGGCACCCGTGATACCAGCCGTACCGGCCGAAACCTAAGGAAGTGTTAGGAAATGCCCTGCCAGCTATGGCTGTGCCGTGCATCACCCATAGCTTGGAACATGTCCTCTTCACCCCGGAGGGCCTTTCTTAGTCGACGAAGAGCCATGCGCAAGGACGCCATGAGCACCAGCTTCATGGACAGAACGAACTCATGCAAGACACGGCTGCCGTATCAGGCGCCGTCCAGGAAGGTTCATTGATGAGCACCCAACAAGCTGCACCTCTGAGCGAAGCCGCCCAGACACGTAAGGCCGTGAGCAACATCCTCAAAGGCTCCGCGGGCAACCTCGTGGAGTGGTTCGACCTCTACGTTTATACGGTTTTCGCGGCGTATTTCCAGTCGCACTTCTTCAACTCCTCGGACGACCTGCAGGCAGGCCTTGAGGCGATGGCTGTCTTCTCGACGTCGTTCCTCATGCGTCCCATCGGCAGTTGGTTCTTCGGCCGCTATGCCGACCGGAAGGGCCGCAAGGCTGCCCTGACACTCAGTGTGACGCTGATGTCGGCCGGTTCCTTCGCCATCGCGATCCTGCCAACACAAGACGTGATCGGCCTCTGGGCCCTGATCCTGCTGGTGTTCATCCGCGTCGTGCAGGGCTTCTCTGTCGGTGGCGAATACGGCACCAGCGCCACGTACATGTCCGAGGCAGCGACGGCCAAGCGCCGCGGTTTCTTCTCCAGCTTCCAGTACGTGACGCTTATTGGTGGGCAGATGCTTGCCCTCTTGGTGCTCGTGATCCTGCAGAACACCATGAGCAAAGAAGACCTGACCGCGTGGGGCTGGCGTATTCCGTTTGCCATAGGCGGTGTGGCTGCCCTGGTTGTTCTCTGGCTCCGCCGTTCCATGGAAGAAACCCTTTCGGCCGATCAGCTCCGCGCCGCCCACGTCAAGGTTGAGGGTGAAGCCCAGCCAGGCACCATGAAGCTGCTCTTCACCAAGCACTGGAAGCCGCTGCTCATCTGCATCGGCATCACCCTGGGCGGTACCGTGGCGTTCTACACGTACACCAACTTCATCCTGAAGTTCATGAACGATACGTCCGGCATCGCGAAGACAGATACCTCCGTCATCAACTTCTGGGCTCTGTTCATCTTCATGCTGCTGCAGCCGGTGTACGGCCTGATCTCGGACAAGGTTGGCCGCAAGCCCTTGCTGATCTGGTTCGGCGTGACCGGTGTGCTCTTCACGTGGCCGCTGCTCTCCACCCTGTCCGGCACCAAGGATCCGTTCATGGCGTTCCTGCTGATGCTCGGCGGCCTGCTGATGGTTGGCGGCTACACGTCCATCAACGCGCTGGTGAAGGCTGAACTGTTCCCGGCATCGATCCGTGCGCTCGGTGTGGGACTCGGTTACGCGATTGCCAACTCGCTGTTCGGCGGCACGGTTCCGTTGATCGGTGCGGCGCTGCAGAAGTCGGATCAGGTGGACTTGTTCTTCACCTACGTCACGGCAGCCATTTTCATCTCGCTCCTGGTGTACATCTTCGCGTTGAAGAACAAGAAGGCCACTCACCTGGATGCCGAGCAAGGCAACGCTTTTGTGGCTAAGGGCACTGCGAAGGACGACGACGACAAGAAGGACCTCGTCAACGCCTGACCTGGCCGCTTTGTGAGGCCCGCTCTGCCCCCTTTGGACACTCCGAAGGGCGCAGAGCGGGCCTCACAACGTTAAGCTCTAGTAGCGGACCAGAACCAGCGGACCAGGACCAGCGAACCAGGACCAGCGAACCAGCCCGCAGTAACCCAGCCGAGCAAGACAAAGGACCCTGACAGTGCAAGTGCTCATCGTCGAGGATGACGACGCCATGGCGTCGGCCTTGAGCGCTGCCGTCGCCTCTGCCGGCCACAAGCACACCAGGGTATCCCGTGGCGAGGATGCACTCCTGGCTCATCGGCAGCACGAAGTGATCCTGCTGGACCTCGGCCTCCCGGACCTGGATGGCTTGGACGTCCTGCGGAAACTCCGCCAAGTAACCCAGATTCCCATCCTGATCCTGACAGCACGCGACGACGAGCGCAGCGTGGTGCTGGGTCTTCGGTCCGGGGCGGATGACTACCTGGTCAAGCCCGTGAAGCTCGTGGAGCTGCTCGCCAGAATCGAAGCGGTCACCAGGCGCACCAATCGCTCAGGCCAGGAAACCCCGCACACCATAGTCCTCGGAGAGCTGGAGGTGGACCTCCACCGTCGCGTGGCATCCGTGGGCCAAAGGCACCTCGCCCTCACCGCAACCGAGTTCGACCTCCTCAGCCTCTTGGCCAGGAATGCAGGCTCCGTGGTCACCCGGGAACAGATCCTGGACGCACTCTGGGGAGATGCTTTCCTGGCCCACTCCCGGTCCTTGGACGTGCACCTGACAGGCCTCAGATCCAAGCTCCAACTTCCCGGATTCATCATCAACGTCCGGGGCGTCGGCTACCGCGTAGAGCAACCGTGAAAGTCCGCGTCCTCGGCATCCTGAGCCTGCTGATGGTGATCATTGTGGTGACGGTATCCAGCGTGATCCTGACCTCTGCCAGCCGGGAACTCACCCAGGAACTGCAGATCAACCGCGTCGCAGCCCTCAACCGCTTCGCGCAACTGGCCAGTGACGCCGTGGAGGACAACAACACAACCCAACTTCAGCGGGAAATGGACCTCTATTCCGAGCTTTATGGCGAGGGAATCCTGATCCGGCTCCAGCAGGAGACCCTCCGCTCCGGCGGTCTCAGCGAAGACCATTCAGAGGTCGAGGACGCCCTCAGCCGGGCAAGCCTCAACCTCAGCGACACCACGCTGAACCCGGTCCGCGCTTTCGGTACCGGCAACGACTTCATCTCCAGGTCCTTCGGGACAGCCAGCCAGGTACTCGGAGAGGTGGTCCTTGAAGTCGACCTCGACGCAGCCCGGCAGAAGTTACGGGAGCGGTGGCTCGTCGTCGTACTTGCCGCGGTGGCGTTGGGCGTGCTGCTGCTCGTAGCGGCATCGCGCATCACGGGATGGGTTTTGCGCCCGGTCCATCGCCTCAGCAAGGCAGTCCACGAGCTCGAAGCGACGGGAAGAACCAGCCAGCTCCCCGAAGCCGGGCCGCCTGAGCTCCGGGAACTGAGCCGATCCTTCACCGCCATGGCGGATACGGTGACCGAGAGCATGGAGTCGCAGCGCCGGCTCATCGCTGATACTTCGCACCAACTGCGCAACCCCGTAGGGGCGCTGCGGTTGAGGATCGACCTGCTGCAGCTCGCCTTGCGTTCGGTGCCCGAAAAAGAAGCGGCGGCCGGCGTCGTGGCGGAACTTGAGCGGGTGGAAGAGATGCTCGACGGCGTGCTGAAGCTCGCGACGGCGGAACACCGCGCCTTTGAGGGGTCTGCCCGGGCTGAAAAAGCACCGGAACACCAGCGGTTGGCCGTCATCGACCCGTACCCGATTCTGCAAGGCGAGGTTGAACGGGCGACGCCGGCCGCTCACCGTGCCGGTTCAGAGCTCACCTTGGAGGGCCCTGGGTCAGAAAGCCCGATCGTCTGCGACCCCGATGAACTCGCGCACATGGTGGGCGAACTCCTCGCCAACGCCATCAAATACGCGCCGGGGGCCACCATCACGGTGGCGACCCGGCAGACGCAAGGAGGCACCGCCGTCGTGATTTCCGACGACGGCCCGGGCCTCCCGGCCGAACAGCTCGCCGCATCCACCACCAGGTTCTGGCGGGCTCCGCAACACAGCAGGATCCCCGGCAACGGGCTGGGGATGACCATCGTGGAGCGGCTTGCAGAAGCAAATGGCGCGAGGCTGGTCCTGGAGGCCCGCGAGCCCCATGGCCTGGCGGCACGCCTCGAGTTCGTGAAACCGGAGGAGGACACGCATGCCTGAACCCCTCAAAGTCTCGCGGCGGAGTGTCTTCCAGACAGCCGTGGCGCTTGGCTTGGGCGGCAGTCTGCTCGCTTCAACAGCAGGCTGCACCACAGAGGAACGCCCTCAGGAAATCACCGTTGCCGGCGGCGAATCGGGCGGCTTCTACCTTGAGTTCGCCAGCCTGCTCGCCGACTTGCTGGAGCGTGAAGGGGTCGCTGGGAGGTCAGTTGCATTGACCACCGGCGGAAGCCTCGAGAACATTCAGCGGGTCTTATCCGGCGAGGCGACGCTCGCCGTCGCGCTGGCCGACGCAGCCGCCCAGGCAGCTCCCGGACGGGGTGAAAGCCAGTTGGTGGCCTTGGGAAAGGTGTACCAGAACTACGTCCACTGCATCGTTCGGGAAGACAGCGGAATCCGAACCTTCGCTGACCTCGCCGGGAAGACTGCGGGCGTGGGTGAGGTGGGCTCGGGAACCACCCTCACGGCCGGGCGCATCATTGCTGCCGCCGGGCTGTCTCCTGAAACGGCCGGGCCGGAACGGGCACTGAAGCAAGCCAACTTTGGGTTGAACCAAGCCCTGGCCGCCTTGCGGGAGGGTTCCCTTGACGTGATGATCCAGTCCGGCGGTGTTCCGACGGCGCCCATCGCTGCTGCAGCCCAGGAAACAGGCATGCGTCTCCTCGACATCTCGGAGTTCATCCCGGCGACCCGGGCCCAATCGGGTTTCTTCTATGACCGCGTCCTCATCCCCGCGAACAGCTACGGGAACGCACCCGCCGTCTGGACCGTGGGCGTAGCCAACCTGCTCCTGTGCCGCAGGGATCTGGCCGATCACGTTGTCCGGCAAACCGTTGAACTCCTGGTGGAACAGGCCCAGGATCTGGTGCCGAAATCCAGCACCGGCGTGCAGTTCCTCAGCCCCGAGACACTGATTAACACCGCCGGCGTCCCGTTGCACCCGGCTGCACAGGCTGCCTACCGGGCGCTGCACGGCTAGCCCCGTTTAGGAGTCAAACCGGAGCAACTGCCAAAATGATGACATGACTTCAGCCGTTGCCCCTGCCATTGCCCTGACCATTGCCGGCTCCGAAGCGACCGGTGGCGCCGGCGCGCAGGCCGACCTCAAGACCTTCCAGGAACTCGGAGTGTTCGGCATTGCGAACCTCACCTGCATCGTGTCCTTCAACCCGCAGGACAACTGGAACCACCGCTTTGTGCCGGTGGACCAGCACGTCATTGCAGACCAGCTGGAAGCCACGACGGCGGCCTATGGTGCCGCTTCCGGCGCACCGTCGGTGTTGGACACCGTGAAGATCGGTATGCTCGGAAGCCCGGCAACCATCAGCACCGTGGAGAAGGCACTGACCGACGGATCCTTCAAGCACGTGGTGCTGGACCCGGTCCTCATCTGCAAGGGGCAAGAACCAGGCCACGCCCTGGACACGGACCAGGCGTTGAAGGCGCAGATCCTGCCACTGGCCACCTTCGTCACTCCGAACCACTTCGAAGCCGAGTCGCTGTCCGGCCTCACCATTACTGACGAAGAGACGCTCAAGGCCGCCGCCATCCGCATCCACGAGATCAGCGGCGCAGCAGTCCTCGCCAAAGGCGGGGTTCGGCTGGAAGGCCCCGACGCCGTCGACGTTTACTACGACGGCGAGACGCTGGAAGTCCTGCGTGCTCCGAAGGTCGGCGAAGTTGCTGTGTCCGGAGCCGGTTGCTCCCTTGCTGCAGCTGTGACGGCCGAATTGGCCAAGGGTGCCACGCCGCTTGAAGCTGCCCGTACGGCGAAGGCGTTCGTGACCGCGGGTATCAAGAACCGCGTGTCCTCCGGGGCTCCCTTTGATGCGCTGTGGCAGGGCGGGGCCCTGTCCTAACCTCTGCGTCACGCAAAAACAGCCGCCCCGGAAACACTTCCGAGGCGGCTGTTTTTGCGTGTGGGTTAGCGGGAGACCTTGCCCATGAGCGAGGCGATCGGGCGCAGGAACAAGGGCCGGGCGAGGAACCAGGCGGCCGCTGTGAACACAATGGAAGCTGCGAAGATCCCAAAGCCCCACCAGCTGTTGTTGTCGTCGTTTGCGGCGTACATGTGGTTGAGGTTCCTCAGCGCACCTGTTGCCAGCACCAGGGTGACGTGGACGATCACGAACGCGACGAAGTAGATCATCACCGGGAAGTGGATCTTGCGGGCAAGTTCGATGGGGTAGAACTTGTTGATCGCGGCCTTCTTTGGCCATGCCCCAGACATCCGAAGGCCCGTGATGATGGCCAGCGGGGCCGCGATGAAGACCGTGATGAAGTAGGTGAGGAGCTGCAGGCTGTTGTAGTTGTTCCAACCGTTTTCGACGGGCCAGTTCAGCGAGGCGTACTGCAGACCGGCCGAGATTGCGTTGGGGAAGACGTCCCAGCTGGTCGGCACGATCCTCAACCACTGCCCGGTGGCGAAGAGCAACACGATGAAGATGATGCCGTTCAAGACCCAGAGCGCGTCAAGCGTCAGGTGGAACCAAAGGTCCAGGCTGATCTTGGTAGGCGGGTTCTTGGTCTTGATGAAGCCCTTGTTGTTCCGCGTCCAGTTGGCCGCCGGGCGGGTGGTGGTCCGCACCTGCCAGCCCGAACGGATGATCAGGACGATGAAGAACATGTTGAGGAAGTGCTGCCAGCCAAGCCAGGCGGGGAAGCCCGTGGGGGCGCCTTCGGGAACGGCCGAGTGCCCGGGGTAGTCCGTCAGGAATTGCTGGACCGGCTGGAGGGTCCGGAGCCATTGCGCAACGAGCACAAGAATCAGTGCCACCACCAAAGCTCCTGCGGTGACGACGACGGGTTTGAACCACCTGTTCGACGTGATCCCGGACGACTTGCTTGAAACGGACATCAGGCCGCGTTCCTCTCTGGCTTGTTTGGCTGCGACCAGTTGGCGCTATACAGCGATTCAACCAGTTGCGGCCCGACGGTGAAAACGGCACCCGGGTTTCGGGGCGTTCGACGTCAAAAATCGCAGCATTCGGATACATGCCGCAATACGTATTTCTAGAACAGACTTCCAGAATTATTTCCTGTGTTTCATGAGCCAGTCAAGGCTTGTTGCTGGCTATCTGGTTTCCTTGGGAGGTAGGATTCCAAAAAATAGCCGTCCGACACTCCGATCTACGTCCTGCCGCGAAGGGAGGCCAAGCGTGGTCCGTAAGACGTCCGAAGTAGCCAGCCATGCCGGCTCCTGGAAATGGACCCGCACCGCGGCAACCCAACGCAACCTGCTGGATGCGGCCAGCGATGTATTCGTCGAGCATGGCTTCACCGGCGCGAGCATCTCGGACATCGTGGCCCGCGCTGGATCCAGCGTAGGCAGCCTCTATCACCACTTCGGCGGCAAGACAGAACTCTTCCTGGCACTGTGGGACGACTATCAAAACGAACACGAGCGCCTGGTGGCCGCGGCCGTGGCCAAAGCCCGTAAAAACGGCGAGAACGACCCCTTGGCCCTGTTCAACGTAGGCAGCCGCAGCTACTTCGACTACACCTGGAAGCACCGTGATCTGGAGCGGGTGTTCATTGAAGGCGACACTCCCCCGGGCTTCGAGGTACTGCGACGCGAGCGCGGACGCGAGTGGGTCCGGCAAAACACCGTGCTCCTGGGTGCCAGCGACGACACCCTTGGCAGGCTCACGGTGGCTGTCATCACGGACATCGTCACCGTGGCAGGGCAGGAAGTAGCCCTCAGCGCCACCAAGCGCGAGGCCGACGAAGTGGTAGATGCGGCGGCCATACTGGTGAGCCGCCTGGTCCGCTAACCGCGGCCACTACCGGCACTCAGGTCGCGGGAAAACGCCGGGAACCCCCGGAAACTTCCGGCGTTACCGCAGCGTTCCAGCGAACTCGATAGGCCGGCCCTCACCGCGGGTCAGCCACCCACCCCGTGAACAGAGGCATTCCCGTCTCCACATGCACGATCTCGTAGTGGAACGGGCGGTCGAGGATCAGCTCGCGTTGGGGTTCGGGCGCTGCGGCTGAGCCCACGGCGTTAAGTTGAGTGACGGCCGACGCGATGGTGCCCTTCTCGGCAACCGTAATGTTGGCGGCCTGCGCAGCCTGTGTCAGTTTCATGTCCGGCTGGATGGCGTTGAAGTCCTTGTCCGTGGCCAGCATCTGGTTGAGTCCAAGTGTTTCGAAGACCTTTCGCAGGTCGAACGTGGTCTTGTGGTCCCATTTGGGTAGCTGAAGGTAGACCATATCCACAGGAGCGCTGCTCAACCTGGCTGCCACCTCACCCAGCACCTCCGCAGAAACCGCAGCCGAACCCGACGCACCGCCGTCGGGCAGTATCAGCCGCATCACGAAGCCCTCGGCGTAAGGCAGGTCCACGGCTTTCCATCCGGGAGCTTCCGCGTAGGCCATCGTGAGCGATGAGTGCATGGTTGGCGTGTTGATCACCTCACCGCCAGCCTTGGTAAAGGGCGCGTCCGAGGTGTCGCTCGCGTCGAAGGGCGTCTGCCAGGCAGCTGCGAAATAGAGCGTGTTGAGCAGGCTGAACGTGTTGTCGGAATCGTATTGTGCGGGTGCTTCCTTGATCCGACCCCCGGTGTTCCTGCTGACCCAGCGGTCGATGGCCGGTTTGGTGACGGCCTCGTCCCGGAACGACACCGGGTACACCCCCGTGCCGAAATGTTTGGCGAGCGTGGCCAGGAAGGCCTCGCCGGTAGGGACGCCTCTATCAATGAACAGCCCGTTGGCAGCATGCATCACCGGTTTGCGCGGCGGGTCGTCTTCGTCCACCGAGCTGGGGTCGCCGTCGAACTTTTCCAAGGAGGCGAGCAGCGCGTTCATCGCTTCGTCGCGCCCCTCGGTGGGCAACCCCAGAGCTGAGTCCATCTCCGTGGCCGTGGCACCCGAGGCGCCTGCGCGGAGCATGCTCAACGCGATCAACAGGCTTGCCGGCGACGACACGACGTTTCCATTGGAGGAGTCGCCGCCATCGGCGAGCAAGGTGGCACCGAGCTTGCGTGCAGAGGCGTTGAAGGCTTTAAGCTGCGCCGGGTAGTCCGCCGTTTGCACCGACGCCCGGGTCACGCCGTCGGCCGTTTGGAGTTCGACGCCGGATGGTTGGGGTGCGCAGGCGCTGAGAGTCGCAGAACCACTTACCACTGCGGCTGCCGCGATGGCCGCGGCCACCTTCCGGACTGAATTCATGGCGCATCCCCTGCTTGGCGTTGTCTTCACATGGTGCCCCCTTTGACGTGGGAACTCACTCGATGTGAGAGAGGGATCGCCAAATGTTGCCGGAAGGTGATAGACGGTCACGCTCAAGCACGAGTGATGTGAGAGAGCGTGGGCCTCAAGCACGAGTGATGTGAGAGAGGGTCAGCGGTCGGAGTGCGCCGCCAGGAAGCTGTACACCTCGGTCTCGTCCACGCCGGGGAAGGCTCCTGGAGGCATGGCCGCGAGCAGGTGCGAATGCGCCCTGGCGGATGGCCAGGCGTTGCCCGCCCACTCGTTGGCGAGAGAGGCCGGCGGCCGCTTGCAGCAATTGGGATCCGGACAGTTGGACGTGGCCCGGGCCGTGGTCTCCCGGCCGCGGAACCATTTCACGTGCTGGTAGGGAACACCGATACTGAGTGAGAACTCGCCGTTGGCTGACCGCTCGGTGCGCGCTGTGCACCAGTACGTGCCCGAGGGTGTGTCGGTGTACTGGCTGTAAGCGCTGAACTTGTCAGGCACGTCGAACACGGCACGTGAGGTCCACGCCTTGCACGATGGCTGCCCCTCAATGGCCCCGGTATGGTCCTGCGGGAAAGTGACGCCGTCGTTCTCGTAAGCCTTGTAGATGATGCCGGACTGGTGCGTCTTCTGGAAATGCGTGGTGATGCCGAGGTGCTTCGTGGCCAGGTTGGTGAATCGGTGCGCGGCGGTCTCGTAGGACACGGCGAAAGCATCCCGAATGTCTTCCACAGCGATTTCCTTGGCCGCTTTGGCCTTTTGCAGGAACTCCACCGTTGCTTGCTCCGGAAGCAACAAAGCAGCCGCGAAGTAGTTGGTGGCCACCCTCTGTGCCAGGAAATCCCCGTAGTTGCGCGGAGTTTCGTGTCCCAGGACGTAATGGCCCAGCGCCTGGAGGAGGACCGACCGGGGATCATGGTCCTGGCGTTGATTCTGCGTCAGGTAAATTCTGCGGTTCTTCAAGTCCGTCACGGACCGTGTGGAGTGCGGCAAATCGCCCACATGATGAAGGGAAAAACCGAGGTTCTCGGCGATGTCGGCAATGACGTGCTGGCTCAGCGGACCGGTGGTGTAGCCGACCCCTTTGAGGACCTTCTGCGCCTCGGCCTCATACTCGGGGAAATAGTTACCGCGCTCGCGCATCATGGCACGCAACTCGCCGTTGGCACGGCGGGCTTCTTCCGGCGTCGCAACTTGCTCATTAAGTTTGCGTTCGAGCTCCTGCAGCAGCCCCACCTGCGACTCCAGCACATCAAGCGGAAGCCGCGAGCTGATGCGGATTTTCGGCAGGTTCAGGGACTCGTAGAGTGGTCCGCGCTGGTACCGCTCGAGCTCGATTTCCAGCGCAGCCCTGCGACTCGGCGGCTCGGCCCCCAACAGCTGGTCGATGCTCACATTCAGCGACACGGCCAGCTGCTGCAGCAACCCCAGTTTGGGCTCCCGCTTGCCGTTTTCAAGCAGGCTCAGCTGGCTTGGTGCGGTCCCGACGGCGGCACTCAAGTCGTCCAGCGTCAGTCCGGCCTGCTTGCGCAGGTGGCGCACGCGGCGGCCAAGGCTGATGACGTCCAGTTCAGGGGGCGCAGGCGACAACGACGGCGATGCGACTTCACGATTCCAGCTCACAGGCGACATTTCTTGAGAATACGCGAAGAAGTGCATTTCTTTCCATAGTTTTCCTCTAGCAACCCTCTTGGAAGTGCAGAAAAGTAGGACTTACGAAAAAGAAAGACACACCCCGGGTAAGCCGGCCGATGCAGCAAAGGCGCAGCGGAGGCCGGCCCGGGAGCCCCACTTGGATATTAGGAGACATGCAATGACCGCATCGTTTGAACCCGCAGAGCAGTCCGCAGAGCAGCAGGCAGCGGCGCTGGAACTTGAATGGTCTGCCAACCCGCGGTGGGAAGGCGTCACCCGTGATTACTCGGCCACCGACGTCGTCCGCCTCCGCGGTCGCGTCTCCGAAGAGCACACCCTGGCCCGCCGCGGTTCGGAGAAGCTCTGGAAGCAGCTCACCGAGGAAGCTCCCACCGGCGGCTATACCAACGCGTTGGGCGCACTGACCGGCAACCAGGCAGTGCAGCAGGTCAAGGCCGGCCTCCGCGCCATCTACCTCTCCGGCTGGCAGGTGGCAGCAGACGCCAACCTCTCGGGCCAGACCTACCCGGACCAGTCCCTCTACCCGGCCAACTCGGTCCCGCAGGTTGTCCGCCGCATCAACAACGCACTGCTCCGCGCAGACCAGATTGAGTATGCCGAGGGCGTCAAGACCGTTGAGGACTGGCTGGTCCCGATCGTCGCCGATGCCGAAGCAGGTTTCGGTGGCCCGCTGAACGCCTACGAACTCATGAAATCCATGATCACCGCCGGTGCCTCGGGCGTTCACTGGGAAGACCAGCTCGCTTCCGAAAAGAAGTGCGGCCACCTGGGCGGTAAGGTGCTGATCCCCACCCAGCAGCACATCCGGACCCTGAACGCCGCCCGCCTGGCAGCCGACGTCGCCGACACCCCCACCGTCGTCATCGCCCGCACCGACGCCGAAGCAGCAACCCTGATCACCTCCGACGTTGACGAGCGCGACCAGGAATTCATCCTCCGCGAAGGCGGACAGCCGGTTCGTACCGCCGAGGGCTTCTACAAGGTCCGCAACGGCATCGAACCCTGCATCGCCCGTGCCAAGGCCTACGCACCGTACTCCGACCTCATCTGGATGGAGACCGGCACCCCGGACCTGGAGCTGGCCCGTAAGTTCGCCGAATCGGTCAAAGCCGAGTTCCCGGACCAGATGCTTTCCTACAACTGCTCCCCGTCCTTCAACTGGCGCAAGCACCTGGACGACACCACCATCGCCAAGTTCCAGCGCGAACTCGGTGCCATGGGCTTCACGTTCCAGTTCATCACCCTGGCCGGCTTCCACGCCCTGAACTACTCGATGTTCGACCTCGCCCACGGCTACGCCCGTGAAGGCATGAGCGCCTACGTCGAGCTCCAGGAAAAGGAATTCGCCTCCGAATCCCGCGGCTACACCGCTACCAAGCACCAGCGCGAGGTCGGCACCGGCTACTTCGACGACATCGCAACCGCGCTCAACCCGAACGCATCCACCCTGGCCCTGGTGGGATCCACCGAAGAAGGCCAGTTCCACTAACCAACACCCGACGGCGGTCCTCGCCTCCGACCTGCAGTGCGGTAATGCTCTGCCTGCTATCCCCATGCCCGCCCCATGACCTCGCAGAACTCGGTCGGGGGCGGGCACAGGGCCCCTTTACGCAGGCTGCCGCATCACCGCACCTCCGGCCTCGTGTCCACCTCACCGAGGCGCCGCCGTCGAACCTTTTTTAGGAGAATTAGAATGAACAGCTTCACTGACAACTTCACCATCAATGGCATCACTATCACCGCGCAGCCCATCTGCCGGCAGAACGAGGTTTTGACTCCGGACGCCTTGGAGTTCATCGGCAAGTTGCACAGGGCTACTGCTGATCGTCGTCAGGAGCTGATGCAGGCACGGCACGCCCGCCGTAACCAGATTTCCGGTGGCCAGGATCCGCGGTTCCTGCCGCAAACCGAGGGCATCCGGAATGATCCGAGCTGGCGTGTAGCTCCCCCGGCTCCGGGTTTGGAGGACCGCCGCGTGGAGATCACGGGCCCGGTGGACAAGAAGATGACCATCAACGCCTTGAACTCCGGGGCCAAGGTCTGGCTGGCCGACATGGAGGACTCGTCCACGCCGACGTGGCGCAACGTCATCCAGGGCCAGCTGAACCTGACCGATGCTTTGGAGCGGCGCATCGACTTCACGTCCCCTGAGGGCAAGGAGTACAAGCTCAAGTCCGCCGAGGACCTGCCCACCATCGTGGTCCGTCCCCGTGGCTGGCACCTGCCCGAGAAGCACATGCTGATCGACGGCAAGCCGATCGCCGGCGGCATTGTGGACTTCGGTTTGTTCTTCTTCCACAATGCCCGCCGCCTGCTCGCCCAGGGCAAGGGCCCGTACTTCTACCTGCCGAAGATCGAGAACCACCTCGAAGCCCGCCTGTGGAACGACATCTTCGTCCTGGCCCAGGACCTGCTCGGCATCCCGCAGGGCACCATTCGTGCCACTGTCCTGATCGAAACCATCACGGCCGCATTCGAGATGGAAGAGATCCTTTACGAACTGCGCGACCATGCGTCGGGTTTGAACGCCGGCCGCTGGGACTACATCTTCTCCCTGATCAAGAACTTCCGCACCCGCGGACCGCGTTTTGTGCTCCCGGACCGCGGCCAGGTGACCATGACCCAGCCGTTCATGCGCGCTTACACCGAGCAACTGGTCCGGGCCTGCCACCGTCGCGGGGCAATGGCGATCGGTGGGATGGCCGCCGCTGTTCCCAACCGCAAGGACGAAGCCGCCAACACCGCGTCCTTCGAGAAAGTCCGCGCCGACAAGACCCGTGAGGCCAACGACGGTTTTGATGGTTCGTGGGTGGCCCACCCGGATCTGGTGCCGGTATGCCGGGAAGTGTTCGACTCAGTTCTCGGAAACCGCCCCAACCAGTTGGATCGCTCCCGCGAGGATGTCACCCCCGATGACCGCGCACTGATCGACATCGCCAGCACCGAGGGAACCATCACCGAGGGCGGGGTCCGCCTGAACATCGAGGTAGGCATCCGGTACATCGAGTCCTGGCTGCGCGGCAACGGAGCTGTGGCCATCCACAACCTCATGGAAGACGCCGCCACCGCCGAGATCTCCCGGTCCCAGCTGTGGCAGTGGATCCACTCCCACGCCATCACCGACCACGGCGATATCATCACCCGCGAATGGGTGGAAGACATGCTGGACGAGGAATACGCCCGCCTGGAACGCTTCGATGGAGACCGCTTCGCTGACGCCCGCGCCATCTTCGAAGAAGTCACACTGGCCGAAGAATTCCCCACCTTCCTGACCATCCCCGCCTACGCCCGTTTCCTCACCGAGGCCCGTGAAGAGGCCACGGAGGAGGAACTCGTCGCCGCCTAGCTTTTCGCTGGCCAGCGACACACCAAGCCCCGACGCTGGGCTGCCTGCACTCTTCGCAACAAGTGACCCCGACCGTCGGGGAGGCAGCCCAGCAGCGGGGCTTACCCATGCCCAACCGATTTACCGCTGCCGGGCCACCCAGCGCACGGACAACGTAGTGCACACACAGAACGTCAGCACCGAGCCCAGGATCACGAACAGCGGCACCGTCCAGCCGTCGGTAACACTGTGCACGAACCCGATGGCAGTAGGAGCCAACGCTGCGAAGCAGTAACCCACCCCCTGCACCACGGCGGACATCCTGCCGGCGGCGGCCTGCGATTGCGCGAACTTGATGATGGCTATGAAGATCACCGTGATACCGCCGCCTTGGGCAATTCCGCCCAGCGAGGACCACACCCACCACCCCGAAGGTGCCAGCAACAATCCGAAGGGTACGGTCAGCCACAGCGCACTCAAGGTGACCGCAACCGTCGTCGTACTGGCGAAACGAGCCAGGAGTGGTACGCCCAGGCCGCCCACAATCGCGAAGATCTGGAAGAGGGAGGATCCTGCCCCGGCTTCGGCGGTGCCCATGGCGAGTTCGTCGGAGAGGAAGCTCGGGAGCCAAGCGGTAACTCCGTAGTAGGAGAACGCCTGGCCGGCGAAGCCGAGTGTGAGGCCCACAGTCAGCCAGCGGACACCCGCGACGCGCCCCGCCGGGGAAGCCGGAGGAGCAGGAACCGCAAGGGGGACAAACGCCCGCCGCGGACCAACAGTAGGAACCCAGAACAGGATCGCGACCAAAGCCAGCAAAGCGCTCGCCGCGAGGGAAAGCTGCCAGCCCACCAGCTCAGCAAGAGGAGCAGTAGCCACGGAGGTAAGGAACGAGCCAACATTCAGCGCGGCGGTGTACACGCCCATCGCGGTCGCCTGGCGCCGGGGTGCGAAGTCGCGCCGGATAATGAGCGGCACCGCAATGTTGCCGATGGTGATGGCCACGCCAATAACCACCGTGCCCACCATCACCGAAGCGCCGCCGCCGCTGGAGCGGATGATCACCCCTGCCAGTACGCCGAGCAACGTCAGCATCACGGCGAACTCGGCCCCGAGCCGACGTCCCGCCAGCGAAGCCAACGGTGAAGCCAGGGAGAAGCAGAGCACAGGAATGCCAGTCAGCAGTCCAAGCTCTACAGGCGAGAATCCGAGGTCTTGCTGCAGAGAGTCCACCACAGGAGCCACAGCCACAAAGGGACCGCGCATGTTCAGGGCAATGAGGCCGATGCACGCGAGGATCAGCCAGCCGCGGGGAACTTTAGCGAGGAACTGGGTCATCGGGCGCAGGGGCAAGCACAGAATGCAGGAGGAGTTTTCATCACTTTCATTGCTATCACGCCGTCATCCGGCAACCGGCACCCAACAAGACCTAACCCGCTGCTTGGAGCGTGGCCTCAATCACGGCCGGCGACAAGACATGCTGGGTGACCATTTGGCTGGCGCCCAGGACCGCGGCACGCTGGCCTGCCATGGAGATGCCGATGCGCAGGTGCGTGGTGGCCAGCGGCAAGGACCGCCGGTAGACCACTTCGCGGATGCCGGCCACAAGGTGCTCGCCGGACTCCCCCACACTGCCGCCGATGATGATCATGGACGGATTGAGCAGGTTGACCACGGTGGCCAGCACATCGCCGACGTCGCGCCCCGCCTGCCGCAGCGCCTGGATCGCCTGCAGATTTCCTTCACCAACGAGCCTGAGGACATCACCGCCGGTAGACGCTTCCAGCCCCTGGGCCTGCAGCTGACGCGCGACGGCGGGACCTGATGCAAGCGCCTCAAGGCATCCGTGATTGCCACACCGGCAGAGAACGTCGTCGCCGCGTGGGACACGGACGTGGCCGAGGTCGCCGGCGGTGCCGTTGGCGCCGCGCTGCAATTGACCACTGCTGATGATGCCGGCTCCGATGCCCGTAGCCACTTTGATGAACAGGAAGTTCTGGTGGTCCGGCCAGTAGGCGGTGCGCTCGCCGAGCGCCATGATGTTGACGTCGTTGTCCACCAGGACAGGAACCGGCCAAGAACGCTGAACGTAGGAGACGACGTCGAATCCGTCCCAGCCAGGCATGATCGGCGGCTTCACGGGTCGCCCGGTATGGTGCTCCACAGGCCCGGGCAATCCGATTCCCATGCCGGCGAGGTCGCCGGGTTTCCGTCCGGCTTCGGCCAGGAGTTCACGGCCCGCAGCCACCACGCGGCCCAGGACCGCATCCGGCCCGTCGGCGACTTCCTGCGCCAAGCGCCGCTCGGCCAGGACGCTGCCGCCGAGGTCGGTGACGGCAACAATCACGTGGGTAGCTCCGACGTCGACGGCCAGGACCACCCTCGCAGCGGGGTTGAAAGCAAAGCGCGACGGCGGCCTGCCGCCACTGGAGGAAGCCTCACCGGCGGGACCCACAAGTCCGGAACTGATGAGGGCGTCAATGCGGGCAGCAACGGTGGAACGGGCCAGTCCAGTGGTTTCAACAAGCTCAGCACGTGTACGGGCCCTGCCGTCGCGGAGGAGCTGAAACAAATTCCCAGGGCGTGAAAGGTTGCCGGCCTCTGGCGCGGAGGTTCTTCCGGCGTCAGTTCCGGCAGCTGTTGTCATCCACATAGTGAAGCACGATTGCTTATGCATGTCATCCAACAGAACTTTGTCAGAATATCTTTGACTTTTGCTAGACGATCGGCAAAAGTCCCTCTAGGCTGAAATGAGTGCTCGAACAGTCCATTGCCGGGCGGAATCGGTAGCTCCCCCAGTGGGTGCTCACTAGACTGGCGCCAAGTCCCTGATCTCCCGGAAACACCCTCTCCCGAAAAGGAACCCAATGTCGTATTCACTTCAGCTGTACACCCTCCGCGATGCCATCCAGGAGGACCTGCCGGGAACCATCAGGAAGGTCGCCGGGATCGGTTTCACGCAGGTGGAGCCGTACAACTTTGTGGCCACGGCCAAGGAACTCGGTGCAGCGTTGAAGGAGAACGGCCTGACCGCGCCGTCCGGGCACGCCCCGCTGTTGTCCCAGGATCAGGACGAGATCTTCGCAGCCGCCAAGGAACTGGGCATCACCACGGTGATCGATCCTTTCCTTCCCGCGGAGCACTGGCAGGACGCCGAAACCATCCAGGCCACCGCCGCCAAGCTCAACGCCGCAGCGAAGAAGGGCGCCGGGTACGGCATCCGCGTGGGGTACCACAACCACGCCTGGGAGCTGGAGTCCACCATCGAGGGCAAGACCGCACTGGAATACTTCGAAGGGTTGCTGGACCCGGAAGTGGTCCTGGAAATAGACACCTACTGGGTAGCCGTCGGCGGCCAGGATCCCGTGGAAGTCCTGGCCCGCCTGGGTGACCGGGTAAAGCTCATCCACATCAAGGACGGCCCGGCCACCACCGACACCAAAGCCCAACAGCCCGCGGGCCAGGGCACCATCCCGGTCCTGGACGTCATCGCCGCAGCGAAGTCACTGGAAGTAGGCGTGGTGGAATTCGATGACTACTCCGGCGACATCTTCGAAGGCATCACCCAAAGCCTGGCCTACCTCACCGCCGCAGCCAGCGCAGACGCAGCCGAAGGAGTACAGGCATGAGCTTCGCACCCTCCACCCGTAAAGGCCCCGTAGGTGTTGCCGTCATCGGCGCAGGCAACATCAGCAAGCAGTACCTGGACAACCTCACCACCTTCCCTGATGTGAAGGTCCTGGTTGTCGCGGACCTCTTTGTCGAAGCCGCGCAGGCCCGCGCCAAGGAATACGGCATCGCCGAATTCGGCACCCCGGAGCTGGCACTGACCCACCCCGACGTCGAACTCATCATCAACCTGACCATCCCCGCAGCCCATGTGGAGGTCGCCACCGCCGCGGTGGCCGCCGGCAAACACGTCTGGACCGAGAAGCCTTTCTCCCTGGACCGCGACTCCGGGCTGGGGTTGCTTAAAGCTGCCGACGCCGCGGGCATCCGGCTCGGCACCGCCCCGGACACCTTCCTCGGCGCCGGTTTGCAGACCGCCCGCCGCATCATCGAACGCGGTGACATCGGCACACCGTTGACGGGCATGACCACGTTCCAGACCCCAGGTCCGGAATCCTGGCACCCGAACCCCGCGTTCCTTTTCCAGCACGGCGCCGGTCCCCTGTTCGACATGGGCCCGTACTACCTCACGGCCTTGATTCAGACCTTCGGATCCGTCCGCAAGGTCGCCGCCGTCGGCTCATCGGCGAAGGCCACCCGCATCATCGGTTCCGGACCCAAAGCCGGCGAGGAATTCGCCGTCGAGGTCCCTACCCATGTCTCCGCGATGGCGCAGTTCGAGGGCGGGCAGTCCTCCCACAGCGTCTTCTCCTTCGAATCCCCGCGCCAGCGCATGGGCTTCGTGGAAATCACTGGCTCCGAAGCGACCCTGTCCCTCCCGGACCCGAACAACTTCGACGGCGACCTGAAGCTCTGGCGCCCAGGCGCTGAAGAGCCCGAGATCATCCCCGCCACAGGCCCGGCCAACGGACGTGGCATGGGGGCCCTGGACATGGCACGCGCCCTCCGTTCCGGCCTCCCGCACCGCGCCACCGGCGACCTCGCCTACCACGTACTGGACACCATGGTCTCGATCGCCGAGTCCATGGAATCCGGCACGTTCGTACACGTCACCAGCAACGCACCCGTCTCGGCCGCCCTCCCCGAGGACTGGGCACCCGAAACAGCAACGCTTTCCTAAGCAGCGAGGACCCACATCCATGACCACTCCTCCACACCTGCCCTCCACCTTGGGAGTGGCCGCTATTGGTTACGCCTTCATGGGGAAGGCCCACTCGAATGCCTGGCGGAACGTCGCCAGCTTCTTCGACGTCCCGGGGTTCGAACAGAAAGTGCTGGTTGGCCGGGACGCCGAGGCCGTTGCGGAAGCCGCTGCCAAGTACGGCTGGACCGAATCCGCCACCGACTGGCGCTCCGTCATTGAACGGGACGACATCCACATCATCGACATCTGCGCGCCGGGGTGGATGCACGCCGAAATCGCCATCGCTGCTTTGGAGGCGGGTAAGCATGTGCTCGTGGAGAAGCCGCTGGCCAACACCTTGGGTGAAGCCGAGTTGATGACCGCCGCGGCCGCCAAAGCCCGTGCCCGCGGGGTCCAGTCGATGATCGGATTCAACTACCGCCGCGTCCCGGCGTTGGCGCTGGCCCGCGAACTCATCGCCGAAGGACGTCTCGGCACCATCCGGCACGTCCGCGCCGCCTATCTGCAGGACTGGCTCACCGATGCGGAGTCCCCCATGTCCTGGCGCCTGCGGAAGGAAACCGCCGGTTCCGGTGCACTGGGCGATATCGCCTCGCACGCCATCGACCAGATCCTGTTCCTCCTGGGTGACACCGTCACTGAGGTCACCGGCCGCCTGAACACCTTCGTTGACCGCCGCCCCGGGCCGCAGGGCCCGGAAGATGTCACGGTCGACGACGCCGCTTGGGCTACGCTGACCCTCGCCTCCGGAGCAATTGCCTCGGTGGAAGCGTCCCGCGTGGCTACGGGCCAGAAGAACTCCCTCAAGCTCGAAATTTACGGGGAAAAGGGAACCATTCTCTTTGACTTGGAGGCCCTGAACGAACTCGGTTTCCTTGACGCGACCGCACCGGTTCGCGAGCAGGGCTTCCGCCGGATCCTGGTCAACGAACCGGAGCACCCGTACCTTGGAGCGTGGTGGCCACAGGGTCACATCATCGGCTGGGAACACACTTTCACGCACCAGATCCGGGACTTCCTCACCGCGATCGCGGCCGGTGAGTCGCCGTCGCCGTCGTTCGAGGATGGACTGAACGTCCAGCACATCCTGGCCGCCGTGGAAGAATCCGCGGCCGCCAAAAGCTCACTGATCCAGCTCAACGCATCCGCTACTGAAGGAGCCTGACATGCCCCGCCCGTACACCTTGTTTACCGGCCAGTGGGCCGATCTCCCCTTCGAGGAAGTCGCGCGCCTTGCCTCGGGCTGGGGCTACGACGGCCTGGAAATCGCCGTCTCCGGAGACCACCTGGACGCCTGGCGCTGGGACGAACCCGGCTACGTCGAATCCAAACTTGCCGTCCTGGAGAAGTACAACCTGAAGGTCTGGGCCATCTCCAACCACCTCAAAGGCCAGGCCGTCTGCGATGACCCCATCGACTTCCGCCACGAAGCCATCGTCGGCTCACGCGTCTGGGGCGACGGCGAGCCCGAAGGCGTCCGCCAACGCGCCGCCGAAGAAATGAAACACACCGCCCGCCTCGCCAAGGCGTTGGGGGTGGACACCGTCGTCGGGTTCACCGGCTCGTCCATCTGGCAATACGTTGCCATGTTCCCGCCCGTCCCCGAAAAAGTCATCGAGGCCGGCTACCAGGACTTCGCCGACCGCTGGAACCCCATCCTGGACGTCTTCGACGAAAACGGTGTCCGCTTCGCCCACGAAGTCCACCCGAGTGAGATCGCCTACGACTACTGGACCACCGTCCGGACCCTCGAAGCGATCGGCCACCGGGAAGCGTTCGGCCTGAACTGGGACCCCTCCCACTTCATGTGGCAAGGCATCGACCCCGTGTCCTTCATCTGGGACTTCAAGGACCGGATCTACCACGTGGACTGCAAAGACACCAAGCTCCGCCCCACCGGCCGGAACACCGTCATGGGCTCCCACCTGCCCTGGGGCGACCCCCGCCGCGGCTGGGACTTCGTCTCCGCCGGACGCGGCGATGTGCCCTGGGAATCGTCCTTCCGCGCCCTCACCGCCATCGGCTACAACGGCCCCATCTCCGTAGAATGGGAGGACGCAGGAATGGACCGACTCCATGGGGCACCCGAAGCCCTGGCCGCACTGAAGAAGTTCGACTTCCCGGCGTCGCAGACCTCCTTCGACGCCGCCTTCAGCAGCAAGGACTAACACGTGACCCTCATCAACGGCACCTCCGATGGAACAATCCGCTGGGGAATCCTCGGCACAGGATTCATCGCAGGGCTCCAGACCAAGGACTTGAAGGAGAATGGTTTCACGGTGCAAGCCGTGGGATCTCGCTCGTTGGAATCGAGTGAGTCGTTCGCTGAGGAGTACGGCGTGGCCACCGCGCACGGCAGTTATGAGGATCTGGTAGCGGACCCGTTGGTTGACGTGGTCTATGTGGCCACGCCACACCCTTTCCACCACGCGAATGCCCTGCTGGCACTCAACGCTGGAAAGCATGTCCTGGTGGAGAAGGCGTTCACCATGAACGCCCGCGAGGCGCAGGACATCGTTGACCTCGCGGAATCCAAGGGGCTCGTTGCCTTGGAGGCCATGTGGACGCGGTTCCTGCCGCACATGATCCGTCTGCGCGACATCATCGCTGCAGGCACTATCGGTGAGGTACGCAAGGTAGTGGCCAGCCACAACCAAAGCCTCCCCAAGGATCCAGCCCACCGGCTGAACGATCCCGCACTGGGCGGCGGAGCGCTCCTGGACCTGGGCATTTACCCGATCTCCTTTGCCTTCGACATCCTGGGCACGCCTGCGTCAATTAAGGCAAGTGCCTCCATGTCGGCAACGGGCGTCGACCGTCAGACCGCAGCGATCTTCGAATACGCCAGTGGTGCCCAGGCGATGGTGGACTGCGAGCTCGACGCCGCCAGCGCCAACCGTGCCATGGTCATCGGCAGCGAAGGGTGGATCGACATCGAGCACACCTGGTACAACCCGGTTCCGTTCACTGTTCATGCCGTGGATGGCACTGTCGTGGAGCGCTACGACCACCCCGTGGACAGCCGGGGCATGCAGTACCAGGCAGCAGAACTCGAACGCCTGATCCGCGCCGGCGAGACTGCCGGGACCATCTTGCCGCCAGCCGAGACCGTGGCCATCATGGCCGCCATGGACGAAATCCGGAAGCAGATCGGGCTTCGCTACGAGTCCGATTCCGTCCTGGAAGGAACAACTAATGACTGATTCACCGCGCCTCGCTGAACTCCGCCAGCAGGAAGATGAGCTGGTCTTCGCTTCGTTCGACCACCACGACGCATGGCGGCTCGGGTCGCTGATCGCCAACCATGCCATCGCTTCCGATCTTGGCGTCGCAATCGACATCCGTCGGCACAACCTCGTCCTCTTCCGCTGTGTCCTGCCCGGTACCACCGCCGACCAGGAAGAGTGGATCCGACGCAAGTCTGCTGCCGTGCTGCGGTTTGAGCACAGCACCGCGTTGTTGGGTGAACAGTTTGCCGAACGCAACCCCCTTGGCGGCGGGTGGCTGGCACCGGAGGACTACACGTTGGACGGCGGTTCTTTCCCCATCCGTGTCCGAGGCGCCGGCGTCATCGGCGCGATTACGGTGTCCGGGTTGTCTTCGGACGAGGACCACCAGATGGTGGTGGACGGAATCCGGAGCTACTTGAAGACGGTGGGGGCTTAGGAGCGGATGCTCCACAGGTTCATCGTCCCGGGTACACCACGGCCTTGAGCTGGCCGGGCTGCTTACCGGCTTTGAGTGCCGCCTCAGACTCAGCGAGGGAGAACTTGCCCGTGACCAGGATGTCTAAATCCACTTTGCCGTCCGCGAGCAGTTGGATGGCAAGGGGCCAGGTGTTGGTGTAGCGGAAGACACCGGAGAGCCAGATCTCCCGGTTCTGGATGTAGGAAACGGGCAGTTCGACCTCATCCGCGCCGAGTCCCACCAGGATCACCCGGCCCGCAGGCCCCACGGCCCTGATCCCGGAACGGACCGCCTGCGGTGCGCCCGAAGCGTCAATGAAGGCATCGACGTCGAGCCCTTCCACGCTGTCCGTCTTCGCGTTCAACGCGTGCGTCGCACCGTGTTCCAAGGCAAAAGCGAGGCGGTCCCCGGCGATGTCCGTGATGTAAATTTCGCTTGCACCGAAGGCCCGTGCGGCTTGCGCGGCGATAATGCCGATGGGACCGGCGCCGGCAATCAGGACCCGGCTGCCGGGCTTGATTTTTGCACGCTCGCACGCCCAGAGTCCTACCGAGAGAGGTTCGATCAGGGCTGCGGCCTCGTCGCTGACATTGTCCGGGATGTCGTACGCGAAGTCGCTTTGAATGGTGACGTATTCGACAAATGCCCCGTCCACGGGCGGCGTCGCGTAAAACTTCATCTCCGGGCAGAGGTTGTAGCGTCCGGCCTTGCACTGCTTGCAGGTCCGGCAAGGGCGTTGGGGCTCGACGGCGACTCTCGCACCAAGGCGGGCGGGGTCTACGGAACTTCCGACGGCGGCAATCCGCCCTGCGAGTTCGTGGCCGAGGATCAGAGGGTGGTCCACCACGTAATCGCCGATCCGGCCATGCTCGTAGTAGTGAACATCGCTTCCGCAAACTCCGACAGCGGAAACCTGCACCAAGACCTGGTCGGCTTCAAGGTGTGGAATGGGCAGCGTCTCCATTCTCATCTCCCCCTGCCGTTGCAGGATGGCGGCGCGCATGGTGGCTGGCAGTTCAGGCGGGCCGAGCAGAGGGGTTCGGGTGGTTGAGGTAGTCATGATCGGAATCCTTTGGAGTTGGTTACTTAACCGCGCCGAGCGAGAGACCTTGGACAAGCTTGTCCTGGGCGGCGAAGCCGGCGAACAGTACGGGGAGCGAAATGACGACGGCGGCGGCGCAGACCTTGGCAAGGAAGAGACCTTGGCCTGAGACGAAACCGGTCAGGAAAACAGGTGCGGTTCCGGCGACGACTCCAGTGAGTACCCGCGCCAACAGCAGTTCGTTCCAACTGAAGATGAAGCAGATCAGCGCTGTCGCCGCGATCCCGGGCATTGCTACGGGTGCAATGACTTTGCGGAGCGTGACGAGGAGGTTGGCTCCGTCGATCTGCGCTGCTTCCAGCATTTCCACTGGAACCTCGGCGAGGAAGGAGCGCATCATCCATACCGCGATGGGGAGATTCATGGAGGTGTACATCAGGATGAGGAACCAAATGTTGTCCAGAGCGCCTACGGTCCTTGCGAAGAGGTACAACGGAAGGATCGCTGCCACGACGGGCATCATCTTGGTGGACAGGAAGAAGAACATGACGTCGGTCCACTTCTTCACTGGCTTGATGGACAGCGCATAAGCGGCCGGAATGGCAAGGATGAGGACGAGGACCGTTGACAGGATGGAAGCGGTAGCGGAGTTGATCAATGATGGCCACGGGCTGACACCGGATGCTTCCCCGAAGAACTCCTTGTAGGCGTCCAGGGTGAGGTTCGCCGCGATGGAGGGCGGGTTGGTTGCGGCATCGGTTTCGGAGTGGAAGGAGGTCAGGATCATCCACAGGACCGGTGTGGCAAAAAGCAGTGCCAGCAGCCAGGCTGCGATTCCGGCGGCTGTGTTGTTGCGGGTGGGGTCCATCCGGGACTTGCCGCGACGACGGATGCCGGCTGGCGTGCTGGATTTTTCAGGCGTGATGCGGGCTGCGGCAGGACTGAGTGTGCTCATCGTGCTGCCTCCTTCTTGAATAGCGAGAAAACGGTGCGGAGGGCGAAGGTCGCCACAAGGATGGTGCCAATGACAACCACAACGCCGGCCGCGGAGGCAAGCCCGTATTCGTTGGCGAAATAGAACGTCTGGTAGATCGCGTAGGGCAGATTGGCTGTGCCGAGTCCGCCCGCGGTGAGGGTGAAGACTGCGTCGAAGTTCTGCACGATATAGATCGCGCCGAGAAGACCACCAAGCTCCAGATACTGGCGAAGATGGGGCAGGGTCAGGTGCCGGAATATGGCCCACGGCGTTGCACCGTCCATTTGGGCTGCTTCCACGGTGTCCATGGGCCGTGACTGAAGACCGGCGAGCAAGATGAGCATCATGAACGGCGTCCACTGCCACACCAGCGAGATGATGACCGCCATCAGCGGCGCTTGGGAAAGCAGGTCCAACTGCGGAGGAGTGTCGCTGCCGAACAGGGACCAGATCCAGGTCAGGACACCGTTGATCAATCCGTACGTGGGATTGAGCAGTGCGTGCTTCCAGATCAGGGCAGCGGCCACGGGCACCACAAGGAACGGAGCAATCAGCAGCGTCCTTGCCACTCCGCGTCCGATGAATTTCTTGTCCAGCAGCAGGGCCAGGCCCAGGCCGACGACCAGGCTGGCCAGGACCGCGGCCACGGTGAGGAGGATGGTGGTGAAGATTGCTTGGCGGAGGTCGGGATCGGTGAGGACCGTGACGTAGTTCTCGAAGCCGGCGAAACCCGTGGTGCTGGGGCTCAGGCTGTTCCAGTTCAGGAACGAGATGATCAGTGTCACCACGAACGGGAGCTGCGTGACGATGATGAGGAAGATCAGGGCTGGAAGCAGCGGTGCACGCCGCGCCCAGGCCAGTGCGCGTTCCCGCGGTGCTTTGTTTCGTGAAGGTGCGGCTGTGGCATGTCCCGGGCGGGAGATGCGCGCCGTTGCGGTCGTCATGATGTTCTCCTGCGGTTCGGTTATTGCTTGTTCTTGTACTTGTCGCCGACCTTTTGCGCGGCTTCCTGGCCTTTTGCCAGTGCCTCGGCCACACTCCCTTGACCGGCAATGGCAGAGCTGACGCCTTGGGAGACATTGGTGCCAAGCGCGGCAAACTCGGGGATGCCCACAAACTGGATGCCGACCGCAGGACGTTCCTGGAGGCCAGGGTTCTTAGGGTCTGCATTCTCGATGGCAAAGCGTTCGGCTTCGAAGAACGGCGCCGCGTCCTGGAACTCCGGGTTCTCGTACGTGGAGATGCGCTTACCGGAAGGCACCTTGGACCAGCCGAGCTTGGAGGCCACCAGTTCTTCGTATTCTTTTGAACTTGCCCAGGCTATGAACGCTTCCGCGGAGTCCTTCTTCTTCGACGCCGCCTGCAAGGCCCAAGACCACGTCCACAACCAGCCCGATGATGAGGTTTCCTTCACCGGGGCCTGCGCATAGCCAATCTTGCCCTTCACCGGGGAGGCCTCCGCCTCCAGTGCGCCGGCGGCCGAAGTTGCGTCGTACCACATGGCCACTTTGCTTTGCGTTAGGTTATTCAGGCATTCCGTGAAGCCTGACTGGGCTGCACCGGCCTGACCGTGCTCCCGGACCAGTTTGGCGTAGAACTCCGTGGCTTCCGTGAACTCAGGCGAGGTGACCTTGGCGTTCCAGTCTTTGTCGAACCACGTACCACCAAAGGTGTTGACCACAGTTGTCAGCGGCGCGAAGACCTGCCCCCAACCGGGCTGGCCGCGGAGGCAGATCCCCTTCATCCCGGGTTCTGCCCCGTCCACTTGGGCGGCGAGCTCTGCCACTTCGTCCCAGGTTGGCTTCTCCGGCATGGTCAGGCCCTTGGCCGCGAAAACATCCTTGCGGTACATGAGGAAGGACGATTCACCATAGAAGGGTTCCCCGTAGAGCTTGCCATCGTCCCCGGTGAGGGAGGCGGTATACGCCGGAAGGATGTCGGCCTGGTTGAACTCCGGGTCCGCGGCTACGTTGTCCAGCGGAGCCAGCCAGCCGTTGGCCGAGTAAAACGGGATCTCATAGTTGGACAATGTGGCCACATCGTACTGTCCGGCCTGGCTGGAGAACTCCTGGCTGATCTTTGCCCGGACGTCATTCTCGGGCAGCAACGTGTAGTTCACCCGAATGCCGGTCTCTCTGGTGAAGTTGTCCGCAGTAAGCCTCTGCAGGTCTTCCATCTGCGGGTTGTTGACCATCAGGACGCTGATGCTGTTCTGGTCACCAGTCCCTATTCCACCCGCTCCGGCACAGGCCGTAGCGGTCAGCGCGATGCACAGGGCGCCGGCGGCAAGGGCTGCCGCACGTGTTTTTGGGCGCATTGAGGACTCCTTCGTTCTTCATGGGGGGTGCGCAGTCTCTGCACTCCTACCACTGCGTGGAAGTACAAGACTTGGGCGGGGCATTCGACCGGATATCCGGGTCGCCTCGCTGTGTTCCTCAAGACTAGGCGTGTGGGGTGGGGCACAACTAGCGTCATTGATGACGCATACTGATACTTATTTTCCCGATTTCTCCGGAGGCCCCTATGAGTTCCGCCCCTCCTGGCAACGCTGCGGCCCGCCTGGCCCAACGACTGGTGGGGATGCGCGCCAATCGCGAGGTGATCCCGGAGGATCCGAACCATTCGGTCCGCTGGCACCAACATGACTATCCCAGTCCGGTAGCGCGCTGGAACTATCACCCTGAATACGAGATCCACCTGATCCGAAAGGGCCACGGGAAGTTCATTGTGGGCGACCACATCGGTACGTTCGAGGCCGGCCACGTGACCTTGGTAGGGTCCGGACTCCCCCACGACTGGGTCAGTGATCTCGAACCAGGGGAGAAGCTGGCCAACCGTGACGCCGTGATCCAGTTCGACGGAAAATGGTTGGATCAGGCGGCTGCCCTGGTCCCCGAACTAGCCGAAGTGCGTCCACTGCTGGAACAGGCTGCACGCGGAATCGAATTCACCGGCACCACAGCCAAAGCGGCAGCATCTTCCATCGAAGCCATGGGCACCTCCACCGGTTTGGAGCGCCTACGCCATTTGCTGGCCCTGTTCGCGACCCTTTGCCAGGCGCCGGATCACGAGCGCACCTACCTCGCCGACGAATGGTTCCGGCCGCAATTGGACGGTCAGGCCCAAGCAGTAGTGGACATCGTCCTGGAGTACGTCTTCAGCAACCACGCCGGAAGTATCTCCATGTCAGAAGCAGCAGCCATGGTGGGAATGGCCGAGCCCACTTTCTCCAAGTACTTCAAACGATCTACGGGCCAAAACTTCACGGACCTTGTCCGCAAGCTGCGGCTGGCGCACGCACGCCGCCTCCTGGAACGCACCGACAAGCCCATCTCGGACATTTGCTACGAGGTGGGATTCAACAATCTGTCCAACTTCAACCGTCGTTTCCTGTCAGACGCGGGGGTGAGCCCCAGCCAGTTCCGAAAGCGCCTACAAGGCCAGCCTCATTGACGAATAAGCACAGCCGGGATATCCACCAGCACTAACACGCACCCTCTGTATCACCGCCCCTTCAGCACATATCGCCTCTCAGGACGTCCGACGCCGTACTTGAGTCGGACGTCCAGCGCCCCCTCGTCGTGGAGGTACTCAAGGTAACGGCGGGCGCTGACGCGTGAGGTCCCCAGTTGCTCGGCAAGCTCAGCAGCGGAAAGGTCACCCGGGGCCGACTTCAGCGCGGACTCAACCAGTTCGAGGGTCTCCACGCTGCACCCTTTGGGCAGCGTCCTCTCGGAAACACCCAGGCCAAAGACCCGATTGACGTCTGACTGTTCGGCCTCCTGTTTCGAAGCATCCAGCCCTTGGTAAGCACTGAGGTAGTGCTCCAGCCGTTCCTGCAGGTCAGCTTGGGAGAACGGCTTGATGAGGTAGTGCACAATCCCGCCACGCAAGGCCTTCCGCACGGTCTCCACTTCGCGGGCCGCGCTGATCACCAGCACGTCCAGGTCGGGAGCGACGTCCCGCAGCTGGTGCATGAGGTCCAAGCCATTGATGTCGGGAAGATGGATGTCCAACAACACAAGGTCGGGCTGGAGCCTTTGCGTCTCCGCCAAGGCCTGGGCACCCGTATGCGCCACGCCCACCACCCCGAACCCTGGGGTCCGTTGAATGAATCCGGCGTGCACCTTGGCCACCATGAAGTCGTCGTCAACAATCAGTACCTTGATCACGGCTTCGCTGCCCCTTCGCTTGAATCTGGTTCGTGCTTTCCGAACCGCGCTGTGAACACGGCTCCGTTGTCGTTGGACACTGTGAGGTCCCCTCCGGAGCGCCGGCAGATTACCCGCGACAGCGCCAAGCCAAATCCCCTCGCATCACCGGGCCCCGGGTCCTTGGTGGAAAAGCCCTGACGAAAGATGTCTTCCGCGGAGCCGGAGGGCACACCCGGTCCGTTGTCCCGGACGGTAACCGTGACACCGTCCGGCGAGTTGACCACCAACACGCGGACCGAAGCCCCGGCGCGGCCAGTGACGGCGTCGAACGCGTTGTCCACCAGGTTGCCCACCACGGTGGTGAGGTCCCTGGAGAGCTCCTCGCGGACCCGCGGCAGGGCGGACTGGGGGTCAAGCTGAAGTTCCACGCCCCGTTCGGTGGCAAGACTGGCTTTGGCGATCAGGAGGGCGGCGAGCGCAGGGTCCTCGATCCGGCTGGTGACGTCGTCATTGAGCCGGGTGCGGTCCACGGTGGCGCCGTTGACGAACTGGACCACGGAGTCGTATTCGCCGATCTGGATGAGCCCGGAGATGACGTGGAGCTGGTTGGCGAACTCGTGCGCTTGAGCTCTTAGGGTGTCAGTGACGGTGCGGGTGGCGCCGAGTTCGCTCTCCAAAGAGGACAACTCGGTCCGGTCCCTCAGCGTTGTCACCGAACCGATGTCGCGGCCGCGCGAGCGCAGTGCCACGCGGTTCATGACCACCAGCCGCTCCCCCACGAGCACCAGCTGGTCGGGGTCGGACTGTTCACGGGTCAGGACGATCTTCAAGGCCGGGTCGACGTGGAGGGATCGCAGCTTCTTTCCCACACAGTCCGCGGGCAGTCCAAGGAGTTGGCGGGCACTCTGGTTGGCCACCGTGATGCGCTCATGGGGATCCAGGGCCACCACCCCTTCCTTCAGGCCCTGCAGCATCGCTTCCCTGTTTTCAACCAGTCCCGTGATCTCCCGCGGTTCCATGCCAAGGGTTTGCCGTTTGACGCGGCGTGACAACAGGAGGGATCCGGCGACGCCCAGGACGCTGGCAACACCCAGGTAGGTGAGGAGGTTGGGCACGGCATCGCCCAGGCGCTCGATGGTGGAGGGGTAGTTCCTGCTGACGGAAGCTACGCCGATCATGATTCCGGCGTCATCCAGGACGGGGACATGGGCGGAAAGTACGGCCCCTCCACCGGTCGGCAGGACGCCGGTCCACGCCCGGCCCTCCATGACCCTGCTTTCACCGAGGGGCAGCGATTGTCCTACCAGGCTGGGATCGGACGAGGCCACCACCGTACCGTCCAGCTTGGCGAGGGCCACGTGGGAAGATCCCGACACGGTGCGGACGGATTCGGCCACGGCGGGAAGGGCGGAACCGGCGCGGGGTTCGGCTGTGGGCAGCAACGCGCGCACGGTGGGGTTGTTGCCCAAAGCCTCGGCCGCGGAAAGTGCCCGGCGACCTTCGGTCCGTTCAAAAACAGCGGCCGATTGGGCGAGTGAAATGGCCACGACGGCCACAAGAACAGCCAGGACAATGAGCAACTGCAGCACAAGGTACTGCCCCGCCAGGGACATTCCTCTTCTTCGAGACAGTCGAGTCACTGCTGGGTTCCTTTGGTGGTGCCAGTGAGCGGGAGGGTGGATTGCAGCTTCCCCCGTGGCGTACCGGAACTATACCCCAGCGGTACGTAAGGCCAGATCAAACGGCCAAAAACCGTGAACGCAATGAACTTAAAGATCACTGCGAACACAAGAGTGATCGTCGTCACGTACACGCCTAGCATCAAAGGAACGGGGCATAACGCTGATCGCCCTGCACCGTATTTTCAATGATGAGAAGAGGAACACCATGCGCCAGATCCGCGCATTGCGAGTCGCCGCCGTCGCCGCCGGCATCGCCCTGATGGCCACCGGCTGCGGTGCCACAGGTAAGTCCACAGGTTCTGAAAGCTCCGGCGCTGCCGCGGGGCCCATCACCGGTCTCCAGATCATGGTCCCCAACACTCCCGGTGGCGGCTACGACACCACCGCCCGGGCAGCCGCCAAGGTACTGGACGACGAGAAGATCTCCACCAACACCGAGGTATTCAACCTTGCCGGCGCCGGCGGAACAGTTGGCTTGGCCCGCATCGTCAATGAAAAGGGCAACGGTGACCTCACCATGCTCATGGGCCTGGGCGTTGTGGGAGCCAGCTACACCAACAAGTCCGAGTCGAAGCTGACCGAGACCACCCCGTTGGCAAAGCTGATCGAAGAACCCGGCGCCATCATGGTGGGCAAGGACTCCCCGTACAAGACCATTGATGATCTGGTGAAGGCCTGGAAGGCCAACCCGGCTTCCATCTCAGTTGGCGGCGGCTCCTCGCCTGGCGGCCCGGACCACCTCCTGCCGATGCAGTTGGCGGGCGCTGTTGGCATCGACGCTACCAAGGTCAACTTTGTGTCGTACGACGGCGGTGGCGACCTTTTGCCCGCCATCCTCGGCAACAAGCTTGGTTTCGCCGCTTCCGGCGCAGGCGAGTACCTGCAGCAGATCAAGTCCGGCGAGATCCGCGTCCTTGCCACCAGTGGCGAGAACCGTTTGGAGGGCGTGGATGCTCCCACGTTGAAAGAGTCCAACATTGACTTGGTCTTCACCAACTGGCGCGGCATTGTGGCCCCTCCGGGCATCAGCGAGGACGACAAGAAATCCTTGATCGCCGCCCTCGAGAAGATGCACGAATCTGCCGGTTGGAAGGAAGCCCTGAAGACCCACAGCTGGACGGACGCTTTTGTCACTGGTGACGAGTTCCAGACCTTCCTGACGGACCAGGACAAGCGCGTTGCGGATGTCCTCACCAAGCTCGGGTTGGCGTGAGCTCCACAGCCACAGGCCTTAAAGGCCGCGCCGAGCTGGGGGTAGCCCTCCTGCTCGGCGCGGTGGGCGTCCTGGTCTTCCTGGACGCGAACGGCCTGGTGACCCCGTACTCCCAGTCGGACCCCGTGGGTCCGAAGACTGTTCCGTTCATTGTTTCCGGGCTGCTGATCATCTGCGCCATCCTCCTTGCCATCAACGTCCTCCGCGGCGGCAAGGGCGAAGCCGAAGGCGGCGAAGACGTTGACCTGGCACACCCCGCCGATTGGAAGACCGTCCTCCCGCTGGCCGGAGCTTTCATCCTGAACATCCTGCTCATCGACTGGGCCGGGTGGGTTATCTCCGGAACGGTCCTCTTCTGGGGCAGCGTGCTGGCACTTGGCAGCCGCCGCTACATCCGGGACGGCCTCATCTCCGTCGCATTGTCACTGCTGACCTTCTACGGCTTCTACCTCGGTTTGGGCATCGCCCTTCCTGCCGGGCTCCTGGAAGGAATCCTCTAATGGACGTCTGGTCCTCCTTGATGGACGGTTTCGCCACCGCCCTGACCCCCATGAACCTCTTGTTCGCCGTGATCGGCGTGCTCCTGGGTACCGCCGTCGGCGTTCTTCCCGGGCTCGGCCCGGCCATGACCGTGGCACTGCTGCTTCCGGTGACCGCAGCCTTGGAACCCACCAGCGCCTTCATCATGTTCGCCGGCATCTACTATGGCGGCATGTTCGGCGGTTCCACCACCTCCATCCTCCTGAACACACCGGGTGAATCGTCGTCAGTAGTGACGGCCATCGAAGGCAACAAAATGGCCAAGGCGGGCAGGGCCGCGCAGGCGCTTGCCACCGCGGCCATCGGTTCGTTCATCGCCGGTACCATCGGCACCGCACTGCTGGCAGTGTTCGCGCCCATTGTGGTGCAGTTCGCCGTGAGTTTGGGCGCTCCGAGCTACTTCGCCATCATGGTCCTCGCCCTGCTGGCCGTCACCGCGGTCCTGGGCTCTTCCAGGCTCCGCGGTTTCGCGTCGCTTGCCCTTGGCCTGGCCATTGGCCTGGTGGGCATCGATTCGGTGACCGGCCAACGCCGCCTGACCTTCGGCCAGCCCTTGCTGGTGGACGGCCTGGACATCGTGGTGGTGGCCGTCGCAATCTTCGCCGTGGGTGAAGCCCTCTGGGTTGCTGCCCACCTGCGCCGCACTCCTCTCCATGTCATTCCCGTTGGCCGTCCTTGGATGGGCAAGAAGGACTGGGGACGTTCCTGGAAGCCCTGGCTTCGCGGCACGGCTTTCGGATTCCCCTTCGGAGCGCTTCCGGCTGGCGGCGCGGAAATCCCCACGTTCCTCTCCTATGTCACGGAGAAGCGGCTCAGCAAGCACCCGGAAGAATTCGGCAGGGGCGCCATCGAAGGCGTGGCAGGACCCGAGGCGGCCAACAATGCTGCCGCCGCCGGAACCATGACGCCGCTGCTCGCACTCGGCCTCCCCACCAACGCAACAGCCGCCGTCATGCTCGCCGCGTTCACGTCCTACGGCATCCAGCCCGGCCCGCAGCTGTTCTCCAGCCAAGGCCCCTTGGTGTGGGCATTGATCGCCAGCCTCTTCATTGGCAACTTCCTGCTCCTGCTCATCAACCTGCCCTTGGCACCCGTCTGGGCCAAGCTTCTGCAGCTTCCCCGCCCCTACCTCTATGCAGGCATCCTGTTCTTCGCCACCTTGGGCGCCTACTCGGTCAACCTGCAGGCCTTCGATCTTGTGATCCTGCTGGTACTTGGCGCACTTGGCTTCATGATGCGGCGCTTCGGGCTTCCGGTCCTGCCGCTGATCCTGGGCGTCATCCTCGGGCCGCGCATCGAAGGGCAGCTTCGTAAGACGTTGCAGCTGAGCGCCGGCGACCCCGCAGGCCTCTTCAGCGAACCGATTGCAATCGTGGTCTACATCATCGTGGCAATCATCTTGGTGTGGCCATTCACTTCAAGCTCATCCGCCGCAACCGTCCAGTAGCTCCCGCAGGACCGTCCGGGCAGGCGACTCCCGCAGAACCGGAGACGGCAGCTCCCGCCGAGTCAACCACCCCGACCCACCAGAAACAGGAGAAACCATGACCATCGTGGTGGGATACGTCCCCACACCAGAAGGCGAAGCAGCACTGACGCAGGCCATCGCCGAGGCCAAGAAGAGCAACGACACCCTCCTGGTCATCAACTCGTCCAAGGGCGACGCCTTGGTGGACAACCGGTACGCCCAGGAACCGGACATCCAGAGCATCGAGGAGCGTCTGGCCGAACAGGGCATCCAGCACATCATCAAGCAGCCGATCCGTGGTCACGATGCCGCTGCCGAAGTCCTGGACGCCGCCGACGAAAACGACGCCGCCCTTATTGTCATCGGCCTTCGCCGCCGCAGCCCCGTAGGCAAGCTCATCATGGGCAGCGTTTCCCAACGGATCCTGCTGGAGGCGGACTGCCCGGTGCTGGCGGTCAAAGCCGACTAGGAGTTTTCGTACAGCTAATGCCCTTAAGATTCGTTCTTAGGGGCATTAGCTGTCCAAGAAACTTCCAAGGGGGCCACGTGACTGAAACCATCCGCACCGCAACAACGCACGACGCCGGGAAGCTGGCTGAGCTTGCGGCCGCCACCTTCCCGCTGGCGTGCCCGCCGGGGTCGTCACCGGCTGATATCCAAGCACACCTCGAAAAGACGCTCAGTGAGGCCAACTTCGAGGATTACCTCGCCGACGCCAACATCACCATCATGGTGCTCGACGACGACGGGCAGCTCCTGGGGTACACCATGCTCATCGCCAAGCCGGCCACCGACCCTGACGTCGCCTCTGTGCTGTCCGCCCTCCCCTCCACGGAGCTGAGCAAGTGCTACGTCCACCCCGACCACCACGGCAAGGGCGCCGCATCACAACTCATCAAAGCTTCCCTGGCTGATGCGGCGGATAAGGGCGCATCAGGGGTGTGGCTGGGTGTCAACAGCGAGAATGCCAAAGCCATCCGTTTCTACGAGAAGAGCGGGTTCCAGCGCGTCGGCACCAAGTCCTTCACACTCGGGACCGCGGTGGAACACGACTTCGTCATGGAGCACGAACTCTAGGACGCTAGCCGAACAAGTCCCCTGCCAGAGGCGGCCGGGGATCGGAACGCAGTTCGAGCCCGGCCGGTAGCCCGGTCACGGTCCCGGACGAACCAGAGGCTTGCACCGTGATCCGCGAGCGCCCCAGCAGCACGTTGTCCGCGCGGAACGACCCATAAGCGTCGGGCAGTATCGGCGCCAGGTGCAACACGTCCCGGGTGAAGTCCGGATCGAAGCGCAGCAGGATCCGGGCCAGTTGGACGGGCGCCGCGGCTGCCCACGCTTGCGGGGAACACGCCGTCGGATACGGAACCGGCTCCGCAAAGTCGCTGCGGTCAAAGCCGCAGAACAACTCAGGAAGTCGACCACCAAAGTGCTCGGCGGCGTCGAACAATCCGCTCGCAATCCGGCTGGCTTCCTTCACGAAGCCGTACCGCATGAGGCCGGTGGCGACCAGCGCGGTGTCGTGCGGCCAGACGGAGCCGTTGTGGTAGCTGACGGGGTTGTACGCGCCCATGTCCGAACCCAACGTCCGGATGCCCCACCCCGTGAACATCTCCGGCGACATCAGCCGCTCGGCCACCAGCGGCGCCTTGTCCTCGTCCACAATGCCCACCCACAGGCAGTGCCCCATGTTTGAGGTGCAGGAGTCCACGGGCTTCTTGTCTTTGTCCAGCGCCAGCGCAAAGTAGCCGCGGTCCGGTAGCCAGAAGGCCTCGTTGAAGGCGGCTTTCAGCGCTTCGGCGCGGTCCGCGCACCGGCGTTCGACGGCGGTATCGCCCGCCGCCCGTGCCAACAGCGACCGCCCCACATAGGCCGCGTAGGCGTAGGCCTGCACTTCGCAGAGCGCGATGGGCGTCTCCGCCATGCGGCCGTCCGCAAAGTTGATGCCGTCCCAGGAGTCCTTCCAGCCCTGGTTCACCAGCCCGTGCTCGTTGGGCCGCTGGTATTCGATGAAGCCGTCGCCGTCGCGGTCCCCGTACTGCTCCATCCATTCGATGGCACGGTCGGCGTGCGGGAGGAGGGATTCGATGATGTCCGCCCCAAGGCCCCACCTGCTGAGCTCACCGAGCGTCGAGACGAACAGGGGTGTCGCGTCCGCCGTTCCGTAGTAGGCTGTTCCGCCCAGCGAGAGTCCGGCAGTGACACCGAGCCTGACCTCATGAGGGATGCGTCCGGGTTCCTCCTCGGAGTCCACATCCACTGTGCTGCCTTGGAGCCCTGCCAGGGTCTGCAAGGTTCCCGCTGCAAGGTTGGGATCCACCATGAGCGACATATAAGAGGCCAGGAGCGAGTCGCGTCCGAACAACGCCATAAACCACGGTGCTCCGGCGGCCACGGCGGCGCGTCCTGGATGGGCGGGGTCGAAGATCCGCAGCGAGCCCAGATCGCGTTGGCTACGCTCCAGGACTTCCTCCACGTTGGCATCAGTCACAGCGATCCGGGGTACGTGCTCTTCCCAGGCAGCGTGGCGCCGGACGCTGGGGGTGTGGTGCAAAGGTGTGGTCTCGGTAAAGGGGTCGTGGGGCCCCTCCCCATTGACCAGGGGGAGCGCGATGATGCTGGTGCTCCATTGGCTGCGGGCCGGGATGGTGATCTGGAACGTCAATCCTTCATCGGAGACCTTGGCGCCGGAGGCCCGGAAAGCCACTCCCCGGCGTTGGCCGCTGGAGTGGAGGGAATCGATGTGAAGTTCCTTCTTGTGAGCCTTCTTGGTGGGTGCTCCGGCTTTGTTGGTCCGGCCGCCCTTGACGTCAAAGAGGTCCGCCAGGTCGGCGTCGAGCAGCAGTTCAATTCCGCAGGGGGCGTCCTGTCCCGAGTAGTTCCTGATAGTGATGTCATCCCGCAGGCCGGCACCCACATGCCGTTGATGGTGGACTACCAAGGGGCTGTCGAACCTGCCGTCGGCCGAGCACGCCCGACCCACGTACTCCGCCTGGAAAGCAGTGGGATTCCGCGCCACCAGCGGTTCCCTCAGCGCCCCGTTGACCCGCAGGATCCAGCGAGACACGATCCTGGTGTCCTGGTAGTAGGCACCCTGGGATCCGCCTCCATGGATGTCACCCGAGTGCGAGGAAATACAGAAGGACGAACCTTCAACGACGGTGACGGCGCCGAGCTCTGACGCTCCGGCTTCAGTGTCTTCGTTCCAAGCAGTCATGGCCAACAGGCCTCCTCGGGAGTCTTCCGTGAGGGCAGTCCCTACAGGGCTTGCCTCTGATTTTCTTGCAATAGACTCCCTCCGGAAAGAGGTCCAGCCGAAAATTGTTCGATGACTTTGGCGTAAAGGTCCAGGTGGTCCGCAGCCATTCGCGCTGAACTGAAGGACTCCTCCACTGATCGTCGGCAGGCATCCCGGCTGAGGAACGGAACCCGTTCAACGCAGGCCGCCAACTCACTGGGGGAACCCACAAAGCCCGTGATCCCGTGCCGGACAATCTCCGGGGCGGCACCCATTGGGGTGGCCAGGACAGGGGTACCCGTGGCGAGTGCTTCGATCATCACCAACCCAAAAGGTTCATGCCACTGGATGGGGTTGATCAGGGCGAGAGCATCACCCATCAGCTCGAATTTTTCCGGGTCCGACAGTTCTCCCAGGAACTCCTCCTGATTTCCCAGGGCCGGCCGCACCACGTCACGAAAATACTCTTGCTCGTCCTTGGCATGCATCTTTGCCGCGATCTTCAGGGGGACGCCGGCTTCCCGGGCAACGGCCACGGCTTCCAGGAGTCCTTTGTCCGGGCACATGCGGCCTACAAAACAGGCATACCCTCCGGCTCCACGCCCTATGCTCACCGCCGACAGATCGATTCCGTGGTGGATCACGGCTGTGACCGGTACATCCCGGGTCCTGCTGCATTGATCGTGGGAGATCGCGATGATGGCGGTATCTTGTGCCATGGCACGGTAAAGGGGCGAGTAGATGGGCGACAACGGCCCGTGGATGGTGGTGACTACGGGGATGCCAGCTGGCCGATGCGCGTAGAGGGGTCCAGCAAGAGTGTGATCGTGGATGACGTCCATGTCCTGCATCTGTGCATAGGCCCTGATGACGTGCCCAAGTTCGCTGGCGGTCTGTCCCAGTTCCTCCGGGGCTGAGGGGCCAAAGCCGGGTATTTGGGGCACCGGGCAGGTGCTGTCCGAGGCGGTTGCCAGCAGGACATCGTGTCCCGCGTCCGCCAACGCCCGCGCCAGGGCATCGACTACACGCTCTGTTCCACCATATTTTTCCGGTGGCACTGTAAACCACGGGCCAACGATGAGTCCGATGCGCATGCTGGAGCCTCCGCGCAAAACCCCCAGTCCAAGGGCTGGCTTCATAACCCATTCCAAGAGTATGGGGCCTGGGACCGGACGGCAACGGGTGAGCAAAATAACAGCCGTGTGAGGAATGCCCCGCCGGCCCGACGGGTTGTCCAGAGCATGAAGATTGAGATCTGGTCAGACGTCGCGTGCCCGTGGTGCTACATCGGCAAGCGCCGTTTCGAGACCGCGCTGGCACAGTTCCCGCACCGCGATTCGGTGGACATCGAGTGGAAGAGCTACCAGCTGGACCCCTCCGTACCCGAGCACTACGACGGCACCGAATTGGACTACCTGAGCAAGCGCAAGGGTATGGCTCCTGAGCAGGTAAAGCAGATGTTCGCCCACGTCACCGAGACTGCCAAGGGCGAAGGCTTGGACTATCACTTCGACAAGGTGGTGGTGGCCAACAGCTTCACCGCCCACCGCCTGATCCACCTTGCCGCCTCCCATGGCCGCCAGGACGCAGCCAAGGAGCAGTTGCTCAGCGACCACTTTGAGCACGGCAAGGACATCGGCAACCAGGAGTACCTCACGGAACTCGGCGCGACGCTCGGGCTGCCGTCCGATGAAGTGGCAGAGCTCTTCACTTCCGACAAGTTTGCCGAAGAGGTCAACCAGGACATCAATGAGGCCCGCGCCATAGGCGTCACCGGCGTCCCGTTCTTCGTCATCGACCGCAAGTACGGCATCTCCGGCGCCCAGCCCGCCGAACTTTTCAGCGAGGCACTGAACCAGGCCTGGCAGGAAGCCAATCCCCTGATCCCGGTGGGCGCCTCGGACGCCGAGGCCTGCGGGCCCGACGGCTGCGCGATCTAGCCAGCCAACCGCCGTCGTACCTTAACCCAAGTAGGTAACAGCAAACGTCGCTATGAGTGCTCATTGCGACGTTTGCTGTTACTCAGTTGGGTCAGCGGCTAGCCTTTCACCACGTCAAGCTCGACGACGGCCCAGGACAGTGCGGGCAGCGTCAGGCGGAGTTCGGAACCAGTCGCCTTCACGCCCTCCAGTGCCGTCAGGCCAACACGGCCCGGCTGCTCCTGGCTGTTGATGGTGAAGCGGTCGCCACCCTCCGGGATCTCCAGAACCTCGGCGCGGAGCACCTGGCGGGCGTCAAAACCGCGCAGGGCGACCTCGACGTCGGCCGCTTCTTCCAGGCCGCGGTTCGCGAAGAACAGGGCAACCCTGCCTGTTTCCTCGTTCCATGTAGCGCTGACATCCACCAGGTCCGTGTCGCCAAACCGCGCATTCGAGTACTTATCCGAGTCCACCGAGAGCCGCAGAATCTGGCCCTTGGCGAGCTCGGCCATGCGGGCGAACGGGTGGAAGATGGTCTGCTTCCACGCTGGCCCGTTCTCTTCCGAAAGGATCGGCGCGATCACGTTGACCAACTGCGCCTGATTGGCGATTTTCACGCGGTCACCGTGGCGGAGGAGCGAGTTGAGCAGCGTGCCCACCACCACTGCGTCGGTCACGTTGTATTTGTCCTCGATCACCCGGGGGTGCTCACGCCAGCCTGCCTTGGCCACGTTGTGCGGCTGGTCCTCGGTGTCCAGTCCGCGCTGGTACCAAACGTTCCACTCATCGAAGGACAGATTGATGTGCTTCTTGTGCTTGCCCTTGGCACGCACAGCGTCCGCGGTGGCCACCACTGACTCAATGAAGTAGTCAGTATCGACGGCGGAGGCCAGGAAGCTGCCCACGTCACCTTCATGTTCCTGGTAGTAGGCGTGGAGGGAAACGTAATCCACTTCGTCATAGGTGTGGGTCAGGACCGTCTGCTCCCACGCGCCGAAGGTGGGCATGCTGGAACTGGAACTGCCGCAGGCCACCAACTCAAGCGAGGGATCCACGAACCGCATGGCTTTGGCGGCTTCCTGTGCCAGCCGGCCATACTCGTCGGCGGTCTTGTGGCCAATCTGCCAAGGCCCGTCCAACTCGTTGCCGAGGCACCAGAGCTTGATGTTGAACGGGTCCTTGTGGCCGTTCTTGGCGCGGAGGTCGGACAGGTACGTGCCGCCGGGGTGGTTGGCGTACTCCACAATCTCGCGGGCTGCGTCCACTCCCCTGGTGCCCAAGTTGATGGCTTCCATGATTTCCGTGCCGGCCTGCTTGGACCAGTCCACAAATTCGTGCAGGCCAAACGCGTTGGTCTCTACGGTGTGCCAGGCACCGTCAAGCCTGCGCGGCCTGTTTTCGCGGGGGCCGATGCCGTCTTCCCAGTTGTAGCCCGAAACGAAGTTGCCGCCGGGGTACCGGATGACGGTGGCACCCAGTTCCTTGACGAGTTTCATGACGTCCTGGCGGAAGCCGTTCTCGTCCGCCTCGGGGTGTCCGGGCTCGTAGATGCCGGTGTAGACACAGCGGCCCATGTGCTCCACGAAGGAGCCGAAGAGCCGTCGGGGTACCTCGCCAATGGTGAAGTCGCGATCGAGGGTGATGCGTGCGCGGGACATGTATCTCCTTGGTTGTGTTTCAGGTCTGGTAGTAAGCGGTAGGTGCCGGTCAGGTTCCGGCGAGTCCCGTCGTCGCAACGCCTTTGATGATTTGGCGCTGGAAGAAGAGGAAGACCACAATCAGCGGCAGCGCGGCCAGCAGCGCGGACGCCATGTTCTGCGCGTACTGGATGCCGTAGGCGCTCTTGATGGTCTGCAGGCCCACGGGGAGGGTCAGCAGGTTGCCGTCGTTGGTGGCGATGAACGGCCACAGGAAGTTGTTCCACGCGCCGATGAACACGAAGATCGCGACGGCGGCCAGGATGGGCCGGGACAACGGCAGGATGATTTGTGTAAAGATCCGCAAGCGGCTGGCGCCATCCATCACAGCCGCTTCCTCGAGCTCGCGCGGGATCTGGTCGAAGAACTTCTTCAGCACGAACACCATGGCGGGGTGGATGACCTGCGGCAGGATGATGGCCCACGAGGTATCGATCAGGTTCAGCGCCAGCATCTGGTAGAACAACGGGATGATCAGCACGGGTGGCGGAATGATGATGGACGCGATGATCACGGTCATCAGCACCTTTTTGCCCTTGAAGTCGATCCTCGAGAGCGCGTAGGCCACCAGTGCCGAGATGACCAGGGTGATGGCCGTGATGGCAGCCGAGGTGTAGAGCGAATTCCAGGTCCAGAGCGGGATGTTGCCGTCCTGGAACACCTTGACGAACGCTTCAGGAGTGAATCCCGACGGCGGCAGCCAGGTGACGTCCGGAGCGGCGGCATCCGTCTCGGTCTTGAAAGCGGTCGCCGTGGCCCATGCGAACGGGATCAGCCACAGAACGGCAATAATAGCGGCGACCACGACGGCCGCGATCCTGCCCACCGTCAGCTTCTTGCGGGGTTGGCGGATCTCCGGGCTGTTTGTGGTGGTGCTGGGTGCGGGACGTGTCAGGGTAGGGGTTGCCATTGCTTATGCACTCCTGCGGCGGGTGATGACGAACTGCATGACGGAAACAACCACGATCAGTCCGAAGAAGATGTAGGAGATGGCTGCAGAGTAGCCCAGCCGGTAGCCGGTGAACCCGGTTTCAAAGATGTACTGCACCACGGGGCGGGTGGACCCTGCCGGGCCGCCTGCGGTCATTTGGTAGACCTGATCGAAGATCTTCAGTGACGCCAGGATCTGGAGGAGCACAATCATCACGGTGGTGGGGGTGAGCTGCGGCAGCGTGATGGAGAAGAACTGGCGCCAGGCTCCGGCGCCGTCCAAGGAAGCTGCCTCGTAGTGCTGGGCCGGGATGTTTTGCATGGCGGCCAGGTAGAGCAGGAAGTTGAAGCCCACGGTCCACCAGAGGGTGGCGATGACAATTGCCCACATGGCCACGTTGGGGTCGTTGAGCCAGGCAACCCGAGGGAGGCCGATGCCGGTGAGGAACTCGTTGATCAGGCCAAGCTGCGGGTTGTACATCCAGGTGAAGAACAGCGAAACCACAGTGGAAGCCAGCAGGTAGGGCGCAAAGTAGGAGAGCCGCCACAGCCATTGGGCCGGGAGTCCCACGTTGAGCAGGGCTGCCATGACCAGGGCTACGAGGACCAGGGGCACGGTGCTGATCACCGTGAAGTAGAGGGTGTTGCCCAAGGACCGCCACATGTCTGCGTCGGCCAAGGCCTCGGCGTAGTTGGCGAAACCGATCAGGCTGTCGTTGGCCCCGGTGAGTGACTTGCCCGTGAGGCTCATGTAGAAGCCGTAGAGGATGGGCCAGACGAGGAAAACGAGGAAGAACACCAGGAACGGGGCGGCAAATCCCCAGCCGCTCAGGTTGCTGCGGGTGCGGCTCCCGGGTTTGCGCAGACTCTCCGGCCTCGGCCGGGACAGCGTAGAGGTACTCATTCAAGAACTCCTTTGGTCGCTCGGTACGTGGGCCGGTTAGACCGGGTTGGGACGGGAGAGGAGGGTGTTGGTGCGCTGTTCAAAGGCATCCCATCCGGCGGAGGCCTTGTCCCTGCCCAAGAGGACGTTCTGCACGTTCTCCGCAAAGTAGGTCTGCCAGTCCGAGCCGGAGCCACTGAACCAGGCCTCGGGATCGTAGGCGATGATGTCCGCAGCGTTGGCGTAGTGGATCTGCGGGGTCAGTTCGCGGTACGCCTGGGATTGGACCACGGGCTGGTAGCCGGGGATGTGTCCGGCTTCTGCCCAGGACAGTGATCCCTTCAGGACGTCGGTGACAAACTTGTAGACGTCCCGGCGCTTGTCCTCGTTGACGTTGAGTTGCCGTGGGAGTACGAACGAGTGCGAGTCAGCGTAAGAGGCCGGTGTCCCATACAGCGTGGGAATGGTGGCCGCGTCAACGGGAATGCCGGCCTTCTTCATGGTGGGCAGTTCCCAAACACCGCTAAACAGCATCCCGGAACCGCCACGGGCGAACTCGGCGATACCGGTGCTGATGTCACCGGCCTGGGCTGCGATGGTGTCGTCGAACAGGGAGGCCATGAATTCCAGCGACTCAATGGCCGCGTCCCGGTCCACTTTCATAGGCTGCCCTGGCGTCAGTTCCATGTCCACGCCGTGCTGCTTGTAAAGCGTGTAGAACAAGCGCCACATCTGCGATCCACTGCCCAGATAGCCGAAGGACAGGCCGTGGGCCTTGGTCACTTTCTGCATTTCCAAGGCCATTGCCTTGAACCCGTCCGGCGAGCTCACCTCCTGGAGCAGCCCGTTGCCGCCCAGGACGCCCGCTTTGGCTGCTACGTCCGTGTTGTAGAACATGACGAACGGGTGCGAGTCCAGGGCAATGGAGAAGACCTTGCCGCCATGCTGGCTCTTCTCCCAGATTCTGGGAGCGAAGTCGGATGCCGTCACACCGTTCTCGGCGAGCAGGTCCAGGTCCCAAGGATCAATGAGTCCCCCTGGCGCGTAACCGGGCACCCTGCTGGCGTGCATGATGGCTACCTCAGGAGGGCGGCCTCCCGCCGACGCCATGGCCAGTTTGGTGTAGTAAGGCGGACCCCAGGCCAGGACTGTGGGGTGCACCTTGAAGCCGGGGTTGGCCTGGTTTGCCGCGTTGATCATCGCCTGCATCTTGATCCCGTCACCGCCGGAAAGAAGGTGCCAGAACCCGATGTCCTGGACCTCGGCGGCTTGGGCCGCCCCTCCACAACCCGTGAGGCTGGTGGCCAGGAGTCCCCCGCCAAGGAGGGCCGATCCTGTCAATAACTGTCTCCGGGACAACTGTTTCCCGGTCAAAGATTCAAACTGCTTCACCCGTCACTCCTTTGGATGGGTCCGCTGAAAGGTCACTGCTGCACTGCGGTGTTACTGCGTTGTTACTGCTGCGCTGCATAGCTGCTGCACCGCTTGAAGTCCGGCTCCGGCGCGTCTCCACACTCGGGTATATGGTGGCCCGGGGTGACGCAGGTCTCACATTACATCGATGTAATGAGCGGGGCAAGAGAAAATTGTTAGCGCACACAATTTAGTGCACGGCTCTCGTTTCAGGCCCTGCTGCTGCCCCGCTCCACGATGCTGTAATCCACACTGACAACCCGCTGCCCATGGGCCCTGTCCCCCATGCGCTCCGTCAGCAGACGCAGGGCTTCGCTGGCAATGGTTCGCTTATCAAAGGAAACCGTAGTCAGCGAAGGGACGGCGTAGCGGCCATCGGCAATGTCATCGAAACCCGCGACGGCGATATCTTCGGGTATCCGCAAGCCTCTCTTCCAGAGAACGCTCAGGGCACCAATCGCCATGGAGTCGGTGAAGCAGAAGAGAGCTTCTGGAACAGGGTGCTGATCCAGGTAGGCGTCCAGGGCTTTGGCGGCCGTTTCGGGCGTCCACTTTTCGCAAGGAATCAGCAGTGACTCATCTTTGGGGATACCGAGGATGTCCAAAGCGGCCTCATACCCCTGAGTACGCTGGATAGCTGCCGCAGATCCTCGTCCCTGGGTGGTTCCAAGGACCGCAATGCGCCTCCGCCCGGGCTTGGCCAGTGCCAGCGTCATGTCCCGGGCCGCCGTCAGGCTGTTGACAAAGACCCGATCGGCCAGCTGCTGCGTCACCTCGCCCAGAAGAACCACTGGAGGCAGAGCAACTCCAACCTTGACCGCACTCTCATCCAACACCACGGGGTTGAGGATCAATCCGTCGATCAGGTTGGAGCGTGCCCGCGTCATCAGCTCCTGCTCGCGGTCAGGGTCCGAGCCCGTTTCCTCGATCTGGACAATCCAGCCCTGCTCGTGGGCCACCTCCACAATATGGTGGGCCACCTCCGCCGAGTACGGTGTTGCCAGGTCCGGCAAAGCGAGGGCAATAACCCCTGAGCGGCCATTCCGCAGTCCGCGCGCCGAAAGATTTGGGACGTAGTCGAGCTCCGCCATAGCCTGCTCAACCCTGAGCCGGGTGGGTCCACTGACCGGCACGACGCCGTTCATCACGTTCGAGACTGTCTTGGGCGATACCCCTGCACGGCGCGCCACGTCCTTGACCGTTGCGCGCAATACGCCCCCTAGCTACAGTGTTGACCGGCGATGCGATTGACCGGTTTTCCTTGATGCTACGCGAGTTTTGACCCGTGGATGCAGCGCTCCCGCGCAGGTACCGACCAACGCGGGAGCGTAGGGTGCCATCCCTGACCCGCGGGCGGGCCGCTCTTAGCTAGCTTTCAAAGGCCGCACGGAACGCCGCCAGCGCGGCATCCCCTGATTCCAGGTCGTCTCCCCCGGCGGCCTTCGCCTCGAGGCCTACTACCCCCGCGTATCCGGCCTTCTGAAGAGCATCTGCGACTCCGCGATAGTTGACTTCCCCGGTGCCGGGTTCGCAGCGGCCCGGGACGTCGGCCACCTGTATTTCTCCGACCCAGGGCAACGCGGCCCGGACAAGTTGGATCAGGTTTCCCTCACCGATTTGGGCGTGATACAGGTCCAACATCATCCTGACGTTGGGGTGGTTAACCGCGGAGACCAACGCCAGGGTGTCTTTGGCCCGCGCCAAAGGGATCCCGGGATGGTCCAGAATGGTGTTCAGGTTCTCCAGCGCGAAGGTTACTCCGTGCTTCTCGCCCAGCGCGCCCAGGCGCTCGAGGGTGCTTCGCCCGGTGAGCCACATCTCGCCGGTAGACCGGTGAACCGGTCGGACAGCATGGCCGCCCTCCCCGAGCTCCGCAGGGTGGACCACCATCCGCTCGACACCAAGCTCAAGCGCCACGGGAATCAACTTCTCCGCGGAAGCCAGCACCTCCTCGGCACTACCGGGATCAGTAAGGCTGCCGCCGAAATAGCCGCTCATCGACGAGAACCGGGCTCCTGTTGCTGCCAGGGCCGCGATATCCCGGCCCCGGGTGTCCCACAGCTCCACTTCGAACCCTTGCCCGTGGATCCTCTTCACCCGCTCCGTCAAGGGCAGTTCGCCATAGAGCATTTCAGCGCATACGGCCAAGCGGAAGCTCATGCTTTATCCCCCACAGTGAGCAGCGCGGGCTCCGCCGGGCGCAGTGCGGCAATCGATGCCACATCAACAGGCAGCCCCGTGTGGGCCGAACGGGTGGCAGCCAGGGCAACAGCCAAAGCATTCCGCGCGTCCGCTCCGCCGGCACCTTGGGCCACAGGAGCCTGGGTACCATCGCGGCCAGCCTTCACCGCATCCACAAAGAGGGCGAGTTCAGCCGTGTAGGCATCGTGAAAGAGATCCACGTTCAGGCGGACGGTGGCGGCATTGATGCCGGCAGCAGTGTAGCTCGTGGCCGAGCTGGCCTGCGGGCCACCCGCCGTCACCATACCCGCAGATCCAAATACCTCTCCCCGCACGTCATAGCCGTACAGCGCATTGAAGTTGGCCTCGGCCACGGCAATGGCCCCATTGCTGTAGGTCACGGTGACCACAGCGGTATCCAACAGGCCGCCCTCTTTTGCCTCAGGAGCAACCAGTGCGTCAGCCACGGCATGGACTCGCACTGGGACCGCGCCGGGGTTCAGCCAGTTCAAGGTGTCAAAGTCGTGGATGAGGGTCTCAAGAAAAATGGTGCCCGGCGGAATCCTCTCCGGATTGGCGATCCCGTCCCTGCTGCCCGGGTCCCGTGTCAGGGACCGCAACAACTGCGGGGTTCCCACAACGCCATCATCGATAAGTTGGCGGGCGGCAGCGAAATCTGCAGCGAAGCGGCGGTTGAAACCGAACTGGACCACCACACCCGCGGCCTCTGCTGCTTCCAGTGCCGCGTCAAGTTCTTCCACGGTACGGCCGCCCGGCTTTTCGCAGAAGGCATGCTTTCCTGCACGTGCGGCCGCCGAGATCAGCCCGGAATGAAAGCGGGCCGGCGCGGAGATCAGGACAGCATCCACCTCGGGATCGTTCAGTACATCCTCCGGGTCAGTACTGATCTTGCGGACACCCAGTCGGCCAGCCAGCGTCTGGACGGCGGGGAGGGCCGGATCCACGATGGCCTCCAGCCGGGCATTGGGGATCCGCTGGGCAACGGATTCGGCGTGGAAACTGCCAATCCATCCCGCTCCGATCAGAGCAATACGAACCGGCCGGTCTTCACTGACCTGGTGCTGAAGGTAAACCATGGGAGCTCCTGACGCATGTCTTCTAGATCGTTCTAGTCCGACCATACTGACATGCCGTTCACGTCCCGTCTAGATCGTTCTATACACTGGTTGCAATTGGAGGAAATGTGTCAGAACTGCAGCGCCGCCCCACCCTGATGGACGTAGCCGAGGCGGCTGGCGTCTCGCGGGCCTTGGTTTCCATCGTGATGCGGGGCGCCCCCGGTGCAGCGGAATCCACCCGGCAAAGAGTCCTGCAGGCGGCCAGCGATCTCGGTTATCGGGCAGACTCCCGCGCCAGGCTGCTGCGGAGCAGCAGGACGAAACTCCTGGGCCTCACCTTTTCCAGCTCACAGCCGTTTCACGCTGAAATCGTCGACGCCGCCTACGCCGAGGCGTCCGCCAAGGGATATGAGATAACGCTGAGCGCCGTGGCCGGCGGCAGACCCGAGGCGCGCGCCATCGAGACCTTGTTGGATGTTGGCGCCGAGGCGTTGATCATCATCGCCCCCACCCTCAGCGTGGATGATCTGGCACGGCACGCCCGACAGGTGCCGGTAGTGAGCCTCCTGCGCGAGGATGTGGGCGAGTACGTGGATTCGGTCAGCAGCGATGATCACGCCGGCATCGTACTGGCCGTTGACCATCTGGTGGGTCTGGGTCATCGCCGGATCGTCCACGTGGATGGCGGCGAGGCTGTCTCCTCGGACAAACGCCGGGAGGCGTACCGCACTGAAATGGTCCGGCACGGCCTGCAACCTGTGGTTGTTTCCGGCGGCCCCGGGGAGGAGGACGGCATGAGCGCGGGGCCGATCCTTCAGGCTGATCTGCCAACGGCAGTCATCGCCTTCAACGACAGGTCGGCCCTCGGAATCATGGAAAGCTTCAGGGCTGCGGGAATCAGCATCCCCTCAGATGTATCGGTGCTGGGCTATGACGACAGCAACTTCGCCAAGCTGAGTTACGTCCAGTTATCCTCTGTCAGCCAGGACGCTCCGCTCCTTGCGGCAGCCGCCGTCGGCCGCGCCGTGGACCGGATTGAAGGGGCAAAGTCGCCGGGCAGCGTGGTCCGGACCCCGCACTTGGTCATCCGCAAAACCACGGCCCGAGCTCCTGAAGGAAACAGCGACACCTGACCTAACCCGCAGCTCTTAGTGACAGATCACTGTAAAGTGTCTATATGCCCAGGATCACGGCCGCCACGAATGCTGCCCAACGCGCCGAGACCCAACGGAGGATTCTCACCGCCTTCGGTGAACTCCTCTTCACCCATGGCCTCCCCGGCCTGACCATGACCGACGTCGCCCGGCATGCGGGGGTGGGCCGTACCGCCGTCTACAACTATTACGCGGACATGGAACAACTGCTGATCGCGTACGCCTTGGACGAGACCGAGCGCTTCATTGTTGATCTCCGGGAGTCACTGGCCGCGCTGGAAAACCCCGTGGACAGGCTGGCCCTCTACGTCCGTGCGCAAGTGGAGGACCTCAGCCGCCGCCATCTGCCCCCGGGGCCGGCCATGGCCGCCGTCCTCTCCCCCGGCTCCTTCGCGAAGCTCGCGGACCACGTGGGCGACCTCAACATCCTTCTGCAGGACATCCTTCAAGACGGTGTCCACCAGGGCTACCTCCCTGACGTCGATGTCGCCCAGCTGGCGCGACTCATTCACGGAACGCTGTCTGCCAGCGCCGCACGACGCAACCGAACGCCCGACGGCGAGACTCCCCCAGCGGCCCCGGCCACCGACGTCGAAGTCCGGACGGCTATTGAAGCAAACACGGCCGTCGAGGCGCACACAGCGCAGACGGTGCACTTCATCCAGCTCGGGGCAGGAGCACGCTTCGACGACGACGGCCGGCCGATCCGGTTGGAAGCACCCGTCCACAACGCCCCCATCCACGACGCCCTGGCGGGCTAGCACAGGCGCGCGGCGCTGGTCTTGCTGCGGCCGTTATTGCCCCGCCGGAAGCGTCGGAATGATCGGCCACTTGGAGTTGTCAGCGATACGCAGGTCTTCGCGCGGACACAACAGCTTTCCAGGGGTCTGATCCACCAGTTCGGGCTCCACCAGGCCTTCGTAGCCTGAGGTGAGGATGACATCCACGGACTCGTCCTCACGGTTGTCCTGGAAGTAATCCGTGCCGGCAAGGTTGCGCTGGACGTTGAACGCAGCCGCCTGGCCCTTGACGCCGGAAACTACTACGGCCACTCCGGCGTAGGCGGTCTCGCTGTTGTCCACCGAAGCCACTTTGAAGCCCCGGGCAGTAAATTGCTCAGCCACGGTACCTGCCAGGCCGCCGCGGGAGGTGGCATTGAAGACGTTGAGGTTCACTGTTTCGTTCGGAACGTAGTCGAACGTGGTGGTGGGGCACAGGCTGACGGGGGCTTTACTGGCGATCGCGGTGGGGACTTTGATCACGCCATTCATGATCGCCCAGGCGCCTACGGCCCCGGCAGCGATCACACCCACCAGCAGGACCAGGACAATTCCGTGAAGCAGCCGGCGCCGGAAACGGCTCTTCTGGGCCGCGGCATCCTCGGCAAAGGTGGCCCGGAGCTCCGGGCCGGTGACCACGTGGTGGCCATGGAGCAGCGTCACATCCTTGGGACGCTTACGTTTTTTTGCCGGGGACGCTTCCGGATCGGCGGGACCCGTCCGCCTAGCCATCGATCACCAATACACGTGCGTGAATTGCGGTTCTCTGGTGGAGCGCCGTGCGGACGGCCCGGTGGAGCCCGTCTTCGAGGTACATGACGCCCTGGTACTGGACAACGTGCGGGAACAGGTCGCCAAAGAAGGTTGAGTCCTCAGCCAACAATGCCTCCAAATCCAAGGTCCGTTTGGTGGTTACCAATTCATCGAGGCGGATAGGGCGCGGGGGCAAGGCAGCCCAGTCCCGCGGCGCCGAGTATCCATGGTCAGGGTACGGGCGTCCCTCGCCCACAGCTTTGAAGATCACCCTGCAAGCCTATGGAAGTTGGCGCCCTAACGGAACTTGTGACCCGCGGCACAGGCAGGTTGTAGCCAAAAGGTGACTTCCGGCTTCTGCTCCTACGGCCCCGGACCTGGACGCCCGCAGATCGCCTGACTTGAGCAAGGCCCTGATCTGGTTCCCGGGGGTAGCAAAATAGCCTCTCCACGGGCACGGTAATGGTTACAGCGGCCAAAGACGGTAATGGTTACAGCGGCCAAAGAGGGAATCAAGAAACGTTGAATCGACTGCTGATGCCGTCTAGGTCCAGGCGCGACCTTCCCGCCGCGGCGATCATTCTTCTCACCCTGCAGGGTGCGGGACAACGCCTGGCACCAACCCACCTACCAGCACCGCGGAGCAGACCATGGACCCAGAACAAGCCCGCACAGAGTACTTCGACCTCTTCAACAAGATTCAAGCCCTCGCCCCCGGCGACTGGACAAAAGTCACTCCAGAGGCTCCGGGGGACGTCTGCCATCTGCCTCTGGGCATGGAAGGGACTCAATTCAGCTTCGACAGCATGCACGGCGGCGTTGTTCAAACCCAGCCTTCGGGGGCCAACCGGGACCAGACCACCACTGGCTTTGGCGATGGCAAATTCTCCATGCAGCTTGGAACCAGCAGCTTCGGCACCACGCTCGGCGGCAACACTCGATGCGCTCCGGATCCCGAGGGCAAATTCCAGTAGGAAGCAGTGACCAGCAAGGTCCGCCGGTACTGGCGCGTACTTTCCACGAGTGCCGTCTAAATCCTTCGTGGGGCGTCACAGACGTCATAGCTGTGAGGGTGGCCGCGGGGACTGACAGAATAGGGTCATGACTCAACCGCTCCAAGGTACTGACCGGACCGCTGCCCACGCCACGCCCGCCCTGGCGTTGCTGTTGGATGTCGACGGCCCCATTGCCAGCCCTGTGACGCGCGACGTCAAGCCGGACATCATCGCGGACATGGTGGCGCTGGCCTCGGCGGGCATTCCCGTCATTTTCAACACAGGCCGCTCTGACGCGTTCATCAGCGAGCAGGTCATGGAGCCCATGATCGCCGCCGGAATGCCGGCCAACACCGTCATCCACGCCATCTGCGAGAAGGGTGCTGTGTGGTTCAGTTACACTTCGGAAGGCCCCGGTCCCATCCATGTGGACCACGAACTCGCGGTACCCAAGGCCTACGGCGACGATATCCGCCGATTGGTTGCCGAGGACTACTCGGCGCACATGTTCTTTGACGAGACCAAGCGCGCCATGGTTTCCGTGGAGCAGCACCTGGACGTGGCCAGCGCGGACTACCTGGCCGAACAGAAACTCTTCGACGCCGACGCCCTGGAAATTATGGGACGGCACGGCCTTAACGCGGCGATCCTGGACCACCACGCGCCGGAATCCGATGACACGGCGGACTACCGCCTGGACCCCACCATCATCTCCACGGACATCGAATCCGTCCGCCTCGGCAAAGACCTCGGCGCGAGCCGCGCCGTCGAACTGCTCGCGGCCCAGGGCATTACTCCGCTCTCGTGGCGGACTGTGGGTGATTCCCGCACGGACTATGCCATGGCAGACTGGCTTCACCACAACGATCACGACGTAAAGCACGTGGATGTCCGGCCCGCAGACGGCGTACCGGTGAAGCCCTACACCATCCTGACGGCCTCGGACCTCCAACTGGCGGACGACGTCATCCACGACGAAGCCGGCGGCGCTTTCCTCCGCAGCTGGCGCGAGGCCCTTTCCATCTAACAACCAGCGAGTCCAGTTTCACGCACCGACGATCCCGGAGATACAGCCATCACACAAGCACAGGTCGATCCGATCTACCACGGCAGCCCGTCCATTGAAGAGGACACGATTGCTGAGGCGATCTCGCCTGCCGTCGTCGCGCACCTTAAGCACCGGTCCGACGTCGTCCGTCACCGTGGGCGGTACGCCCTGATCAACGCCGACCTCACCCCGCAACAGGCCATGGTGTCCGATCTCCTGGCTGTCAGGGCGGCATTGGACGCTGCCGGCGTCGATTTCATCCTTGTACGCGGCAATGACGAGAGGCCGGTTGTCGCTGTCGACTGGGAGTCGCGCAAAGAGGTCCGTGAGGCGCTGGTGTCAGCGTTCCGCAACGAGCCCTTCTACTCCATGACAGTGGACGCCAAGAAGAAGACCTCGGTCCTGGTGGCTGACGGCGAGCTGTCCGCCAACCGGAAAGCCCGCATCTTCCGCCTGTACCGCCCGCGTGTCGAAACGGGCGGTGGCCTGTGGTACGGCCCGGCGTTGGGTGTGCAGCTGGAACTGTGGCGGTTTGAAGGCGACCATCTTGAGTTGCCCGTGGAGAACTCGCTGACACGCCGCACCATGCTGCGGCAAGACGCTGTCCGTGGAACCGTCCAGCGGCACGGCCTGACCTGGCCCACCATCGAGAACATGTTCGCGGACCACGCCAGCGACATCGACTTTGATATCGACATGGTTTTCTCGTGGGTGGACGGCAGCGACCCCGAGTACATCGCCAGGCGGCGCGCGCAGCAGGCCGGGGCAGTTCTGGGCGAGGGTGACGACCATGAGGCCCGCTTCCGCCAGATCAATGAACTGAAATACGCGCTGCGTTCGGTGCACATGTTCGCGCCCTGGGTCCGGCGGATCTTCATCGCCACGGACTCCCCCGCCCCGGAGTGGCTGGCCGATCATCCGTCAGTCACGATCGTTCGCAGCGAGGAGTTCTTCGCCGATACCTCAGTCCTGCCCACGCACAACTCGCAGGCCGTAGAATGCCAGCTCCACCACATCGAGGGGCTTTCCGAGCACTTCCTGTACTCCAACGACGACATGTTCTTTGGCCGCCCCGTGGGCCCGGACATGTTCTTCACTCCCGGCGGCATCACCAAGTTCATCGAGGCTGACACCCGGATCGGGTTGGGCGAGAACGACGCCGAACGCAGCGGCTTCGAGAACGCGGCACGCGTCAACCGGAAGCTGCTCTGGGAGCGCTTTGGCCGGATCACCACCCGGCACCTCGAACACACCGCAGCTCCCCTGCGCCGCAGCGTGGTGGCCCGCATGGAGAAAGAATTTCCGGCGGAATTCGCCAAGACCGCCGGGAGCCGTTTCCGCGCTGCGGACAACATCTCGGTCACCAACTCGTTCTACCACTACTACGCACTGCTCACGGGCCGCGCCGTCACGCAGACCAACGCCAAGGTCAGGTACGTGGACTCCACCATGTGGGCAGGCCTGCATTACCTGCCCAAGCTCCTGGCGAAGCGCCACATGGACTTCTTCTGCCTGAACGACGGCAGCTTCCCGGAGGTTGAAGCCAACGAGCGCGCGGACCTGGTGACGGACTTCCTGGAGAAGTACTTCCCGGTTAAGGCGCCTTGGGAGAAGTAGAGACACCCGGAGCAACAAGCGGCATCGACGAGGTGTGCGTGCCAGGCGATGTGTGGGCACCCACCCGCGATTCGTGGGGAATGCGGATGCCGGCTTCAGCCAGCCGACGCTGGACCTCGTCAGCGTCCACGGGCTCGCCCACGGTGACGCCGCCGGACATTGGCACCACCGAATGCACAATCGTGTGCTCGTACACATGGATCATGTTGTACGACTGCGCGCCGTCCCTGCCTCGCTGCGCGCCTGCGCGGACACCAAGGTCCTGCGTGTAGCACGTGGCCGAGGCCACCGATACCGGGATGCCGGCGAAGCCCGCCGTCGTGGAGTAATGCAAGTGTCCACCCAGGATGGTGCGGACGTCAGTATTACGGACGACGGCGGCCAGTGCGGCTTGGCCGCGCAGCTCCACCAAAACAGCGAGGTCCTGGACGCACGGGACTGGAGGGTGGTGCAAGGCAAGGATGGTGCCGTCGGGTGCAGGGGTGGCCAGTTCGGCAGCCAGCCATTCGAGCTGGGACTCTGACAGTTCACCGTAGTGGTGGCCAGGGACGGTGGTGTCCAACGTGATGATGCGGAGCCCGTTGACGAAGTAGCTGCGGTCCACCGGGTCGTGGGGCTTGCTGGCCTCGGAGGCATCCACAAAGGCGGAACGGAAGTTGGCACGGTTGTCGTGGTTGCCCATGGCCCAGATGGCTTTGGCCCCGAGCGCGTCGCAGACTGGTTCGATCATGTCGCGGAGCCGCTTGTAGGCTTCCAGCTCACCCTTGTCCGCGAGGTCTCCGGTGAAAATGATGGCTTCCGGCCTGATCCGGGAGGCGATGATCTGGTCGCAGATTTCCTGGAGCCTGGTGGCACTGTCCACAGAGCCATAGAGCGTGCCCGGACCACCCACCAGGTGCAGATCGCTCAGGTGCAAAAGCACATGACCTGGTTTGGGGTACTCGGCCTCGATGAGCTCCATAGCTTGCCTTAGCGTTTGGTGGGAGACGGCGCCTCCCGTATCAATCCAGTAGGGCCAATCCAACCAGACAACTAGCCAACAACTGGCTAACATCCGGCGGAATGTTGGAAAATTACTTTCCTCCCTTCAGAATTGATGGCTTTACGCCAGCGCCTTTTCCACTGCCTTCACAAGGTCTTCGGAGTCAGGCTCCACTGTGGATGGGAACCTTGCCACGAGATCTCCGCCCCGGTTTATGACGAACTTCTCGAAGTTCCACTTCACCTTGGCAGGCTGGCCGTCCTCATCCTGGGTCAGCTTCGCGAACAGGGGGTGCTGCTGCTTCCCCAGGACGTTCGCTTTGCTGGTCAGCGGGAACGTTACGCCGAAATTCCGCTCACAGAATTCCGCGATCTCCTCATCCGCGCCGGGTTCCTGTCCCCCGAACTGATTGCAGGGAACGCCGAGGATCTCCAGGCCCTGTTCGCGGTATTTGCCGTACAGCTCTTCGAGCCCGGCGTACTGGCGTGTGAAGCCGCACTCGGACGCCACGTTGACCACCAGGACCGCTTTCCCCTCGAACCGGCCGAAGTCCGCTTCTGAGCCATCGTTGAAGGTGAGGGGAATGCTGTACAGGCTGGTCATGGGATTCGCTTCCTGACGACGTCGGCTGGCGGGCTTGCCGCCATCGAGCTTACGGGAGCTGGCTTGGGGGCGCGAAACGCAGACGTGCCGGCGTTTCGCGTGCCCTCGGCGTAGGGACCTTTAGGGCGTCGGAGGAAGGACCAGGGTGGACAACAGCACCACCGTGCCGTTGGGCAGCCGGACCTTGTCCGGTGCTACCAGGACATATCCGGGCGGAAGAACCACCACTGGGAGCGTTGACGGCAATACAGCAACGGGCACCGGAGCAGGCACAGGAGCCACCGGCGCAACGGGAGCCGGAGCCGGAGCCACGGCCTGCGTCACGGCCGGCGCAGCAGGTGCTGGAGCCACCACTACAGGAGCCGGGACTACTGCGGCCGGCGCTGCCGGAGCGGGCGCGGCCGGGGCAACCACCGCAGGTGCCGCCGGCGCTGGTGCCACAGGAGCGGGGGCTGCCGGCGCTGGAGCGGCCGGAGCCGGTACCGCAGGAGGCACGACGGCGGTCGGCGCCGAAGCGTCCGACGACGTCACTGGCGGTGCAACAGTTTTCGTGGCCGGCGCCGTGGTGGTCGGCGAAGGCGTCGGAGTTGGGGTAGCTGTCTGCGTAGGTGCGGCCGTGGGTGAAGCAGTCGGCGTCGCAGTCTGTGTAACGGTCGGCGTAGGCGTTGCAGTCGGGGTCGGAGTCGGCGTCGCCGTCACGGACGGTGAGGCGGTCGCCGTCGGACTCTGCGTTGGCGCCGGCGTCTGCACCGGCGGCGTGGTGGTACCCGGAGTCGTGGTGCCTGGCGTGGTGGTACCCGGAGTCGTGGTGCCTGGCGTGGTGGTACCCGGAGTCGTGGTGGTAGGCGGAACCACCACCGGCAGTGGCTCGTGCTCTTCGTGCTCTCCACCGATGACGGCGCGGTTGGTGCCGTCGGCCACCGGAACGGCCCATTCCGGAGCCGCGGACGTTCCCGTTCCAACGCCGGGCTGGTAGTTGACCATGGAGATGTTCTGCAGCGGATCAATCTGCCGCATGGGCAGGTAGGTCCAGCCGTTGGGATTGGTGTGCAGGCCGTTCACGATTGTCTCGAAGTGGAGATGGCAGCCCGTGGACCAGCCGGTCGTGCCAACCTGGGCGATGACCTCGCCAACCCGGACTGATTGGCCTTTGATGACGCCGATGGCCTGCAGGTGGTTGTAGGTGGTGACCAAGCCGTTGCCGTGTTCGATCTCCACGCGGTTTCCGCCACCCCACAAGTGCCAGCCGACGGCCCGGACCACACCGGCGTCGGCCGCGTAAACGCGCGTTCCGCAGGCGGCGGCGTAATCCTGGCCCCAGTGGAACTCGCCTGCCAAGCCCGTCAGGGGGCTGTAGCGGTAGCCATAGTTGGAACTCAGATTGAGGACCTCTAGGGGTGCGTACAGGGCACCGGTGGGCGGACGGGACAACCCGGCGGAAGCTACCGTGAGGCCTGTGGAACCGTCTTTGCTGACGGTTCGGACCATGGCGCGGTCAAAGTAGACCATGGGCGTTCCGGGAAGTTGTTCCGGAGGTTCGGGCATGGGATCGATGACGAGTGTCTCGGCCTCCGGCGGCACCAGGGTGCCCAATGCCGTCGGTTCAACCACGCCCTGCGCCAAGGAACCGCCCACACCACTGGTGGAAACGGCACTGAGAGGCTGGAACCCGAAGGCGAAAAAGGCCAGGATGGCCAGGCTTCCCGCGATCAGGACGCGATGGAATCCTAATGCTCGGATCAAGTTTATTGCCCGGTCTGAATCATGATGCTTGCCCACAAAACACTCCCCAAAAGCCAGCGGCACCAAACCCCAGCCTGGCGTGCAAGCACCATTGTTGCGGGAATCACAACAGAAATAAAGGCTTCCTGCGTCGTTGCCGAAGAAAGGTTCCATCAGTTTTTGCTCAAGATTCTTGAGCCTGAGGTCAGGCAGCCGTAGGCCTGGCTGCCTTTGGGGAGTTGTAGGACAGGCACGCCTCAGCTAAACAGCAGGCAACTCTGGACGGGCGGACTAGCCGACGAGCCTCTGTACGTTTTCCATGATGGTTTCGCGACGCCGTTTGAGGCTCGGAAGCTTGGACCGGGCCATCTCGGGAGTGAGCGTATGCCAAGTCATGGCCAGTGCACGCACGCTTGCCAGCAGTTCGATGGGTGTGAGATCAGAGCGAAGGTGGCCGGCTTTCTGGGCGCTTTCGATCCGGGAGAGCTTTTCCTGGTGTGAGGTCACCAGGGTTTCAAGGTCCGCCGCCTGGCCGCGTTCAAGGATGTACCAGTTGGTGAGCCTGAGGACATTGGGATCCTTCTGGTAAAGGTCAAAAGCACGGGCCGCGTACGCCGGCAAGTCCAGTGCGTCGAATTCGGTCTCCTCCACTACTGCGACCACCCGTCGGGAGAAGACCTCGTCAAACAACTGTTCCTTGCTGCCGAAATACCGGTACAGCATCGCCTTGTTGGCCAGTGCCTCGTCAGCAATACGGTCCACCCGCGCCCCGGCTATGCCATGGCTGGCAAACTCCTCCTCTGCCGCCTTCAGGATCCGCTGCCTGGTTGCTTCTGCATCTCTCGCCATGCCCTCACCATAGCAAGTAACTGGTTAGTTGACAGCGATGCATTTCAAGAGCATGGTTAAAACCAACCAGTTAGTTACTTAGAAAGGGCCCGGCATGTCAGCAACGCACATGGAAACAACCCCTGCCACGCGATTCTCCAGAACCATAACCTTGGCGGTCATCTTGGGCTGCCAGCTGATGATGGTGTTGGACACGTCCATCGTCACCACGGCACTGCCGCACCTTGAACGCGAACTTGGCTTCAACAGCACAACGCTCTCGTGGGTCCAGAACAGCTATGCGCTGGCGTTCGGAGGGCTGCTGTTGCTGGGCGCCCGCATCGGAGACCTTCTGGGCAGGCGCCGGGTCTTCATGGTTGGCGTAGGAGTGTTTACGTTCGCATCCCTGCTGGCCGGGGTCGCCTTCAACGCCGAGGCCATGATCGGTGCCCGCGTACTCCAAGGCGCCGCATCGGCTTTCGCCATCCCGGCAACCCTGGCGCTCTTGGTGCAGACCTTCCCCCAGCCCGGGGAACGGTCCCAAGCGATCAGCATCTACAGTGCCGTGATCGGGGCCGGGGGCAGCGTGGGCATCATCGTGGGCGGCGTCTTCACAGACCTGCTGTCGTGGCGATGGGGCTTGCTGATCAATGTTCCGATCGGAATTGTCGTCTTGCTGCTGAGCCCACGTTTCCTACCGGAAACCGGAAGGGTCAAAGGCAGTGTAGATATCGCGGGCGCGTTGACAGTTACAGCAGGAATGTCCGCCTTGGTCTATGGCCTCGTGAACGCGGGTGAGGCCGGGTGGGGGAACCTGACGACGATCGTTTCACTCGCGGCAGCCGTGCTCATGCTTCTGGCTTTCGTACTCGTCGAGCGTCATGCCGAGCGGCCCATCACTCCCCTGCGTCTCTTCAAAGACATGACCCGGTCGGGCGCCCATATCATCCGGATTCTGATCGTGGGGGCCATGTTCTCCACCTTCTATTTCCTCAGCCAGTACCTCCAGAATGTGCTGGGCTTCAGCGCGTTCGCGGCCGGAATCGCCTACATTCCGCTCACGCTCCTGTTCTTCCTCATGGTCTACGCGATCAAACCCCTCAGCGCCTTGCTGGGCAAGCCGGCGCTGCTGGTGGCCTCGTTGGTCATCGCCGGCCTGGGCATGCTGTGGCTCAGCTCCATAGGCCCGGGCACCGCGTATTTCCCGGACGTCCTGCTTCCGCTGATCGTGCTCGGAATCGGCCAAGGAACAGCAATCATCCTGCTGACCGAGTTTGGCATGTCAGGCGTGGCGCCTGCGGATAACGGCGCCGCCTCCGGACTGGTCAACACGGCACATCAGCTCGGCGGGTCCATCGGCTTGGCACTGTTGACGGTGGTGTTCGCGGGCTCCGGCGGAACAGCCCAACGGATGGCAGGAGCCGAGGCCTACGGAGCAGTATTCACCTCGGCCACCTGGTTTTACGCCCTGGCCGTCCCCTGCGCTGCACTGATCTACCTCGCCCAACGCAGGGCGGCGGGAAACGCGTCAGCTACCCGACCGTGACCCAACGGGCAGGGAGGGCAGCTCGGTGAGTGACCCGTCATGGTCCAGGCCCAGCACCAAGTCCAGATCAAGGCGGGCCAGGAACCCGTCGTCGTGGCTGACCAGGATGACGGCACCGCGGTAGGCATTCAACGCTTCCACGAGTTGGTCCACACTCTGTATGTCGAGGTTGTTTGTTGGCTCATCGAGAATCAGGACCTGTGGCGGCGGATCGGCAAAGAGAAGCTTGGCCAAGGAGACCCTGAACCGTTCACCGCCGGAGAGAGTCCCAACGGGACGGTAGACGCTATCACCCCGTAACAGGAACCGGGCCAACTGGTTGCGGATTTCCCCGACAGGGACACTTGGTGCGGCCGCCTGGACATTTTCCAAAGTTGTCGCGGCCTCGTCCAGGCCGTCGAGTCGCTGCCGCAAATACCCGGACCGCTCGGTCAGGAGCCAACCACCTGCGGTGCCGGATTCGACGTCGTCATCATCCTCTGTCCACGGTTCCCCGCTGACCAAACGTTCGAGCAAGGTGGTTTTTCCCACCCCGTTGGCGCCGATGATGGCCACCCGTTCCGGTCCTTCCACCACAAAAGCACGATTGGTTCCCCGCAGCTCGGCGATCCGCCGGCTGCGGGGAACATCCGGATCCGGAAGGTTCACGCTGATCCGTTCGTCTTCCCTGATTTTGGAAGAGGCCACATCCAGCGCAGCCTGGGCAGCGTCCACCTTGTCATCCGATCCTGATCGAAGCTTGCCCGCTGACACCTGCGCATCGGAGGCCCGCTGATTCATAAGGATTTTGGAGCCCTTCTTGTTGTCATAGCTGGTTTGACCGGTGCGGGCACGCTGCGCCAGCTTCATCTCAGCTTCCTGGCGCTGGCGCTTCTCAGTCTTCACGGCCTGCTTGGCAGCTTGGGCAGCCTGAACCGCAGCGGCCTGCTGCTCATCAACATACGACCGCCAAGCACTGTACGGACCGCCGAACACTTCGAGTTCTCCACCATGCAGTTCCGCTGTGCTGTCCATGATCTCCAACAGTGTCAGGTCGTGGCTGACCACCACCAGCGTTCCCGGCCACGTGGACAGGAGAGCGGACAGTTTGGTTCTCGCGTCCCGGTCCAGGTTGTTCGTTGGCTCGTCCAAGAGCGTGATTGCCGTCCCCTGAAGCCGGAGCCCCGTGATGGCAACAAGCATCGCTTCGCCTCCCGAAATTTCGCCCACGTTGCGCTCCAAGTCCGCCCCCGAAAAGCCGATATGGCGCAGGGATTTGTCAGCCCGGGCTTCGATATCCCAGTCATCGCCCACCGCATCGAAGTTCTCCACCGAAACGTCACCGGCTTCGATGGCCCGCAATGCTTTCACTTGAGGGCCGATACCCAGCAGGTCCGCCACCGTCGAGTCAGTCACGAGGGTGAGAGTCTGCGGAAGGTATCCGACATCACCGTTGGTCGTGATACTGCCACCCGTAGGGGCAAGGCTCCCGGCAATGAGGCGCAGCAAGGTTGATTTTCCGGCACCGTTGGACCCCACAAGGCCTGTACGGCCCGGTCCGAATGTTCCGGAGATCCCGGCAAGGGCAGTGGTACCGTCGGGCCACTGAAGGCGCACGTCGGTCAGGGTGATGGACGGGTTTTTTGTTGTAGACATGATGTTCCGAAGGCTCCAGTGGTTTCAGCGAATGCGCTGCAACCACCGGCCCACGAGGGCATCAGGGCAAGGTCAGCGCACGGTTGGCGTCGTGAAACCTGTAATGCCCGTCAAAACATCGGCCTAACACTGGGGAATAGAGGACTACAGTCTTGCAAAAGCCCTCAATGAAGGCAACTTGCCTCCCGCAGGCTCCTTCGCCGCCACCGATGCGCACGTCACCACCTTCGTCGTGACGTCCTGGACCGCCAGGCCGATCAGCCGAGGTTTTCCTTGAGCAACGCACGGTGCTCGACGGCGGCAGTTGAGTGGAGTGCGCGGCCGGCGTCCGTCAATTCCAGGAACAGGGAGCGGCGGTCGTCAACGCAGGTTTGGCGCGAGACCAGGCCTGCTTTTTCGAGCCTGTCCACCACCTTGGAGACGGCGCTCTGCGTCATGGGGGTGCGCTCTCCCAGTGCCTTCATCCGGCATGCCGATTCTTCGCTTTCAGCCACGAGATCCAGGATTTCGAACTCGTTAAGGCCAATGTCGAACTTGGCTTCCAGCGCGCGGTCGATAGCTCCCGCGGTTCGGAAGTAGGAGTTCTGGATGCTGCGCCACTGCTCAACCAGTTGACGGTCACGCGTCGTTGCCATGTGCCGATTCTAGTTCATTACGCGATTTGAATCCACGTCATAAAATTCTGCGTCATCCAATGACATGTCATCGTAGTCCTTGTCATTGAATGACACGTCATATAGATTGAGGCGCATGACATCACCCACCACCCTCAAAACTTCCGCCGAGCCACCCTTGGCCTCAGCCGTCCATTGGACCCGGGCGCAGTGGCTGCTGCTGATGGTTGTCTGCACCGTCTTGGCCCTCGACGGGCTGGACGTTTCCATGGTTGGCGTTGCCCTGCCGTCCATTGGACAGGAACTCAATCTCGGAACCGATTCCCTGCAGTGGATCGTTTCCGCCTACGTCCTGGGCTACGGGAGCCTGTTGCTCCTTGGCGGCCGGCTCGCGGACCTGTTGGGCCGCCGTCGCATCTTCCTTATTGCTTTGACCGTTTTCGCCGCGGCGTCGCTCCTGGGCGGACTGGTGGACGACCCCGCCATCCTGATCGCCACCCGGTTCATCAAGGGACTTGCGGCTGCCTTCACCGCGCCCACCGGCTTCTCCATCATCACCACCAACTTCGCGGAGGGACGCGAGCGCAACAAGGCGCTGTCCATCTTCACGACGTTCGGTGCCAGCGGCTTCTCGTTGGGCTTGGTGGTGGGTGGCCTCATGACCAGCCTCAGCTGGCGCTGGACGTTCCTGGTTTCGGTGCCGATCGCGGTGGTGGTTGTCCTCCTGGGCATGAAGTTCATCCCCAAGGACAAGCCCTCCGTTGAGGACAGCGGGCACGACGTTTGGGGCGCCGTCACCCTCGCGCTGGGCATGCTTGGCCTCGTTTACACCTTGGTTTCAGCACCGGAACAGGGCTGGGGATCTGTGGCAACAATCGCCGGATTCGCAGTTTCCGTTGCCGTGCTGGCAGCCTTCGCGGTGATCGAGAACAAGGTCAAGCACCCGCTGATCCGCTTCAGCATCCTTAAAGAAGGCTGGGTGGCACGGGCCAACCTCAGCGCGGTGGGGTTGTTCGGGTCTTACCTGAGCTTCCAGTTCATCGTCACCATGTATCTGCAGGCGGTGCTCGGCTGGACGCCGCTGGGCATGGCGTTGGCCTTGCTGCCCGCCGGGCTCTTGGTTGCGACCAGCGCGCCGTTCGCGGACAAGCTCATCGAAAAGTTCGGCGCTACCCAACTCATCCTCACCGGACTCACAGCCCTGGGATTGGGCTACGTCCTGTTCCTCCGCGTCGGCACCACGCCCAATTACGTGCTGGATATCCTGCCGTCGGTGGTCCTGCTGGGAGTCGGGTTTGCGCTGGCCTTCCCGTCCATCAACGTACAAGCGACCGCCGGGATCAAGGATTCAGAACAGGGACTGGCGGCTGGCCTGATCCAGACCAGCACACAAGTTGGAGCCGCACTGGTTCTGGCAGTCACCACAGCGTTGGTCAGCGGCCACGGCCAAGCCGCCGGAACCGTCAGCGCCCAAGCCATGCTGGAACAGTACCGGCCGGGACTGATCCTTAGTGCCGCCGTCGCCATCGCCGCCCTGCTGGTGGCAGCGGCTCCCTCCCGGCGCCGCATCCGCGCCTGAGTCCCGGGTTTCTGGACAGATAAAGCCCTGATGCATCCGTCATCAGGGCTTTATCTGTCCACAATCTGCTCTGTACACCTCCGCTAAATGGAGGTCTCATGGGATCTATGAGGAATTACCTCACGGAGTACAGGCACGAGCTGCAGCGCACCTTCACGGGAACGTCGGGCACGCCTCCGGAGTGGGTGCCGCGGCTCGCAGACGGGAACGACGCCGGATATCACCTCCCGGGGTCGGCCGTCTGGGCGGTGCACGGCCACGTGGCCACCATCGTGGCGGGCATCCGCGTCCTGCTGATGCAGGCCCTCCATCCCGGCGCGCTCGCTGGCGTCTACGAACACTCCGGCTTCCAGAAGGACCCCTTGGGGCGTCTCGCGAACACCGTGCGGTGGATCTTCACGGTAACGTACGGCTCCACGGAGGCCGCCGAAGCCGCGACCGCCCGGGTCCGGAAGATCCATGAGCGTGTCCGGGGAACCTACCGTGACGGACAGGGCGTGGAGCGCGAATACGCCGCCAACGATCCCGAACTCCTCCGCTGGGTCCACGTCACCTACGCGGACTCCTTCCTCACTGCCAACCGGATCTGGGGCAGGGCCATCCCGGGCGGCCCCGATGCCTACGTCCGCGAATGGGCAGCGGCAGGACGACTCATGGGAGTTCTGGACCCGCCACTCACCGAGGCCCAGGTCCGTGACGAACTGGAGCAGTGGTACGCCTCGGGGATACTCCGGGCCGATGAGCGGCTTGCCGAGACGGTGTCCTTCATCCGCTATCCTCCCCTGAGCCCACTCCTCAAGCCCGGTTACCGCATACTGTTCGCGGCCGCCGTCGCAAGCCTTGAGCCCAAGTACCGGGACTTGCTCGGCCTCCGGCCCGCCAGGCTTGGCCCCGTGCCCTTGCCGGCCATCCTGGCGGCGCGTGGCGTGTTGGGGATGGTCCGATTCGCCCTGGGCTCCCACGGTCCCAGCGAGCAAGCAGCGCTGCGCAGGCTGCAAAGGCTGGGCTATGCGGAGGCCTGAAGTGCCTTTCGCCGAGGGGCTGGCTTTCAACCCTTCGCTCTTCGCCGAGGAGTCAGATCTCAACCCTTTGAGCCTCCCATAAAGGCGAAAGCCAACCCCTCGGCGGGGACCCACGTGGTGTGGACTTCGCCGAGGGGCTGGCTTTCAACCTTTTGGTGCGTGCTTAGTGCCGAGAGGTCACCCCTCGGCGCACAAACTAGATCAGGTGATCCGACAGGTGGTTCGGTGTGCCGAAGCGGTGGGCCGTGATGGAAACGGCCTGCTCGCGGAGGAACGGCAGCATCTCGATCCGGCCTGCCTGGGTCACAGCACCGTGGTAAACAGCCACATCCGGACGGCCGCCCATCGCTGCGCTCAGCGCTGCGAAATCGCCACCGATCAGGCGGATCCGGCCGGCGTCGAAGTTGGCCGCACGGCCCAGCCACGCGGCGTCGTCCTCGATCCGGACGCTGACGCCCAGGTTCGCAAACACGGTCACAACGGCATCAGGAAGTACGACGGCGGAGCTCACCTTGAGGGCCGAGCCCGCCACTGCTCCGGCTGCTGCCACGCGCAGCAGGTCAGCGAGCCGCTCACCTTCGGAGAGGCGGATGGTGACCGGGAGGGAGCGGTAGCGGAAGACGTTGCGCTCTGCGGAGAGGGCGGAGACGTCCTTGCGGGTGCCGAACTCGGATTCCCAGGCTGCGGCGTCGCTGAAGAGCGACTGCTGCAGGGTCTGGAGTTCTTCAGCGGTAACGTCGGCGGACTTTGCAGCAGCGAGGAGCTGAGCGGCTGCGCCCTGGAGCACCGTGCCGCGCTTGGCCTTGGCTTCGGCGGGGAGCCAGCTGCCCAAGCCGATCAGGTAGTTCGGTCCACCGGCCTTGGTTCCGGCACCGACTGCCGACTTCTTCCATCCACCGAACGGCTGGCGCTGCACGATTGCACCGGTGATGCCGCGGTTGACGTACAGGTTTCCGGCCTGGATGGTGTCCAGCCAGACGCCCATTTCAGCGGAGTCCAGGGAGTGCAAGCCGGCGGTGAGGCCGTACTCAATCTCGTTCTGGATGGCGATGGCTTCCTCCAGGGTCTCTGCGGTCATGACACCCAGGACCGGGCCGAAGAACTCGGTCAGGTGGAAGTAGGAGCCACGCTTGACGCCGGAGCGGATGCCCGGGGACCACAAACGGCCGGTTTCGTCGAGGCGCTCGGGCTTGATGGCCCAGGTTTCGCCGTCGCCCAGGGTGGTAAGGGCATTGAGGAGTTTGCCGTTGGCCGGTTCGATGATCGGCCCCATCTGCGTGGTGGCGTCCTCCGGGTAGCCCACGGTCAGGGAGCGTGCGGCGTCGATCAGCTGGTTGTGGAAGCGGGCGCTCTTGGCGACCGAGCCCACCAGGATCACCAGCGATGCGGCGGAGCACTTCTGGCCCGCGTGACCGAACGCCGAGTACACAACGTCCTTGGCAGCGAGGTCCAGGTCAGCGCTCGGGGTGACGATAATGGCGTTCTTTCCGGAGGTCTCCGCGAGCAGCGGCAGGTCCTGGCGGAAGGAGCGGAACAGCTCGGCGGTTTCGTAGCCGCCGGTGAGGATGACGCGGTCAACGCTCGGGTGCGAGACCAGCTGGGTGCCAAGGTCACGCTCTTCGAGCTGCACCAGGGCCAGCACTTCGCGAGGCACGCCGGCTTCCCACAGCGCGTCCACCATGACGGAACCGGAACGGCGGGCCTGCTTTGCAGGCTTGATCACGACGGCGGAGCCTGAGGCGAGCGCTGCGAGCGTCGAGCCTGCGGGGATCGCCACCGGGAAGTTCCACGGCGGGGTCACCACGGTGAGGTTGGCTGGGACGAACGTGGCGCCGTCGACCGTTTCCAGGTCCTTGGCGCGCTCGGCGTAATAGTGCGCGAAGTCGATTGCTTCGCTGACCTCGGGGTCGCCTTGGTCGATGGTCTTCCCGGTCTCCGACGCCATGACTTCCAGGAGTTCAGCACGGCGGGCTTCAAGGATGTCGCCGGCGCGGTGCAGGATCGCTGCACGCTCCGCGGCGGGACGGGCGCCCCATGCCTTGCCGTGTTCCACGGCGGTAGCGATGATCCGGTCCAGCTCGGCGGCGTCGGAGACCTTGGTGGACTCCACGATCTTGTTGCCTGCGGTGGAACCGGGGATGCGCTTGAGGATGTCGCGCCCCCAGGCACGGTTGGCCGGGAGGGCAGGGTCGGTGTCAGGGGTGTTGTGGAAGCCCTCGAGCGGGGCAGGCTCAGCCGGGAGGCGGCGGTCCTGTTTGCGGTTAGGGCCGGGAACTTCGTCCGTCATTCCGGCGAGGGAGTCCAGGAAGCGCTGCTGCTCGCGCTTGAACAGGGCTTCATTTTCGCTCAGTTCGAAAACGGCCGACATGAAGTTTTCCTGGCTGGCGCCCTCTTCGAGGCGGCGGATCAGGTAAGCGATGGCGACGTCGAACTCGCCCGGGTGGACCACCGGCGTGTAGAGCAGGAGGCTGCCGACGTCCTTACGGACTGCGGTGGCCTGGCCGGTTGCCATGCCCAGGAGCATCTCGAATTCGATGGCTTTCGGTCCCTGCTGGGCAATCCCACGCTGCTTGGCGAGCAACCACGCAAAGGCGACATCGAACAGGTTGTGGCCTGCGACGCCGATGCGGACCGCGTCAATGCGCTCCGGAGTGAGGGCGTAGTTGATGACGTTCTTGTAGCTGGTGTCCGAGTCCTGCTTGGTGCCCCACGTGGCCAGCGGCCAGTCATGAAGGGAAGCTTCAACCTGCTCCATGGGAAGGTTGGCGCCCTTGACCACACGTACCTTGATGGGCGCGCCTCCCTGGGCGCGGCGTGCGGTGGCCCATTCCTGCAGTTCCTGCATGGCACCGAGGGCGTCGGGGAGGTATGCCTGGAGGACGATGCCGGCTTCCAGGTTCTTGAACTCCGGCATGTCCAGGATGCGCTTGAACACCGCGATGGTCATGCTGAGATCCTTGTATTCCTCCATGTCCAGGTTGATGAACTTGGGCTTGGGGAAGGACGCGGCAAGACGGTACAGCGGGGTGAGCTTCTCCACCACGTGGTCGACGGCTTCGTCGAAGGCCCACGGGGAGTGCGGTGCCACGGTGGAGGACTCCTTGATGGAAACGTAGTCCACGTCATCGCGGGCCAGGAGTTTCAGGGTGCCTTCCAGGCGACGCTGCGCTTCGTGCTCGCCCAGGACGGCTTCGCCGAGGAGGTTCACATTCAAGTGCACACCGTCCTGGCGGATCTTGGCGATGGCCGGGCCGAGCTTGGCGTCAGTGGCGTCCACGATCAGGTGGCCCACCATTTCGCGGAGCACGCGGCGGGCGATCGGGATAACTACCTGCGGGACGATCGGAGCCATGACGCCACCTACGCGGACCGCGCTGCGCATGTACCACGGGAGGAATTTGGGGACCTTGGGTGCCAACTCTGCGAGTTTACGGCCGGCGACCGACAGGTCCTCGGGGCGGATGACGCCGTCGACGAATCCAACCGTGAAGTCCAGGCCATTGGGGTCTTTCAAAACGCCGGCGAGGCGCTGGGCGGAGACATCCACGGGGATCTTGCCGGCTTCTGTGAGCCAGTGGCGGACCAAGGCGATGGCTTCCTGCGCCAAAGCATCGAACTGTCCGGAATCCTGGCTGCTCGGGGCGGTGGCATCCGGGATGGTGCTGGTCATGGGGGCTCCTTCTGGGACGGAGAAGTTTGTTTGTTTCCATCAGTATGGATCTACAATCACGTTAGGAAAAGCGATCTTTTCTGACGAATATTGATTACCCATCCCGATCTTTTGGAGGCCCCCGTGCTGGACGTCCGCAGGCTGCGTTTGCTGCACGAGTTGAAGATCCGCGGGACCCTCGCGGAGGTGGCCGATGCCATGCAGTACAGCCCATCTTCGGTGTCCCAACAGTTGACTCTCCTGGAGAAGGAAGCCGGCGTGGAATTGCTGCGCAAAGCGGGGCGTCGCGTGCAGCTGACGCCACAGGCAGAGATCCTCGTGGCACACACGGCGGCGCTGCTGGAAACGCTGGAGCGTGCGGAAACCGAGCTCGCCGCCTCGCTTTCCATGGTCACGGGAACGGTTCGCTTGGCCGTCTTCCAGTCCGCGGCCCTGGCCCTGCTGCCGGATTTCCTCACCATCATGCGGCACGAGTATCCCGAGGTGCGCGTGGAAATGACCCAACGCGAGCCCGAGACTGCCCTCTACGAAACATGGGCGCGGGACTTCGACCTTGTGGTGGCCGAGCAATACCCCGGCCACGCTGCTCCGCACCACAGCGGGTTGGACCGCGTCACCCTCACCAGCGACGCCATCCGCCTGGCCACTCCCCCGGTGGGACTCGGCGGCGAAACGGTATCGACGCTCGCGGACACCGCGTTGATGCCGTGGGTCATGGAACCCCGCGGCGCAGCCTCAAGGCACTGGGCAGAGCAAGCCTGCCGGTCCGCGGGCTTCGAACCCGACGTCAGATACGAAACGGCCGATCTCCAAGCGCAGATCCGGCTCATTGAATCCGGGAATGCCGTGGCACTCATGCCGGACCTTGTGTGGACCGGGCGCTCGCGTACCGTTCAACTGCTGGATCTCCCGGCCCTGCCAAAGCGCACCGTGTTCACCTCCACCAGGACAGCAGGCCGCATCCACCCCGCAACCGCAGCCTGCCGCGAAGTGTTGGAAAGGGTGGCGGCGGCGCAGCAGCAGGACGCCGAGCAGCACGCGGACGCGGGCTGAGCCGCGGACGCGGGCTGAGGCCGCGGACGCGGACTAGCTTCAGGAAACGCAAAAGGCCCCAGTCCAAGGACTGGGGCCAACCGCGGAGAATGGGGGATTTGAACCCCCGAGGGCGTTAACCCAACACGCGTTCCAGGCGTGCGCCATAGGCCGCTAGGCGAATTCTCCTTGCTTCCGATTCGAAAGCAGATACTACTGTACCTGAGAATTTCGGCAACGTGTAATCGGGCCGAATGACCACCCCTGGAAGGCCTCGGAAACACGTCCGTTAACGGAAAAATGGACGCCCCCAACGCGCCCATTCTTGCGGTACATCGTTGAGCTGCCGGGTCCGGCCCCTCGCTCCCAGGCCCCGCAGCTCACAATCTTGAGATTGCCCCAATCGGTGTACATACCCATAGTCCGCTGTGATACCGGCTTTTGCAATGGTTGAGACCTGTTTGTAGCCGAAGTTTATTGACAGGATGTTCCCATGACGCAGCTCCACGCCTTGGTCGTTTACGTTCCTGAGACGCATATCGAAGAAGTCCTCCTGGCCATTGGCGACGCCGGCGCCGGGCGGATCGGCAACTACTCCCACTGCGCCTTTACGTCGCCAGGTACTGGCCGCTTCACGCCCCTGCCCGGAGCGCGACCCTCCGTAGGTGAGGTGGGGAATGAGGAGCAGGTGCCGGAAACCCGGGTCGAGTGCGTGGTGGAGGAGGACATGCTCGACGGCGTGGTGCAGGCCCTGCGGGCCGCCCACCCCTACGAGGAACCGGCTTTCATGACGTGGCCGGTGAATGGGTGACGGTGATTCACGCAACCCAGCCACCCGCCGTCGAGCCTTATCCACAGGCCTTCAGGCCGATTCGAACCCCAACCCAAGTTCGGGTAAGCTTGTCGACGGCCCCTCATGTGGCGTCATCCTGTTGAACTCCCCCAGGACCGGAAGGTAGCAAGGGTAGATGGGCTCTGGCGGGTGCATGAGGGGTCACTTATTTAAATGTCAGTCTCTATAGGTAGGTTTCACTTGTGACTGTTACAACTGCCCTGTATCGAAGGTATCGCCCGGACTCTTTCGCGGACGTTATCGGGCAGGAACACGTCACGGAGCCGCTGATGACGGCGCTCCGCAAGAACCGCGTGAACCACGCCTACCTCTTCTCCGGCCCCCGCGGCTGCGGCAAAACCACTTCTGCCCGCATCCTTGCCCGCTGCCTGAACTGCGCCGAGGGACCCACCGACACCCCTTGCGGCAAGTGCCCCAGCTGCATCGAACTTGCACGTGGTGGTTCCGGCTCCCTGGACGTCATCGAGATCGACGCCGCCAGCCACGGTGGCGTTGACGACGCGCGGGATCTCCGCGAACGCGCAACCTTCGCCCCGGTCCGCGACCGCTACAAGATTTTCATCATTGACGAGGCCCACATGGTCACGTCGGCCGGCTTCAACGCGCTTCTGAAGATCGTCGAAGAGCCGCCGGAACATATCAAGTTCATCTTCGCCACCACGGAGCCGGACAAAGTCATCGGGACCATCCGCTCCCGCACGCACCACTACCCCTTCCGGCTGGTGCCACCCGAGCCCCTGATGCAGTACCTCGAGCTTCTCTGCCAACAGGAGAACGTGCCGGTGGCTCCCGGTGTGCTCTCGCTGGTCATCCGCGCCGGTGGCGGCTCGGTCCGCGACACCCTGTCGGTGCTGGATCAGCTCATGGCTGGCGCCGGACCGAATGGCCTGGACTATGAACTCGCTGTGGCCCTGCTCGGCTACACACACGCTTCCTTGCTGGACGACATCGTGGATGCCGTTGCAGCCTCCGACGCCGCGGTGGTCTTCAAGGCCGTGGATCGCGTTATCCAGACCGGGCACGATCCCCGGCGATTCGTTGAAGACCTGCTGGAACGCTTCCGCGACCTCATCATCGTCCAGGCGATGCCCGAGAGCGCACAGGCGATCCTCCGTGGCATGCCCGCGGACCAGATCGCCCGCATGCGCAACCAGGCCACCAACCTGGGCGCTGCCGAACTCTCCCGGGCGGCCGACGTCACCAACACCGCCCTCACCGAGATGACGGGCGCCACCTCGCCCCGGCTGCACCTTGAACTGCTGTGCGCCCGAATCCTGCTGCCCAGCGCTGAGCAGACCGAGCGAGGCATCGCTGCCCGCATCGACCGCGTGGAACGTCGCCTGAATTACGCGGGCGACGGCGGCGCGCCGGCCGTTGCTGCCGGCCCGCCTGCTGCGGCGGCTGCTGCGCCTGTTGCACAGCCGACGCCGGCCCCGGCCTCTGCGCCCGCGGCACCGGTTGCCGTTGAGCCCGCACCTTCCGTGCCGGCACCCGCTGCATCGGCACCTGCTGCGCCGGCTGCTTCGCCGCAGACGCCTGCTTCGGCACCTGCCGCTCCCGCGCCGGCCGCTGACGCCGGGTCGCGCGACGCCATCACAGCACCACGAGTGTCCACCAGCGACTGGCCTGTTGAGGACCGCCAGGCTTCCGGTCGTGCTCCGCAGGCTGCTGCACCTCAGGCTGCCCCCGCCCCGGCTGATCGCGTCCAGGCCCCCACCTCGCAGCCCAGTCCTGTTCAAGCGCCGGCGCCAGAACAGTCCCCGGCAGCACCACCTGTTCAAGCCCCACCGCAGGCAGCCCCAGCGCAATCGGCGCCCCAAGCTCCGCAGCCCGCTACCGCGGGAGGACCTGCTGGTTCTGGAGGAAGCGGAGATGTGGAGGCTCTGCGTCGCGCATGGCCCGACGTCTTGCAGACCCTGACCAAGATCAAGCGCAGCACGTGGGCGCTGGTGGAGCCTAACGCCCAGGTTGCCCAGTTCGACGGCCAGGTCCTGACTCTGGCATTCACAACGGGCGGCCTTGCGGGCGCGTTCGGCCGCGCAGACCACGCCGAGAACCTTCGCCAAGCGATCCACAAGACCCTTGGCATCGACTGCCAGATCGTGGCAGTCGCTGGCGGCAACAGCTCAGCGAGCTCTGAGCCAAACCCAAAAGCGCCTACTAGCCGGGAATCTCCGGCTGCTGCAGCACCAGCGGGCGCCCTGGCGTCGGCGCGTGCTGAATCCCCCGAGGCAGCAGCCGCAAACGTCACGTCGTCGCCTGCGGAAACAGCATCGGGGCCGGCACCGGTGTCAGCTGTCGACTCCGCGTGGGGTCTGGCACCTGCTGCCGCACCGGCAGCATCTGTTCCAGCAGCAGCATCCGTGCCAGCGAGGGCCACCCCTGCCCAGGCGGAACCCATCGCACCGGCACCCACAGTCCCAACGCCGGCTGCCCACATTCCGGAACCGGCTGTTTCAACGCAAGCACCGACCACGCCGACCCCCGCCTCAACGCCGACTCCCGAGCCCTCCGGCGACTACTCGTACCCTGACGACGACTGGGGTCCGCCGCTCGACGAGGACGCTCCGCCCCTGGACGAAGAGCCACCTGCGGATTGGGAGCCCCCGTCGGGTTATGGCCAACCAAGTACTGCACCCGCGGCGCCTGCAACTGCGGCACCGGCACCCAGTGTCCCCGCTTCCCCTTCGAGTGCCTCGGCGCCGTCAGCGGCCACCACGTCGGCCCCAGCAAGCAGCGCAACTACGGCTGCATCTTCGCCATCAGCGGGCACCGCCAAGCCCACAGCATCGTCCGACGACCCGTGGTCCAGGGCCGTCGAGCAAGCGCCGGGTACTTGGGTCGTGGGCACAGAGTCCAACGTGGGCAAGAAACCCGCCGAAGCGGCCGAAGAAACCCCAACGGCGCCGGACGCTCCCGACTACGAGCCGGCCGCAGCCCAGGTTCCGGAAGCAACCACCGGCACCTACGGCCACCCGACCAACGCGGAACAGAACCCAAGTTCAAGCTGGGACGTCGCACCGGCGTCGAGCTGGCCCGCAACACAATCGATGCCCGAGCCCGTCAGCAGCGGCGCCCCCGCAGGAAGCAGCAACGCCGCCGCGCCGACCTGGCCCTCCTTGGCGGCCCAACCCGAGGAAGCGCATGGTTCGGTTGCCACGCTGGAGGAGGCCGCGCCGTCGGGCAATCCGAATGGCCGCCAGAGCCTGTACCAGCGGCTGACCAACAGCCCCGAAGCCCAAGCGGGTCGTGTCCAAGCGCCGGTAAGGACCCCGATGAAGCCGGACTCCTTGCCGGAGGACATCCCCAGCCCGGAGGACGAGACCATCGAGGAATCGAGGGTCTTTGGGCGGGCAGCTGTGGAGCGTATTCTGGGCGGAAAGCTGATCGAAGAGCGCGCCTTGGACGGTTCTCCCCTGCACAACCGCTGATTCCAGCATTGATTTCAACCAAATGAGGACATTGTGTACGAAGGTGCAGTTCAGGAGCTGATTGACGAGCTCGGCCGGCTTCCCGGTGTGGGCCCCAAGTCAGCGCAGCGCCTGGCATTTCACATCCTGGAGGCTGATCCAGAGGACATGAAGCGCCTGGTTACGGCCATCACCACGGTCAAGGAACGCGTGAAGTTCTGCTCCGTCTGCTTCAACGTGACCGAGCAGGAAAAGTGCAACATCTGCCGCGACCAGCGCCGAGACCCGTCGGTCATCTGTGTGGTTGAGGAGTCCAAGGACGTCCTGGCTGTGGAACGCACCCGGTCCTTCCGCGGCCGCTATCACGTGCTGGGTGGGGCCATCAACCCCATTGCGGGCATCGGTCCGGAGCAGTTGCGGATCCGGGAACTCCTCACACGCCTCAATGATGGCGCCATCCAGGAGATCATCATCGCCACCGACCCCAACCTTGAGGGCGAAGCGACTGCAACGTATTTAGCCCGCATGCTCAAGTCGATCGGAATCACGGTGACACGACTCGCGTCGGGCCTGCCGGTGGGTGGAGACCTGGAGTACGCCGACGAAGTTACCCTCGGCAGGGCCTTCGAGGGCAGGCGCAACGCCTTGTTGTAGTCTCGCAATCACCAACAACAACCGTGATGGGGGTCCCGTGCGAGAGCTTGTGTACTACGTTGCCGTCAGCCTGGATGGGTACATTGCCGGTCCGGGAGGGGAATTCGACGCGTTTCCGGTGGAAGGTGACCATATGGCCGCCCAAATTGAGCGCTTCCCCGAAGCCATACCCACAGTGGCCGCGGACGCCATGGGCATCGAACAAGGCAAAGCGACCTTCGACGCCGTCGTGATGGGCTGGAACACTTACGCCGTTGGTCTACCAGCTGGCATGACCAGCCCTTATCAGCATCTTAAGCAGGTGGTCTTTTCCCGGTCGCACACCAAGGCGGACATCCCGGGCGAGCACCCAAACCTGGAGCTGACCCACGAGAACCCGGTGGACGTAGTCCGCAGATTGAAGTCCGAGCCAGGTAAGTCGATCTGGCTATGTGGAGGCGGCCATCTGGCTACGCAGCTTTCCGGTGAAATCGACAGACTGGTTCTGAAACGAAGCCCACTCCTGTTCGGCGATGGCATACCGCTCTTCGCGCCGGGTGCCTACCAGCCAAGCGCCTTCGAAGAGGTTACGACGACGACGTTCGGCTCCGGCGTCGTGATTTCCGAGTACGTGCGCCGAGGGGCCTAGCCAGAGCCCGTCGCCAGTCGCCGGGCCCTCAGCCGCCGGCCAGGTACCAGCACCAGGCCGGCCACCAAGGACTGCAGCGCGAGGCCGGTCACGAAGACAGGAACCGACGGTGCCAGCCCGTCACTGGATTCGCCACCGAGGCACGGCACTTCGCGTGAGGGCCCATCGGCGGCCCACTGCAGGCCGGCCAGCAGCCAGCCAAGTTCATTGTCCGTAGGCACCACGTCGGCGCCCACGCTCCCAAAAAGCAGGGCCGGGTTGGCTGCCGCAATCCAGGCAACCCGTTCTGTGTGGACCACTTCAACCGGGCGGAGATTGCCCACGCACTCGTAGGCAATGATCCTGCCGGAATCGTCGCGTTCCACGTTCACCGGGACGGAAGCCTGGTCCATCACCGTGGTCCCGGGAAGGAGCAGGATGGTGGCCACCACATTTCCAACGCACAGGAAAGCCACCACCAAGGCGGTCAATGCCGCCCCCGGCGCCGCTGCAGCAAAGCATGCCCGCGCACCCGCACCGATCAGTCCGAACAGGGCCACTTCCAGGATAATAACGACGACGGCGGCAACGGCCAGTGCCGTCGGCCCGCCGACGCTGGCGCCCACCACGAGCAAAACACCACCCGCGAGCGCTCCCAAAGCGACTCCTCGAATACCTCCGGCCAGCAACAGGACAAGAAGGCGCCCTTGGGAATGTCGGAAGCCCCACACCGCTCCCAGCACAGCGGCGGCGAGCGCAAGGAAGACCGCCGTGATCAAGTAGATGGCACTTGCAACCCTGGTATCGAACCATCCTTTGGCTTCTGCAAAAGAAACCACGGCCGCGGCCAAGCCCCAGGCGGCGGCAATCCCCAGTGCGCAGCCAAGCCAGAACCACCACGAGGTGAAGGATGTCCGGGCACTCCGCCATGCCTCCGCTGCGGCAGCCCCAAAGTTTCCCGCGGTTCGGGGCGGGGACCCGGCTCCTGGCACAGGGCGGGCCAAACCGGAGGGCTGATCGTCGATCACACCGCCGATCACTTCGTATTCGGGCTCGTTGCCCGCCGGACCCGATGCGTCCGTGTGGTCAGATAAGCCGGCCATCGCCTGCCGAAGTCCTCATGAAGTGGATGGTACGCCGGGCACGCCGTCACCGATACGGCGAAACTTCACGGGGAGATCCCAGCCGAGGGTGCCACCATGGGTGCATGGTCTCCCATCGCAGTGTTTCCGGTGTCTTTCGGCGTCCCCGTCCCATCAAGCCGGCCCCCGGCCAGGAATCGGTATGGGATTACCCGCGGCCGCCCAGAGTGGAGCCTCGATCCGAGCGGATTGTGGTGCGGCTTGGAGGTCAGGTGATTGTTGATACCACTGACTCCGTCAGGGTCCTGGAGACCAGCCATCCTCCTGTCTACTACGTGCCGTTGGACGCCTTCCCGGACGGTGCGCTGGTCCCTGTTGGGGGAACCACTTTCTGCGAGTTCAAGGGCGAGGCCAGTTACTTCACCATCACCGCCGGCGGGACGGTGGTTGAGCGGGCAGGGTGGACCTACCCAAGCCCCGCACGGGGCTTCGAAGCGCTGGGCAGCAGAGTGGCGCTTTACCCGGAGCATATGGACTCGTGTGAGGTGGACGGCGAGCGGGTGACGTTCCAGGAAGGCAACTTCTATGGAGGGTGGATCACACAGCAGATCGTCGGCCCGTTCAAGGGTGGTCCGGGCACTGCCGGGTGGTAGTCATCGCAGGTAGCCGCCATGTGGTCACAATTCCTGCCCGAACTGCACACGGCGATAAACTGGGCAAATAAGCTACGCAGGCGTGCCCGAATTGGAGCATGCCGCGTTCGAACCCTATTGATGCAGTGAGGGTGCGCGCATGACTATGCCCACTACCGAAGTGAAGATCGAAGAGCTCTCCAACGAGGCTGCCATTACCAAGCAGCTGATCGTTCAGAAGTTCGGCGGTTCCTCGGTTGCCGATGCCGATGGCATCAAGCGGGTCGCACAGCGCGTCGTGGATGCGCAGAAGGCCGGCAACGAGGTTGTGGTTGTTGTCTCCGCAATGGGTGACACCACCGATGAACTCCTGGACCTCGCGGGTCAGGTCACTGACTCCGCTCCCGCCCGCGAAATGGACATGTTGTTGTCCGCCGGCGAACGAATTTCCATGGCCCTCCTTGCCATGGCCATCAACAAGTTCGGCGCTTCCGCGCAGTCCTTCACGGGATCCCAGGCCGGCATGATTACCGACGGCATCCACGGCAAGGCGCGAATTATCGACGTCGACCCCCACCGCATCCGCACCGCACTGGACAAGGGCCACATCGCAATCGTGGCCGGTTTCCAGGGCATGAGCCGCAGCACCAACGAGATCACCACGCTTGGCCGCGGCGGCTCGGACACTACCGCCGTCGCGCTGGCCGCAGCGCTGGAAGCCGATGTCTGCGAGATCTACACGGACGTGGACGGCATCTATACCGCTGACCCGCGCGTGGTGACGTCCGCCCAGAAGATCGACCGAATCTCCAGCGAGGAAATGCTGGAGTTGGCCGCTTCCGGCGCCAAGATCCTGCACCTGCGGTGTGTGGAGTACGCCCGCCGTTTCGGTGTGCCGCTGCACGTCCGTTCCTCATTCAGCCAGCACGAAGGCACGTGGGTCATCCCGGGCGCCGACGAAAAGTTCAACATTCAAGAGGGAGTTGCCTTGGAGCAGCCAATCATCTCCGGCGTTGCACACGACCGGTCCGAAGCCAAGGTCACCGTAGTAGGCGTCCCGGATATCCCCGGCAAAGCTGCGGCGATTTTCCAGGTGATTGCCGATGCGCACTCGAACATCGACATGATTGTCCAGAACGTCTCCACCCACGGCACCGGCCGCACGGACATCTCGTTCACGCTGCCCATCGTTGAGGGTGCCGACGCCCTGGCCGCCCTGCGTGCTGCCGAAGGCCAGATCGGCTTCGAAAGCATTGAATACAACGAGCACGTCGGCAAGCTCTCCCTGATCGGCGCGGGCATGCGTTCACACCCGGGTGTTTCTGCCACGTTCTTCAAGGCCCTTTCCGACGCCGGGATCAACATTGACATGATCTCCACTTCGGAAATCCGCATCTCCGTGGTCACCAGCGCAGACGCACTGGATGACGCCGTCCGCGCCATCCACAATGCGTTCGAGCTCGACGGCGACGCTGAGGCTACCGTCTACGGCGGCACCGGCCGCTAGGGTCACCAAGGGCAACGCCCCCAAGTAAGTAACAGATAAGGCCGTTCTGAGCGCTCAGAACGGCCTTATCTGTTACTCAGTTGGGTGGGATGGCGCCAGCAGCACCTCGATGAGCTGCCGGAGGCCATCGGCCATGTCCACGTTCTTGTCGTACAGCCACTGCAACTGGAGTCCGTCGAAGGCAGCGACCGTCAACCGTGCCAGCATCACGGAGTTGACGTCTGACCGGACCTTTCCGGTGGCTTGGCGCCGCTCAATGTCAGCTGCGATGTCCCGCACCACGGTCTCGTAGCGCTCTTTGAAGTAACCGTGGGAATCGTGGTGAGGGTCGTTGGCCGTGGCTGAGGCGACCGCATAGAGGGTGGTCAGCCCAGGCTCACGCTCGTTCCGTTCAGCGATGGGCGCCATCAGGTCAAGGCCCACCCCGATGTCGCCGCCAACGGCAAGCGACCGACGGTCGCGTTCGGCGAGGACTGCGGTGAGGAGCTCCTGCTTGCCTTTGAAGTAGTGGAAAAGTGTGGCTTCCTTAACGCCCACGAGTTCGGCGACCCGCTTCAGCGCGGTCCCCTCGAACCCTTCCGTAGCGAAAACGTCAGTGGCCGTCTGGATGATCTGTTCGCGGCGCTCGGCCCCCTTGGCGTACTGGCCCCGGGCCCTCGTCGTAGACATCCGTTCAGTCTATTTCACGGTTTAAATATCGAAGGTCACTCGACTTTTTTATCAAAAACCTAGTCACACTAGATTTTTAGGGCTAGAGTCATTGCAGCGGCCCAACGGTGGGCCACCCGTTCATCAGGAGGCAATGTGGCCCTCAATATCGATCAGCAGAAGGCAGGCGCGGAAACTGCCGCCCCGGGTACCGGAAGCACCCCGCCCCAATCGGCTTCGCGCGCCTACGTCATCGGCATGCCGATCGCGAGCGCAGGCTTGTGGATGGCAGTCCTCGCCCCAGCCCTGGTGGTCCTCGCCATCAAGGTTTCAGAGATCACCACCCCGGATACCCGCGCGGGTGCGCTCAGCCTCGTCGCAGGAGTGGGAGCGGCCGTTGCACTCCTGGCGAACCCGTTCTTCGGCCGATTGAGCGACCGCACCACCTCCCGCTTCGGGATGCGCAAACCGTGGATCGTAGGCGGCTCCCTGGTCGGCCTGGCCGCACTCTTCCTGCTGGGCTCCGGGACCAACGTCGGAACCGTCCTTATCGCCTGGGTTGTAGCACAGCTGGGCTTCAACGCTGCCCTGGCTGCCCTCGTAGCCACGCTCCCTGACCAGGCTGGCCCCTCGGAGCGCGGACGCCTGTCCGGCCTGATCGGCATGACGCTTCCCATCGGCCTCGTGGCGGCAGCCTTCTTCGCCCAGATGTTCGACAACGCCCTCCAGATGGCTGTGGTCCCCGGCATCGTGGGAACGGCGGTAGCCATCGCCTTCGCCTTCACCTTCAAGGACCGTGTCCTCACCGAGAAACCGGCACCTCTGAACGTCAAGGAGATTCTGGGCTCGTTCTACTTCAACCCCAAGGCCTTCCCGGGCCTGGGCTGGGCCTGGTTGACCAAATTCATGGTCTACGTCGGATACTGCGCGGGCCTGCTCTACCTGCCGTACTTCTTCACCGACCACCTCCACGTAGCCGAAACACAGGTGACCAGCCTGGTGTTCCAGGCAACCCTGGTGAGCTCTGCCGGCACGGTGATCACCAGCCTCGCCGGCGGCTGGATCAGCGACCGCCTTGGCAAGCGCAAGAGCATGGTGATCATGTCCGCGCTGATCATGATGGCCGGCCTGATCGTCATCGCCACCAGCACGGGCACCGGCCAGGTTTTGGTAGGCCAGGGCATCCTCGGATTGGGGCTTGGCATCTTCAGCGCCGTGGACGTCGCCCTCATCACGGACCTGCTGCCAAAAGACCAGTCGGAGAATGCCAAAACCTTCGGTGTCTTCAACATTGCACAGGCCCTTCCCCAGTCCCTGGTGCCTGCCATTGCCTTCCCTGTCATCGCACTGGGCGGCTACCCCGCATTGTTCCTCGGTGGTGCGGTAGTCGGCATCATCGGCGCCCTCCTCGTCACACGTATCAAAGGAGTCAAGTAAATGAATCCCACCCTCCCGGCAGCTGTCACGGCGCCACAGGCAGGAACACAGGATGCGGAAGCCAGAATTCAGGAACTGGCCCGGAATCTGTCCCTGGAGCAGCAGGTGCAGCTCCTGACCGGCGCGGACGTGTGGTCCACGCACGCCATCCCGGAGATCGGACTGTCCCGCGTCGTCATGTCCGATGGGCCCGCAGGCGTCCGCGGCGAAGACTTCGATGAGCGTCACGACTCCGTCTCCTTGCCGTCGTCGTCGGCTTTGTCCGCGACATGGAGCGTTGAAACTGCCCACCGCTACGGCCAGGTCCTGGGCCAGGAGGCCCGCCGCAAGGGCGTCCACGCCGTCCTGGGCCCCACCATCAACCTGCACCGCTCCCCGCTGGGCGGCCGCCACTTTGAGTGCATGAGCGAGGACCCGCGGCTCACCGCCACCATGGCCGCGGGGTACGTTGCCGGCGTGCAGTCCATGGGGGTCGGCGCCACTCCGAAGCACTACCTGGCCAACGAGGCCGAAACTGAACGCTTCACCGCCGATTCAGTAGTGGACGAACGCCCGTTGCGGGAGCTCTACCTGGCAGCCTTCGAGGACGCCATCACCGAAGCCCGCGCGTGGCTGGTGATGAGCTCGTACAACTCCATTAACGGCACCACCGCCAGCGAGAACACGCTCCTTGAAACACCACTGTCCACCGAGTGGGGTTTCGACGGCGTCGTCGTGTCGGACTGGACCGGTGTCCGCTCGGTCGACGCCGCCAACGCACACCAGGACCTGGAAATGCCCGGCCCGGTGGGCCACTGGGGTCCCAAGCTCCTGGCCGCCGTCAACGATGGCCACGTCAGCCGGGAAGCGATCCTGGAAAAGGTCACCCGGATCCTGCGCCTCGCAGCCCGCGTGGGCTCGCTGGAAGGTTTCGAACCCGCGGTGACCCAGCTCCCCGCAGAACTGAACGGGGCCGCCGTCGCGCGTGAAGTTGCCGTCCGTGGTGCCGTGCTGGTTCGCAACCAGGGCCTGCTACCGCTGGATGCCAAGACGCTCAGCAGCATCGCAGTGATCGGCCACAATGCCGACGAAGCCCGCACCCAAGGCGGCGGCAGCGCCACCGTGATGCCCAAGTACACCGTCTCGCCGCTTGAGGGGCTGCGGAAAGCACTGCCCGATGACGTCACAGTCACCTACGCCCGCGGCGCCAAGGTGGCAGAAGGCATCCAGGCTTTCCCCCGCACCTCGCTGCATAACCCGGTCTCCGACGTCCCCGGAATCCGCGTGACCTTCCTCGCCGAAGACGGCACGGAAATCTCCGGAGAAGACCGCCTTGCCTCACACCTCATCTGGTTCGGCGTAGGAATTCCCGACGGCGCCGCCTCCATCCGTATGGAAGCGGACTGGACACCCGAAACAGCAGGCGTGCACCACCTGGGCGTGGGGACCGTGGGATCGATCCGCTTCGTTCTGGACGGCACGGAAGTCTTCAACGGTGAACTTGAGGACGACACCGAGGTCCTCGGGGCCGCCCTGTTCGACCCGCCCAAGACTGTCCACGCCTTTGAAACCGCGGCCGGCCAAGCGGTCCGCATCCAGGCCGAGTACCAGCTGCCCAAGGAGCAGGCCATCCCCTTCACCGCGATCCTGTTGGGCGAGGAAACCGTGGTTCCAGACCCGCAGGCAGAGATCGACGCCGCGGTGGAAGCCGCCCGTGCCTCCGACGTCGCAGTGGTTGTGGTGGGCACCAACGCCGCCATTGAGTCCGAGGGCTTCGACCGCAAGGACCTGGACCTCCCTGGCTACCAGAACCAGTTGGTGGAGGCCGTGGTGGCAGCCAATCCGCGCACGGTGGTGGTGGTGAACTCCGGCTCGCCAGTGCTCATGCCATGGTTGGCCAAGGTGGATGCGGTACTGCTGGGCTGGTTCGGCGGCCAGGAGTTCGGCAGCGCCATCGCAGACATCCTGCTGGGCATCGAAGAGCCCGGCGGACGCCTGCCCACCACCTGGCCTGCCGCGCTGGAAGACGTCCCGGTGTTGAACACCACGCCCGTTGAGGGCAAAGTGGTCTACGCCGAAGGAATCCACATCGGCTACCGCGCCTGGCTCAAGCAGGAAGCAGAGGGCGGAGCAGCGCCGGCCCTCCCATTCGGTTATGGCCTCGGGTACACAACGTTCGAGCTCGGCACAGCGCACGCACCGCAGGCGGTGACCGCCGGGAACGACGTCGTGGTCCACGTGCCCGTCAAGAACACCGGCACGCGCACCGGCCGGGAAGTGGTCCAGGTCTATCTGGACCGCGCCGATTCCGCCGTCGAACGTCCCGTCCGCTGGCTTGCCGGCTACGCCGGAACGCACCTTGCATCGAACGGAACCGAAAGCGTGGAAATACATATCCCCGCCAAGGCGTTTGCACATTACGACGGCGGCTGGCAGTTTGAGCAGGGCACGTTCCGCCTGCTTGTGGGTCGCCACGCGGCCGACCACTTCCAATCATTGGACATCGAACTCCGGTAACACATGGGCGAAATCACGCTGGGTGGCGGGTTTTTTTGCCCGTCACCCACGTGGTTTTCGCCACAAGCGGGAGAACTGGGGTATGGTATGGAATTTTCGTGGCATGCTGTACGTTGCATACCCGGTAACCCCCTAACACGAAGAGGCATTAAAAAGTGGCAGCCGATTACGACGAACTCCGTACCGATGTAAAAGAGAACCAGGAGCAGTCGCTCCAGGCTCTTCAATCCGCCAGCGCTCCCACGGCCAAGAGTGTCGTGCTTGAACTGGACGAAACCGATGGCCTCGACGCCAACGGCCCCGGTGGCGAAATCGTCGCCGAAGAACTGGTTATCCAGGTCATTCCGCAGGCAAACGACGAGTTCACTTGTCACTCCTGCTTCCTGGTTCGCCACCGCTCGCAGATCGCACGCGAAAAAGATGGCGTCGCCTACTGCACCGACTGCGAAGGCTAAGACAGCCCACCACCCCGGCGGAATCAACATCGTCAGGGAGTGCCGCCGTCGGGATTAAATTGCGGAAGGACCGGAGCAAGCGCTCCGGTCCTTCCGCAGTTAACAGCTGGCAGCCTCGAGTCCCTACGGCGCCGCTCCCGGGCCGCCCACCGTCTTCTTGCGGCGGTGGTTGACCATTCTGAGCTGGAGGATCCGCGCTCCTCCGGCAAGGGCCACCAGCACGCCTCCGCCCACGGCCGCGATAAAGAGGGTGGTGCCCAGCGCGAGGGTTCCCTGCAGCCCGAAGAAACGGACCGTGATCATGTCCTGGTTCTGGACAAAGAACACGATCAGCATCACCAGGACCACCAAGCCAACGGCCACTGCCACCCACAAGGCGGCCGTGCGGGTGGGCCTGGACGCGCCGGCCACGGGAGGTGGGACAGCCCTGTCCTGACGGGGAGCCCCGGCGGGAACCCCTGCTGCATCATCCTGGAAACTCATTGACGACCCCCTCTTGTCCCGACATCACCCTGCTCCTACATACTAAGCATGCTGACGAGTTGGGCGATAGTCAGTGACGCATGGAGTAGTCCGTTGAGGTAGGGCCTGGATCGTTGTTACGGACCGCGTAGTGATGGCCTTCAGAGTCCGTCTCGATGTCGAAATTCTTCAGATCGGCTTCGGAGGCTGTCTCGAAGTCATCATGCTTGTGTACCACAGGGCTGTCCGCGTCGCCGTGGGTGGCCGGTCCAAAAACGGACTGCAGCCGCTCGGTCACATGGACGAAGCCTTCCATTCTGCGTCCCATGTTCTTCCACCTCCTTTCCTACAGGAGAGAAAGAGCGGCAGGGTCAGTGCGTGCCGTTCAGTGAGGTAATTTTACGCCCATAATCCAACGCCGAGATAGAGGGGGTTTACCGCAGGGACTTGTCGTCCGGGTTGCGGGGCACTACGTAGGTGCTGCCGTCGGGGCGGCGGAGTGTTTCCCACTGCTGGGTTTCGGCCTCGCGCTGGGCGAGCAGCTTCCGGTTGGCTTCAGTCATTTCATGGTCGAGGGAACTGCTGTGCGCGGGGCCGAAAACAACCCTGAACTTGCCTGTGGCGCGCATGAACTTCCGGGTGAGGGATTCCTTGGCCACTCGGATCGACTCCTTTTTAGACGGTTCAATGAGTCCATAGTACGCTAATCATTAGTGCACTAACTAATTGAACGACGCGAGCGAATGCAAGCACAGGAGGCAGCCATGACGGCCACGGACCAGAGCACCCAGGAAGTCGACGACCTCCTTTTGGAACGCCAACTGTGCTTCGCCCTCACTGTTGCTTCCCGCAGCGTGGTGGGCGTTTACAAGCCCATACTGGAACGCCTCGGGCTAACGCACCCCCAGTACCTGGTGATGCTGGCCCTCTGGGAGCGGAGTCCCCGTACGTTGAAGGACATCAGCGACAGCCTCCTCCACGAGCCCGCAACACTCTCCCCACTGCTGAAACGCTTGGAGGAAGCCGAACTCATCACCCGGGAACGCGTTCCCGGCAACGAACGCGCCCTGGCCATCACCCTGACGGAAAAAGGCGCCGCCCTCCGCCAGCAGGCCACCGCCGTCCCCGGTGAAATCCGCGAGCGCCTTCAACTCAGCCGGGAAGAGGTAGCCGAGCTGCACCAGGCAATGACGGGCCTGATCGCTGCCACCCAGCGGGACAACTCCCTCTAACGGACCAACCCTGCAATCCAGGCAGACCACCCGCGTGCCCCCTAGCCAAGCGCACTGCCCCGGTGGTGTTCTTGAAGCGAACAGAGAAACGGGCACCACAAGTGCCACGTAAAATGGACGCAACCTAGGAGATTCCATGCGCATGCGATTTGTTCGGCCCCTGTTGGCAGTCCTGGCCGTCGTCGGCCTGGCCGCATGCTCAGGCACCCCAACCCCAGGTACCACAGGCAGCGCAAGCCAAGCCCCGTCGTCGTCCCCTTCAAGCAGCAGCCCAAGCAGCAGCCCCGGCAGTGCAACTCCCAGTGCGTCAGCAGCCACCGGCACCGGCAGCGCCGAACTCTCCATCACGCTGGTGGAATCCCCCGACGCCGCGCCCCAAACTTTCACGCTCGTCTGCGCGGACGGCGTCCCGGCCGCTGAAAGCAACCATCCAACAGCCGCCGAAGCCTGCACGTCCATCAAGAACAACCCCGCCATCCTGAATCCTGCCCCCACCAAAACGGACCAGGCCTGCACCATGCAGTACGGCGGCCCGGCAACGGCCAAGGTGACCGGCGCCGTGGACGGCAAGGAAGTCACCGCGGCCTTCAACCGCACGGACGGCTGCCAGATCGCACTGTGGGACGCCGCAAAGAGCATCCTCGGATCAGATGGCGGACTCTAGGCTGCGGCACCTCCCCCAGGAGCAATGGCTCGGGCTGGAGGCAGCCCATCACACCCGGGTGGCGCGCTACGCGGACCCCTACCTGGCCAGGCGTTCGGCGGGCCGGAAGCACCCTGTTGAGGATTTCCTGTTCACCTATTACACGCAGAAGCCGGGCCAATTGCTGCGCTGGCATCCGGGCGACGGCACTGTTCTCAGCGGCCCAAGCGCCCTTGCGCGCGCCACATGGAAGTTCTACCGAACGCTCGACGACGGCGAGCTCACCTCACTCGGGCTGCCGGCGGGAACGCCGGCGGTTACCTTTGATCGCCGCGGCTTCCTGGCCGACCGCTCTGAAGCTGTCCGCTTCGCGGGAATCATCCTCGCGGGCACGGCGAAGCGCCCGGCCCAGTTCGGCTGCTTTGGCCTGCACGAGTGGGCCATGGTGTACCGGCAGGAGAAATTTGAGCTGCGGCACGAATACCTGAAACTGCGACTTGGTGGTGAAGGCACGGACACCGTGGTGGAGGAGAACCGTATCCGTTGCTCGCATTTCGACGCGTTCCGGTTCTACACTCCGGACGCCATTCCCCTGAACGAGCTCGAACCCACCCGTGAAAACCAGCGGACCATGGAGCAGCCGGGCTGTTTGCACGCCAACATGGACCTCTACAAGTGGGCGTACAAGCTGACCCCGGCGCTGCCCAGCGAACTGGTGATGGACTGCTTCGAACTCTCATGGAGGATCCGCGTCATGGATATGCAGGCCTCCCCCTATGATCTCGAAGAATGGGGCTACCCACCCATCAGGATCGAGACACCGCAGGGCAAGGCCGAGTACGTTGAATACCAGCGGGCTTTCGCGGCCGAATCCCAGGAGCTGCGGACCCGCGTGCTCCAGGCAGTAGATCCGCTCCTCCATGAGCTGAGTGGATTGGCCGCCTGAGCACCCGCCGCCACCAGCGAAAGGTCACTATGGTTTCCCCCACGAGCGAGTCACCCAACAGCGAGTACGACGTCGACCTCACAGTCACGCTGACTGAGGCACCTGGCGCTGAGAGCCACGAATTCCACCTCCGGTCCGTGGCCGGTGTCCTCTCCCCGGACCCCGACTCACTGGACTCAAACTTGCCGGACGCACGGGCGGCGCTTGCCGCCGTCGAGCAGTTTGGCGAGGAGATCTTCTTCCCGGAACCCCGGCCGGACCGGATCTGCACGCAACAATACGGCGGCCCGCAGGTAGCCGTCGTCACGGGATGGTTCCGTGGTCGCAAGGTTAACAGCCAGTTCAGCAGGACCGACGGCTGCGAGATCGCGCGCTGGAAGACCCTGGCATCGTTGCTGGGGAACACCGGAGGTTCGACGGGAGCTGTCTAGGACACCCTTTCCGGTCTACGACATGCAAATGGGCTGGGGACGCCCGAATTCGGGAGTCCTCAGCCCATTTGCGTGTCCGTCAGAGGTTTAGCCGGCGTTGTTGCCCTGCGTCGGCTCGTCGGCGCGGATCTTGCCGCCGTGCTTCTTGTCCTTCTTGTCCTTCTTGGGGTCTTCCTCGTCCGGAACCACTACGGTTCCGCCCGGGTTGACCAGGACGGTGACGAAGCTCGGCTCACTGGTTCCTGCGAACGTCAGGCGGCCAATGTAGGAGCCGGGCTCCAGGTTCTTCCAGTTCAGCGAAATCTGGCCCGTCTTGCCGTTGGCCAGGCGGATCGGATTCGGCGTCACGGTGGCGTTGCCCTGGTTGGCACCCAGGACCGCGGCATCAACAGTGGCCTTGGTGGCCTGGTTGTTGGGGCTCGCGTAGAGGTTGGCGAACACGTAGTAGTCGCCCGGTGCCGGGTTGGGAACGGACAGGGTCTCGCTGGCGGACGCCGTTGCGGCCGGCAACTGCTGGCCGGACGGGGTGAGCACCAGCATGTCGAAGTCCGCGGCCTCGTTCGAGGATATGACCGAGAATTTAGCCAGGGCACTGCCCTCGCCAACGGTCACCTTCTTCACGTAGTTGGAGGCATTGGTCTCACCCGCGAACGGACCGGGAACCAGCTCAACAGCCGAGGAATCAGCCTTGGACAGGCCATCAACCGTAACCCCGACCGGCAGGTTGGTGCCGGAAGTGATGTTGATGGTGGCGGAGCCATTGGGGCCGGTTCCCGTGAAGGCCAGGGCCTTGTCCGCGATGACGGACTGCGGCCGGACGGCGATCGGCGAGGTGACGGTCTTGTTGGCACCCTGCCAGCTCAGCGAACCCATGGCGAACTTGCCCAGCTCAGCGTTTTTGTTTTCGAACTGGACCTTGAAGGTCTTCTTCTCACCGGGAGCTCCGAAGGTCAGCACGGACGGCGTGACCTTGACGTTGACACCTGGAACGTTGACTGATGCCCGGTAGGTTCCCGCGGTCAAGGCGGTGAGCGTGCGGGTGACTTCGATCTTGCCTGCGAGGTTGCCGAGGGCGAAGGAGGGAACGTTCATGTCGCGTGGTGCGGTAGTGCCAAGCCCTTCCATCCCCAGGTCCATGCCCGTGCCTTGGATGAACTTGAGGTAGTCCTCGGTGGTTGCGTCATACACGAGGCCGGGCGAGAGCACCTTTGCGGGGTCAACCTGTCCGGCGCCGGTGGCGAAGACGTCCTTGTTGACGGCGCCGTTGGCCAGCTTGACCGGTCCGGCGGTGGTCATCATGGCGGACTTCACGGTGGCCGGGGACCACTGCGGGTTCTTGCCCAGGATCAGTGCGCCGAAACCGGCAACGTGCGGTGAGGCCATGGACGTTCCGGAGAGGAAGCCGAAGTTGTCTCCACCGGTTCCGATCGGCGAGACACCAGCGAGGATCGCGACGCCGGGAGCGGAGACGTCAGGCTTCAGCAGGTCAGAGTTGGTTGCGAGCAACGGACCGCGCGACGAGAAGCCGGCAATCTGCGGCTGCGCTTCGGCGGGCAGGCCAGTGGTGTCCCGGTTCAGCAGGGAGACGGTGATGGCCGGGTTGGCTGTCACCTTGTCCTTGATGGTCTGCGTTGCCGGCGGGTTCACGTGGACCGTGGGGATGACGTGCTTGTCCGTGTCCAGCGACGAATCCGTCAGGTTCACCAGGATCATGCCGACGCCACCACCGCGCAGTACTTCGGCGCTCTTGGCGGTGCGGTCAACCACGCCGCGGTCGCAGACTACGACCTTGCCGGCTACCTTGGCCGGATCCAAGGAGCCCGGAGCACACAGAGCCGCGTTGCCTTCACCGCTTGCAGCGTTGGTGGACAGCACGACGCCGGCCCCGCTCACCTCGCGGTTCATGATGCTCGCTCCGCGGAACTTGCTGCCATCGGAAAACTCAACGGTTCCCTGGAGCTCCTGCGAGAACGAGGTCGCGGCAACCGTGGTCAGCCAGGGGGCTCCGTGGTTCACGGTGCTGGCGGTCGGTCCGGAGTTGCCTGCCGAGGTGGCCACGAAGATACCTGCCGATGCTGCCGAGAGGAAGGCCAGCGAAACAGGATCCGTGGTGGACGTGGTGGAACCGGAGATGGAGTAGTTCAAGACGTCCACGCCATCCAGGATTGCCTGCTCGATCGCGTCCACGGAAGCGGAGCCGTAGCAACCACCCGTGGCAGGATCTGTATCTTCCCAGCAGACCTTGTAGACGGCGAGCTTGGCGGCGGGTGCGATACCGCTGGTGGTTCCGAAGCTTCGGCCGTCCACAACGGCGTCGACGTTGGCGTTGCCTGCCGCGGTGCTGGCTGTGTGGGTGCCGTGGCTGTCCACGTCCACGGGAGAGATGACTTCTTCCGGGGCACGGTTTTCCGGGGGAACAGTCTCCAGGAAGGCGTCTGCGAAGTAGTGGGTGCTGAGGACCTTGGAGTTGCAGGCGCTGCCGTCATAGTCCGCGCCGGTGTCGGTGCCGGGCTGGCATTCACCGACGAAAGTATCGCCGTCGGCCTTGAGCATGGCGATCTTGCCATCTGCCGTGCGGTAGGGAACGCCGACCTGCGGGTTGCCTGCCAGTGGGCCAACGGGCTCACCCGCGAAGAACGGGTTGGAGGGGGTATAGCCGGTGTCGATCACGCCAACAACGGTGCCCTTGCCCGCGTTGTCCTGGCCACCGTACTGGGTGGCCCAGGTGCCGTTGGGGCCGCTGAGCTTCAGGAAGTCGGTGGTGGAGTAGTCCGGGGCGTACTGGGTGTCCGGTGCCACCATGAGGACCTTGGGATCCTTGGCCAGATTGATGGCCTGGTCTGCCGTCAGATTGGCGCTGAAGCCATTGACGGCGGTAGTGAAGTCACGCTCGATAGTGATGTTTTCCTGTTTCGCGACTTCCTGCTGCTTCTGCTGCAGGTGCGATTGGTATTCCTTCACCTCGGCGCTGTCGGCGTCGAGCTTCTTGCCCTCTTCCGGCTTGGTGGGCGCGAGGCCCGCCGTGCCGCCGTCGTACGTTGCTGCAGGCTTTTCCGCCAGGACAACCATGTAGCGGCCGTCCTTGTAGGCACTGGGGTCAAGGTTCTTCTTGGCCACGCCTGCAACGGTCCCGGGCGTCTCCGGCGTGGGAGCGGCCTGGGCCGGCATCGCCATCGAAGAGAGAAGCAACGGCAAGCCAACGGCCAGTGCCGCGGCCTTTCGAAGCCCCCCGCTTCTGACGAAGCTCTTTCCTTGTGATTTCACGAGTGGTTGCACCTTTCACTGAGGGAGGACCAGGCTCCATCGCCTGGACCTGTCAACTTTTAGTTGGTTGAACCTTTGACAGTTCTTGTCAAAGCCGCGTAACCAGCCGAGTCACAGAGTACCTAGTGATAGCCGAATATGACATACAGCACATTTCAGGAATTTTGTCTTGTCACAGCGGTGGCGGTTCGTCATGGAACTACCCACAACGGACCGCAGGAATGTCCTGCGGTCCGTTGTGTGAGCCTGCCGGGAAAGATCAGCCCTTCGGCGTCACCTGAAGCCGGTCAAAGGACACCTGAAGGCCATCCTGATCCAGGACTACGACGTCGTCCCGGCCGTTTTGCACATCGGAGGGAAGGATGAACTCAACGGTGTTGCCTGTCGTGGGGAAGATCCATCCCAGGCGATGCCCCGTCTTGTTCAGGTACACGTAGTACCACTGGCCGTGGTCCAAACCCTGCAGCACTACCTTTTGGCCCGTGCGGTATTTATCTGCGGTGCCCAAGTCGATCGGCGCCGTACCCAGCTCCTGGACCTTGAGTTCGGGAGCGCTTTCGGGCTTTTCCGGCTGGACCTTCAGCTCGAGGGGATCACCCGATGCCGACGTTGCCGCCTCCAGCGCTCCGTTGCGGGCCGTCGCCTCAAAAGAGACCGCGCCCAGGCTGCCTGCAGCAACATCCACGGCCGTCAAGACGTAGTCCCGGGTGGCGGTAACAGTCTCACCGGCAGCAAGGGTGGCTGCAGAGATGCCGGCATCGGGGGCTTCCAGTCCGGTCACTGCAACGTTTCCGGCGTTGCCCACGGTGTACGTGTACGTCACCGGATCGCCGACGCTGGCGAAGCGGTCACCGTCGGTGTCGATCCACTGGGCAGAAACGGTTCCCTCAAGCTTGGGCTCGCGGACTTTCAGGTCCACTTCGCCGCCGTTCACCGTGATGGTCTTGGTGGTTTGGCCGGCCGAGCTGACTTCCCACGTGCTTGTCGGAACGAAGAACCCCTGCTCAGCTTCCTGTGCAGTCACCGTGTGGCGAGGGGTGGTGCACTGGTAGCTCTGGCCGGCCGGCAGCACGCTGTAGCGGCAGTTGCCCGGCCCCTCCGGAAGGAAGGGGCTGAAGTTACCGGCGGTCGGGACCACCTTCTCAACCAGCGGGCTCGTGTTCTTCACCGTGAAGGTGTACGGGACCAGGTCCCCTGCCGCGTACGGCTGGGTCGCAAGGTCACGCCCGACGTCGGCACGCGCCCCGCTGATCCCGGCCGTCAGCAGGCCGTCGCGCAAAGCGACGGCAGCGCCGGTGAACGGCACCGTCTTAGTGAGCGACGGCGTCGAGCTGGCTGTGATGCTGAAGCTGGCTTCCGGCACGAAGTAGCCACGCTCGATGTCGGCTGCCGTGATCACATGTTTGGCGGTGGTGCAGGTGTAGCTGGCACCTGGGGCCAGGTTGTTGAACCGGCAATTCGGGGCAGACGGTGGCAGGAAGCCGGAGTCGAATGTCCCGGAAACCGGTACTGAATTGGCCGTGACGTTCGCGGTGCTCTTGACGTTAAGCGAGTAGCTGAGGACGTCGCCCACCTGGTAGGGGCTGGCCACGACATCCCGGGTGGGTGCCGTTCCCGTGATCGTCAGGCCCACCTGCGGCGCAACCGGCACGGTGGCGGTGAAGGTGAATTGCGAAACCCGGCCATTCGCCGTCGTAAATGCTGCGTTGAGATTCTGCGGGCCACTGGCGTTGGCCGGTGCCGTCAGGGCAACGTTGACGGTCACCGAGGCTCCGGAGGCGACGTCGGGAACCGGCACCGTGGTGGCCGACCATCCGCTGGGTTTGTAGACGGTGGCTGTTGCGCCGGACAGTGTGGCGGCTTCCTGGTTGGTCACTGTCACGGGCACCTGCTGGGTGGCCCCCGGCGCGGTGGTGACGGCCTGGACGGAGAGCGGAGCGCAGGCGTAATTCAGCCAGGCGTCGTCGAACTTCGCGAACGGCATGTTGTCCGTGTAATTGCCTTCGTAAAGCACCCCGAACTTGCCCTCTTCCAAGCGGGTGACCGTGGAGTACGCGGAGAAGCCGGAGCGGATGGTGCGGACGCCCGGCCAGGTGGCACCGTCGTCGCAGGAGACACGGGCCGAGACATTTTCACGTCCGGTCTTGGAGTTCGCGTTGGTGAAGATGAGTTTTTTCGCGTCGGCCGAGCCCTGCGCCGCGTTGGGGAACATGCGTGCAATGGCCCCGTTGTTGGCGGGATCCGGGAGTTCCGTGTCCTGCGTGACCGGCCCGTAGGTAGCGCCGCCGTCCGTGGAAATGGCCACTTTACGGTAGCCCTGGTTGGCGTTGTCCCGGGAATTCAGCAGCACCCGGCCATCGGAGAGTTCCACGGTCTTGTTCTCGTCCATCCGGTCACCGACGTTGGCGCCCTTCTTCCACGTCACCCCATGGTCGTCGGAGTAGACACTGTAGGCCTGGATCTTGTTGGTGCCGTCTGCCTGGCGGATATCACCGGCGTACTGCTGGATGAGGCGGCCCTTGTACGGGCCGTACTTGAGCTGGATGCCCTCGCCCGAGGATGCGAAGTTGGAGCGCACGTCGCCGGCCACCGGGCTGGTTTTGCTGGTTCCGGGTTTGGTGACATTCGTAATAAGCCGCGGCTGGCTCCAGGTGACGCCGCCGTCCGAGGACTCGATGACCGCCGAGGAAATCACTGACCTGTCGGCATCGTTGTTACCGAACTGGCTGCCGCCGAAGCCCTGGTCCTTGGAGTACACAAAGAAATTGAAGACCTTGCCGGCCTCGGCGTCGTAGACGTAGGAGGGGTCGCTGTAGCCGTATTTGGGACCGCTGGCGTCGCCCACGTGCCCGGCGGCTATAACGGTGACAGGTCCCCAGGTCTGTCCGCCGTCAGTACTGCGGCGTTGGACTATCGAGTTGGGGTTCGGAGCATCCGCGGCTGAGCCCGGACGACCGTCCCATGATGCGAGCACCACGTTGTTGCCCAGATACGTCAGGGCGGGGATCCGGTAGAAAAAGTTGGCGGCCGTGCGGTCAGCCGCGATGTTGGCCTCAGTGAAGGTACCCGGCGCTGTCGCAGGGTTGTTGGGTGGGAGGGGGGCGGCGGTGGCCGGAAGAGCGAGGCCTCCAAGGAGGCCAAGGCTCAGTGCGCCGGCGGCTGCGATGCGGGCGAGCGATGGTGCAGGGGGTATGGATTTCAAATCCAAGGTCCTTTCGAATCGGCGCGAGGGACGTTCGTGTTACGTGCTACGTCGAACGTCCTACAACCATAGGGTGTTCGCCGTCACATTGCTAGGGATGACTTTCGGGCGCACCTCCCCCCGCGCTGAAGCGGTAGCCTCAAGGGCACACCGCCCACCGCTTTTGAACCTGGAGTTGCCGTGAAAATCCTCGTCCCGGACACCATCGAATTGAACCTCGCCGATCTCGCCACTTCAGGGGACCACCCGGTGGTGTACGCGGTGGACGAGCCCATCCCCGCCGAACACCGGGATGCCGAGGTCCTGGTGGTGTGGCGGAACACTCCGGAGAACCTCTCGGACGCCGCCGAGGAACTTCCGAAACTCAGGCTGGTCCAAACGCTCGCGGCAGGCCCGGACTCCGTTCTCGCTGCCGGATTCGCCGACAACGTGGCCATCACCTCCGGCCGCTCACTGCACGACGGTCCCGTGGCTGAACACGCGCTCGCGCTCGCGCTGGCAGCCATCCGCCGGCTGGATGTCCTGCTCGAATCCCAGAAGGACGCTCGCTGGAACAGCCCGTACAACGAGGCACAGTCCAACCCCGCGACCGAACAGCTCTATACACTCGACGGCGCCAACGTCACCATCTGGGGCTTCGGTTCCATCGCGGGGCGGCTGGCTCCCCTGCTGGCCGCTTTGGGCGCGAAGGTCACCGGCGTGGCCAATTCCAAGGGGGAGCGCTACGGGTTCCCGGTCGCTTCAACAGAAGAACTACCCGATGTTCTGCGCACCACGGATGTCCTGATTTCCATCCTGCCCGCGACGGCCGAAACCGCGGATGCCCTGAACGAGGACGTCTTGCGGGCCCTCCCGAAGACCGCCGTATTTGTGAACGTGGGACGCGGGGCCACGGTGGACGAAAACGCACTCCTGGCCGCGCTTACCGAGGGCCGACTGCGCGCCGCCGCCCTGGACGTCACCAAGGTTGAACCTCTCCCCGCCAGCTCACAGCTGTGGAGCGCCCCGAACCTGATCATCACGCCCCACGTGGCGGGTAACCGGCCCAAGGGCTCCGCCCGGCTGGTCACGGAAAACATCTCCGCCCTCAAGGAGGGCAAGCCGTTGACCAACCAAGTGGCCGGATAACCGATCCTCCGATTCCTCACGGGATTTCATTGCCACCGAATAGTAAGCATGCTTATGGTGGGTGGGTCCGGGGTGGCCAGCAGAGGGTTTCCATCCCACGCATAGCATGAGACAACGTGAGGAAACGTATGTACCTGCACACCCAGCTTCTCATCAATGAAATCGCTGCCGACGAGCCAGATCCCGCAGCCGCCAACGCCCTCCAGGAGGGTCTCGGCGGTCAATTCGGCGAGATGCGCACCATGATGCAATACCTCTTCCAGAGCATGAATTTCCGGGGTGACGCAGCTTCGAAACCCTACAAGGACCTTCTCCAGGGCATTGGCACGGAAGAGATCAGCCATGTGGAGCTCATCGGCACCACCATTTCCCAGCTCCTCGATGGTTCGCCCCGCTACCAGGGCAAGAAGTCCGATCCTGTGGACCAGCCAGGCGCGGGGGGAGCTACTCCCCTGAAGATCGCGCTGGACACCAGCAACATCCACCACTACCTGGTAGGTGCCCAGGGCGCTTTGCCGGTGGACGCTGCCGGCAATCCGTGGAGCGGCTCCTACGTCTACAACAGTGGCAACTTGGTCCTGGACCTGCTCTACAACCTGATGCTGGAATCCACAGGCCGGCTCCAGAAGTGCCGCATCTACGAGATGACGGAGAACAAGACGGCGCGCTCCACCATTGCGTACCTGATAGTCCGTGACCAGGCGCACGAGAATGCCTACGCCAAGGCCTTGGAGAGCCTGGGCGTCAACTGGGGGAAGGTCCTTCCGATCCCCAAAACCAACGCCGAGCAGTTCCCGGAGGTGAAGAAACTGCTGGACAAGGGCCTGCAAAGTATCCAGTACACCTTCAGCGCCGACAACCTGAGCGAAGCCGGCAAGCTCTACCGCGGAGCTTCGCCATCCAACGACGGAACCGAGCTCAGCACCGATGTGATGCCGGACGGATTCCCCATCACCATCTCCCCTGAACGCAAGGAAGAGTTCGCCCCCGGCCTGGATCCTGAGCTCCTGGCGCTCATCCAGGCCACAGCGGAGCAGGAACTAAAAGACGCGGACAGCCCCAAGGAAGGCAAGTCCGCGGCTGCCAAGACTGCAGCAACCAGCAAGAAGTAAATCCGCACGAAAAAGCGGGCCTGTCCTCGAAGGAGGACGGGCCCGCTTTTGGCGGAACGAGGAATTATCAGGCGTGCTCGTACGTGAGGCAATCGGCGGCTTCCCGGCCCGGGCCGACCTTGACGTCGTGGGCCTCGCACATGAGGTTGTTGTTGTGGACGCACTCCGAGCGCTGGCAGGCACCTACGTGGGCGAGGACCTTGGGAAGGCCGCCCATGGCATTGGTGTCAATGAACGTTGCACAGGATGCATGATCCGTGCTTCCACCGATGGTGATTCCAAAGGCGGTGCAGCCATCATGGTTGAATCCGCAGCTGCCAACGCTACAGGCGGATACTTCGGCAATGTGTTCGGTCATTGTTCCTCCTGGTGTGGATCCTGAATAGTACTGGGGCTGAACCCCGCGTGTACTTTCCAAACTACGCCGGAATCACGCCGGTTGACCCAATTTAATAGCGCATTTGTATGTGCCCTAATCCGCGCCATTCCGCGGAAAAACGGCAGATGCAAGGTGAGGCTTCACTTACTTGGAGTACGCAATGCGTCACTGATTTTAGCCCGCGTTTCGGCGTCCAACGGAGCGGTCACATGGCTGCTCCGCCCAGCCCTGTCCGCCAGGATTTTCTGGATCACCATGCGGCCCAATCCAGCAAAAACTGCCGCGGCGACAACGCCCAGCACCATGGATTTCGGTTTCTCAGCCATGCCGCAATCCTAGTGACACCGGACACCCCCTGCCAGTGCCGGCGCAAGCCCCGCCAGCAGGCACAAGCAGCCGCCGCCGTCGAGCCTTCAGTTGGGACTTTTGCACCGCCGCGGCGGGGTGTCCTCGCGCAATCCGCCTGAATAGGGTATGTGCGCCACTCCCGGTAGAATAGGTGTGCAAGCTCGCGGAGCGCCCCCCATGCCGTTCAAACATTGCAGTTCACCACCGTGTTTAACCCTGTGTTCAAGACGCTGTTTGAATGCGGCTGAATGGCGTGAGACGGCACCTCCGCGGCAGCCTTATTTAAGGTTCACCCAACTCACGCACAGGAGTTACCGGATGCCCCGGATCGTCGTTGACGTCATGCCCAAGCCCGAGATTCTGGACCCCCAGGGGAAGGCCATCGTGGGTGCACTGCCCCGCCTCGGCTTCAACAGCTTCAGCGCAGTCCGCCAGGGCAAGCGTTTTGAACTGACCGTCGACGGCGAGGTGACCGACGCTATCCTGGCCCAGGCCCGTGAAGCTGCCGAGACCCTCCTGTCCAACCCGGTGATCGAGGATGTTGTCAACGTCGAGGTCGTCGAGGCCTGATATGACGTCGATCCCCCTGATTGGCGAGGCTGTCGCCGTCGCCGCCGAGCCCCGGCTGGCAGGCGCCAAGGTTGGCGTCGTCACCTTCCCCGGTACCCTTGACGACCGCGACGCCGCCCGTGCAGTGCGGCTCGCAGGCGCCACGGCGGTGCCCCTCTGGCATGCCGATTCCGAACTCGGCGATGTTGACGCAGTCATCATCCCCGGCGGTTTCTCCTACGGTGACTACCTTCGCGCCGGCGCCATTTCGCGCTTCGCGCCGCTGATGTCCAAGATCATCGATGCCGCGAACTCCGACGCGAAGCTCCCGGTGTTGGGTATTTGCAACGGCTTCCAGATCCTCACCGAGTCGCACCTGCTCCCCGGTTCCATGATCAAGAACGACCACCTGAAGTTCATCTGCCGCGACCAGACGCTGCGCGTGGAAAACGCCAACACCGCCTGGACCGTGGACTACACCGACGGCCAGGAAATCATTGTGCCGTTGAAGAACCAGGACGGCCAGTACATCGCTGACGAGAAGACCCTCGATGCCCTTGAGGCTGAGGGCCGCGTGGTGTTCCGCTACGTCGGATTCAACCCGAACGGTTCCCGCCGCGACATCGCGGGCATCTCCAACGCCGCGGGCAACGTGGTGGGCCTCATGCCGCACCCCGAGCACGCAGTGGAGACCGGCTTCGGCCCGGAGGCTGGCTTGTCCGGCTCCGCCGGCGAACCCCGCGACACCGACGGCCTGGGTTTCTTCACCTCCGTTTTGACCAAGATTGTGGGAGGCGACAAGTGACCACGGAAACCACCAAGAAGTTCAACATCGACACCGTTGAGCATGCTGCCAAGACCCCGGACACGGAACTCCCGTGGGCCGAGCTGGGCCTGAAGCAGAACGAATTCGACGAGATCGTCAAGGTCCTGGGCCGCCGCCCCACCGGCGCCGAGCTGGCCATGTACTCGGTCATGTGGAGCGAGCACTGCTCCTACAAGTCCTCCAAGAACCACCTCCGCCAGTTCGGCGAGAAGGTCACCGAGGAAATGAAGAAGGACATGCTGGTGGGTATCGGCGAGAACGCCGGTGTCACCAACCTGGGCGACGGCTGGGCCGTGACGTTCAAGATCGAGTCCCACAACTCGCCGTCCTTCGTTGAGCCGTACCAGGGTGCCGCTACTGGCATCGGCGGTATTGTCCGCGACATCATCTCCATGGGCGCCCGCCCGGTTGCCGTGATGGACCCGTTGCGTTTCGGCGCAATCGACCACCCGGACACCGCACGCGTCATGCACGGTGCTGTCGCCGGCATCGGTGGTTACGGCAACTGCCTTGGCCTGCCGAACATCGGCGGCGAAATGGTCTTCGACTCCGTCTACCAGGGCAACCCGCTGGTGAACGCCCTGGCTGTTGGCGTCATGCGCCACGAAGATATTCGCCTCGCCAACGCCTCCGGCAAGGGCAACAAGGTAGTCCTGTTCGGTGCCCGCACGGGTGGCGACGGCATCGGCGGCGCTTCGGTGCTGGCCTCGGAGTCCTTCGATGACACCAAGCCATCCAAGCGTCCTGCCGTCCAGGTGGGCGACCCGTTCGCGGAGAAGGTCCTGATCGAGTGCTGCCTGGAGCTCTTCAAGGGCTCGCTGGTTGAAGGTATCCAGGACCTCGGCGCCGCAGGTATTTCCTGCGCCACGTCCGAGCTCGCCTCCAACGGCGACGGCGGCATGGAGGTGGAGCTGACCTCGGTCCTGCTGCGCGATCCCACGCTGACGCCGGGCGAGATCCTCATGTCCGAGTCGCAGGAACGCATGATGGCCGTGGTCACCCCGGAGAACATCGAAGCGTTCGAAGCTGTCATGGACAAGTGGGCCGTCGAGTACTCCTGGTTGGGTGAGGTCACCGACACCGGTCGCCTCATCATCACCTGGGAAGGCGAAGTAATCGTCGACGTCGATCCCCGCACCGTTGCGCACGACGGCCCGGTCTACGACCGTCCGTTCGCCCGCCCGGAGTGGCAGGACTCGGTGCAGGCCAACGCCTTCACCGGTTCCGTTGAGGATGCCGGCCGCCCAGCAGCTCCGTCCGAGCTGGCAGCAGCCGTCACCGAACTCGTTGCATCGCCCAACATGTGCAGCAAGGCCTGGATCACCAACCAGTACGACCGCTACGTTGGCGGCAACACGGCCATGGCCTTCCCGGATGACTCCGGCGTGGTACGCGTTGACGAGGAAACCGGACTGGGTGTTGCCCTGGCTACCGACGCCAACGGCCGCTACACCTATCTGGAGCCGTACCAGGGTGCACAGCTTGCGCTGGCCGAGGCCTACCGCAACGTCGCAACGTCCGGCGCTGTTCCGATGGCTGTCAGCGACTGCCTGAACTTCGGTTCCCCTGAGGACCCGGACGTCATGTGGCAGCTCGCCGAGGCCATCCGCGGCCTGTCGGATGCCTGCATGGAGCTCGGCATCCCGGTCACGGGCGGCAACGTCTCCCTGTACAACCAGACCGGCACCACACCCATCCACCCCTCCCCCGTGGTGGCAGTCCTGGGCAAGCTCGACGACGTCGCCCGCCGCACGCCGTCGGGCTGGCGCGAGGACGGCCAGGCCATCTACCTGCTGGGCACCACCGCAGCAGAGTTGGACGGTTCGGAATGGTCAAACCTCCGCGGACACCTCGGTGGCCTGCCCCCGAAGGTCGACCTCGCAGCAGAGCGCGCCTTGGGCGAGATCCTGATCAACGCTTCCCGCGATGGCATGGTTGACGCAGCACACGACCTCTCCGAAGGTGGCCTCGCTGCTGCCTTGGTAGAATCCTCGCTGCGCTACGGTGTGGGTGCCCGGATCGCCCTTGAAGAACTCATGGAGCGCGATGGAGTGGACCTGTTCACAGCCCTCTTCTCCGAGTCCCAGGCCCGTGCGATCGTGTCCGTGCCGCGCTCCGAGGAAGTCCGCTTCAAGGACATGTGCACCGCCCGCGGCTTCGCCCACCTCCGGATCGGCGTTGTTGACGCTGCCGGTGGAAAGCTGGAGATCAACGGTGTGGACGAGCTCTCCTTGGACGCTCTCCGCGAAGCACACGAAGCCACCCTGCCGAAGTACTTCGGCTAAACGACTGGCCAAGCAAAAGGCCCCTGCACGCGCCCGCGAGGACGATTGCAGGGGCCTTTTGACGTCTTACAAGGAGATTACGCCGGCCAGGTCCGCAGCCGGGTCAACTGCTCCGTGAACTCAGCCCCGGGCAAGGGCCTGCCGAAGTAATACCCCTGGCCGCTGGCGCAGCCAATGCTCTGGAGCGCCGCTGCTTCCTCGGCGGTTTCGATGCCTTCCCACACTCCTTCCAGCCCACAGGACCGGATGACCTCCTGGATGGCCGCCAGGAACGCGAGCTGGGAGGGGTCCCTTCCGAGGTCCTTCACAAATTGCCGGTCCACTTTCACCCGGTCCACGGGGAGTTTCCGCAGGTAGCCCATGGACGAATATCCGGCACCGAAGTCATCGATTTCAAGTCCCACACCCAGCCTGTGCAGGCTCGCCAGGGTGTAGCGGTCCAGCTCATTGTTCTGGATGATGGCGCTTTCGGTCAGCTCCAGGACGAGCGATTCCGGCCGCAGGCTTTCCTCGGCAAGGGCTTCGCTGACGTCGTCCACGAACTCGAGGCTCTGCAGGTCCGCAGCGGAGACATTGATGCGCATGGAGAAGTCATGCTGGGCCGTGGCCGGGTTGTCCCGCCACTGACGCAACTGCCCCACGGCCGTGCGCAGGACCCACCTCCCCAGTTCCGCGATGAGTCCCGTAGCCTCGGCCACGGGAATGAACTGGTCCGGCATGATCAAGCCGTGCACAGGGTGGTTCCACCGGACCAGGGCTTCGCAGCCTTCGATCCTTCCCGTGGCCAGCTCCACGATCGGCTGGTAGTTCAGGACCAACTGATCTGTACGGATGGCTTCGCGGAGTTCACCCACAATCTGCCGCTGGAGCTGCCGGGCGTGCAGCGTGGCGGGATCGAACACCCTGAGCTTGTTCCGGCCCTCGCTCTTGGATTCCTCCACAGCGATATCGGCTTCCTGGAGCAGGTCCTCGAGGGTATGGTGTGGCTCTGCTGTCCGCAGTCCCATGCTTGCACCGCAGCGGACGCTGTTGTTCCCAAGGTCGATGTTCGGTTCCAGCGCGGCCAGGATGCGGTTGCCGACGGCGGTGGCCCGGTGTTGCGGGGTGGCGGGCAACAGCACCGCATATTCGTCGGCACCCAGGCGGGTGACGACGTCGTTCTCCCGTGCGGCCGACTGGATTCGCATCGCCACGGTGACCAGGACTTGGTCCGCCGCGGCAAGGCCGGCGGAGTTCTTCAAAGCCTTGAAGCCGTCCAGGTTCACGAGGAGGAGCGCAGGTTGAGCCGAACCGTGGGCCGCGGCGTTCCGTGCCGCAACGAAGGCCTCCACCAAGGCCAGACGGTTGCCGAGTCCGGTGAGTGCATCAGTGAGCGCTTCGCGGCGCTGCTCGTGGCGGACATGGTGGAGCTCTTCCATGAGCGCTTGGACGTGCCGTTCCAGTTTTTCGATGCGGGAGTCAGCGTCAGCGGGGACAAGTCTTCGGGGCTTGGTGCTGGTCACGATTCTTCCAGGCGCCGCAGCGTGGTATCAGCGACAGCCTGCGGCTTGGCGACGGGATTGCGGCGCTCGTCCAGGAACAGCCGGTAGGAGGCGACGTCCATCCTGCCATCGGGCTCCACCCTCTTGCCCGCGCGGTACACGTGGGTGATCCAGGAGCCGCCGAGGATGGCCTCGATCCAGGCGTCGCATTCGGCCAGAGGGAGGTGGACGCGGGTCCCGGTGTTCCTGCGGTGACCCGCGATGGACACCGTGATGCAACTGCCCAGCAGGCCTTTGTCAGCAGTGAACCAGGCCAGACCTTCCACATCGGCCACGATGGTCAGGTTGGCGTTCCCGTCCTCCACCGATTGAACGGGACCCATCCGGACTGACCGGCGGTCCGCATTCAGGGACGTCGGCGTTCCAGCCATGTAGGGAGCGCTGGTGATGTTTTGCCGGAAGGCGGACAGCTCCTGGGTGTGCTGGATCTGGATCCTGGTGGTGAGTTCGTTGAAGGTCATGATCGTGCCTCATCCGCGATAATGGCCGCCTGATGGCGGTCAGCTCCTACAATCCGGTTTCTTCCTTGCGCTTTGGCGCTGTACAGGGCTGCATCCGCCACCTCAATCATGAATTTCATGTCAGCACCAGCGGGGATGCTGGAGGTGACTCCATAGCTGATGGTGGGAAAAGCGACGCCCTCGGGCGCCGGGGTGGCTGCCATCCGGCGGCTGATTTCGGCTGCGATGTCCTCGGCCCGGTCCTGCGTGGCCCCGGGCAGGAACAGGATAAATTCCTCACCGCCGTAACGCCCGATCAGATCGGTGGACCTGACCGAGGCACCGCAGGCCTCGGCAAAGGCCTGGAGAGCCTTGTCCCCGGCTCCGTGACCGAATTCGTCGTTGACGGCCTTGAAATGGTCAAGGTCCGCAAGGACTATGGCTGCGCCGGATCCTGCGGACTGCAGGCGGTGGAGTTCAGTGGTGGCCATGTCCAGGAAGGTTCCCCGGTTAAGGAGGCCGGTCAGGTGGTCGCGGTCGGCCCGTTCCTTGAGTCCCTTGATGAGTTGGTCGCTGGTAAGTGCGGTCATGCTGAAGGACACGGTGACCAGAAGCACCATGGATATCAGTGCCGAAGGTGCAGGTCCAAAGTACGTGGTGAACGTGTGGCTTGACGGGCCTTCCAGTACAAAAACGAGCCACCTGCCCAGGTAATAGCCGGCAAGCAGGCCCGCCGCGACGGACAGGGCTTTGTGGACCTGGGAGTGCGAGGACTTGATGAACCACAAGTCATAGGCGGCCAAGGCAATGCCCACGGTCATCATCGCCAGATAGACGAATCCGCCGGACCATACATTGGTCCCGGGACTATCCAGGAAGGACGCGACGGCGGTAACGGCGGGACCGATGGCCAACTGCCATGGTGCCGCTTTCCGGTCCCGAAGGGTCTTTGCGCCTGCCCAAACGCTGAACGCTCCGGCCACCACCAGGATGTTGCCCACGGGGTTGGCCCATTGCTGGTGAGGGGTGCCGTTGAGCAGGAAAGCTGCGTTGCCCACCATGAATTCCAGCAGGGCCAGGCTCCACCAGCCCGCATAAGGTGAGCGGGTGCGCTGGAAGGAGATACAGAACAGCACCAAGAGCGTCACCGTGACTACGCCTAAACCAACCCGTACCGAGAAAGCATCGAGCACCGTGTCCAACCCCCTCAGCTGGTCATCCTGCGGCTTTGAGTTCAGTGTGGCGAGGCTTACTCAATCCCACTGCGGCATTTGCTCAGGATTTGCTCAAGATCAGGGGCGGATCCAACCGGCCGCGCTTCAACCAACCCAGTGTCCGTCGTCGTGGTATTCGGCCTCCAGCCCGTGCGGCGTCTTCTCCCACTTATGCGGGCTGGTAAGCATCTGCCAGGCCGCCCGCCAGGCCGCTACTGAGTGCAGCACCCAATAGAACGGGTTGAGCAGGGCGAAGATCGCGATCCTCCATCCGTGCCGGCGAAGGGTAGCGAGACCGGAGACGATGATCATCATGGCGTTGCCGAACAGCATGGACACCACTCCGCCCACCAGCAACCATTCGGGCAGGACCAGGCCAACAATGTCGTAGCCGATGTACGTGACCACGGTGAAGCCCACCACGAGCGGGTAGGCAAGGAACGCCAGTGGGGTTCCCAGGATCAGGCCGAGGAACCCGACGGCGCCGGCAACACCTGTGCTCTTGATGTAACGCACCGTGTTCCGGGTATTGACGGCCGAGGTGACCATGTATCCCTTGATCCAGCGGGTGCGTTGCTTGATCCACGCCGGCACCTGCGAGCACGCTTCTTCCCACGTAGTGGAGTTGATGACGCCCACGCGGTATCCGTCCACGGCCGCCCGGAGTCCCAGATCGGCATCCTCCGTGACGTTCCATGGGTCCCACGCACCGACTTCCTTCAGCAGCGAGGTCACAAAGTGGTTGGAGGTCCCACCCAGCGGCAGCGGGATCCCTGAGTTGTCCAGGCCAGGGAGCATCGAGTCAAACCAGTGCGTGTATTCGATGGTGAACATCCGGGTGAGGACGTTCTGGTCCGCGTTGAAGTAGTTGAGCGCAGCCTGGACGCAGATCAACGGTTTGCGGTCCGGGTTGAGGTGTTCCCGTTCAAAGGCGTCCTGCTTGAACGCGGCGATGGAAGCACGCAGCTGGCCGGGCTCGGGGCGGTCCTCGGCATCGTAGATGACCACGTACTCACCGCGGGCGAACGTCAGCCCGTAGTTGCAGGCCCTTGGCTTGGTCTGCGGATCACCCTTGGGCACGATGAGGATTCGGACGTATTCCGGCGGCCGCGAAGCCTTCGCCGCGGCGATGGTCTCGGCGTCGTCTTCTTCCAGGAGGACCAGGACATCCAGCTTGGAACGTGGGTAGTCCAGTTGGCCCAGGTTGGCCAACAATTTGTCGATGATGTTCGCTTCCCGGAATACCGGAACCAGGATCGTGTAGACAGGCAAGTCGCCATCGGGGACCCGTTCCTCCGCCAAGGGAGGCAGTCCACGCGTGGCCCTCTCCTTATCCCTGGCTTTGGCCACTGCGGCGTCACGCATCCGGTCGAAGGGGCTGCGGAGACTGGCGAGCGTCTTGAAGCCGATGCTCACCAGGAATACGACGTTTGCTGCTGCCAGAAGGACGATCAAAGCCGTCAGCGGAGAGAGCACGAACGCAGTGATTAGTCCCGTGAGCAGGACCACCGGGAGGTAGCGCTGCCATGGGGTCAGGGCGGTACGTGCGGATTCGCCGGGCCGCTCTTCGGCAAGGCGCTCGGCGGATTCGTAGAGGAGGTGGCGCCGGAAGGAACGCTGGATGGACTGGTTGATGTCCCAGTCGGTGGTGGTGCGAAATTCAACAGATGCGGCGCCGAAAAAACGCGCCGCTTCCTCTGCGATGGCCGTTGACGGAGCCACCGCAGTGGCCACCGTCAATACGTCACCGTCCATCTTCCATGGCAGCCACTGCGGCTCGCCCACATCGCTGTACCCCAGCACCTCCATCAGCTGGTCGTCCACCGGTTCAGCCACCAGGTCCACCAGCGGCGCGTCCCAATGCTGTGCCAGGACTTCATAAATCCGACGGCGGTCCAGCCCGGCCTCCAGGATCAGGTGCCTGCCCAGCAGCCCACCTTCGCTCGCCGCTCGATCCAGCGCACGCTGCAGCTGTTCCGGGGTGATGAGCCCCGCCGCAAGCAGCGTCTGGCCAATCGACTGCCGGTTGAGCGTGGAGTCCGCCAAACGTGAAAGGGAAGTCATCAGTGGGAGGACCTTTCATAGATCCGGTGGGTTGGAGTCGAGAATGCCACGGAGTAGCGGACAGTGAACGACGGGTTCGCCACGATCGCCTGGTACACAAGGTCCGTGGGACCCGAGTCCCGTGCTCCCTTTCCGGCTTCAACGTTGACGAATACCCACTGCGCGTACTTGGCAGGGTCCTTCAGCGCCGGAGCAAAGTAGTCTCCGGAGGCGCGGTTGTAGATCTCTTTAAGGGGAATGCCCATGACAGGAAGCACGGCATTGCCCCGGGCGCTCTCGTCCATGAGGATTCCACCGGCCTGGTAGTGCTCTTTAAGCCAGCGCGCCGCGGCCGTGGAGTTAGTGGTGGATTCCGCTGACATCCGCCCCTCCGCCAGGACCGCGAGACGACCAGTGGGATCCTCCCCCCACCAGAGGTTCTGCACCACGAGTCCAGCAAGCAACACGCCGATCAGCACGGGCTTGATGCGGGCCGGGCGGGTGAACTCCTCCACCACCACAGCTGCCAGGATGGCCACCAGGGGCAGCGCCGTCAGCGCGAAGCGGTTGTTCCACCACGTTGACGGCAGCGAATGGTCGTTGTTGATGGCCGTCTGCCCCAGGAAGAGGCTCAGCACCGCAAAAGCATACGCACTGCCGGTCACCGCCACCAGCAGGGTGCTGTTGGCAAAGCCCCGCCTGAAGACCAGCACGACGGCGCCACATGCCGCCAGCGCGAGGACCACCACGCCGACTGTCTCCAACAGGGACCAATGGAAAGTAGTCAGCGTGAGTCCCAGGTTGCCCTTGGTGGGCAACAGGCCGCCGTCGGTGATGTTCTTCTGCTGCGCGTAGGCGGAGTACTGCCCGAACATAAACTCCAGCGGGTTGCCGTAAATGGCCCAGTTGTAGGAAATCCACCAGAGGACCGCCGCGGCCGGAATCATCACGTAGCCACCGGCCATGATGAATGCCTCCCGCCACGCACCGGTGCGGCGCTTGGCGACGATCAACACCAACAGGGTTCCGGTCATCACCAGCGCCCAGCCTTCGTAACGGGAAAGCACTGCGGCGGCGGACGGAATACCGGCGAAGACGGCCAGCTCTCCGGCACTCATTCGACGGCGGCTGGTGGCCCAATGCGCCAAGCCAGCCATGCCGCCCACGATGCACATGATGAGCACCGGTTCCGTCAACGCCGTGGTGTAGACGTACAAAACCGCCGGGTTGGCCAGGACCACCAGGGTCGTGGCGAGACGTCCGGCCCTGCCCAATCCGAGTCGGGCTGCGATCAAGTACAGGCCGGTGGTGGTGGCGGACAACGCCAGGATCCCCAGGATTCCGGCAGCCCAGCCCGTGCTGAACAGCCACATATTCAGCACGAACGGCGCCAGCAGCAGGTGCGGCATGGGCAGCCACACGGTGCCCAATTGTTCAAAGCCGGGCGCCTTGCTGTCGAAGATTCGCCGGGCGATGGTCAGGTGGCTTTGGGCATCCGAATAGTCCAGGTTGGTGCCCTGGCCGATCGTGTACAGGCACGCGAGGTAGCCCACCAGCAGTGAAACCACGGCTACCACCCTGGTGCCGGGAACCTTGCGCCCTGCCACGGGCGCACCGAGGCGCGCCCAGGCCCACGTGACCAGCCCGGTCACCGAACGCAGCAGTGTCAGAGGCCCCGGTGTCAGCGACCGCGCCGCCGGACGCCGGTGGGCGGCCCGCGGACGAGCGGCGGCGCTAGTTGTCATGACCCGGTTTCGCAGGTCCTGTGGCATCTGCCGGTTGTCCCGCCATTTGCTCAGCATCCACATATGCCCGTGCTGCCCGGGCACGACGCCGCAGGAGCACTGTCCGGGCGGCGAACGCCAGGCCCAGGACCACCACTGCCCCGCCGATCCACCAGGCATAGGGACGGTAGTCATCGGTTACAGCCTTCTGCGGAACCAGCACATTGCTCTCCAGCAGCACGGGAGTTCCCGACGGCTGGGTCACCAGGAGGTTCCGGGACAGCGATGCCCAGCCGCCTTCAACTGCACCAACATGGGAGGCCAATGAAGACTGGAGCGTGGACGCGGCGGCAGCGTCATTTTCAGGTGCCCAAGCACCCAGGAGCAGCAGATTCCGGCCGCCTTGCTCAAAAGCCTCCAATACGCCGTACGGAGCCGAGGCGCCTACGCCGTATTCGACCTCGTCAGGCGAGATGGTGCGGAACTCCGCCAACCGCAGCGGTGCGGACAGCTTATTTGCGACGTCGGCGGTGGCACCCACCACCAGCCCGGACTCGCTGGAGCCAGCCAAGGCGTCTAGGCCCACCACGCGGGTATCCAGCAGGGAGGCACTGTCACGCTGCAGGGAAGCCAGCAGCGTCGCTGCGTTGACGGTGTTGGCTTGGGCGTTGCCATCGCCGAACGCTACCTGAACGCTCTGTCCAAAAGCCTGGGGGAATCGTTCGAAGCCGGCTTTCGTGGATCCGCCACGGACCGCCGTGAGGGTGCTGCCAGAGGTATCCAGGGTGACTTCCATGGGCATGACACCTGCGGGCCCGGTGCAATCGCCGCCTGCCGGGAGGGCGGCCAGACGGATCCGGAGGCCATTCTTCGCCTGTAGCTGGCCCGCTGGAACCTCAGCATCCACCGTGAAGGTGTCACCGCCGTCGAGGTTCTTGGAACTGAGCAGGTAGTCATTCCAGAAGACCGAGAGCTGCGCCTGTGCGTTGTCCGGGACAGCCGTGTGCGTGCCCTTGAGCTGGACTTTCACCGACAAAACCGGGCCTCCGAACTGCGACTGGGAGACGCCCACAAAGGATTCCGGGGTGCCGTAGCCGGAGAGTTTCAGGGTTGTGCTGCCCAGGTCCTTGAGGCTCTGGACCAGGCCCGGTGCGGCAGGCAGCGCCGAGGTCAGGCCGGTCACGGAGGAGGTCACGGCCAGCGCGGTTTTGTCGCTGGCAAGCGCCCGGGCGGCGGTGCGGAGTTGTTCGTCGTGGCCGCTGAGGATGAGCTGCGGGAGGTCCGCTGCCGTGGCCAGCTTGGTGGCGGTTTCTCCCGGGTCTGCGGTGACGCTGAGGATCCGGCTGCCGGCCGGGAGAGTGGCAGCGCGCGCCACCAGCTCGGCTTCCGGAAGCACTGCGACGGCGGCGTCCGGATAGCGTTGGGCCATGGCGGCCGAGGCGGTCATGATGGCGGCGGAAACATCCGCGCCGGGATCCGCGGGGACGGGAAGCACGACGGCGGGCACGGACGCCGGGAAGAACTCGCCCACCGTGGTGGGTGCTTTGGCGGTCCCGCTGAAGTCGACCGTCATGTTGTTCAGGGTTGCCGTGGCGTTGGAGACCACGCACATGGTGTGGGTTACCGGTATGAGCTGCAGCCCCACCGTAAGCTGCTGGCCAATAACGTCGGCATTGCTGACCGCTTCGTCCAGGGGAACCGTGGCTGCAGCGTTCGTTTCGAGGATGACCCGGCCGTTGACCGTTGCCCGGACCGTACCCTCAGGTTTCCCCGACACCGCGATGGTCCCCTTCACCCGGGTGGGTTCCAACCCTGCCGTCACGGGCACCACTACCATCTGCTCAGTCTGGCCCGAGAGCGCTGAAACACTGGAGGATGCCCGGACAGCCGTTCCCTGGCCCGGAGAGGCATCTCCCGGTGAGGCGGAGGCAGGTGCAGCGCCGATTCCCAACACACTGACGGTGGCAAGTGCAAAGCTGGCGGTGGCGAGCAGGATCCGGACCGGATGAGAGGGGGCGTGGGTGCGCGGGCGTAGCCGGGAAGGGGTTTGGGGCACGATGTCAGTCCTGAGTAACTAGCAGCGAATGAGTCCGTGGGCCGGTTGGGCCAACCTCATAGACACTGCCGAACGGAACTCAAGGCGCCTTGCTGCGTTGGCTCAAGATTTGATCAAGTCCACATGGCATACGTCACCTGACCTGCGGTGATAATGGACCATGTGGATCGGATGGATTGAGTTCGACGTCCTTTTGGGCGATGTCCATAGTCTCAAAGAGAAGCGCTCCATGGTCCGGCCCCTCGTGGCCGAGCTCAAACGCCGCTTCGACGTGTCAGCTGCCGAGACCGGGCTCCAGGACCAGCATCGGCGTGCGCTGATTGGAGCCGCGTTGGTGGCCCCGGATCACGCCCACCTGCAGCAGGTGCTCGACGCCGTTGAACGGTTCGTGGCTGCCCGGCCTGAGTTTGAGCTGCTCAGCGCACGGCAACGGGAGCTGCACAGCGAGGACTAGTACCCGATCACTGCCAGGCGTGTGGAGTCCAGGTGCGCGTCGATGGCTTTGTGCGCTTTGTCGAGGCTTCGGCTGCGGAGTGCGTCGACGATCAACTGGTGTTCCCGGAGGACGTCCCCGGCCCGATCCGTGGCCTGGCTGACGGCTTTAACGCCGATCCTGAGTTGTTTTTGCCGGAGTGACGCGTAGAAATCAGCCAGGACGGGGTTGCCGCCCGCACGCACCATGAGGGTGTGGAACTCGGTATCCAGTTCGATGAACCTGGCGGGATCGTCCCGGGCTTCCTGCTGCTGGTCTATCACGCGCTGGAAGGCATCGATCTGGGCATCAAGCATGGTTTCCACCGCCGAGACGGCCCATTTCTCCACGACGGACCTGGCCTGCAGGATGGCCCGGACGTCGGGATCAGAGATGGGTGGCACGTAGGCGCCCTTGTGCGGGATCCGCTTGACGAATCCTTCAGCTTCAAGGCGCAACAGTGCCTCACGTACGGGCGTTCGTGAAGTACCCGTGGTCTTGGCCAGGACTCCCTCGTTCAGGAAGGTTTCTTCCTCACGCGGCAGGGCTGCGATGTAGCTTTTCATCCACTGGTAGGCCACTTCTGGCTGCGACTGTGCAGTGGGGGTCATCTGGATCATGCAGAGCCTTTCTCGCGTAGCCCAGTATACGAGTTGCATTCAGCAGCTTGGGGGACATCCAAAAAACTTCTGCTTTAAATATAGACAGGTTGTATACAACACGTCTACAGTGATCTTAGTGACTCCGCTCACGCATCGGAAATACCCCAATTTTCCTGGGAGTTCGCGGCCCGGCCCACCGGAAGCTACGCGGCTGCCAATCGCAAAGGATCCCCACATGACCGATATGAAGAAAGCTGAACCCAAGCAACAGAAGCACTCCAGCCTGCCTGTTGTAGCTGCTTCGAGCCTGGCCGGCACAGCCGTGGAATGGTACGACTTCTTTCTCTACGGCACGGCAGCAGCGCTGGTATTCAACAAGCTCTACTTCCCCACCGACGATCCCATGGTCGGCACCATGCTGGCACTCGGAACGTTCGCCGCGGGCTTCCTGGCACGCCCCATCGGGGCCATAGTCCTGGGGCATCTGGGCGATAAGCACGGCCGGCGCGCCACGTTGGTGGCCAGCCTGATGCTCATGGGTGTCGCCACCACCCTCATCGCCTTCATCCCGTCGTATGCAGCGATCGGCCTCACAGCGCCGCTGTTGCTCCTGCTTCTCCGCTTGATCCAGGGGTTTGCCTTGGGTGGTGAGTGGGGCGGAGCTGTCCTCCTCGTCTCCGAGCACAGCAATGAGAGCGCACGACGCGCATTTTGGGCTTCCTGGCCCAATATGGGACCGCCCCTGGGCAACCTGATGGCCGCCGGCGTCCTGGCCATCCTCGCTGCCACCATGCCGGAGAGCGAGTTCCTGGCCTGGGGCTGGCGGATAGCCTTCGGCCTGTCCGCACTCCTGGTGGTTATTGGCCTGGTCCTGCGGCTCTACGTGCAGGAAACCCCGCTGTTCAAGGAAGCACAGCGGAAGCGCGAAGCCGAGGGCAACAAGGAACGCAAGATGCCCCTGACTATCCTGTTCCGCCGTAACTGGCGCGAAATCCTCATCGCCACCGGCAGCCGGATGGGCGAGAACGCGGGCTTCTACATCTATTCGCTGTTCATCATCACCTACGTCACCCAGATCATGGGACTGCAGAGGCAGACAGGTCTCACCGCCGTCATGATCGGGCAGGGCGTCGCCGTCGTCGCTATTCCCATCCTGGCGCTTTACGCGGACAAGGTGGGCCGCAAACCCATCCTGATCGGGGCCTCGATTGCCACCATGGTGTGGGCCTTCGCGTTCTTCGCCCTGCTCAATACCGGACAGACCTGGGGAATCATCGCGGCCGCCGTGGGTGGCCTGCTGATCTTCGCGGCGTACAGCTCGGTCATCGGCGCTTTCTTCTCCGAACTCTTCCCAACGGACGTCCGGTACAGCGGCACCTCAGTGGCCTACAACATGGCATCGCTGATCGCCGGTTCGTTGTCACCGATCATTGCCTTGGCTCTCTACAGCGCTTTCGGCACCGGCTATGCGATCGGCATTTACCTGGCCGCCATGGGCCTGATCTCCATGGTCTCGGTGATGTTTGCCAAGGAAACCAAGGGCCTTCGCCTCAGCGACCTGGACAACGAACCCGCAAAGGAAAAAGTATGAAAATCGCCCTCGTCCAGGTAGCCAGCCCGGACTCCGAAACCCGCGAAGACCGCATCCACCGCGTCGAAGACATCCTTCGGGGCATCAACGGCGCCGAGCTGATCGTCTTGCCGGAGCTGTGGAGCGCAGGCTACTTCCACTTCGACGAATACGAGGCCTTGGCGGAGACACTCACAGGCCCCACGGTGACCATGTGCTCACGGGTAGCCAAAGACCTCGGCGTCTACCTTCATCTGGGCAGCATCATCGAAGCGGGCGACGACGGCCGGCTCAGCAACACCTCCATCCTGCTGGGCCCCGAGGGCAACGTGGTCCACACGTATCGGAAGATCCATGTGTTCGGCTACCAGTCCAAGGAGGCGAGCCTGCTGACGGCAGGTTCATCCCTTCCCGTCGCCCCCTTGCCTTTCGGGTCTGTCGCAGGCATCACCTGCTACGACCTCCGGTTCCCAGGGTTGTGGATGGAGCTGAGCGAACGCGGCGCTGAGATCGTGATCGTTCCTGCTGCCTGGCCGGCCGCCCGGCGTGAGCACTGGCGCCTGCTCACCACGGCCAGGGCACTGGAGCACCAGATCTTCGTCATCGCCTGCAACGCGGCGGGCACCCAGGAAGGCGTGGAACTCGGAGGGCACAGCCGGGTGGTGGATCCCGCCGGCAACATCCTTGCCGAAGCGTCCTCCGACGAAACCGTACTGATGGTGGACATCGATCCTGGCCAAGTCAACGCAGTCCGCGCCGAGTTCCCCGTCATCGGCGACCGCCTCGCGGCCTACGACACACTCACCGTTTAGAACCAACACCGTTGGGAAGCACTTAAGGAGACGGAATGGAAACAACAAGGCAAGTCCCCCTCACCTTCCGGGTAGTGGGCACAGAGAAGACCATCATGGTCACGGATTTCCACGGTGTGGTGGCAGGTTACACAGGCCGGGATCCGAAAGCGGTACAGCACCACATCGATGAACTGGCAGCCATTGGGGTGGCTCCACCGCCAGAGGTCCCCATGTTCTATCGGATGGACTCGGATCTGTTTGAAACGGCGGGCGAGCATGACACCTCGGAGAACCTGACCTCCGGTGAGATCGAGCCTCTCTATATCCGCCACAACGGCAAGTACTACCTCGGTATCGGCTCAGACCACACGGACCGGGACATTGAAGCCCGGGACATCGGCGATTCCAAGCGCGCCTGTCCCAAGCCTGTCGCAGCAGAGGTCATCGAGGTGGAGTCGCTGGAAGACCTTGACCTCGACCAGTGCACCGCACGCTCATGGGTGGACGGCGAGTTGTACCAGGAGGGTTCGCTGAGCGGCCTGCGCAAGCCGGCCGACGTCGTCGAGCGCCTCCTCGCACGCACCGACATCGGTGACGCCGACTTCATGTGCCTTGGGGGCACCCTGCCACTGCTGAACGGGAAGTTTGTTGACGGAACTTCCTGGAAGTTGGAGCTCTCCTTCCCGAATGGGACCACCATTGAACATAACTACAAAATGAAGAAAGGCTCACTCTGATGAGGACCGGAAATGAGTATCTGAAGTCCCTGAACGACGGCCGGACGGTGATCCTCGATGGCGAGGTAGTCGGCAACGTCCTGGAACACCCGGCCTTCGCGAAGGTTGCCCGGACCATGTCCGAGCTGTTCGACATCGCAGCCGATCCCGCCAACGGAATGCAATTCCACTCCGAGGAGATCGACGGGACGGCCAACCGGACCTTCGCCGCCCCCCGCACGCAGGAAGAGCTCGTCCTGCGCCGCCAGGCCATCGAAAAGTGGGCCAAGCACACCCACGGCTGGGTAGGCCGCAGCCCCGATCACGTGGGGACGTTCTTCGCCGCGTTCGGTTCCCACCCGGACGTCTTCAAGAATGAGGAACGTGACTTCGCCGGGAACGTTGAACGGTACTACAAGAGGATCCTGTCCGAGAACCTGTACCTTTCCTACGCGATCATTCCCCCGCAGGTTTCCCGCGCAACCACAGCGTCCGGTTGGGAAGGCGAATACCTGCAGGTCGGCGTCGTGCGTGAAACCGAGGACGGCATTATTGTCCGCGGCTCACAGATGCTCGCCACGGGCGCCGCGATCGCCGACGAAGTCTTCGTCACCTGCATCAAGCCCCTGGGCCCGGACGATGTGGACTTCGCCGTCAGCTTCGCCATCCCCGTGGCCACCGACGGACTGAAGCTCTACTGCCGCCGCCCGTTCGCACCGGCCGCTACCAGCGACTTCGACTACCCACTGACCAGCCACTACGACGAACCTGACGCGCTGGTGGTCTTCGATGATGTGCTCATTCCTTGGGACCGCGTGTTCATCAACCGGAACATCGACACCTTGCGCCGCCAGTTCTTCGACACCGGTGCCCACGCCCTGGGCAACTGGCAGGCCCAGATCCGGTTCTCCACCAAGCTCAAGTTCATCGCCTCGGTGGCCCGCAAAGTGACGCAGGTGAACGGGACGGACAAGATCCCCGGCGTCCAGGAGAAGCTCGGCGAACTCGCTGCAATCGTGCAGTCCGTTGAGTCGGCGGTTCTCGCCGCGGAATACACGGCAACAACGGACGACGCCGGCATGAGGGTCCCGGGAAAGAGCGCACTGTACGGGGCCATGGGCTTGCAGTCCGAAACGTACCCCCGCGTGATCTCGATCCTGAGGGACCTGGTGGGTGGTGGCGTCCTGCAGTTGCCGTCCAGCATTGCCGACATGACCAGCAGCGTGACCCGGCCGGACATGGAACGCTACGTCCAGTCGCCCGGCGTCAGCAGCGAGGAACGCGTCAAGCTCTTCAAGCTCGCCTGGGACATCATCGGTTCCGAGTTCGCCGGCCGCCATCAGCAGTACGAAATGTTCTACGCCGGTGCGCCCTTCGTGGTCCGCGGCGCCTACACCTACCGGAACTACGGCTACGACGCCCTGGTTGCGGAGCTGGACACGTTCCTGGGCTCCTACAGCATCGACGGCACCACCGCATCGGAGGGGATCTGACCATGGCAAAGCCCGAATTCGAGTTCACTCCCGTATCGACGGTGGACTTCGCACCCTGCACCCCGCACATCGAGGGCCTGTCCGAGGCGGTCCTTGCCCGGGATTCCGACAACGACAGCGTTACCCGGATCCTCAAGTTCGAGCCCGGCACGGATACTTCCCCCAACGGCGTCCTCACGCATGACTTCTGGGAAGAGGTCTTCATTTTCGAGGGCTCGTTCGTGGACCAGCGCCTCGGCAGGACTTTCAAAGCCGGAGACTGGGCTACCCGTCCTCCTGGAATGGAGCACGGTCCTTGGATCTCGGAGAATGGCGCAAAGATGTTCGAAGTCCGGTACTACACGGATCCGGTACCAGCGGAGCGGAGCAACTGACATGAGCCTGGCACCAGCCTTCACCATCCCCGACGCCATGGGGATGCGCCGCGCCATGGGCCGTTTCGTCACCGGCGTCGCTGTGGTCACCACCCAGCACGAGGACGAGCAGTACGGGATGACCATCAGCTCGCTGACGTCCATCAGCCTTGAACCACCCATCCTGATGATCTCGCTGAACTTCAGCACCCGGACCGGCGAGGCCTTGATGGAAAGCGGCAAGTTCGCGGTGTCCATCCTCGGCGCGAAGCAGGAGTCAGTTGCCCGGCGGTTTGCCGTCCGTGGCGGGGACCGCTTCGGCGACGGCGATTTCGACGTCACAGACAGTGGCCTTCCGGTCATCAAGGGTGCCCTCGCCCAGGCGGACTGCAGTGTGGTGCAGCAGTACGACGTCGGCGATCACCAGGTCTTCTTCGGCCAGGTCACCACGTGCCGGGACCGGGACGGCGAGGTGCTGGCGTTCAAGGCGGGACGTTTCGGCTCGTTCAGCGACTTCGGCCATGCCGAGATCCCCTGGATGTTCTGAGCAGTCCTTAAACACGTGGTGCCCGGTTTCTTGAACCGGGCACCACTTTTGTTTTGGCTAGGCGATGGTCAACTCGCCCATGCGGTCCCAGCCGCTGCCTTCGAACTGGCGGCTGATGATGTGCGGAGTTTCCACGAGGGCCTGCGGCATGTCCGCCATGGCCTTCTTGAAGTGGGCGCTGTTGACGTGGGCTTCGGCGGCATCGTCCTGGAAGGCTTCCACCAACACGAACTCGTTGGGGTTATCCACGCTGCGGGACCAGTCGAACCAGAGGTTGCCCGGCTCAGCACGGGTTGCTTCGGTGAAGTCAGCCACGAGGTCCAGCCAGCGCTCGGACCAATCAGGCTTGACGTTGAATTTGACCACAATAAAGATCACGGGCTGCTGCCTTTCGTTGCACTACAGATCCGTTCCATCTTTACAGAAGTTAAACCCGACGGCGGCCGCCACCTCAGGTGACGACCGCCGTCGAACGCTGTCTTTGGCTCGGTTGAACTACTTGGACGTGCCCTGCGAAACGGAACCCTGCAGCTGGCGCTGGAAGATCACGTAGACGATGAGCACCGGGATGACCGTGACGCTGACGGCTGCGAACAGCGCGCCGTAGTCCACTGCGTAGCCCATCTGGCCGGCGAAGGCCGCGAGTTCCTGCGAGAGGACCCGCGGGCCGGCGGCGTTGATGGACACCGGAATCAGGAACTGGTTCCAAAGGCCCAGGAAGTTGAAGATGGCAACCGAGGCGAGGCCCGGCTTGGCCATCGGCAACATGACCTGGAAGAACGTCCTCCACTCCCCTGCGCCGTCAAGCGCTGCTGCTTCGGTGATTTCGTGCGGCAGAGACTTGAAGAAGGAGAAGAGGAAGAACACCGTGAACGGAAGCGCGAAGCCCACATACACCAGGATCAGGCCCGGCAGGGTGTTCAGCAGTCCCATGTTCTTCAGCACGAAGAACAACGGCACCATGGCAAGGAAGATCGGGAACGTCAGTCCGGCGAGCATCAGGTAGTAGATGGCCCTGCTGCCCCGGAAGGTGTACCGGGCCAGGACGTAGGCACACATCGCACCGAGGACCATGACGATCACCAGTGCTGCGGCCACAACGATGATCGAGTTCAGGAAGGCGCTGCCGATGCCGGCTTCGCTCCAGGCCTTGACATAGTTGTCCAGCTTCCATTCACCAGGCAAAGCGAACGGTGAAGCGAAAATCTCGCTGGAGGTCTTGAAGGAGGACATGAACGTCCACAGGAGCGGCAGGATAACTATCAGCGTCCAGATGGTCAGCGCGGTGTGGGACACCGCTCCCACCACTTTGTCGCCCTTCGTGGTTGCCGGGGTCCGGGGCTGGAAGTGCAGTGACTTCATTTCCGGGGTTGAGACTTTGGTACTCATTACAGGCTCACATCCTTATCGCCGCCGGTGAGCCGGTTGACCAAAAACACCAGTCCGGAGAAGATCAGCGTGGCAATGGCCAGCACAACGCCCATGGCGCTGGCGAGACCGAACTGTCCCTTGCTGAAAGCCGTGAAGAACAGTTGTTGTGCCATGACCAACGTGGAATTGTCCGGACCACCGCCGGAGTTCAGCGCGGCCATGTAGACGAACGCGTCCAGTGCCAGGATGCCCATGTAGATATAGGCGGTCTGGATGTTGTCGCGGATCAGCGGGATGGTGATGGACACTGCGGTGCGGAAGCGGCCCGCGCCGTCGATCCTGGCGGCCTCGAAAAGCTCCGCAGGAATGCCCTTGATGCCGGCGACGAACAGGACCATGTAGAACCCTACGAAGCCCCACACAATTACGAACATCGTGGCGATCATTGCGGTGTTCTTGTCACCCAGCCAGGCGAAGTCCTTGAACTGGTCCAGGCCCAATCCGGTGAGGATGCCGTTCAGCAGTCCACCGGAGGGATCGTAGATCTGCCCCCACATGATGCCAATGGCCACAGCGGGAATGGTGTACGGGAAGAACGAGACCACACGGTAGAAGCTGGAATTGCGCAGGCCCTTGATCTGGCCTTTGCTGCTTCCACCCACTGTCACCAAGGAGGCAAGGACCAAACTGAGGATGATGGTGATGATCGGGAGGAAGATCACCAGGACGATGTTGTTGGACATCGCCTTCATGAAGATGTCGTCCGTGAAGATCTTCACATAGTTTTCAAGGCCGATGAAGTTCTGGTTCGGCGAAAAACCGGACCAGTCCGTCAACGAATAACCGAAGGCCTGGATGAACGGCCAAATGACGAACAAGAGGTAGATCGCCAACGGCAGTCCGAGGAAGACGGCAAAGAAACTGACCTTGTCCCACGTCAACGGCTTCCGCCGCCGCTTAATCACTTGCGGTGGAGCCGGCGCCGGAACGACGGCGGCCAGGCCGTCGTCGTTCCGGCTCTGCTGAGTTTTCACTGACGTCACTTCACTTCGATCTTCTTGACCGAGCTGTCATTGCGGACCTTGTCGGTGATGTTCTGGAGTGCCGAGGTGAGGGTTGCGACGTCCGACTTGCCGTCCAGGAAGGTGTTCCAAACCACCAGCTGGTCCTTGTTGGTGCCGTACAGGTCGATGAAGTTCCAGGTGTAGATGTTCTCGCCGGCGTCACTGAGCATCTTCGTCTGCGAAACCAGGGCTGTGGACCCGAATCCATCGGCCGGGACGGTGTCCTTGACGATGGTGGGAGCAAGCTTGGTCTTGGCGAAGTTGGTGGCAGCTTCCTTGGAGAGCATGATCCGGAGCAACTCCTTGCCGCCGGCGGCGTTCTTGCCCTGGCTCGGAACAATGAACGGCTCGCCTGCAGCGCTGTGAAGTGCTGTCTGCGGCATCTTGGGGCTGGCGCTCACGGACGGGGCCGGGGCACCCATCATGTTGAAGCCGGCCTTGGTCTGGTCCTTCATTTCGTTCTCGATCCAGGAACCCGAGGGGTAGAACACAGCCTCCTGGGCGTTGCTCCACTGTGCCTGGGCGGCCGTGAACTGGGTGCCGGAACCGCCGGGCTTGAAGAAGCCGGCCTTGACGATCTTGTCCAAGGCCGTGAAGACGGACTGGATGGCCGGGTGCGACCAGCAATCGGCCTTGAGGTTCTCCAGGGCGAGGCGAACGTCGTCGCCGCCTTCCTTGATGGCAGAGGCAATGGCCAGTTCCTGGTAGTACGTGGCAGCTTCCTTGCCCCAGACAAAGAGGTACTTGCCCTTGGCTTTGGCCTGCTCGCCGAGTGCGTACATCTCATCCCAGGTCTTCGGAACGGTCCAGCCGTTTTCCTTGAGCAGGGAGTCGGAGTACCACACGGCAAAGACGGTCAGGACGTAGTTCAGTGCAGCAAGCTTGCCGTCGAATGTGCCCGGAGCCAGTACGCCTGTGTACAGGGTGTCCTTGATGACCTTGCCTTCAAGGTTCTTGGCCTCCACAACGCTGGTGAGGTCCTCGAGCTGGGCAAGGATGGTGCTGAAGCCGATGGCCTTGGCGCCGGAGTTGTCGATCAGGTCCGGCGGGTTGCCACCGACAAAGCGCGGCTGAAGTTCCTGGGCGATATCCGTGGACGGGGAGATCTTGGCCGTGGAACCCTCATGCGCCTTCTCGAAGGCCTTGCCTGCGAACTCGACGTAGTCGATCCCGTAGCCGCCCTTGAAGATCACGGCGTCCACTGTGGACTTGTCTGCCATGCCGAACGGGTTGGTGTCGGAGACAGTGCCTGTGGGGCCGGCGGTGGTGGTGCCGCCACCTGCGGCACATGAAGCAATGGTTCCCCCCATGGGCACGAGCACGGCTGCAGCGAGTGCTCCGCGCAGGAATCCACGGCGACCGACGGACTGGTGCTGAACGTTCATTTCTAAACCCTCCAGTGACTCGTAGTGTCGACTGTTGCGGCGGAAAAGCCGGTCAGTCAGACAGTCTGGGTTGGCGCTCTGGCAGCACCAACCTTCTGTGACATAATTCACCACGAATGATCGAAAATCAATATTTCGCGGCAGTTTCGATCAACATATGTCAAAGCGTGATCTTTCTATGGTCCTTCGGCGAGGGCTTTTCCGCACTCCGTGATGGCTTCCCGGGCCAACGCCTTCTGCCCCTCGGATCCCAGTCGTTCCGCCCATTGTTCGGCCAATTGGAACTCCACCATGGCCTCCGTGAGCCGCTTTTTACCCCTCAGAAACGTCCCGAGGCCAACGTGCAAAGCAATCATCCAGCGCTTGGTCCGCTCATCACGTGCTGTCGAGGCATATTCGAGGGCACTTCGCATCCAAACCTCGGCGTGCGCGGCATCCGCGAGCGAGAGCATGTGGAGTGCATCGACGGCCAGGAATTCCTCACCAAGGTGGTCCGCCAACTCGGCAGCCTGCTCCAGGAGGGGAACAGCCATGGCGGGGCGTCCGCCGGCGTTCAAAACCCGCCCGCGCTCCAGGAGGATGCGCACGCCTACGGTGGGCTCGTCGTCGTCGATGTCGTCCAGCAGCGCATCGGCTTCCTCAAAGCGTCCTTGCAAACTGATGGCCCGCCCAAGCTGGGTTGCCAACTCAGCACGTTCGTCGGCGTCGTACATTTCCTCGATCATCGCGGCACGGAATCTGGCCTCCGAGGCAGCCGGATCGCGAAAGTTCCATAAGTGGTCCAGTGTCTTCTGATCCAGCATCAAACCGCTCCTGACCAGCCCATAGCTGAGGTCTTTAGGTATGCAGTATCAATCTAGCCCCATGTCAGCGCCGTGGGGAGGGTGTGCGCGGGCGTGTCAGTTGCCTTGCGGCTTTGCGAGCCGGGCCCAGCCCAGTTGCTCCTGCTGCTTCCGGCTCAACGTTGCCACCACCAGGTCATAAGAGTCCTCCACCATGTCCCGCACCATTTGGTCGGATAGGCCACCATCCAGGCGAACACCGTTCCAATGGGTCTTGTTCATGTGCCAGGCACCCGTGATTTCAGGGTTTGCCGCCCTGAGCTGCTCTGCCAATGCGGGCTCGCACTTGAGGCTCACGGACCAGTTATCCGGATCCATCGTGGAAAGGGCGAACATCTTCGCCTCGTGGCGGGCACCCCCGGCGACGGCGGCCCGCACCTTGAACACGGACGTCTCAGGCCCGAAGGGGAAGTCTTCAAAGGCGCCCGGAAAGCCCAGGCAGATGTCGCGGAGGGTGGAAACGTCCATGGAGCGAGCCTACTGGCGCTCCGGGCGCGGGGCCACGTCTACGCCGCTGCCTACGCCACGCCCAGGAAATCCTCCAGCAGCACTACTTCCAGCCCCGCAGCCAACTGGGCCGCGCGGAAAGCAGCGAGGTCGGCGGCGAATTCGGCTCGGAAATGCATGAGCACAATGTCCCCCGGGCGCAGGGAGTTCCCCACCTGATAGTCCATCTTGCCCGCGTTGGCCTTGGCTTCCCAGGTGACGATCGCCTTCATGCCCGATGCCGCCACGGCTTGCCGCATCACGTTGGAGTAAGCCCCTCCAGGCGGCCTGAAGAGCGTGGGCCGGCGGCCGTAGTGCTGGAACGCGTACTCCTGCATTCCCACCATGTCGTTGACCTGCTGCTGGTAACCCCACTGCCGGACCATGTTGATGTTGTGCGTGACCGTATGGTTCTCAACCAGGCTTCCCTGGGCTTTGAAGGCGTTGAAGAAAGCCGGGTTGTCCGCCACCGTGTCCTTGGTGAGGAACAGTGACGCGGGGTAGTCGTACTCCGCCATCAGCTTCACGGATTCAGGCGTCTTGATGTTGCCGTCATCGATGGTCAGGAACACCACCGGGTGCTTCGTCTCGATCTTGCTGATCACTGGCGCCAGGCCGCCCACGATCGGCGGGAGTTGGTAGTCCGGAATGAAGGTGCGCCGGATGCGCTTGGTGGGGGTGGGCGTGGTGCCAGGCGTCGGCGTCGTCGAAGCGGACGACGCCGGAACCTCGCCTCCGACCCCCAGTGCACCGTTCTGCCCCGGCGCCTCGGGCGACCCGGCGGCTCCAGTGGGCGTCAGCGCCGGCGTCGAACTTTCCGCTGCTGTACAAGCTGTCAGGCCGGCCACCACGGAAGCGCCAAGGATGCCGAAAGCGGCCCGCCTGCTGGGAGTGGAAATTGGCACCGCAGAATGGCCGCCGAACATGGTTGTCCCCCAAGACTCAGGAATTGATTCAGCTGAAATCTAACAGAGGAACCGGGCCTGGAATCACAAGCCGTAGTGCCAGCCTTCGCGCGCCGGGCAGGAGTTCACTACCACTTCGAGCCCCGCGTCCTTGGCACGCTGGGTAGCTTCGTCGTCGAATACGCCCAATTGGAGCCACACGGCCTTGGCGCCGATCGCAATCGCTTGGTCGATCACCGCGCCAACGCGCTGGGAGTTGACGAAACACTCAACAACGTCGATGGGATGCCTGGCTGCCGGAATATCGGCAAGGGTTGGGTACCCTTTCTCGCCGTGAACGTCCTCCCCCTTGAGATTTACGGGAATGATTTCCATGCCCATGGTGTCCCTGACATAGAGCGAGACCTCATACGCGGAACGCCACTGGTTGGTGCTGAGACCGACGATGGCCCAGGTGCCCTTTGTTCGCATCAAGCGTTCCACGACGTCAGGATCGTTGACATGCATCATCCCCCCAGACTACCTGCCCACCGACGGGCCTTCTGGCCGAATATTCTGCGTCTGTGCCCAGATGGCGGGTGTCTAGCGGTGACCCTGCTTCAGCCACTTCTTCCACTGGTCCGTCACGGGCTGGAACTGTTCTGGGGTGCGTTTGTCGGACAGCGCCGGAAGCAACGCTCCTTGCTTGCCGCTGAGCCCGGGCTTTGCCGGCTTTCCGGTGTCGGTTTTTGACGCTTCAGCCTTAGGGCTATCCGCGCTCTGCCGCCCGAACTGGTCTTCCTTGGCCTGCGGCCCTTGGGCTGCGCCGCCAAGTGATTTGTTCGGCTTGGCAGTTCCTGGATGGGCAGAGCTTGCGTCGGCAGCGCCCGGCTGGGCAGCGCCGGCGTGGGCAGCGCCGGCGTCGGCAGGTTTAGGTACTGGAACTGCCGGGACGGCGTCGGGCGCATGCGCCTGTGCCTGTGCCTGTGCCTGTGCCTGTGCCTGTGCCTGTGCCTGTGCCTGTGCCTGTGCCACATTGTCGGCATCAGCAGCCGCGGGGAGTGGAATGGTTGCCGCTTCCAAGGCAGGTGGAATCGCCGCGGGGTCTGCAGCAGGAGCCGGTTCCGTAGTGACTCTGGGAGCGTCAGGCGATGGCAGTTCGGGTGCCGCGATTGATGGCCGGGGGTGGAAATTGCTGATGAGCTGGTCAATGAAGGAAGGGTTCCGGGTGAATCCCGAGCTGGCCGCGGCGACGCCGCTCACCCCAAGTCCCATTGCAGCCACTACCGCGATGCTGACCACTGTGGTCCGGTGCTTGTGACGCCAGCGATGCTTGGACAGTTCATCGTGTGGGCCGGCGATCATGGCAGCGAGTTCCGGGCTGGGAGCCGGAGCCGGAAGGTTGGCGAAGGTACCCAGCGAAACCAGCGCTTGGCGGACGTCTGAAGCGTCGGCGAGTCCGGCGTCGAGCAGTAACTCGTCCACGATCGCTTCGCGTTCTGTATCCCTGCATGTCATGGCGACACATATTCCTTTACTGCCGAATGCTCACGGAGCGCAATGAGGGCCCGGCGCTGTAATTGCTTGACTGCGCCGGCAGTTTTCCCCATGATGTCGGCTACCTGTTCAACCGTCAGGCCGGCCACGATGCGGAGATGCAGGACCTCACGCTGCTCCTCGCCCAGGTTGTCCAGAAGCGCCGCAACCTCATATGGCGCCAGTCTGGACAAAGCTTCGGCCTCTGCAGAACTCGTTTCGCGGGTGTCCCGTTCGGGCTCGAACTCGTGCTGTATCGGCGCCCGGTTTTGCTTCCGGTGCTCATCCACCATGCGTGCATGGGCCACCGAGAAAATGAAAGTCCGCAAGCCATTGACGCCACCGCTGAGGTCATCGAGCCGCGGCAACACCGCCAGGAACACGTCCTGCGTACTTGCTTCAGGATCGGGCACGCCTTTGGCCGTCAGGTATCCGAGAACCTGGCCCGCGTAGGCCTGGTAGACGGCGCTGAACAGTTCCGCGGTATTGCCCTTGAGCGCATGAAGCGCTTCGTCGGTCAACGCGTCGGTCACAATTGTGGGACTTTCGATCGGCGGCAGGTCCGTGGCTTTCCAGCCAGGTCACCCGCGTTGAACGACGGACAACCCCACCAAGGGTATCTGCTCTGCCGGGCCATCCCCAGGGAGGACCCGCTTGTCCGGGAAACTACTTTGGACAACTCCTCCGAACAAGGAAGAGCCGAGCTGGAACATGATGGGGGACAAATTCCAGCTCGGCCCTTTCACAGACGTAATCGACCACGGACGCCAAAGGGTTACGCGAGGTACAGATTTTTTTTGAAAACTTTTTGAGGGCAGCTGTTGTTACCTCCCTGCATCATGTTCTGGGGGCCGGTGTGGGAAGAGCCGGGCTCCCAACTAGGTAACAGTAAACGTCCCAGTGAGCGCTCAATGGGACATTTACTGTTACCTAGTTGGGCTGTTGGTCCGGCGCGTCCGTGGGGGCTTCGTAGCCTTCGGGAATCATCGGCACTGCGGCATCCAGCGCTCCGGTGTAGACACGCGCTGAGCTAAGGCGGCCGCCGCCACCCTTACCGCTTAGTTTCACGTGCAACCTTTTTGCGGTGACAACGGGCATCTGGTGAATGCGTCGGTGCCCCACCGTCTGCCCCTCAACAAGCCCCGCTCCACCATCAAGCCCCGCTCCCCCAACGCCGTCATCACCAAACACCGTGTGCTGAGTGATCCGTTGCCCCGAACTCAGGTCCTCCGTGAGTTCCACATGGTTGAACGTCACGGCAGCAGGGAAGCTCAGGGTCGCTCCGCCGTCGTAATGGTCAATAGTGGCCTCAACCGCGCCGGAGAGGCGACGGTCCAGCTCGGCCTTCCACTCCTGGAGCGTCGCGACATCCTGCTCCGGAAGCAGCCCCCGGGTGTCTGGAGGAAGGTTCAGCAGGAGGTTCGCACCCATTCCCACGGATTGGTAATAAATCGCCAGCAGGTGTTCGGTGGATTTGGGCTCGTCGTCCGGGTGCCAGAACCAGCCGCGGCGGAGGGAAACATCGCACTCCGGCGGTAGATAGTGTTCGATCCCCAGCCCTGAGCTGGACTCCGTGTACTGGGTGTCGGACGTGCGGTCCACCACGTAGTTCACGGGGTCCGACGCCAGCCCATTCTCATTGCCTACCCAGCGGATGGTGGGCTGGCCCATGTTGAAGATCATGGCGTCAGGCTGGTGCTCCTTAACAACAGCGATGATCCGTTCCCAGTCATACTCCCGGCCCACTGAACCCGCGCCGTCGAACCACAGTTCCATAAGCGGGCCATAACCGGTGCAGAGTTCCGTGAGCTGCTGGACGTAGAAGTCGTCGTAGGCCGCGGGATCGCTGTAACAGCCCGCGTTCCGGTCCCAGGGCGACAGGTAGAGCCCCAGTCCGACGCCCTGTTCTGCGCAGGCCTCGGCAACGTCGCGAACAACATCCCCTGACCCACCGCGCCAGGGCGAGGACGCGACGGAGTAGTCAGTTGTCGCCGTGGGCCAGAGGCAGAATCCGTCATGGTGCTTGGCAGTGAGGATCAAGTACCTCGCGCCCGCCTCCTTGGCCGCACGAACCCAGCTGCCGGCGTCGAGTTCTGTGGGGTTGAATTTCGACGGCGGTATGGTGCCGTCGCTCCACTCCTTGCCGGCAAAGGTATTGATGCCGAAGTGGATGAAGGCGCCGAATTCGAGTTGCTGCCAGCGAATCTGCGCGGGCGTGGGCGTCAGGTGGTTCACTGGGCGGTTTCCTGTCCGTGGATCAACCACTGCGCGGTGCGGATGATGGCATGATCGCCTTGTTCGGTTCGTAGCCCCGCGATGTCGGATCGTGTCACGGCCGCTCCCTCAAAGAGGCTGACGATAGCGGCCGCCACTCCCCTCAGGGACGGCTCCGACAGTTCCGGCCGGCCCCGCCGGACAACACCTTGAACGTGCGCAGCGTATTGGTGGTAAAAAGACCGCAGAGCACCGGCCGCCTGATCATCCGAGGCGGCCAGTGCCCAAATCTCCAAGTGCATCCTCACATCAGCCAACTCCGAATGCTCCAGAAGCAGCGCGGTGAGCAGACGGCCGGAATCGTCCCGGGACAACGTGCCTGACGCGTCTGAGCCGAGGTCGAACCCGGCTGTCTCCTCAAGCCGCCGCAGCGAGCGCTCCAGGGCTCGCTCAAGGACGGCGCGGATAAGGTCTGAACGGGTTGGAAAGTAGTGCTGCAGATGTCCGATCCGCACCCCTGCGGCAGCGGCAAAGTCCCGCATTGCAGCGTTCGCGTTGCCCTTGGTGACCAATACTTCTTCAGCAGCGTCAAGGAGCGCGGCCTTCCTGAGGGCGCCCTTGCTTTCGGTCATGACCTCAATATTGTCACACCGTGCGATTCAAGTTCCGCGAGCCGGGATGCAGGATCCGGCGCGGATTCGGGGAAGGAAACACCGGGCCGTGCACCCTCCGCGAGAACTGCGCGCAGCCCCAGCAATCCGCCCAACGCGGTCAGATGGGCCTGTCCCTGCGGATCTGAAATGACGGCCGTTCGTGTTGTCCCCGGTCCTTTCACGTCAACACGGATGTGGGCCGTGCCGCCCGCGCCGGGCGAGTACAACAGGGAGCGTCGCAGCGGCGTCCACCGTTCCCCACTCCCCCAGCGGAACAGTCCCACCGCACGTGCGGCGAGCAACGCCGTCGTGGACGTATTGGAGCTGAACCCAATCCGGGTGGCCACCGATCCGGCACCAAGGGTGAGCGGCAAAGTGAACTGTTCGGGAGTGTCGAGCCGTGCCACCTTGGTGCGGTGCCCGGCAATGTCTACCCAGCGGGTGTCGCTCAACGGACGTACGACGGCGGCCTTACCGCCTTTGCGTACTTCAAAGTCCAGTCCCAGCCGGTCCATGAAGTCCACTGAATCAACTCCAGCGCTGTCGTTGATGTCGTAACGGATGGCGACGTCAATCTGGTCACTGCCGCCCGCGTCCTGGGCCAAGGCTGCTGCCACGATGTTGATCACGCCACCCATCCAGCCCGAGCTCAGCAATACAGGAGCAGTGGGCCGCAGGAGTGTTGCCAGGGTGGCTGCCCTGGTGACGCGGCTGGTCCAGCGGGTGACGTCGACGTACGGAATGCCGGCACTGACGGCAGCGCGGAGAACTCTGTCGTCGGGGTCGTTGACAGTGCTGATCACCGCCCTGACCTTGGCTTCGAAGGGTTCCGGGCGGCTGAGGTCCCACCTTTGGAGGGTCACATTTCCGCTTGCCAGGTGGCTGCCGCGGTCCGGATTCCTGCCTGTGAGGAGCAATGGCCATTGGGTACCGGCGAGTCGCGTGAGTGCCGTACCGACGGTGCCGTAGCCGCCGACGATCAGGACGGGACCGGTGGGGTCAGATTCAAGGAGATCATTCATGACACTCACTTTAGGTCATTTGACCTAGAAATTCACAAACGCTGGAAACCCTATAGCTGCCACGCAACGGGGAGTAGGCTGCAAGCATCTGCCCGGAGCACTACACCGCGTACGCAAAGGAGAGATCATGACCCTTCCTCCCACTCACGAGCCCGAGCCATTCCCCCCGGACCCGGGTCCGGTGCCACCGCCACCGGACCCCACCACACCGTTTCCACCCAGCCCTATTCCGGATCCAAACCCCACACCCGGGCCATCGCCGGTTCCCGACCCAGGTCCGGTACCACCGCACCCCGATCCGACGCACTAGGAAGCCGATCCGGCACACTAGGAAAGGGCATTAGTCAGTAGGCTTATGTTTGATCAGGTCGGTTGACCGATGCGAACGAACAGGAGCCCCCATGACGGCACACGAGGAAACAGCGCCCGTTTCCGTCCGCAAGCAACGCAAGCCCGACCCCTGGAAGGACTCCTTGGGCCGCGCGTCCGTCCGGGCAGCGCAGGTACTGCTCATTCTGACCCTGACGGTGGTGGCGATCTTCGGGCTGCTTCAAATCCGCCTGCTCGTCATCCCGGTGCTCATATCCCTGATCCTGGCGGCGGCCATAGGGCCATTCGTCAATATGCTTCGACGGCGCGGCTGGCGCGGCGGCCTGGCCACCGGCGTCGCTTTCCTGGGCCTCCTGATAGTGCTCGGCGGGGTCATCACGGTGATCGTCCTGTCGGTGCGCAGCCAGTGGGACGAACTGATCAGCCAGGCCGCGGCCGGACTGGATGAGTTGGAGAACTTCCTGCTGACCGGGCCGTTTCCCATCGATCGGGAGCAGTTGAACCAGGCACGTGAAGCGGCAGTGGAGTTTGCCCAGAGCAGTCAGGTACGTTCCGGGGCGGTTACCGGGTTATCGGTGGTGACGGAGTTCCTTGCCGGCGCCAGCCTGGTGGTAGTGATCCTGTTCTTCTTCCTCAAGGACGGCGCCAAGATCTGGGAGTTCTTCCTGCGACCCTTCACCGGCCTGAGGGAAGCCAAGCTTCGCCGGGTTGGAAAGCGAACCATGGAGGTTCTGGGCGGCTACGTCCGGGGCACAGCGATCGTTGCGTTGGTGGACACGGTAGCGATCGGCACGGTCCTGCTCATCCTCCAAGTGCCGCTGGCCATCCCCCTGGCAATCATCGTGTTCATTGGAGCTTTCATACCCTTGGTTGGGGCGACGGTCGCCGGGATCCTGGCAGCTTTGGTCGCGCTTGTCGCCAACGGCCCCATCGTGGCGCTGATCGTCGTGATCGCAGTGATCGCCGTCAACCAACTTGAAGGTGACTTCCTTCAGCCAGTGGTCATGGGCAAGTCCCTGGAACTGCACGCACTGGTCATCCTGATGGCGCTGACGGCAGGCACCATCCTCGCCGGGATCATCGGCGCAGTGTTGTCGGTTCCCATTGCGGCGGTCGCATGGGCCATTGTGCAGGTATGGACGGCAGAAGATCCGGACCTGGAACCCATGAATCCGGATCTGCCGCCGGCCAACAGCCAACCGGCTTAGGGCCAAGGAAGAGGGCCCCGGAAGCCCGTGATTATCCGAGCGCCTTCTTGAGCAACTCCACGATCCTTGCCTCGACCCCCGGCGTGATTTCCTTGAGGGCAAACGAGGTGGGCCACATGTCGCCGTCGTCAAGCTTGGCGTTTTCTTCGAACCCGAGCGTGGCGTAGCGGGCCTTGAACTTGTGGGAGCTTTGGAAGAAGAGAATGTTCTTTCCGTCCTTGGCGTAGGCCGGCATCCCGTACCAGGTCTTGGGCGTGAGCTCGGGCGCATGCTCCTTGACGATCGCGTGAAGCGCTTCGGCCATGGCTTTGTCCCCCTCGGGCATCTCAGCGATTTTGGCCAGGACGTCAGCCTCGCCGTCGGCTTTGGACGCCTTCTTGCGCGGAGCCTTCTTCAGTTCCTGCGCACGCTCCTTCATCGCCGCGCGCTCTTCCTCCGTAAATCCGTCGTAGGACTTGGTCTTGTCGGTTGTTCCGGTCTCAGCCATGGTGGATTCCTTCTTCTGTCCTGCGTAACTGTGCGGTTAACCCCCAAGTTACGGTGCCAGCGGGACGAAAACTTCTCCGAAACTGCTCAGTTGGGGTTGCGGCGGGTCGAAGGGAAGCCGTCAGCTGACGGCGGTCAGGGCGTCGTCGTAGATCGCCAACGCCTGGCGTACTTCTTCGGGAGTCACGACGGCGGGAGGCACCACGTGCACGCGGTTGTCGGCGATGAAGGGCAACAGTCCGCGGTGGAGCAGTTCCGTTTTAAGCTTGCCCATGAACGCCGGGCTGACCGGCGTCCGGGTCTGGCGGTCCTCCACGAGCTCGAGTGCCCAGAACACACCACGGCCCCGGACTTCACCGATGGCGTCGTGGTTGGCAGCCAGGGCGTTCAGGCCGGGCTCCAGGTGATCGGCGCCGATCCGGGCCGCGTTCCCGACGATGTTCTCTTCCTCGAAAGCCTCGATCGAGGCAACGATGGAGGCCGCAGCCAGCGGATGGCCTGAGTAGGTGAGGCCGCCAGGGAAAACCCGTTCGTCAAAGGTGGCCGAGATGTCCTCGTTGATGACGACCCCGCCTACCGGGACGTAGCCCGAGTTGACGCCCTTGGCGAAGGTGATGAGATCGGGCCTGACGTTGAAGGCATCCAGGGCGAACCAGTCCCCGGTGCGTCCGAAGCCGGCCATGACCTCATCGAGGATCAGGACGATTCCATGCTGATCGCAGAGTGCACGAACGCCCTCGAGGTAGCCAGGCGGCGGGAGCAGAATGCCGGCCGTCCCGGGAACGGTCTCGAGGAGCACAGCGGCAACGGACTGCGGCCCTTCCAGTTCAATGGTGCGGCGCAGGTGCTGCAGGGCGCGCTCCGCTTCCTGTTCCGGAGTCTCGGCCCAGAACTCGGAACGGTAAAGGTACGGCCCAAAGACGTGGACGTGTCCGCGGGAGTATTCGTTGGGGATGCGGCGCCAGTCTCCGGTGGCCACGATGGCTGCGCCGGTGTTGCCATGGTACGAGCGGTAACGGGAGATGACCTTGTCCCGCCCTGTGTGCAAGCGGGCCATGCGGATGGCATTCTCGTTGGCGTCCGCACCGCCGTTGGTGAAGAACACCTTGTCCATAGTTGACGGCGCGTGGGACAGGACCTTCTGGGCCGCCAGGGCGCGGGTGTGATTGGCATGCGCGGGAGCAACCGTGGTGAGCGTGTCCAGTTGCTGCTTGATGGCTTCGATGAGGCGCGGGTGCTGGTGGCCGATGTTCGTGTTGACCAGTTGGCTGGAGAAATCCAGATATGTCCTGCCCTCGTGGTCCCAGACAGTACTGCCGGAACCACCGGCTATGGCCATAGGCTTCAGCGTCTTCTGGGCTGACCAGGAGTGGAAGACATTGCCAGTGTCCAACGCGGCAACCTCTGCGTTGGAGGTGGGAACAGCCAGGGCGGTCCGGGTGGGAGACATTGAGGGTCCTCTCGAAAGGGCGGGTGGGGCTTCCCCTTCATCTTGAACTTTTGAACAGAACAACACCCCAGGACATTTGTATAGTTGGCAGGGTGTGGAACTACTTTTTTCCAAGGAGTGCCTGAGTATGCCGCCAACCATTAACACCATCCTTCGCAACAGCTCACTGAACCTGAGGCTGGTGACCCCGAAGGCAGGTGATCCTGCGCTGGAAGCGTCCGTGTCCTGGGTCCACAGTTCCGACCTTGACGATCCCACGCCGTTCCTCGATCCCGGGCAGCTGCTGCTGACAGACGGAACGCAGTTCCCGGTGGGCGACGGTCCCGTGGCGCTCTACAACGACTACGTGTCGCGGTTGGTCAAGCACGGGATCAGCGGCCTCGGTTTCGCCACCCAAGTGATTCACGGGGTGCTGCCACCAGGCCTGGTAGAGGCATGCCGCAACCACGCGTTGCCTTTACTGGAGGTCCCCGACAGGACGCCGTTCATCGCTGTCATTCGATTCGTTGCAGATTTGCTGGCGAGGGAACAGAACGCACGGTCCGAATGGTCGCTCCAAGCACAACGGGCCATCGCGCGGGCTGCCCTGCGTCCCGACGGACTGCGCTCCATCCTGGCCGAGCTTGAGCGGCAGCTGCATGGCTGGGTGGCGATGTTCGACGCTGCGGGAAACCATATCCTGATGCCCAACAACCGTCCCGTGCCGTCGTCGATCATGCCCGGCGTGATGGATGCCGTACGGAAATCCTTGGACCAAGGCTCGCGATCGGTCTCGCAACTGACGGTCGACGGCGAGCAGATCACCTTACAGACGCTGGGCCGCCGGCATCATTTGCGCGGAGTGCTGGTCCTGGGTGCCATCGAACCCCTGGATCCGGCCCGCACCGACATCATCAACAGTGTGATCGCGCTGGCCAGCCTCGCCCTGGAGCAAACGCGCACCCTCGATACCGCACGCCGCCACCTGCGTGCAGGCGTTTTCGAGCAATTGCTGGCAGGAAGCACGGATGTTGCCGAGCGCACGGCCCGCCAGGTCTGGGGCAGGCTGCCCGCCGACCCCGTTGTGGTGACCATGGCCCAACCTCCCGGGCAAGGACAGAACCTCCTGGAGGCGCTGGAACTGTTGTCGGACGACCACCGCGGCGCCGTCTTCTACGCCCAACGGAACGAGAACATCGTGGTGCTGGCAGGTCCGGCACTCCAACAAAAGGTCACAGTCCTCCTGGAACGGTACGGCGCAACGGCGGGCACGTCGGTGGAGACGGACTTCGTTCACCTCGCCAAGGCGTTGAAGGAAGCAGAGCGATCACTGCAAAGGGCTCGGGAACTCACCCGCCCCCTTGTGGCCTTCGAGGAAATCTCCCGGGGCGGGATGCTGGGCCTGCTGCACAGCGATGAAGCCGGATCCGTTGCCCGGCGACTCATTCAGCCGTTGGCCAAGCACGACGAAACCGAACAGACCCAGCTGCTGCCAACAGTTTCGGCGTGGTTGGCGAACAACTGCGTCTGGGATCGGACGGCACGGCAGTTGGGGATCCACCGGCACACTCTCAGGAACCGGATCGATACTGCGGGCACCGTCCTGGGACTCAACCTGGACAGCCTGCGCGACAGGCTGGAACTGTTCGCCGCAGTCGAGTTCCTGGAAGAGCGTTAGCCCCCACTCCCCTCTAGTTCTGGGGGAAGCCGAGGTTGATGCCGCCGTGGCTGGGGTCGAGCCAGCGTGAGGTGATGGCCTTTTCGCGGGTGAAGAACTGGAATCCTTGCAGACCGTAAGCCTTCGAACTGCCGAAGATGGAGTCCTTGAACCCGCCGAACGAGTAGTAGGCCACCGGCACGGGGATCGGCACGTTGATGCCCACCATGCCCACCTCCACCTCGGTTTGGAAGCGGCGGGCGGCGCCGCCGTCGTTCGTGAAAATGGCCGTGCCGTTGCCGAAGGCGCCCGAGTTGATCAGGTGCAGGCCCTCTTCGTAGCTCTTGACGCGGACAACGGCCAGGACCGGACCGAAGATTTCCTCTGTGTAGACGCGCGAGGTGACCGGGACGTCGTCGATCAACGTGGGGCCGAGCCAGAAGCCGTTCTGGTCGCCGTCCACCTCAATGCCGCGGCCGTCCACCACAACCTTGGCGCCGTCCTCGATGGCCACGTCGATGTAGGAGGCCACTTTGTCGCGGTGCTGGCGGGTGACCAGTGGGCCCATGTCGCAGTTGCGGCGTCCGTCGCCGATCCGGAGCGTGGACATGCGGGCGGTGATCTTCTCGATCAAGGCATCGGCGACAGGCTCGACGGCGACCACCACGCTGATGGCCATGCACCGTTCGCCGGCGGAGCCGAAGCCGGCGTTGATGGCGGCGTCGGCAGTCAGTTCGAGGTCGGCGTCGGGCAGGACCAGCATGTGGTTCTTGGCACCGCCGAGAGCCTGGACGCGCTTGCCGTTGCGGGCCGCGGTCTCGTAGATGTACTGCGCGATCGGGGTGGATCCAACGAACGAAATCGCCTTCACATCCGGGTGCTCCAGCAGTCCATCGACGGCTTCCTTGTCTCCATGCAGGACGTTGAAGACCCCATCCGGAAGTCCCGCCTCGGTGAAGAGTGCAGCGAGCCAGTTAGCCGCCGTCGGGTCCTTTTCGCTCGGCTTCAGCACCACGGTGTTGCCGGCCGCGATGGCGATCGGCAGGAACCACAGCGGCACCATGGCGGGGAAGTTGAAGGGGCTGATGATGCCCACCACGCCCAGCGGCGACTTGGTGGAGTAAACATCGACGCCGGTGGAGACATTCTCTGAATGCTCGCCCTTGATGAGGTGCGGGAAGCCGGTGGCCAGTTCCACGACTTCCTGGCCGCGGGTGATTTCCCCGAGGGCATCGGAGATCACTTTGCCGTGCTCGGAGGTGATGATCTCCGCGAGTTCGCCCTTGCGTTCATTCAGCAGTTCCCGGAAGCGGAAGATGATCTGCTGGCGCTTGGTGATCGACATGTCGCGCCAAGCCGGGAAAGCCTTGTTCGCCGAGGCGATGGCCGACTCGATGTCCTCGGCATTGCCAAGGTTGACCAGCTTGGTTTCCCGGCCAAGGGCGGGATCGAAGACGGGGGCCGTGCGGTCTCCGGCCGACGGCGCCTCAGCGCCCCCGATCCAGTGCGGGACCACCTGGAGTTCGTTGATTTCAGACACTGCGTACTCTTCTCTGCTGACGGGATCGATGTGAAGCATCTGGTTCAACCGTAGGGAAGGGTCCGGCGGTAAGGGGCACTACATTGAGCGAAAATTCACCAGCAGGGTCGACATGTGTACAGGGAAGCACGAGGTGTTCAGACCCTTGGCTATACAACTTGGAGCCGCGCTTGCCGCCGGAGATCGGCTCACCCTCCGTTAAAGGTCACCAAACGGCCAACCTGTCATGACAAGTTGGCCATGGTTACTTTGCCCGCAATTCACCGGACGAATCTACATTCTGAGGGTCAACGCATCCAGTATGAATGAAAGGTTCCATCATGATTTCCCCCAGCCGCCGCTCTGCCATCGCAGCATCAATCGCAGGGTTGGCCACCATCGGGGCCACGGCCGCCGTAGCATCTCCCGCGCAAGCCTCTGAGAATGGACACGGCAGCAACCGTCCCTCCGGCAAGGCCACAATCTTCACGGTCATCAGCGATATCCAGGGCGATCTGGCCGATTTTGACCTCGCGCTCAAGGACATCGAAAGTACCAATCCGAGCAAGCGAAGCGCAGGCCTGGTGGTCAACGGAGACATCACGCCGCGGGGCTACGACTTTGAGTACGATGCCGTGCGGAAAGTGCTGGATGCCAACACCCACGCTTCCAACGTCCACTGGGCCATCGGCAACCATGAGTTCTACGTCCCGAAGTACTCCAATCCCACCACGCTCGCCCAGGCCACGTGGCCCAACGGAACTACTGAAGCTTCGCTCTTCGAAAGCTTCTTCACCTTCACCGGCCGGGACAAGGTCTACGCCGAAATTGACCTTGGAGGCGTGCCGGGACTGATCCTGGGTACCGAGAAGTACATGCATTACCACGATGCGAAGCTGTGGGACGAGGTCTGGCTCAGCGAGGAGCAGATCACCTGGCTCGAGCAGCGTCTGGCTTATTGGGCCCGCAAGGGAAAACCTGTCATGGTTTTCACCCACCACCCGTTCCCGGACACGGTCTCTGGGACCCGCAACAACCTGTACAAGAACGACTACCTTCAGGCGGATCGGCTACTGGGCATCCTGGGCAAATACAAGAACGTCTTCGTCTTCACGGCCCACACCCATTGGGCGCTTCAGTTGGCTGACTGGGAAGTTCGCCGCACGGTTCCAGGCACGGGCAACCTGCAGGGATTCCAAGTCATCAACACCGGCGCAGTCCAGACGCTCTGGGAGGACAATGGCGCGGGCGGTGAACGCCCCTTGGATGGCCGGGAAGCCAGTGGGTTGCAAGTTGAGGTCTACAACGACTGCGTAGTAGTCAGGGCCCGCGACTACCGCCGGGGCGAATGGATCAAGGAAGTTCAGATTCCGCTGTTCTAGCCGGACCGCCTCCCCCAATCGTTCCAGCCCGGTTAACCTTCGTGCCACCCAGCTTCCCTACTGTAATCCCGCTGGGGGGATCGGAATCGACAGAGGGAAGCGCTATGTGCACTGGAGAAGAAATGACGACCACCCACAGCCAGAGTGTGAAGCTGGCCGATGCTGAACTAGGAGCATGGGGCTGAGCCGCCGGCGCATCCTGCAGTCGGCCGGCATCATAGCCGCAGGCACCGCTGCCACGGCTGCCACGGCCCGGCCGGCGATGGCGAACCCGGGCGGGAACGACCCCCAACTGAAGTGGCTCGTGGGTGACCACCACGTCCACACGCAGTACAGCCACGACGCGAAGTACATGATCAAGCAGCAGCTGGACACCGCGCAGGCCTACGGCGTTGACTGGCTGGCATTAACGGAACACAGCAACTTCGGCCACGCCAACAACGGCGGCGCAGTCAATGCCAACAAGGAAATCAAGGCGCAGCGTGCAGCACGTCCTGAGCTACTGATTTTCCAAGGACTCGAGTGGTACATCCCGGGTGCGGAGCACGCTTCGGTGCTGGTGGCACCGGGGCCCAACGAAGTGAACCTCCTGCGCACGTTCGAACTGGTGTGGGACGGCAAGCTGAACCAGTGGGAAAAACCGACGCCGGGAACGGCCCAAGTGGAAACCTTTGAACGCAAGGCTGTGGAAGCCATCGCCTGGTTGGCCAACCAGAAGCGCTCAGGCTACATCGAGGACGTGGTGGCTTTGGCCAACCACCCCATGCGTCTGGGCATCGATTCCCCGCATGAGCTCCGCGCCTGGCGCGACGCCGCCCGCGACGTCATGATCGGCATGGAAGGTGCACCCGGGGCCCAAGGCTCGGGAGTCAGCCAGTTCTCCAGGGCTGGAGACCAGCGCGGCGAGTACACCAACAACCCCACCCAGTTCAGCTTCCCCGGTTACCCGGCGGACGCCTTCCGTCCCTACGGCGGTTTCGACTGGGCCACGGCAACCGTGGGCGGCGTGTGGGATTCCATGCTCGCCGAGGGCCTGCCGTTCTGGATCACGTCCAACTCGGACAACCACCTCACGGTCAAGGACACGTGGAAGACCGGACCGTACCCGGCCGAGGAGCCCTATCTCAGCCTGCCCAACGAGTTTGACCGGTGGTCCGTCACCGGCAAACGGCCGGACCCGTTCGACGCCGGCGAAAAGCAGGGCGGCAGCGACTACTGGCCCGGCCAATTCAGCCGCCTGCACACCGGTGTCACCGAGCGCTCCTACACCGGCGTATTGGAAGCCATGCGCCGTGGACGCATGTGGGTGGACCACGGACACCTGCTGCAAGGGTTGGATGTCCGCGTCCGCGAAGTCCGCGGCAATGGCGCAGGCAGCAGCAACGGACGCAACGGGGTCACCCTCGGTTCCCGGCTGCAGGTTCGGCGAGGCGCCGACGTCGAAATTTCCATCACCATTACGACGACGGACTACCGCAACTTTGCGGGGATTCTTCCGAAACTCGCCCATGTGGATGTGATCGGCGGCGCTGTGACCGGTGCTGTGACGGATCGCGACACGTTGAAGGCGCCGGGAACCACTGTGTGGAAGCAGCTGGACGTTTCAGGCCGCACCGGCACGTTCACCATCAAGCACGTCATCAAGGACGTCCAAAAGTCCTGCTACTTCCGTCTTCGCGGGAGTGATGGAAACCGGCACGGCGCTGGATATTACGGCGCATCCGTAGACCCCGCCGGCCCCATCCGGCACGGTGACAACCTCGGGGATGCTGATCCGTGGACGGACACCTGGTTCTACGCCAACCCGGTGTTCATCGACGTCGTGTAGTCATCACTGCGATGCCGTGCCCACTTCGCCTTCCTCAGGGTCATCGGCCGAACGGACCTCACTGCGGATAACGCCCAACTCCTCAAGCTGGGCCGACATCCCTGCGCCATCCGGAGCATAAATCCACGGCACGCCGGGTGTCGGCTGGCCGCCGGACTTTGAACGGCCACCCGCAAGCACCGCTTCACCGGCAGAGAGTTGTCGGATGGCGATGGCCTTGACGTTCTCAGGATGACGCTGGGCAAACTCCGAGTAAATGGCTTCGTCATGTTGTCCGTCGTCGCCCACCAACAACCATTTGATGTGGGGGAACTCTTCCGCGAGTCGCTCAAGGGAGTTCCTCTTGTGCTCCTGGCCGCTGCGGAACCAGCGGTCAGGAGTAGGGCCCCAGTCAGTCAGCAGCTTAGGACCCGCGGGATACAAATTACGGGAGAGGAACCGCGACAGCGTCGGAGCGACGTTCCAAGCTCCGGTGGACAAATACAGCACCGGCGCAGACGGCGCCGTCCGGGCGATCCGTTCGTACAACACGGCCATTCCTGGCGTCGGGGTCCTGGCATGCTCGTTAAGGACGAACGTATTCCAAGCGGCCAGGAAGGGACGCGGCAGGGCGGTCACCATCACTGTGTCATCAATGTCGGACACCACGCCAAAGTCGGCATCGTCCGCGACGATCTCCACGGGAGCCTCCACGATCCGCGATTCCCCGGACCGGAGGGTGATGGTGTGCCAGCCGGCGTCAAGAACGACAGGAATCCGCGCGTCCACCACACCTCCACGGTCGGCGACCACCTCGTGAACGGTCCCTGCAATCGTCACCTGCACGGATGCGTTTGCCACGGGCGCACTCGTGAAGTTGCGCCAACCACGCATGCTTTCCTGCAGCGGTTTGGCGTGGCCTGCCGCATCCCTGGGATCACTGCGGACTACGCGCGCCAACACCCGAACCCAGGATGTGGAGCCATAGCCGGTGTACGGGATCACGGTCTCCACCCGGCCACGCCGGATGGCAAGACGTGTCTGAAAACCAAGCCACGCGTCGTCGAGCCTCAGCGCGAGGTGGCGCCGCCCGCTGCTCTGCGGTTTGCCTTGACTATCAACGGCATGGGATTGGGGTCGCGGTTTCATGGGACGGGGAGACATGCGTCCAGTCTTCCACGGCTGCCGACGAGTTTCATGCCTAGACAGCAGTGGTTGGTGCGCGGCCTTCGTCGCCATGTTGTTTGCGCGCTTCGGCAACGCGCAAACGGTCCAGTCGATTCATCAAGGGCGCAGTGGTGGCGCCGTGTACCACGATCGACAAAGCCACTACCAAACCGACCATGGCCCACAATTCGCGGGCCTCTGTCCCGAAGTTTCCATGGCTCAGCGCAAAGGCAACGTAGAACAGGGAGCCGATCCCGCGAATTCCGAAGTAGGAAATAGCCAGGCGTTCGCGGGGACCGGTCTTTCCGCGCATGAGCCCGATCCATCCGGCCACGGGGCGGACAACCAGAAGGAACGCCAGGGCGACCAACAGCTCCGCCCAGCCGATCCCCTCCAATAAGCCGCGGGCTATGGCGCCCCCAAGGAGGACCAGGATCACTACTGTCATGAGGCGTTCCAACTGCTCCACATAGCTGTGCAGCACTTGGTGGTACGCGTGGTTGCGTTCGGCGGATCGAATGGTCAAGGCGCAAATGAAAACTGCAACGAACCCATAGCCGGACACCATCTCCGTTGCACCGTAGGCCAGGAACGTCGCCGCCAGGGCCACAAATCCTTCGGAATGCTCGGACAAACGAAAACTCTTGCGTTTGGCTGCGAAAAAGACCAAGCTCAGCAACTTGCCCGTACCGTACCCAATGAGCACACCGGCAACAGTTCGCCATAGAACGTCCACAGCAACCCACTCCCCCAGCCAACCGGCCGGGGAGGCCCCCACGAGGCTGATGAGGATGGCGAGATAAACGAAGGGGAAGGCAAGCCCGTCATTCAAACCCGCCTCGGAGGTCAAGGCGAAACGAACCTCGTCTTCGTCCGGGTCCTCCTCGCTGTCCGCGGGCCTGCCAACCTGCACTTCCGACGCCAGCACAGGGTCCGTGGGTGCGATCGCGGCTGCCACGAGGATGGCCGCGGCGAGCCCCAAGCCCAGCACCCACAGCCCCAGGAGCGTCATCACAAGGATGCACAAAGGCATGACGATGCCGAGCAAGCGCCACGTGGTGGACCATCCACGCCAACGGAATGGCCGGTCCAACGCCAAACCGGCCCCCATAAGGGAGATGATGACGCAGATCTCGGTCAGGTGCGTGGTGAACTCGCCATACTGAACGGGATCCGGGTCCGGCAGCTCGGGAAGCAAGGTGAAGGCGAGGATGCCGCTGCCAAGAAAGACCATGGGCATGGACAGCGGCATGCGTCGCAACAACTTTGGCAAGACAGCAGCGGCCAACACCGCAACGCCTGCCGAAAGGAACAGGATGCTGGGGACTTCAAACACGGATGGTCTTCTTCCTGATGCGCCGTTCGGCGCATCCCAGAAGCCTAGTCCCGGCAGCGCCGTTCTGCTATCCCGCCCCTCCAGCCGGGCAAGATCCGGCCAGACCTCATCCAGCCCAGGCGACGCCCAAGGCCGCGTCGATGAGGACCTCAGCCGCTTGACGCGCTTGCCCGGCGGCGTCGGACGTTCCGGCGATGGCCGCTGTCGTCTGGGCGCCTTCGGCGAGGATGGCCAGTTGCGGCGCCAAGTAGCCCGGAGCACCGGCCTCCACCGCCAGGCGGGCGACGTATTCCTGGAATGATTCTTTGTGCTTCCGCGCATACTCGGCGACCTCGGGGCTCACGGCACCCAGCTCGGCGAAGCTGTTAATGAAACCGCACCCGCGGAATGAGTCCTGGCAGAACCAACCGGCAAGGTAGTCGAAGATGGCAAGGAGCCGCTCCCGCGGCGCCCCGGCTTGTTGGACTGTAGCGTCCAGCCCTTCGGTCCAGGACTGATGCCGGTACTCCAGTACGGCCATGACAATGCTGCTCTTTGACGGGAATTCCCCGTAAAGCTTCTTCAGCGAAACCCCGGCAGCGGAACGCAACTCGTCCATCCCAACAGCCTGGATTCCCTTGGCATTGTAGAGCTCGTCAGCAGTGGCAACGATGCGTTCGCGGACTTCGGAAACATTCATGCATCCATTCTACTTGCAAAGAGAACGAACGTTCTCTACGATGGTAAACACCAGAAGAGAACGATCGTTCTCTACTCGCAGAAAAGGGACAATATCATGGGTTTCATCAAGGTCGGCACCGAAAACACCACTGACATCGAGCTCTACTACGAAGACCATGGAACAGGTCAGCCCGTAGTCCTGATCCACGGCTACCCGCTGGACGGCGGCTCCTGGGAGAAGCAAACCGCAACCCTCCTCAACGCCGGCTACCGCGTCATCACCTACGACCGCCGCGGGTTCGGCAAGTCCAGCAAGCCGACCACCGGCTACGACTACGACACCTTCGCCGCCGACCTCAACACAGTCCTCGAAACCCTGGACCTGAACAACGCAGTACTGGTGGGCTTCTCGATGGGTACCGGCGAAGTAGGGCGCTACCTCGGCACCTACGGCGAAGGCCGCGTTGCGAAGGCCGCCTTCCTGGCATCCCTCGAGCCCTTCCTCCTCCAGACGGACGACAACCCCACCGGCGTCCCGTCCAGCGTGTTCGACGGCATTCGCAACGCAGCCATCGAGGACCGCTACGCCTGGTTCACCAACTTCTACAACGACTTCTTCAACACCGATAACTTCCTTGGCAACCGTCTCAGCGAGGAGGCCCTGCGAAACTCGTGGAATGTCGCCGCAGGATCGTCCTGGTACGCATCCTTCGCCGTCGTGGATTCATGGCTCACGGACTTCCGCGCCGACATCGGGAAGGTCACCGTCCCGTCTTTGATCGTTCACGGCACCGACGATCGCATCCTGCCGATCGACGCCACCGGACGGGAATTCACCAAGCGGCTCCCCTCCGCCGAATACGTCGAGATCGAGGGCGCACCCCACGGCATGCTGTGGACGCACGGCGCTGAGATCAACGAGATCCTGCTGCGCTTCCTGGCGAAGTAGCCATCTCCCGCCCCGCACCACGCACAACTTAAAACCGTTACGACGGCGGCAGGTCACCTTGGTTCCAATCGAACCGGCGGTTTCTAGGAGTCGTTGCAACACCTGTTGGTTAGGTGGTTAGTAGTAAATCACGTAGGCGCTCGGCTGGGGTT